>DATDPU010000160.1:0-77140 GCA_035292585.1 Anaerolineae bacterium | reverse complement strand
GGATTTTACCGCAGAGGGCGCGGAGGACGCAGAGATGTGCTAGGAAATCCGCTCCGCGCTCTCCCCGCACTTGCCGCTACGCGGCAGCGTGGGGCAAGTGTGCGTTCTCAGCGGTGAAATGGCCTTTTGCGTAAGGTGAGTCAGGAAATAGAGCAGCGCGCCGACGGCCCGCGCGCCTGAGACTCGGCCGGAATGCTCCGGCCCCATTCTCCCCCTCAGGCGGTTGCTGCGGTTATGGATCGCGCCCAGCGCATAGTCATTCCTCCACGCTGTGCCTGAACGTTTCCACGATTTCAGCTGCTGCCCGCTGCACCTCCGGCGAGAGCGGCGCGCCGATCGTCGTGTCGCCGGGTTGAATGCCGATCAACGCAACCTCGCAGCCGAGCTCGCCGGTGAGGTATTGGGCGAGCAGGTGGGGCGGGAGTGTATGCGTCGAGGCGCTCAGCCCCGACGTTTCTTGCCAGGCCAACCAGCGCACGCGGCCCGGCGCTTCGTCCAGCTGCGCCGCGTCGACCAACAGCACCAGGTCGGGGGCGAAGCGGCGCAGCACGCCGGTGTGGTTTTCCGGCGCGGCCCCGGCCGCGATCACCAACACGGAATCTCGTTCGTCCGGCAGTTGCACTGTCGGATGTGACACGTTGGAGCAGCAGTTCAACTGCTGCTCCAACAAGTTCAAGGACACGCTGGGTCGGCAGTTTAACTGCCGACCCAACAACGAGCGTGCGATAACTAATCCGACCGCATCGTCGCCGCGCAGCTCATGCCCGATGCCGACGACGGCGATTCTCGACGGCCGATCAGGCTGGCGCAGGTTTTCGATCGCCGTCGCCAGCGAGTTTCGCCAGGACGACGTCGACGTCTTCATCTCGGCCATAATAGACGGTGAACGGTTCTTTACTCAACGCCGCCAGTTCCCATTGATCGTGCGACATGCCCATGCACTCGAAGCGGCAGTTTTGCACGCACTGGGCGCAGAACGTGCAGCGATCGATGTGATAGCGCAACACGAAGCGCTTGTTCTTCTTGTCGAGCGTGATCAATTCGATCGCGTTCGAGGGACAGTCCTTGTTGCACAGCGCGCAGCCGGTGCACTTTTCCGGGTTCCACGTCAGCTGGCCGCGCAGGCGCGCCGGCGCGGCGCGGCGCTCGAAAGGATACTTCTCGGTGATCGGGCGCTTCACCAATGCGCGCAGGGTATCGCCCAACATCGCCCCAAGTCTCATGCCGCCACCCCTTTCAAGATGACCATGACCAACAGTTGCGCCAGCGCCAGCAGCGATCCGTAACGCCACCACAGGCCGACCGTTTGATCGATGCGCAGCCGCGCGAACAGCGTCTGCAGGCCCGCCAGAACCAGCAGCAATACCAATGTCTTGGCGAAGAACGCTAGCGGATCGGCCACGCCGCCTAAGTAAAAGGCGGCGATCAGCGTCAACCCGACGACCAGCTCCACGCCTTTGCCCAGCCGGAACAGCGCGAAGCCGCGCCCGCTGTACTCGGTGAGCGCGCCGGCGACGATCTCCGTTTCCGCTTCCGGCGCGTCGAACGGCGGCAACTCCAGCTTGCCCATCAACCCGATCAGCGCGACGACGAAGCCCATCGGCTGTGTCAGCACCAGCCAGTGGTTTTGGGCATACCCCGCGATCGCGCTGATCTGCCAGCTGCCGGCGACGAGCGCCGGGCCGAGCAGCGCGAGCATGAACGGCGCTTCGTACGAGAAGAGCTGCGTCAACGTGCGCGTTGCGCCGACCAGCGAGAAGCGGTCTTTCGTGTTCGAGCCGGCCAGCCCCAGGCACAGCGTCAACAGGCTGAGCAGGTACACCGTCACGATCAAATCGCCGGGGAAACTGTGCGACGGGGCCAACCCGACCAGCGGCACGTACAACACCGCCGTCAACGCGCCGGCCAACCCCACGACCGGCAGGGCGATGAACAAGCGCGCGTCGATGTCGGCGGGGATGATCTCTTCTTTCGCCAGCAGCTTGACCACGTCGGCGATCGGCTGGAACCAGCGCGGGCCGATCCGGTTTTGCAGCTGCGCCACCAGCTTGCGGTCGACCCATTCGTAGCTCAACCCGGCCAACAAGACGAACAGCCCGGCGGGGAAGAAGAGTAGAGCAAAGAGGTCTCGAACGATGTCCATTGCGCCGCCTTGTTCAGTGAACCGTGAGCAGTTATCACTCGGCCGTGATCAGTTATCGCCGCTAACTGATTACTGTTCACCGGCTACTGTTTGCTTTCCTCGATAGTAGTCGATGCCATACTGCCGCAACTGTTCCCAGGTCCAGCGCTCGCTATTGTCCGTGCGTTGGACGCGCACCATGCGATCATTGCAGGAGAAGCACGGGTCGATGCCGGCCAGGATCATCGGCATATCGGCCAGTTGGTGGCCGACCGCCAGCGCCAGCACCGACGTGAAGTTGCACAGGCTGGGGGTGCGCACCTTGACGCGCTCCGGCTGGTCGCTGCCGTTGCTTTTGATGAAGTAGAACAGTTCGCCGCGCGGCGCTTCGACCCGGCTGATCGTCTCGCCGTCTTTGATCTTGCGCGGCATGCGCGTGGTCAGATCGCCCGGCGGCAGCGCAGCGAGAAGCGAGCGGACCAGGCGGCAGCTTTCGAGCGTTTCTTTGACCCGCACGAGCGTGCGCGCGGCGAGATCGCCGGCCGTATCCGTGACGACCTGTACCGGGTGGTCGAGGTATGCCGCGTACGGCGCGGCGGCGCGAAGATCGAGGGTCACACCGGAGGCGCGCGCGGTCGGCCCGACGACGCCCAATTGCTCGGCCTGCACTGGCGTCATCACGCCGACGTCGCGGGTGCGGCGCAAGAACAGTTCGTCGGTCGTCACTACGTTCAGGTAATGGCGCGTGCGCTCTTCGAGGAAGTCGAGGCCGCGACGGATGGCGTCGGCTTGCGCGGGTTCGACATCGAACTTCACGCCGCCCAATACGTTGGCGGAGTAATTGACCCGGTTGCCGCTCAACCCTTCCAGCAAATCCATCACCGTTTCGCGATCGCGCCAGGTGTACATGAATAACGTATCGAAGCCCGCTTCGTGCGCGGCCACGCCCAACCACAACAGGTGGCTGTGGATGCGCTCCAGCTCCGCCAGCAGCACGCGAATCGCCTGGGCGCGCGGCGGGACGGTGACGCCGGCCAGCTGCTCCACACCAAGCGCATAGGCCAGGGCATGGATGTGCGAGCAAATGCCGCAGATGCGTTCGAGCAAATACAAGTTCTGCACCCAGTTGCGATCCTCGGTCGCCTTCTCGATGCCGCGATGCACGTAACCCAGCCGCACCGACGCGCCCGTGACGATTTCGCCGTCTACCGTGAACTCGAAATGGCCGGGCTCTTTCAACGCCGGGTGCTGCGGGCCGATCGGGATGATGAATTTCTCAACGGTATCGCTGGTCTGCACCATATACTCCTTGTACGTGCTACGCAATACGGAAGGCGTAGCGCGTAGCGCGTACTACGTGTTGTCCTGACCGTTGGGCGGATGGGCCACGACGAAATCCTTGCGCAGCGGATAAACACCCGCCGGCCAATCGTCGGGCAGGAACAGCCGATCGGGCACAGGCGTATCGACGACATTCACGCCGAACATCTCACTCAACTCGCGCTCGAAGAAACTCGCCGCCGGGATCAGGCTGCACACACTTGGCACGGAGGCCGAGGCGCGCGGCAGGCTCACCCGCAGCGTCACTACGGCCGCACCGTTACAAAAATGGTATAGCGCTTCGAACGCGCCTGAGCGGGCATTCGGCCCGGTTCTGGCTTGAAGTTCCTGCCCGCTCGCCTGCTGTGCGACATCAGCCGGCAGACCCGGATGATCCAACCCGGTGATCGCGGTCAGGTAACCCCAGCGCGCCTCGACCAATGCCTGGACGGCTGCCATCAAATCGGGCGCGGCCACCCTCACGTCCAGCCGGTGTGGCTCCGGTGTGGTCACGCTCTTGGCCCACGGCTCCAGCAGGCTCAACGCCGACCGGAGCGCAGAGTGCTCTTGGCTGAGGAGCTGCTTGCGTACGGTGTCCCAGTTGCCCTCGAACTCTTTGAGGATGATGCTGGGGCAGCCGAGCTCCAGGTGCAGCTCGTTGTCCCGCCACGCCGCGCCGATGCCGCCGGCGAACTCGAACTTCGTTTTCAACGCCTCAGTCAGTTCGGGGCGGTCGGCGCAATTGACCGCGAAGTACACCGGCCCGTCCGGGAAGTTTTTAGCCTGAAGCCATTCTTGAGTGAACTTAAGCGTGTCTTCCGGGCGGGTTGCCAGGTACACAATCTTGTACTTATGCGCGAGTTCGCGCAGGCAGCGAACACTATCCGGCACGGCCGCATCCTTGAGCAGTTCTTCGCGCGCGTAATATTTGGGCTTCCCGGCCAGGGGCTGCCGCACGCGCGTGTCGCCGATGGCGCCCTCGATCGTGATCAACACTGCTTTCATGCCGTCACTCCTTTGTCGCGCTCGCCAGCGCCGGCGCAGCGTGTTGCGCAGCGACTGGTTGCTTTATGCCCGGCCGGGAGGGCTTCAGGCTGTGCAGCAGCTTCACCACGCCGTCGATGATCGCCTCGGGGCGGGGCGGGCAGCCGGGGATGTAGGCGTTCACCGGGAGCACTTCGTCGATGTGGCCGACCACGTTGTAGCAGCCCTGGAACACGCCGCCTGATGTGGCGCATGAGCCGACGGCGACGACGAATTTCGGTTCGGGCATCTGCTCGTACACGCGCAACAACCGATCGCGCGCCTGGCGCGTCACCGGGCCGGTGCAGATCAGCACATCGGCGTGCCGGGGGCTGCCTTGCAGCTTGACGCCGAAACGTTCCAGGTCATAGCGCGGGGTCAGGGTCGCCAGGATCTCGATGTCGCAGCCGTTGCACGATCCGCTATTGAAGTGGATAGCCCACGGCGAGTTGATGCGCGCCCAGGTCTTGATTGAGTTCAGGATGTTATTCCACTGTTGTGCGAGTGTAAGCGCCATTCATCCCTCCGCCTTCAGCCTTTATCCCAGAATCAGCGCGAGCAGCGCGAATAGTATCCCCACCAGGTACACGCCGGACATTGGCGTCAGTCCGCCGCTGGCCAGCACCAGCACGCCCAGGTGCAACACGGCGAAGAACAGGGCAATGGTGAAGAAAGGCTTATAGCCCGGCGCAGCCGATCGCGCGGGCGGCGCTTCGCCGCTGGCGTAAGTGCTGGTCTTGAGCGCAGTCGTCTTCGTCGGCCCGGCCAACACCCGGCCCATGCCAGACAAAATCGTGACCAGCACCAGGTAAACCAGGAACGCGATGGGAGGAGCCAGCAACAGTTCGGTCATGCAATCCTCTCAAAGATCGGAATGAGTGGAACCCGATTCAGCTTATCCACCAAACGCCGTCAACACGGCCGCGCCGGCCGGCCCGGTCAACCATTGCAGCAAACCGGGCCAGATACCGATCGCGATCACGGCCAGCCCCAACACGACCAGCGGCACGCTCATCATCACGGGGAGCGGCTGACCGTGCTGCACGGCGTCGGAGGGTTGCTGCCGGTACACGGCGTTGACCAGCGGCGCATAGTAGGCCAGCGACAACACGCTGTTCAGCGCGGCGAACACCACGAGCAAGCCGATGACGAGGTTCTGCGTCTCGAACCCGGCCACGAAGATTTGCCATTTCGACATGAACCCGGCCAGCGGCGGCAGCCCGCCCAATCCCAGCACGGCGATGCTCAAGGCGAGCGCCGCCAGGGGGTAACGCCGGGCCGCGCCGCCCAGATCGCCGATCGTTAACGGGCCGTGATCCGTTTCCACCACAGTTGAACTGCGCTGGTAGCGCAGCACATACAGCAATGCGCCTGCCGCGAGAAACGCCAATCCCTTCATCAGGCCATGATTGACCAGATGGAACACGCCGCCTTGCGCGCCGGCCAGCTCGCCCGCGTACACGCCGATGCCCAGCCCGACCAACATGTAACCCACGTGGCTCAGGCTGGAGAAGGCGAGCAGGCGCTTGACCTGCGTCTGGCGCAACGCCAGCAGGTTGCCGGCCAGCATGTTGAGCGCGCCGAAACCCATCAACAGCACGCCCCAGGAGGACGATACACCGGCTAGCGCCGCGAGCGCGCGCAGCAACGCGATCAGCCCGGTTTCGATCACCACACCCGACAGCATCGCGCTGATCCCGCTCGGCGCTTGCGCGTGCGCATCGGGCAGCCAGGTGTGCATCGGGACCAGCGCGATCTTCACGCCGAAGCCGATCACGAATAGCGCGCCGGCCGCCAGCAGGGTCAACCCGTGCGCTTGACCGGCGGCCGCATGAATCTGTTCCAAATCGAGCGTCCCGGTCTGCGCCAGCACCAGCGCGATGCCGAGCAGCACCAGGACCGATCCAGTTGCGCTCTGCACCAGATACTTCACGCCGGCTTCCAACGAGGCGGGCTGATCGCGATAGAACGCGACCAACAGGTACGAGGACACCGCCATTGCCTCGAACCACACCCACAGGTTGAACAGATCGCCGGCGCAGCCCAGGCCGATCATCACGCCGATCAGCGCCACGAGCATCGCGTGATATTTCTCTTCGCCTAGCTCGCCCGCCATGTAGGGGTTCGAGAAGAACATCACCACCGTGCCCAGACCCAGCGCGACGGCGGCCAGCAACAGGCTCAACCCATCGAAGCGCAGCGCGACCGAGCCGATCAGAAAGGTCGTCGTCCCGTTCAGGCTGAAGTCACGCGCGGCCAGCACGAAAGGGACCCACGTTGCGGCCAGCGCCAGCAGCCCGACCCAGCGGGCCAGGTTCGCCACTCGCAATCGCCCGGACAGATAAATGAGCGGCGCTGCGATCAGCGGCAACCCGATCAGCCACACGAATGCCGGAATCTGACCATTGATGAGTGTCAATTGCTCATTGCCCATGGTCTTATGCACTCCACGCCAACAGCGCGAGCACGACGAGCAGCCCGCCCACGATGCCTGCGATATTCCAGTTGAGTTGACCGGTCTGTGTCGCCCGCAGCGCCGTCGCGATCGACTTCGTCGCATCGACAATACGCCGATTCAGCCACTCGAACCCCAACCCATCCGCCGCAAATTGCGCGAGCCTGCGCGAGCGTTCGGTCAGCCCCGCCAATCGATCGCGCCACTGCCACGCGGCCAGTCCAACCCCGATGACGAGCAACGCGACCCAGGTGGCCGGTGCGGTGACAACTTCGCTCAAGACTTCCGGCGTCCGCAAGACGTGGAGCTCATGGAATGGTAGGGTAGTCGCCAGCAACTCGCCGAATGGCCCGACCAGCAGCCAGGTGGTGAGTGCGCCGATCGCGAGCAAGCCGAGTGCGGCACGCATCGCGACGCCGGCGTCATGCACATGCTGCGTGCCGCGTCGCGCGCCGAAGAAGACCAGCCACACCATGCGGAAGGTGTACAGCGCGGTGAGGCCCGCGCCGAGCAGCATGCCGGCGTAGGCCCAGCCTGGCCCATCGGCCAGCCCCGCTTCCAACACCAGTTCTTTGCTCCAGAAGCCGTTGAGGATCGGTATCCCGGCCAACGCCAGTGCGCCGATCACGAAGACGGTGCGGGTGAACGGCATCACCCGGCCCAGCCCGCCCATCTCCCGCATGTCGCGCGTGCCGACCGCGTGGATCACCGCGCCCGCGCCAAGGAACAACAGCGCTTTGAACACCGCATGGCTGAGCAAGTGGAACTGGCTGGCAAATACGCCGCCGACGCCGACGGCGTACACCATGTAGCCCAGCTGGCTGATCGTCGAGTAGGCGAGCGCGCGCTTGAGGTCATTGGCGACCAGCGCCATGCACGCAGCCAGCAGCGCCGACAGCAGGCCGATGATCATCACCGCCAGTGTCCAGCCGGGAACCGCCTCGAACGCGGGAAAGAAACGCGCCAGCAGGTAGACGCCGGCATTGACCATCGTCGCGGCGTGGATCAGCGCGCTGACCGGGGTGGGCGCTTCCATCGCATCGGGCAACCAGGTGTGAAGCGGCACCTGCGCCGACTTGGCCGCCGCGCCCAGCAAGAATCCGAATCCGATCCACGTCAGCGCGCCAAGCGGCAAGGCGTGCGCATTCGCCAGGAAGTTGGCGATGTCGTAACTGCCGAGTTGCGCGTACGCGATCAGCACACCGACCAGCAGCCCGATGCCGCCGAACTGCGTGATGATCAACGCCTTGATGCCGCCCGCCACCGCTTTGGGATCGTCATTGTGGAATGCGATCAGCGCATAAGAGCAAAACGCAGTGATCTCCCAGAAGATGAATAGGAACAGCAGGCTGCCGCTCAACACCAGCCCGGCCATCGCGCCGATGAACAACAACACCAGCGCATAGTAGCGGCCCAGCTGCGCCTCGCCGCGCATGTAGTCGACCGAGAAGATCACCGCCAGGCTGCCGACTACCGTTGCGACAGCAGCGAGGAATACGCCCAGTCCATCGGGGACGAAGGTGAGGTCGCCGAAGACGCC
Organism: Anaerolineae bacterium; assembly: GCA_035292585.1. Classification (GTDB taxonomy): domain Bacteria; phylum Chloroflexota; class Anaerolineae; order Fen-1058; family Fen-1058; genus DASSFZ01. The sequence goes on along the minus strand of DATDPU010000160.1, from coordinate 68,680 downwards.
GCCGATCGGGATGCGCAACGCGATCGTCTCGGTAGCGGAGGGTAGCAGCGCCAGCGCGGCCACTCCCGCGGCTACGGAAAAGAGGACGGCCAACGTGTGCTGTGCGCGAGCTCTCTGGTCGCCGATCAGCCACACACACAGCGCGCCTAACCACGGAAGACCGATCGTGAGTGGAATCAACCAGGTTGCCATATCGCTCCTCGTGAAACGGGAGACGTGATTACGTGACGAGTGATTTCACGTTTCACTGATCACGCATCACTTTCGCGCTTCACGCTATCCTTTCAGCGTCGAGAGTTCTTTCACATCCAGCGTGCCGAAACGCCGCCGCACCTGCACGGCCAGGGCCAACCCCACCACCGCGACGATCGTATCAGCCACGATCACCGTCGTGGCTAAACTTTGGCCGAGGTTGACCTGCCCGCTGGCGCTTCCCGCCGCGACCAGCGCCAGCAACACACCTTTGACCAGGATTTGCAGCGCGACGACGACTTTGATCAAGTTGCGCGTGATCAGCAACCCGTACAACCCGACGCCGAGCAGGCCCAGCACGCCGATCAACGCAATGTCCAGCGGCGATAACGTCATACGCGCACCTCTTCACGTTCAGGTTGAGTGTCGGGCACGGGCTGTGGCGCTGGCGAATGACCGTTGCCGTTCGCTGATCGGGTCGCGGGCTGAGTAGCAGGTTGCTTCACGACGCGGAGCGCTGTTATAGCCGAAACGCGCGCCTCGGCCAGCAACCCCAGCACGCCGAGCACACCGGCGAACACCAGCACGATTTGTACCAGCACGTCCAGGCCGCGCCCCTGCCACATTACATCGGTGAAAGAGGGTTCTGCCATCGCCGCAGGTGCAGCTGTCGAGGGTCGGGTCATCCAGCCAAGAAGCAGCGCTGAGACGATCACGAGCGCCCAGGCGACCGGCTTGGGGATGAGCGCGCGGGCATCCATCGCTTCTTCGCCCGCAAGCCCGATCGCGAACACGAACAGCACGGTGACCAGCCCGGCCCCGACGCTGAGCTCGATCACCGCGACTTCCCGCGCGCCGAATTGATAGAGCAGGATGGCGACGAAGGCGCTAACGCCTGCCAACCACAAAGCCGCTATCAACAAGCGCTTCGCCCGTATCGCCTGTAGCGCGCAGGCAACGGCCAGCACCGTGAGTATTGCATTGAGCATGCGGACCTCCCGCGATATAGTATGTCCAGGGTGCCGGTATATTTAGTGTCTAATATCACAAATGGGGTAGGCCGATTGACAGGTGGCCTTTTTAAAGCACGTTTAAGCAGATGGAGGTGAGCGTATCAGCAAACCACCCCGGAGGGTTGAAACTCTGGGGTGGATTCCTGGAGTGGGGCGAATCGCCTGCACGCAGAGTTCCGAGACGGCAGTGGGAAAAGCATTTGTGGGACACGGACGAACACTGACTCACACGGATTTTAAGCATTTCGGTGTTCACACCGCACCTGCAAACACCGCAGGTGGGTGCAGGTGTCCGTGTTCATCAGTGTCCTATTTTCCGCCAAAGCCGGGAGAGCCGTTATTCGCTAACTGGCTGCTCGGTATGGATGTCAGTGGCAAGCATCGCCGGCCCTAAGAGGGAGGCGACCCAGCTCAAACCCAACGAACGCAGCCGCTCGACCGTCGGGCGACCTTCGGTATCCCAGCCGCGCGCTGCATAGTAGGTTTGAATGTCGCTACGGATTTGCTCCTGGCTGTAGGCTTTGCCCGCCAGCGGGCCTTCGGGCAGCGGATCGGAGAATCGGGCGGGCAGGGCATCGTCGGCGGCGCGCTGGCCCCGGCGCAAGTTGAGCGCATGCGCCAGCTGCAAATTGCGCTCGCCAATTTCCAGCATATCCTCCGCGCCCACCTGCCAACCGGTAGCCGCACGCACCAATGCAGCGGTTTCGTCCAGCGTGTAATGAATCGGCCAGCCGCAGATCAGCGCCGAGTTGTACAGACTCTTCTCAGGGTTGTGCGCCCCGGTATGATCGGCGCCGGTCGGGCTGACGGCGTAGTTGAGCGCCATGAAGCCCATCTGGCGCGGATCGTGCAAGGGCACTTCCTGTCGCTTGACGACCAGGGCTAAGTCTTGGGTCGCCGGCCCCAGCTGCTCGGCCAGGCGCGCCGCGCCCAGCCCCAGCTGCGCGCCGAACCCTGCGCCCGTGCCGATCAGCTCGACGGCCTTTACCAGTGTATCGGCGTCGCCGAAACGCAGCATCAAGCCGCCGGTGTCGTTGGGCGTCAGGATGCCGCGCTCGAAACACTCCATTGCAAAGGCGATGGTCACGCCGGTCGAGATCGTATCCATGCCGTACATGTTGCACAGTTGATTGGCGTAGCTCACGGCGCGGCCATCGCTCACGCCGCACATCGAACCGAGCGCGCCGACCGATTCGTACTCCGGCCCGCCGAAGCGGCGCTCGATCGGGTAAGGGCCGGCTGTGTCCTCGACGTGCCGCTTGCACTTCACCACGCACGCAAAGCAGCTCGTCGCATCGACCAGGATCGTCTCGGCCAGCCATTGCCCGCCGATGCCTTCGCCGCTGGGCAACACGCCGGTTTGGTAGTTGCGCGTGGGCAGCGCGCCCAGCGTCACTTTATCGGGCACGCCGCCGGCCGTCCCATACTTCCGATGGTGCACGAAGAGATCGTCTTCGGCGGCGGTCTTGCTGAACGCGCGTGCGAACTCGGCGATGAGGTCGCGCTGCGCGCTTTCAACTTTGCCCGTGCCCCGCACGGCGATGGCCTTCAAGTTTTTCGATCCCATCGCCGCGCCCATGCCGGTGCGCCCGGCGGCGTCGTGCAACTCGTTGATGATGCAGGCATACGGAACCTGGCGCTCGCCCGCCGGGCCGATGGCGCTCACCTTGATCCGATTGTCGTCGAGCGCTTCGAGGAGGCGCGGCTCGGCCTCGCCGGTAGTCAAACCCCACAGGTGCTCTGCTGCCCTAATCTCTACTCTCTGATCTCTAATCCACAGGTAAACCGGCTTTGCTGCTCTCCCTTCGACAATGATCGCATCGAACCCTGCGCGCTTCAGTTCCGCGCCCCAGTCGCCCCCCGACTCTGCTTCGCCGAACAGGCCGGTGAGCGGCGAAAGCGCGCCGACGCTGTGTCGCCCGGCGCCTGCAACCGGCAGCCCGGTGAGCACGCCGGCGGCGAAGATCAACTTGTTGTCGGGGCCGAGCGGATCGGCATCGGGCGGGACCTCGCGCAGCAGGAAGTAGCCGATGAAGCCGCGCCCGCCCAAATGTTGGCGATAGAGGTCGTCGGGCAGGGCGTCGATTCGAGTCGCGCCGGTGGTCAGATTCACTCGCAGCAACCGGTTGTGGTAACTTTTGGTCATCGTCGCCTCACGTGTTCAAATATAACATGCGCGGAGTTGACGGTACCGGCCGAGGTTGAGCCGGCGCCAGGTAGCGCTGCACGAAGAGAATGCCGCCGATGATCAAGGCGATGCCGGCGGCCGTCGCCAGCGTCAGCGGCTCGTGGAAAAGCAGCGCGGCCAGCAGCGCCGAGATGGCAATCGTCCCGGTGTTGATCGAGTTCACGCGCGCCGAAGTGGTCAGTGTGAGCGCGCGGCTGAGGCTGAACAGCGCGCCGGCGTTGAACACGCCGGCAGCCAGGAGTGAGAAGACGACGGGCGTCGGCGTTGCGGCCAGGAAATTCAGGCCATCGCGCAACACAACGGTGATCAACAGGAGCAGCATGCCGCCGGTCGCATTGACGGCCAAAGCGGGAAACTGCGCCATGCCGCGCCGGAAGCCGGTGCGCATGAGCAAGTTCGCTAGCGCATAACCCAGCCCGGCCGTCGCGGCCAAGGGGATCGCTAGATACCATTCTGCCAAGACCTGCCCGCCCTGGCCCAACGTCAGCAACAACAGCCCGATGGCGACCGCCGAACCGCCCCACACCACGTCGCGTTTGAAGTGCTCCTGCAAAAAGATCGACCCCAAGACGATGCCGCCCCACAGCGAGGCGCTTTGCGCCACGGGAACCGTCACGTTGATGCCGCCAAAGCGCAGCGCCAACTGATAAGCGTTATTGCCAATAAAGTAGCTGGCCGCGCCTGATAGCAGGAGAAGCCGTAATATGCGCCAGCCGGCGAAGCCCCGCCCGCGCGGATTCAACTGAGTGTCGAGACGAGTCCAGAAGGTCAGGCTCCAGGCCAACAGGGTTACCGGCGCCAGCCTTAAGATTGCGGCAATGATCGGGTCGGCGGTGACGGCGACCGCGCGCAGAAATAGATTGGTTGCCGCATAGCACAACGCGGCGAGGATCGCCCAACGTTCGCCGGGGCCGAGCAGGGTAGGGGTGTGGGGTGACAAGGAAATATCCCGATGGTTACCGCAGCTGCTCGATCGCGCGCCAGATCAATACGGCGGCCATCTCGCGTCGATATTCCGCGCTGCCCAGAAAATCGGCCAGCGGACTCAGGCTTTCGAGCGCTGTCTCGATCGCAGACCGATCAGGCGCTCGACCCTCCAGTGTTTGCTCGACCGCTATGGCGCGTATCGGCTGGGCCGCGACTCCGCCCAACCCGACCCGCACTTCGCGCGCGATCCCAGCCTCGAAGCGCGCCCGGACTGCCGCGCACACGATCGGCAGATCGGCTGGCGTGCGGCCAACCTTCTCGAAGGCAACGGCCTCACTAGGTTGGGGCAGGGGGATAGTTATTTCAGTGATTAGTGATTGGTGGAGTAGTGATTGGCGCTGCGGAAGGAAATCAACAAGTAACACTGTAGGAGGCATCTCCTGATGCCGACTAACGATGGTTATCGACACATCCAGCGCCAACAGCAGCACCGCCAGCGGATTGTTGTTCTCCGCAGCCATCAGCGTCCCGGCGAGCGTGCCCTGTTCGCGCAGGTTGCGCGCAGCGGTGTACGTCAGTACGCGCGCCAGCTCTCCACCCCAGGCTTGCGCCGATTCCGCCGAATCGATCAAGGCTTGCAGCGTCGTCGTCGCGCCGATGTGCAGCACATCATCCTCACGTCGGACGTAGCTCAGGCCCAGCTCGCGCAGATCGACGACGGCCTGTACCTCGCGCCGGGCTTCCGCAACCAGCTGCGTGCCGCCGCCAAGCGGGACGGTGGCGACATCGGATCGGGTGAGGAGCGCCAGCGCTTCGTCAAGTTGTTTCGGTCGATGATATTCGGTGATGTTTCTCATCATCCTTCATCCCTCATCCTTTCGAGTGCGAAGTCCAACACTTCCTCGGCCAGCCTTCCCCTATCCGCCACCGACTTCATCAGCGTATCGGTCACCAGTACCCGCATTCCTAATCTCTCGATCTCCAATCTCTGATCCTTATCCACCGTATCGATGACGAACATATCCAGAAAATCCGCGTAATGCCGCGCCACACTCAACGCCGACGACGCGTAGCCCAACTCGCGCAGCATCTTGGCCGCCGGGCCTTTGACCGCCTGCCCGCCGATGATGGGCGACACCGCAGCGACAAGCTTGCTTTTCAACCGTTCGCGCACATTCCCCAGCGCCAAAATCGGATCGATGCTGACGAAGGGATTCGATGGACATACTACAACCAGGTCGGCCGCTTCAAGCGCGGCGAGCACCTCGGCGGTTGGTTGGGCCGACTCGATGCCCTCGAAGCGGATACGGTGCACCGCCGGTTCGCAGTGCCGGTGGACAAAGTATTCTTGAAATGCCAGCATGCCCTGATCGGTCTCGACGATCGTCGGGACTGGAGAATCGGTAGCAGGCAATACGCGCGCGCTCACGCCCAAACGCTCACACACGCTGGTCATGACGTCGGTCAAGCGCCTGCCCTGCCGCAGCGCCTCGGTGCGAAATAAGTGCAGCCCCAGGTCGCGATCGCCCAATCGAAACCAGGTCTCGCCGCCGTAGCGGTCGAGCATCTCCAGCGCGCCCCACGTCTCACCCGCAATACCCCAGCCGGTTTCGGGATTGGCGATGCCCGCGAGCGTGTACACCACCGTATCGAGATCGGGGCAGATGCGCAGGCCCAGATGATCGAAGTCATCGCCGATGTTGACGACGACGGTTAGGGAGTGATCCACGAATTTCCACGACTCTTCACGAATAACTTCGTGTAAATTCGTGCGCCTTCGTGGATCAATGACTCGCGCCAATCCGTCGGCAAACTTCGCGCCGCCGACGCCGCCAGCCAGCGCGACAAGCCTCACTTCATCCCTCATCCCTTCACCGCAAACGCATCGATCACCGGCCGGATGTCATCCATCATTGGATACAAAATCGGGCACGTCACGCCCGCCTCGACGTACTCCTGCACTTTGGCGACGCACTCCTCGGTCGTGCCGACGGCCATCAAGTCTCGAACCACGGCATCGGGAATCAGCCGGGATGCCTGCGCGTATTCTTCGTCGGTCGCCGGCCAGCTCATGATCGACTGCACCCGCTGCAGCAGCTCTTCGCTCACGCCGCTGGCTTTCATGATGTGTGGCTCGGTCGCCAGGTAGTACGCGACGAGCTGCTTGCCTTCTGCCAGCGCCGCTGCCGGATCGGTGTCGGAGAGACAACAGACGATCAGTTCGGGCAAATCGACTTCGGATAGTTTTTTGCCCGCCCGTTCCGCACCGAGGCGCACGTGTTCGATCGCCTGCTGGATGTACCCAACCGACACGACGTAGTTCAGCACGACGCCATCGCATATTTCGCCCGCCAGCTCCAACATCTTATCGCCCGTCGCGCCGATGTAGATCGGGATGCGGCGCGGCGCGGTATCGCCGAACACCACGTCGAGTTTCACCCGATCGAGGTGGACGAACTCGCCGTGATACGTCACTTCTTCCATCGTGAACAGCCGGCGGATCGCTTCGACGTGCTCGCGCATCGCCTGGAGCGGCCGCTCGCGTTTCACCCCGACGCGCGACGCGATCGGTTCCCACCACGCTCCCAGGCCCAACAGCACGCGGCCCGGCGCCATTTCATACATCGTCGACCATGTCGCCGCGATCACCGCCGGGTTGCGCGTCCAGATCGGCAGGATGCCGGAGCCGATCTTCAGCGTTTTCGTCGTCGCCAGGAAGGCCGACATCAGCACCACGCAATCGCGCGCCAGCCGCGTATCGGCCTGCCAGATCGCCTCGAAGCCGCGCGCCTCGGCATACCGCGCCATCTCCAGCTCGTAGGCGATGGGATGCTTGTCTTGCAGGTACAGCGCGACGCGGGGGATAGACACCGTACTGCGCTCCTCTTCAATCACGTGAAACGTGACACGTGATCACGCTTCACGTTTCACGCTTCACTTGCGCAGCGCTTTCCAGACCCTCTCAGGCACAAAGGGCAGATCGCGCAGGCGCACGCCCGTCGCGTGGTAAATCGCGCTCGCCACGGCCGGGGCCACACCGTCCTTCGGGATTTCGGCCACGGCCTTCGCGCCATACGGGCCGTTCGGTTCGTGCGTCTGCACCAAGATCACGCCGAGCTCCGGCATCTCGTGCGCCTGATAAATCTTGTAGCGCGTGAAGTCGGTCGCTTGCGATACGCCTTGGTCGTCGTAGACCATCGCCTCGCAGTGCGCATACCCCAGCGCCTGCGTCATGCCGCCTTCGATCTGGCCGGCCGAGGTGACCGGGTTGATCGCCACGCCGCAGTCGACGGCCATGATCAGCTGTTTCACCTCGACCTGCCCGGTTTCCGTATCCACCTCGACCTCGGCGTACTGCGCGGCGAACGGCGGCGGCGACGCCAGCGACATGTGTGAGGCGACCGCCTGAATCTGTTTCTGATCTTCTTGATGGATCGAGTGCAATGCAACCTCTTCAAGCGACACAGATTGAGTGCGCCCGTCGCGCGTAGCGGCCCACACGCGCTTGTCCTTCAACCATATCCGATCCGGGTCCGCGCCCTTCAACATGTACTTCGCCGCGTGATCGATGATCTGCCGCGCGCAGTCCTCGGCCGCCTTCAACACCGCGCCGCCGGAGATGTACGTGGTGCTGCTGGCGTACGCGCCGGTGTCGAACGGCGTGAAGTCGGTGTCGGATGAATAGATGAGGATGTCCTTCAGCGGCACGCCGAGCGTCTCGGCGGCGATTTGCGCCAGCACCGTATCGGCGCCGGTGCCGATGTCGGTTGCGCCGACTTGCAGGTTGAACGAGCCGTCGTCGTTCAGCTTGAGACTGGCCGCGCCCATGTCCAGCCCGGCGATCGCCGTGCCGTGCATCGCCACGGCCATGCCCAACCCGCGCCGGATGTGCGGGCGCTGCGGATCGATGCGATAAGTGTCTCCGATCGCGCGCCGCTCCCAACCGATCGCCGCCGCGCCTTGCTGCACGCACTCCTCCAACCCGCTCGACGTGACGACCTGCTCGAAGCCCTCGCGGCCTTCGCCCATCGCCCGCGCCATCACGATCGGATCGCCGAGCTTGATCCAGTTCAAGCGCTTGAACTCGACCACGTCCATCCCGATCTCTTCGGCGACCTCTTCCATCACGCTTTCCAGCGCGAACTCGGCTTGCGGCGCGCCGTAGCCGCGATACGCGCCGGGCGTGGGGATGTTGGTGTAGGCAACGTCGCAATTGAAGCGCAGGGCCGGGGCCTTGTAGGTCGAGAGGCCGCGAAAGCCGCTGACCATCTGCACCGTCAAGCCGTGCGTGCCGTACGCGCCGGTGTTGCCAATCATGTACAGGTCAATCGCCGTCAACCGGCCGTCGTTCTTCACGCCGACCTTGAAAGTGATGATCTGTGGGTGGCGCGATCGGGCCGAGGTAAATTCCTGTGCGCGCGTGTATTCGAGCCGCACCGGGCGGCCCGTCGCCAGGGTGAGGTGCGCGCAAATGTCTTCGATCAGCATCTCCTGCTTGCCGCCGAACCCGCCGCCGATGCGCGGCTTGATCACGCGGATGCGCGATACGGGCAGGCCGATCAGCGGCGCGAGCATGCGGCGGACGTGAAACGGAACCTGCGTGCTGGTTCGGACGACGAGCCGATCGTCCTCGTCCCAATACGTGATACAGATGTGCGGCTCGATGCTGGCCTGCTGCACTTGATGCACGGTGTACGTCCGCTCGATGATCCGATCGGCTGCGGCCATCTCTTTGTCCAGGTCGCCATCGGCCGCGTGAAGGTGATGGACGATGTTGCGCTGCGCGTCGTGGATTCCAACCGCATCCGGCTCGTCGTGGATGATGGGCGCGCCGGGCTGCATGGCTTCAACCGGATCGAAGACCGCCGGCAGCACTTCGTATTCGACTTCGATCAGCTCCAGCGCTTCCTGCGCGATCTCCGGCGTCTCGGCGGCGACGAAGGCCACGCGATCGCCCACGTGGCGCACTTTGTGATCGAGACTGACTTGATCGTAGGGTTTGGGGTTAGGGTACGATTGCCCGCCCGAAGCGTACACCACGCGCGGGATGTCTTGATAAGTGAGCACGGCATGCACGCCGGGCAGCGCGCGCGCGCGGCTCGCGTCGATGCGCCTGATGCGCGCGTGCGCGTGCGGGCTGGTGAGCAGCGCGGCGTACAGCATACCGGGCAGATCGATGTCGTCGACGAAGGCCGACCGGCCTTTGACCAGCTTGGCCGCATCGACTTTGATTTCGGGCTTGTTGACGACGCTGGTTTCAGTTTTAGGCGGGACAACGATCAGTTGCGGCGGGGCGATCGTCCGGGTTTCCAGGTTCGGGCCGAAGAACCCGATTGGTTCAATATCCCTGTAGGAGGCATCTCCCGATGCCGACTCTGGTCGGCGACTAGAGTCGCCTCCTACAAGGTCGCCTCCTACAAGGTCGCCTCCTACAAGGTCGCCTCCTACAAGGCCGCCTCCTACAAGGTCGCCTCCTACAAGGCCGCCTCCTGCATCGAACAATCCGGGTGGCGGGGTGATCGCCGGGTGATCGACCGGCGCGAGCGGCTCACCGCGCAACGCGGCGGCGGCGCGCAGCACGGCCTGCACCGGTTTGACGTAGCCCGTGCAGCGGCACAGGATGCCGCTCAACGCATCGCGCACTTCCGCTTCGCTGGGGTGCGGGTTCCGAGCGAGCAGTTGTTTAGCGGCTAGCACTTGCGCCGGTGTGCAGTAGCCGCACTGGATCGCGCCGGTCTCGACGAACGCCTGCTGGATCGGATCGAGCGTCCCGCGCTGGCCGGGCCGATCGGGTGACACGCCTTCGATCGTCACGATCGCGCAGCCATCGGCCTGCGCCGCCAACATCACGCAGGTGTTGACCAACCTGTAGGAGGCATCTGTGTAGGAGGCATCTCCCGATGCCGACCCTCCCGATGCCGACCCTCCCGATGCCGATGGTACAGAAATCAACACCGCGCACGCGCCGCATTCGCCCGTCTCGCAGCCATGCTTGACGCCGTGATAACCCGCGCGGCGCAGCGCGTGCAGCAGCAACTCGCCGGGCCGGACGTCCAGGCTGCGCGGCTCGCCGTTGATGTGAAGGTGGATTTGCATACATCCCCCTGCGGTGAATTCACCGCAAAGGCGCAGAGGCCGCTGAGTTTTTTAACCCTCTGCGCTCTCCGCATCTCCGCGGTTCAAATCTTCCACAACCGCTCCGCCGCTTCGCGGCACCGCGCCCGAATCCTTGCCTCGTCCACGCCGATCACTTCGCGATCGCGCATCAGCCAGCGGCCCGCGCACATCACACTCTGAATATTACCCGGATCGCGCCAGAGCAGCAGCTGATCCAGCAAGTTGCCCGCGCTCAACGGCGTCGGTGTGTCGGCGTCGATCAGGATGAGATCGGCGGAATAGCCCGGCCGTAGCTGCCCGATGCGATCGGCCAGCTTCAAATCGTGCACGCCATTCAGCGTCGCCATCTTCCACACGACGTGCGCGGGCATCACCTGCGGGTTCTCCAGATGCGCCTTGTGGATCAGGAACGCGCCGCGCATCAGCGCGAAGTAGTTATTGACGTAGCCATCGGTGCCCAGGCTGACCGGCACGCCCGCCGCTAACAGCGCGGGCACGGGCGCGATCCCGCCGCCGACTTCGCAATTCGACAACGGCATATGGCTGACCCGCGCACCGTGTTGGGCCAGCAGCTCAATTTCGCGTTGATCGATCTGCACGCACTGCGAAGCGAACGCGCGGGAACTGAGGACGCCTAGTTTAGCATAATGCTCCACCGGGCGCCGGCCGAAATGCTTGAGCGTGTATTCGGGTTCGTACCGGCCTTCGGAACAATGGAAATGAACCAGCGCAGCATGCTGCTCGCCCAGCTCGAAGGCGCGGCGGATAAAATCGGCGCTGCAAGTGAAGGTCGTGTGAAAGCACATCAACCCCGACACGAGTCCGTCCGTCTGCCGGCACGCTTCGATAAACTCGACGTTCTCGTGCAGGCCGAGTTCGCCGTTCTCCCGGCTCACGCGCTGCGTCGCTTCAAACGATAAAACGCCGCGCAACCCCCAGCGGCGCACGACTTCGGCCTCGGCCTGCAAGCAGCCGGGCAATGCCAGCGGCGCTTCGAGTACGTCGTAGAAAGTGGTCACGCCGCAGCGCACCATCTCCAGGCAGGCCATGTCAACGGCAGCGCGGATCAGATCATGGTCGAGCGCATCCTCCAGCCTCGGCCACCAGAATTCTTCAAGGAAGGCCCAGAAGTCTTGAGGCGCACGATCGAGCGGAATGCCGTGCGAGAGCACGCCATACAGGTGCTGATGCGCGTTGACAAAGCCGGGTGCGATGACGCCGCCCGTCGCATCGACGACCTCGGCGGCGGGGAAGCGCGCAAGCAGATCGGCGTGCGGACCGATCGCCGTAACCCGATCGACGTCTACGGCGACGCCCCACTTGCGCTCGGGCGGGGCGTCGGCGGCATATAGCAACCACTGGCCGAGGATCACCGTGGTCATGCAGACCTGACTGTTCGCGCCAGCCGGTTGGATTCAGGCGCGGGTCGGCTTAAGTTGCCGGGTGTAGTTCAGCCTGGGTGTGTACGCTCAGCAAGCGTTGAATCGTCTCGCTGAAGTGTTGCGGCGACATCGGCAGCTCGACGTAGGCATCGGCGCCCGACTCCCGCGCGACATGCTCGATGTTCAGCAGCGATTCGAACAGCAGCACCGGGATCGGCCGCAGCTGCGGATCGCTCTTCAGGGCCTTGATCAGCTCCCCGCCCCACACTCTCAATTCGGATCGCGACAGCGGGCGATGCCCGATGAGGATGAGCGCCGGCCGCTCGCGCCGGGCCGTCTCGATCAGCTCGGCAGCCGACACGACCCGCCATTCGGCCTGAAGCGATTGGTCGACGACCGGTTTGAGCAATTCGAGGATTGCGCTCGAACCGCTGTAAGCTAAACCGGCAACCGTCAGGATTAAAGGTAATTGATCTCTCATCGTCTCACAGCTTTGGATTAGGTTTGGTGTCCGACCGGATCCGCGCAGAGGCAGGCCGGCCGGCAGAGCCCGATCGAGAGGCGCCGCAGTTGCATCAAGACTTCAGGTTAGGGCCACCTCTATATTTCTCAGCCAGCATCTTCGGCAACCGCACATCACCGCGGTTTTCGGTTGTCATCGGACGGCAACGGCGCCCATTTCTTCAAGCGCTTCGTCCACGCCGGCCTGGTGGTGGATCAGCGCAACCAGCGCCGCCGTGATTCGGCCCGGCTGAGGATGCCCCCACAGGTTGCGGCCCATCGCCACGCCCGCCGCGCCGTGGTCGAGCTGCGCTTTGACGCCTTGCAGCAGATCGCGATCGCTGCCGGCTTTCTCACCGCCCAGGATCACAACAGGAACCGGACAGTTGTCGGCGACGATGCGGAACTGCGCCGGATCGCCGGTCGCGAAGGTCTTGATGAAGTCCGCGCCCGCTTCCGCGCCGATACGCGCGCCGGCGGCGAGCATTTCGGGCGTGCGCATCTCCGGGCCGCCGGCCCACCCGCCGGGGATCGTCTCGGCCAGCAGCGGCAGGCCCCAGGCGGCGCACTGCGCGCCGAGCCAGGTCAGGTTGAGTATACTCGGCTCGGGTTGGTTCTGAAAGGGATAGACCAGCACCTTGATTGCGTCGGCGCCCAGGCGCAGCGCATGCTCCACCGCCAGATCGATCGCCGGCCGCTCGAACGACGAGATGGTGAGGATCAGCCCGGCGTCACCGATCTCGTCCACGCACGCGGTCGCCGTGCCGTAGGTGGTCATGATCGCATCGGCGCCGTTGGCCACGCACTCGCGGATCGTCTCGTTGGCGCGGATCAGGCCGGGCAGCGGCTTGTTCATAAACCCCACGTGGTCCATCGCGACGATCAGGCTGCGGCCATCGGGCTTGAAGATGCGGTTCATGCGGCGTTTCTTAAACATGGGGCTCCTTGGAGAAGTGAGATGTCGCCCACCCGCATGTATCGGGTTTGATAACCGTTCGCTCCCAGGTATGGAAGACAAAGGACGGACGACGCAGGACAGAACGGGTCACTCGTCGTTCGTCCTTCACCCTCGCAGCAGAGCGGGTTCGTCCTACGCCGGACGGTGAGGCGCTGGGACGACGGCCCGGTGAAGCGGCAAGCCCCGGGCCGTCGCATGCCGTCCGTCGTTGAGCGCTGCCGCTTAGACAGCCGGCCCGCTCGACCCGTGGGCGCTAGCCGCCAAACAACCCCACCCGGATCGCATTGCCATTGGCATCGAGACCCGGCAGGAGGGGGAACGATCCCAGCACGCCGATCACGAGGATAGCGAGCATGATCTTCGTGGGCGATACGTTCTTCCGCGCCACCAGCCACCAGATCAGCAAGACCAGCAACAGCGGCAGCAGCTCCGGCATGAAGCTGTTGAGGATCTCCTGCAGCCTGAAGGTGGTGCCGCCGATCGTGAAGACGACCGGGGTAGAGAGATTGACGAAGCTCACTGCCAGCGCGCCCATGATGAAGTTGCCTAACACGCCCGCGCCGACGATCACGCGATTCAGCAGGCCGCCTTGCAGAATGTTCGTCACAGCGGAGCGGCCCTGCTGGTAGCCCTGCCACCATAGCAGCCAGCCCACGCCCCAGATGAAGGCCGCGAGCACCACCAGAACGAACAGCGGCCCCAGGATATTGCCCGTGGTGGCCGTGCCCACGGCCCCGCCCGTGGCGATGCCCATACCGATGGCCAGTACGATCGGGATGACAATGCCTTGCTGAATCGTGTCGCCAATGCCGGCCATCGGGCCCATCAGGCCGGTCTTGACGCCATTGATGGCGTCGTCGCTGATCTCGGCGCCCGATGCGCGCTCTTCTTCCATCGCGATCACCGCGCCGTGGATCACACCGCCGATATCCGGTTGGGTGTTGAAGAACACCAGGTGCCGCTTCAGCGCGGCGCTGACTTCTTCCTTGGTGTGATACAGTTTCTCGATGACAGGCGTCATGCTGTGCGCAAAGCCCAGGCCTTGCAGGCGTTCCCAATTGTAGGTGGAGTGCGAGAAGAACAGCCAGCGCAACCAGGACTGGAACACGTCCTGGCGCGTGAGCACTCTCCCGTTGCCGTGTCCATTGGGCGCGGTTGCGGCTGCGACCGGCACAGCGACCGGTTGCAGGCCGGCGACCTTTTCTTTATCGGGGGCCTTCTCGGTAAACTGCACGTGCAGGAAGGCCAGCGCCACGCCGATGATCGCCATTACCAGCAGGTTGATGCCGCCTGCCACCAGGGCCGTCAAGGTAAAGCCGATGAAGAAGTAGGGCCAGACGCTGCCGCGCAGCAGGAACTTGAGGTTGAGCGCGATACCCAGGGCGGCCAACATGCCGCTGGCCGTGAACAGCCCGTTCATGACCCAGATCGCGTTGGCGCCGATCCAGTCCAGCGCGCTGGCTACCACGGCGGAACCCAGATACGCGGCCAGCGCTACCGGCACGGCATACACCACGAAGAGGAATGGTTGCGCATAAATGTAGTTGCTGCGCGCCACCCCCTTGACGTCGCCGGCCTCAGCTAAGCGATCCGAGCGGTGCGGGATGATCGAACACACCGACATGCGCAGCGACCAGGTCAGGCTGCCCAGCAGGCCCAACGGCGCGGCGATGGCCAGCGCACCCTGCACGTCTAAGCCGCCGCCCAGCGCCAACGCCGTGCCCAGGTAGCCGGCCAGGCCGGGATCGCCGGGCAGCGAGCCGCCGGCCGAGATCCAGCCCAGGTACAGCACGTTGATGTTCGCGCCGATGGCGATGCCTTCGCCAAGCCGTCCCATCACCAACCCGACCAGCGTGCCGGCGATCAGCGGACGATAGAGAACCGTGAAGCCGAGGTTAGCAAACCAGGGTGAGAGCGCGAGATAATACAAAATGCCGACGATGGCCGCCGTGAAAAAGTCCACCCGCACAGCCTCCGTTTGTGCGGTTGGCGCGGCGCTGGCCACAACGAAGCTAATCAGCAGCAAGCCGAGGCAGAGGCCCATGGCGATGCTGATCTGTTTCCGATTTGCCTTCATGGCGTCTTCCCCTTTCAACTCTGATGGACTGTTATTGGCCCACCAACTCCGAGAGCGCTTTGGACTTCTCGCCTGGCACGGTCAGGAGCGTAACCTCCACACCCTTGTCCAGCAGATACTTGAGGATCGCGATCTCTGCTTCCGAGGCCGAGATGTTTTTGAAGAGATTCTTCCGGCCGGGGGCGCTGCCCATCCCGCCGATGTTGAGGGCAAAAAAAGTAAGCCCCCCATCGTATAGCTGCTGCGCCACTTTCGGCGTTTTCATCAGCACCAGGGTCGTTTCCCGATCGGGCGTATCCTGGCTCAAGACCTCAAGCCCTGTCGCGATCGAATAGACCTCCACGCGCAAGTCCGGCGGCGCGGCCAGGCGCAGCACCTCCTGCATGAACGGGTCCGCCGCCGCGCTGTCATCCACGATGGCGATGCGCGTGAAGCGCTGATGTTTGCACCATACCGCGATCACCTGCCCGTGAATCAGACGATCGTCGATCCGTATCAGCCCGAACGCTTTGATAAGCTCACCTCCCTTCTATAAGTAGTGTGAACGGCCCTGACCTGTGCCGGCCCGTGCGCGCGCGCCAATCCGCCGCGCTTACGGGTTTACTATCACGCGATACGTATCCAGCTGCAGCGCCGCCTCGAACGCTTGCTGGACATCGCCCAACGGATACATGGCGCTGATCAGCGGCTTCAAGTCGATCAGCCCTTTGCCGATCAGTTCAGCCGATTCAAAGAAGTCCTGGCGCGTCTGGCTCATCGTGCCGGTCAGCGTGACTTCATTGTTGTGGAACAGGTTGGGATCGACCTCGAACTTGGTGCCGCGCGGGTGGATGCTGGAATACAGCAGCACGCGGCCGTTCTTGGCCGTGGCGTTGATCGCCGGCTCGATGACCGGCGCCTGCGCCACACATACATAGGTGACGTCCGCGCCGCGACCGTGGGTCAACTCTTTGATGCGGGTGACATAGTCTTCACTGAGCGGGTCGAGGGTGAAGGTCGCGCCCAACTCCAGCGCTTTGGCGCGCCGTCCCGCGTTCGGCTCGCTGACGATCACAATGCCGTGATAATCTTTGACCAGCTGCAGGTGCAACAGGCCCATGATCCCGCCGCCGATGATGACCACTTTCTCGGCCTGCTGGATCGCCGCGCGTTTGACGCTGCGCAGGACGCACGCCAACGGTTCGGTCAGCGCGGCGTATTCAAACGGCACGGCCGGCCGGAAGACGAACACGTCTTCGGCATGGGCAATGACATACTGGCCGAGGCCGCCCGGCCCGTAGATGTCGCCCGGATGCTTGTTCATCTTGCGCGCGTTGTCGCAGATGTTATTGTAGCCGCGCCGGCACGATTCGCACTGGCCGCAGCGGTTCAAGCCGGCGATCGAAACTTGATCGCCCTCCTTCACGTCGAGCAACACGTCTTTGCCCGTTGCGCTGACGATGCCCGACATCTCGTGGCCGCCCAGCAGCGGCACGAACTTCTCTTCGCCGGTATAGGTGCGCTGCTCCCAGGTACACAACGCGCAGGCGCGAATGTTGACCAGCACCTGGCCGGGGCCGGGCAGCGGGATCGGCACGTCTTGAAAAACCAGCTGGCGCGGGCCGGTCAATACGACCCGCCGCATCTGTCCGGCGGCGATGGGTTGATCGGGGTTGACGAGATTGGTGACTTCGACGGTTGGGGGTGCCATTCGATAGCTCCTCGTGCTTCGGCGCATAAAGATGTAGCGTAGTGTTTAGGTGATGCGTAGGTTCAATCGTCGGCAAAGCGCGCCGCCGCCGCTTCGCGTATCTTGGCGGTGATGTCTACGATTCCTTTTGCCCCGGACGCCAGCGCCAAAGCTGACAGCGCCTCGGGCGACCGGGCCCAGCGCGCTAACAATACCTCCAGCAGCATAGGCAGATTCACGCCCGATACGATCGGCCGCTCGCGCTCGCGAATACACAGCGCCGCCGCATGGCCCGGCGTGCCGCCGAACAGATCGATGAGCACCAGCACGCCCGATCCGCGCTCGGTTTGATCGATGGCGGCGCTCAATGCGGCGTGAAACGTCTCCAGGTTGTCTTGCGGCTCCAAGCACACCGTCGCCACGGCCTCTTGCGCGCCGACGATCATCTCGGTGCTGGCTAACAACGCCCGCGCCAGGCCGCCGTGGCTGGCGATGACGACCCCTACGGGCGGAGGCAGCTCATTTGCATTCATTCAGCCGATCTCCGATCAAGTCGATTTCGTAACGATACCGATCGCCGCGATACGACGATTTGCCGTATTCCAGCACCACATCGCCGTCCGTGTAGAGCGTCCGCTCCGACAGCAAGATCGGCGCGCCTTCCGGGATGAGTAAGAGTTGCTGTTCCTGCCAATTAGCCAGGGCGGCTTCCATGCGTTGGCGCGCCCAGCACAAGTTAAGGTGGTACTCACGGCGGAGTATGTCGTACAACGAAGTCCGCTCAAAGTCGAACCGGGTCAGTTCGGGGCACAGGCGGGTCGGCAGATAGGCTCGTTCCCAACTGGTCGGTTCGCCATCCACCAGGCGCACGCGCTCCAGCGCCACGATCGGCTCGCCTGGCTTGACCTGCAAATGATCGACGAGCGAGCCGGCCGCCGCCTCCACCTCGCTGCGCAACACCCGGCTGGTAATCCGATGACCCGCGCGCGTCATATCGGCGCTGAAACCGGCCAGGCGCGCCAGACGCTGCTCCACCTTGGCGGCTTGAATGTAAGTACCTTTCCCCTGTCGGCTGCGCAGCTGGCCGCTCACGATAAGCTCGTTGAACGCACGCCGGATCGTCATCCGGCTGATGTTCAAGTGCTCGACCAGCTCGCGTTCGGAGGGCAGGGGATCGCCTTCATTGAGTATCCCTTCGGCAATCGCGCTCAGTATTTGCTCTTTGAGTTGATGATAAAAGGGAATGGGAGAGGCGTGGTTGATTTGCAGCCTGTTTAGGAGGCTACTCAGGGATGCCGGTTCGGGTTTGGCAGAGTCAGAATCCAACACAAGCACTCTTTTGGAGGTTATGTTGGTCAACGTCATCGGCTTGAGCCAGCTGGTCTATACCAGTCTTGAGGAGAGCATAGCATTAGTTGTACCCTGTGTCAATGTTTTCTAACCTGAAGACTCGTGTTTGCGACAATCACCAAACCGGGAGAAGACCTGTTCAGAGCTGGTAGCCGGCCAAAGGGAAAACGATGGGTAGCCTAGCCCCCTGCTTGCGCCCCCTTGCGGGGTCGTGGGCGTCGTGAACGGGCACAAGGCCCTATGCTACACCCATCAAAATCGGTTTGGCGGACTGCTAAAAGGTCTCGTGGCGAGCAGTGGGCTTCAGGGAAACGCGGCAAGGCGGGGCGGGCTATTGCATGTGCCCGTAGAGCGCCGAGACGTACACGCTCTCGATACGGCTGACGATGTTTGCCCAGTCAAAGTGCTTGATGGCAAAACTCCGGCAGAGTTGACTCAGTTCGAGACGCCGGGCGTCGTCGGCCGTGTAGTTCAGCAGCCGGCTGACCCGATCGATGAGCTCGGGAATCAACCGCTCAGGCTCGTAGGCGATCCGGGCCAGGGGGCCGAGCTCACCTATTTCGGCGGCGACCCGATCGAGGATGGGCGCCAGCCCGCCGACGTAAGGGGCGACGAACATCAAGCCGCTGGAGAGCGCTTCGACGCTCACCAGGGGAAAGGCTTCTTTGATGAGGGAGGGGATGACCAATAGATCGGTATGGGATATCAACTGCGCGACCTGGGGCGCGGCCTGGTAACCGGTGAAGACGATGCGGTGTTCCAGGTCGGCGGCCAACGCCTGCTCCCGATAGGCATCCAGATCGAGTCCGGCCCAGTAATCGGCGACCCACTCAGCATAGGATTCCGGGCTTGATTCGGCGGCGCGCCGCATGGCTTCAGCTGCCAGGTCAAGGTCGCCCGCGCCCAGCGCATCGCGCATCCGCACCAGGTGCTCGCGGACCACGCCATCGCCGATGAGCAGGAAGCGCGCCTGGGGCGCTCGCTCGATAATCTCGGGCGCGGCCGCGACGAGACAGTGGACACCTTTCTCAAGCGAGAGTTTGCCGATGAAGCCGATCCACTGTTCACGCGCTGGATAGGCAGTTGGCGGCGCGCTCGTGCGCGGATAAGAGCGCGAGCGTGTCCGTAAGGGATATGTGGTTTGAAGGATAGGCGCTGATTCCATCCACACCACCTGGGCGCTTCAGGAACTACAATCTCGAAAATATCATAAGCGAGGGGCAGCTCGGTTCAAGTTGGAGATTGGATGACGAATGGGTTGATTTGAGTTGGCTGAGTTTTGAGTGGCACAAACTTTGCGCCCCCCGCATCTACGGCGCTCGAACCGGGGTGAGGGTGGGGGCAGGCGCAGCCGGAAGCCAGCTGAAAGTGCGCGAGGCGGCCGGGTTGATAACATCGTAGAGCGGCGTGCCGTCGCTCCCCACGCCGACCTGCCGCACGATGTCTACCGTCCAACGAAACTCCCGGTTGCGATCGCCCGGCGGTGGGAGCAACTCAAGCGGAAGGTGCAGCGCCGTGGCTTTGATGTAAATCGGCCCATAGCGGATCGCGCCGCCCAACTGCTCGAGTGTGACGCGGTATGTTTCCGTATCGCGCAGGATGCCCGAGGACAGCCATTGCAGGAGCACCGTTCTATCGCCGCCAGGAATGCGGCTGCTATCGACTGGTTGCAAGAGGATGACCGGGTCGTAGCGCGGCAAGGGTGTCTCGGCATTCGGGCCGGGCGTCGGCGTGAGCGCGACGCCTTGCGGGATGATGAGCTGATCGCCCGCTCTGATCTGATCCGGGTTCTGAATGTTGTTCGCATTCAGGATGGCCGACACCGACACGCCGTAGTTCTGGGCGATGGCGATGAGCGTTTCGCCGGTCTGGACGATGTGGAGGATGGCCTGAGGCGTGGGGCTTAACAGCAGCGCACTATCGGGCGGCGTCGGGCTGGGAGAAGGCGTCGGAGTCGGCGGCGGGATGAGAATGACCTGGTTCACCTGCAGGACTGAATCTTCACTCAAGCTGTTGTAAGCCAGAATGTCGAGATAGTTCACCTGAAAGATATCGGCAATATAGAAAATCGTGTCACCGGGTTGCACCGCGTATTCGCGCGGTGGGATGGGCGTGAGCGTGAACGGCGGCGTTGGAGTGGGCGTGGGTGTCAGCGAGGGCGTCGCCGTGGCGGTGGAGGTGGGCGTCAGGGTCGGCGTGAGCGCCGCGATGGCCTGGGCGCGATTGCGAAAGTACAGCGCGGCGATCAACAACACGACGATCGCCGCCGTGACGCCGATCGCAATCGCGAGCACCGGGCGCTGCGCCGCTTCTTCGCGCTGCTCGGCTTGGGCGATCTGTTCGGCGCGCTGCGCGGCGATGAAGTCGTAGCCGCAATTAGCGCAGGTGGTCGCGCGCGTGGAAACCGGCGTGCCGCACTGCGGGCACACCCGCGTCTTCTCCTGCGGCTCAAGTTCCTCGGTTTCGGCGCGCCGCCCCGGCAGCTTCACGCCGCGCCTCCGTCCAAGCCCAGCGCCGGCGCGGCGGCCTGCATCGCGGCCAACACCACCCCGATGTGCTCATCGAGCGGGATGCCTAAATCGGTTGCGGCTTGCTCGATCTCGTCGCGGTGCACGCCCGCGGCAAAGGCTCTATCTTTCCACTTCTTCTTGACGCTGGATGCCTTCACGTCCGCGATGTTCTTGCTCGGCCGCACCAGCGTGACCGCCGTGATCAGGCCGGTCAGCTCATCGACCGCGAACAGCGCCTTTTCCATGAGCGTGTGCCGCTCGACGCCCGTCACCTCGGTGGCATGGGCGAGGATGCACTGAATGATCTCTTCCGGCCAGCCCTGCTCGCGCAATACCTTGGACCCGACCACGGGATGCCCTTCGACGGCGACGTCGGGATAGCGCTCGTAGTCGAAGTCATGCAGCACGCCGACGGTCGCCCATTTCTCTTCGTCTTCGCCGAAGCGGCGCGCGTAGGCGCGCATACCGGCTTCGACGGCCAGCATGTGCTTGCGCAAGCTGTCGCCCTGCGTCCACTCGGTGACTAGTTTCCAGGCGTCGTCGCGGTTCACGGTTCCTGCTCAGAGAGTTTTGGTGCGGGATTATACCATGCGCCTTAAGGGCTGAAAGCGGAAGGCTGAGGGCTGAAGAGACCCGGTTCAATGAGAGCGGGGTCTCCCGGCCCACAGCTGGGCGACAGTTCAACTGTCGGCCCAACACGCGGACTCCTACCATTTGGGCCGACAGTTCAACTGTCGGCCCAACCCCGTCTGCTGTCTATGCCAGCGACTTGAGCTGCTCATCGAGCTTCGCCCGTTTATCTTTCAACGCAGCCAGCTTGTCGCGCTCTTGCTGCACCACCGCCGCCGGCGCCCGAGTGGCGAACTCACCGTTCAACAAAGTCTGGCTACGAACCAGCTGCGCGTCGACATCGGCCAGCTCCCGGCTCAACCGGGCGCGTTCCGCCTCCAGATCGACCAGCTGCGCGAACGGCAGGTAGATGGTGGCCGAGGCCATGACGAGTGAAAGCGCCTTGGCCGGTATGGCCTTCAGCGCCGGCGCAATGTACAGCTGATCCACGTCCAACCGCGCCAACTGCGCGAGCGCGGCCCGGTGCGCTTCGAATAAGCCGGCCTTGCCGCCCGATACGATCAGCGCGGCGAGGCGCGTCTCCGGCTTCACGTTATATTCAGCCCGCGCGTTGCGAATGGCGCGGGTGGCTTCCATCAGTGCCTGCATGTCGGCTTCGGCCGCGGCATTGGTCGGGCCGGGCCTGGGCCACGCGGCGATGATCAGCGCTTCGGGCCAGGTCTTATCGCCCGCCGCGCGCTTGAGGTGCTGCCAGATGTCTTCGGTGACGAAGGGGATAAACGGGTGCAACAACCGCAGCGACTGGTCGAGCACGTGCACCAGGTGGGTGAGTGTTTGCCGGCGAGTCTCGGCGTCACCCTGGTTGAGCGGCAGTTTCGAGAGCTCGATGTACCAATCGGCGAACTCGCTCCACAGGAACTCGTACAGCAGGCGGCCTGCCTCACCGAATTGATACTCATCGAATAGCCGGGTCACATCGGCGATCGTCCGATTGAGACGGGACATGATCCACCGATCGGGTAGGCTGTAGGAGGCATCTCTCGATGCCGATGTTCCAGATGCCGATGGTCGGCGACGGGAGTCGCCTCCCACATTTGGAGCTCCTCCCACATTTGGAGCTCCCAACTTCCAGCTTCCAACTTCCAAGTTACCGATCACAAATCGGGCCGCGTTCCAAATCTTGTTGGCGAAGTTGCGGTTGGCCTCGGCGCGTTGCAAGCTGAAGTTCATGTCGTTGCCGGGCGTCGAGCCGGTGAGCAGCGTGAAGCGCAGCGCATCGGCGCCGTATTGATCCATGATCGTCAGCGGGTCAACCGTGTTGCCGAGCGTCTTGCTCATCTTGCGCCCGTGCTCGTCGCGAATCAAGCCGTGCAGATACACGGTGTGGAACGGCGGCTTGCCCGTCATCTCCAGCCCGAGCATGATCATGCGCGCCACCCAGAAGAACAAAATGTCGTAACCCGTCTCCATCACACTCGTCGGGTAGAACTCTGTGTAGTCAGGCGTGTCTTCCGGCCAGCCCAGCGTCGAGAACGGCCACAAGCCCGAAGAGAACCAGGTGTCGAGCACGTCCGGGTCTTGTTCGATATTGTGGCGGCCGCAGTTGGCGCACGAGAACGGGTCTTCGCGCGCCGCCCATGCGTGGCCGCAATCCTGGCACGTCCACACCGGGATGCGGTGGCCCCACCACAACTGCCGGCTGATGCACCAGTCGCGAATGTTTTCGAGCCAGTTGTAGTACACTTTCGCGAATCGCTCCGGGATGATCTGGATTTTGCTTGAGCGCACGACTTCCAACGCCGGTTCGGCCAGCGGCTTGATCTTCACATACCATTGCGTCGAGATCAGCGGCTCGACGATCTCGCCGCCGCGCTGCGAGCGTGGCACGGTCATCGGATACGGCTCAGTCTTGATCGTCAGACCGGCGGCCTCCATATCGGCCCACAGCCGCTTGCGGCACTCGAAGCGATCCAACCCCTGATATGGCCCGGCATTCTCGTTCAGCGTCGCGTCGGAGTTGAGCACGCTGACGATGGGCAGGCCGTGGCGTTGGCCGATCTCATAATCGGTCGGGTCGTGGCCGGGCGTGATCTTGAGCGCGCCCGTGCCGAAAGCAGGATCGACCAGCGTATCGTGGATCACCGGAATCGTGCGGTTGAGGATCGGCACCAGCGCCGTCTCACCGATCAGGTGGCGGTAACGCTCGTCATCGGGATGCACCGCTACGGCGGTGTCGCCCAGGATGGTCTCCGGGCGGGTCGTCGCCACGGGAATGTATTCGTCGTGGCCGCGCCCGGCCAAGCGGTATTTGAAATAGTACAGCGTCCCCTGTTCCTCGCTATACTCCACTTCGAGATCGGACACGGCCGTTTTCAGCCCCGGCGACCAGTTCACCAGGTACGTGCCGCGATAGATCAGGCCCTTTTCGTACAGGCGGACGAAGGCTTCGCGCACGGCCCGACTCAGCCCGGCATCCAGCGTGAAGCGCTCGCGCTCCCAGTCAGCGGAGACGCCGAGCCGCTTGTGCTGCTCGGTGATGACCGAGCCGTATTTTTCCTTCCAGGTCCACACGCGCTTGACGAACTCTTCACGGCCGAGCTCTTCGCGGGTGACTTCTTCGGTGCGCAGGATATGTTTCTCGACTTGCAACTGCGTGGCAATGCCCGCGTGATCGCTGCCGGGCAGCCACAGCGTCTTATCGCCGCGCATCCGATGATAGCGAATCATGCAGTCTTCGACGGAAGCGGTCATGGCGTGCCCGGTGTGCAACTCGCCGGTCACGTTGGGCGGCGGCATCGAGATGACGAACTTATCCGCGTTGCGCTTGGCGATCTCCGGCTTGAACCAGCCATGCTTCTGCCACCAGGCGTACAGCCGCTGCTCGGTCGATTTGAAGTCATAAGTCTTGGGCATGGTGAGTTCGGGCATGACGTCTCCTGTGCGAACCACTTGCTACCTGCGGCTTATTACTTGTGTACCTGCTATCTGTTTACCGGGATACAAGTAGCAGGTACACAGGTAGCAGGTAACCAGCAAAACAAAATCCCCCTCGTCGCAAGGACGAGAGGGATTAACACCCCCCGTGGTGCCACCTTGGTTCAGCAAAGGGTGACCCTCACCCTAACCCTCTCCCTACAAGGGGGAGGGAACTTTGCCGCACTTGGTTCGCTGTAACGGGCTGACCCGGATCGACTTACTCGCGTTCAGCCGATCGACTTCCGAGCGACGTTCGGCTTGGTGAGCCGGCGAGGGCTTTCAGCCGGTGACCCTCGCTCTCTTGCGGCATCCGCTGCCTACTCCTCTCGTTCGCCGTCGTTGTGGCCTGGATTGTAGCACCGGTCGCAGGGTGCGTCAACCCTAGAATTCCACTCGATAGAATTCATGCCTGCCTGCCTCAACGGCATTGAGCAGCTGCACAAACCAGACCTGGAACTCCGGACGGCGGAACATGGTGCGGCGCTGCGTCTCCCACTCCGACAACCCATCCGTTTCGACCTCGATGACCGCCGTGAACATCGGTCCGCTCAGATCGGTCAGGATGCGCGGGTTGCGGCCCGCGCCCGAATCGACCATCAGCGCGCCGTAACGCTGCAATAGCTCGACCGCCGGGCGGATTTGCCACTGGAGCGCGCGATAGGCTTCCCGTACCACGACAACGCCGGGATGCGACCATTCCTCGCATGTGCCCTCGATCGTATAAAACTGCTGGGTCCCGCTGTCGATGAACTGTTGGAACTTCTTGAACCAGTCGGCAAACTCCGAGCGGTTGAACAGCCGCTCGCGCATGGGCTGCCAGTCGGCCAGCGATGGGATAACCAGTTCTTCGACGAGCGTGTACATCGGGCCGGAGATATCGGTCAGGATGTGGTAGTGCAGCACTTCGCCGGCCCCGATCCCGACAATCTCTGGCAAGCTGGCAAACAGCTCAACCGCCTGGTCGATCTTGCCGAACTTCACCTGGTTGACCGAACGGACTACGATCATATTATCCCCCAAAGATCTGCTTCAGCCACTCGATGCCAAACGCTGCGCCGTACGCCACGCCGATGTTCTTCAAGACCTTGCCCGATCCGGCTGCCAGCAGGTACAGCCACACCGGCATACGCAGCGCGCCGGCGATGATACCGGCCACGTCGAATACCGGGTTGGGGATGAGCGCGAGCACGAAGATCGCCGCCGGCCCGAAGCGGCGCATCCAGCCGACCAGGCGTGCGTAACGCGGTCTTTCGTCGATGAGCGTTTGACCGCTATAACCCGCCAGGTAGCCCGTCATCTCGCCGAGTGTTTGCCCCGACCCGGCCACAATGCCGACGAGCAGCGGGGGGGCGACGGTGGCGGCCAGCGCCGTAAGCGCCAGGCCAGGCACCGGCAGGATCAGCGTCGCGTTGCTGATCGCGCTGATGACGAACAACACCAGCAAGCCGCTCGGCGACTGGATGAGCTGTTCGAGCTGCGCGCGGCGGGCCGGATCGCCCAGCACGTAGAGTGTGCCGGCAAAAGCCCCGATGATGATCAACAGCGTGAGAACCTGAACTGATCTCAGTCGTCTCTGGGGCGGGGCGGCAGGTGTGGTCATTCTTGGAAGTAGCGGGTGGGTTGGTCGCTGGTAAATCGGTCGCTGGGAAATTGGTCGATGGACCAAATTACCAGTTACCAGTTTACCATCTACCAGTTTACCAGCTCAACTCTCGCTAATCTCGATGCGGGTCATCGCCATACCCGGTGTGCGGGCCGCGCCCGGATCGCGCTCAGGAATACCGAGCACGATGTCCAGGCCTTGCGTAACTTTGCCGAAGACCGTATGCTTGTTGTCCAGGTGCGGCGTCGGGCCGTGCGTGATGAAGAACTGCGATCCATTCGTGCCGGGGCCGGCATTTGCCATCGACAGGATGCCCGGCCCGCTGTGCCGTAGTTGCGGGTGAAACTCATCCTCGAACATGTAACCCGGGCCGCCGCGCCCGCTGCCGGTGGGGTCGCCGCCCTGCGCCATGAAGCCTTTGATCACGCGATGAAAGGTAACGCCGTCGTAATAACCTTCGCGCGCCAGGAAGACGAAGTTGTTGACCGTCTTCGGCGCTTTGTCGGCGAACAGCTCGATCACGATGTTACCGTTCGGCGTGACGATGGTAGCGCTGTACTTCTTCTTCGGATCGATCACCATTGGCGGCGGGGCGGAATATCGCTGTGCCATTACGTCCTCCTCATTTGAAATTAAGAATTAAGAATGGAGAATGGAGAAAGCGAGAGACTCCCTTTCTTCATTCTGCATTCTCCATTCAGCATTCATCCTTCATCCTTGATTGGGTGCTCCCAGGCGTATGACGCGGCCCGGCGCGTCGCGGGGCACGGCGTTGCACGTATCGACGACCAGCCGCGCCTGCGCCGCCACCTGGCGATAGTCGATCGAGGTGTGGCCGGTGACGACGACCACACACTCGGCCCCGGCCAGCGCCGCAGCCGTCAGCGAGACGGAGTCGAACGTCTCGCGCCGCCGATGAAACACGTTGCCGCCGACGCGGAACTGCGGCACGTATGGATCGTGATAGGCCACCTGTGCGCCGCGCGCCATCAACAGTTCCATCAGCCGTTCGGCGGGCGAGTTGCGCGCGTCGTCGATGTCGCGCTTGAAGGCGACGCCCAGCACCAGCACCTGCGCCCCATCCAGCGCGCGCCCCTGCCGCGATAGCCCGCGCACGATCAGCTCGATCACGTGATACGGCATGTCGTCGTTGACCTGCGCGGCCAGGTCGATGAAGTTGGTGTGGAAATCGAACTCGCGCGCCTTCCACGACAGGTACAGCGGATCCACCGGGATGCAATGCCCGCCTACCCCTGGCCCTGGTCGAAACGGCATGAAGCCGTATGGCTTGGTGGCCGCCGCGCCGATCACTTCCCACACGTCGATGCTCATTCGCTCGCACAGCAACGCCAGTTCGTTGACCAGTGCGATGTTGACGCTGCGAAACGTGTTCTCCAGCAACTTCGCCATCTCGGCCGCGCGCGGCGAGGAGACGACGTGGACCGGCGCGCCCATCGTCGCGAGCAGCGCCGAGGCGCGCTGTGCGCCCTGGGGCGTCAGCCCGCCGACGACCTTCGGCGTGTTGATGATCGTCCAACCCCGGCTTTCGGTCTGGCCCGGATCGATGCGTTCCGGCACGAACGCCAGATCGAAATCGATGCCGCCGCGCAGCCCGGAGGTTTCGAGTATGGGCTGCAAGATTTCTTCGGTGGTGCCGGGATAGGTGGTCGATTCCAACACGATCAGGTGCCCGGCCCGCAGCTGCGGCTGGATCGACTGGGCCGCGCTGCGGATGAACGACAAGTCGGGCGCGCGATTGGCGTCGAACGGCGTCGGGACGCAAATAAAGATCGCATCGGGCGCGCGCAGCGCCGCCGCGTCGGTCGTGGCGGAAAAGCGTTTGGCCTGCACCAGGCGCTCGACTGCGGCGGCGGGCACATCGGGAATGTGCGATTCGCCGCGGTTGAGCCGCTCGACCTTGCGCGAGTCGATATCGAGGCCGATGACCGTGCGACCCACCTCGGCCAGGCCGATCGCCAGTGGCAGCCCGACGTAGCCCAACCCAATTACTGCGACGAGTTGATCACGCATGGTATCTTCCCCTCGCCCTTACCTGCTCCCCGGCGGGGAGAGGGAACCGGCCCCTTCGCCCTTTGAGGGAGAGGGCTGGGCTGAGGGTGAAATCAAATGCCTCCTAAACTGGTGTTCCAGCCGGATCAGCGTGTACAGGCCGAGCAGCGCAGCCGCCCCGCCGGCGACGTAGCCCTCGAACACAGTGGCCTGTGTGACGAAGATCGCCAGCAGACCGTAAGCGCCGCCGGCCAGGTAGTGCAGCATCACCGCCTCGCGCGTGCTGAAACCCGCCGCGACCAACCGGTGCGAGGTGTGATCTTTGCCCGGCGTGGTCAGCGGATTCAGGCCGCGCCGCAGCCGTGAGATACTGACCAGCGCTGTATCGAACAGCGGCACGCTCAACACCAACACCGGGGCCATCCAGGTGACAAAGTTGACGTTATCGGGAAAGCGCAGCTTGACGCCGATGGCTGCCAGGACGAATCCGATGAACAGGCTGCCCGAATCGCCCATGAAGATGCTGGCCGGGTTGAAGTTGTAAATGAGGAATCCCAACGTCGCGCCGAGCACGGCGGCGGACAGCGCGCTCACGTAGGATTGTTTACTCAGCGCGGCCAGCAACGTAAAGAAGGCCGCCGCGATCGCGGCCACCCCGCTCGATAGTCCATCCATGTTGTCCAGCAGATTGAAGGCATTCGTGATGCCGACGATCCACAGCGCGGTCAAGCCGTAGTTGAGCCACGCGACGGGCAACAGTTGGATGGTCAGGCCCGTGGCGATCAAAATGCCCGCCGCGAAGAACTGCCCGATCAGTTTGACCAGCGGCGCCATCCCCCAGCGATCGTCGAGTGCGCCGATCAGCGAAACGAACGCCCCGCCCAACACGATGCCAACCAGCTGCTGAAACTCGATGCGCTCGCGGAAGAGCAGCACAGCTGCCAGGCAGGCCAGCACGATCGCCGCGCCGCCCATGCGCGGCATCGGCCGCTGGTGGACTTTGCGAGCATCAGGCTGATCGATCATCCCCAGCCGTGGCGCCAGTCGTCGCGCCAGCGGCGTACCACCCAGCGCGAGGATCAGCGCACCGGCGAAGATCAGCATGGCGGTGCTCATCTCCACACTCCCACACTCAGTCGATCACGCGACTCGTAGCGTAGCCCCTGGTGGGCGTCGGATGCGTGATCGCCTCAATCGATCACGCGACTCGTAGCGTAGCCCCTGGTGGGCGTCGGATGCGTGATCGACCGCCACTTTCTACTCGATCAAGGACTGGATGGCTGCGACGACCCGCCCAGCGCGTTCTGGATCGCATCCAGCACTTGTTGTGCATCGGCTTTGCGATCCGGCGGCGCGCCTTCGAGCGCGGCTTGCGCGTACGGTAATGCCGCAGCCAGATCGCCGCCCAGCCGCAGCATCTCGGCCAGCGCGAGTTGATCTTCCCACAAGCCGGGATCGTTTACGCCCAGCTCGACGCTGCGCTGTGCGGCATCGATCGCCTCGGCCAGGCGACCCTGCGGGAAGTAAATCCGACGCGATAACATGCGCCAGGCGGGCAAGAAACCCGGATTGCGATTGACGAAGTCCAGCGTGATCCGCTCGGCCTCGGTAAAGTTGCCGGTCGCCAGCAACTGTTCGGTCAGCCGCCCCCAGGCATCGGGACTATCGGGGCTGAGCTCCAGCGCCTTGCTCAAGGCTGCCTCTGCTTCGGCCGTCTGGCCGCGCACACTATACAGGCTGGACAGGTAGAGGTAAGTATCGCTGAACTGTTGATCCAGCCGCAGCGATTCATCCAGCTTGGCCTGCGCTTCTTGCAGCGCGGCCTGGGCGGCGGCGGTATCGTTCAGCCGCGAAGCCAGATCGTACAGGCTGAAGAACACGACCGCCCATTCGTTCCACAACTGCGCGTTCTGCGGGCTGAGGCCGGTCGCCTGCTGATAATACGCGCCGGCCTGCTCCAGGCGCAACTTGCGCTCGGCGTCGTCGGCGGCCAGGTCCGACCAGCGCCGGTGCAGACGGGCCAGGTTGGCCGAATGATCGGTGTTGAGCGGGTTGATCTGTTGGGCATGATCGAGCGTGACGCGCGCGGCGGTGAGCGCATCGCGCCGGTTGAGCTGCGCCGTCGTCTGCACGTCGAGATTGATGATCGATGCGTAGGTGCTGTTATCGACCAGCAACGCCGAGGCATCGGGCGCAGCCGCCGACTTGTTGAGGTACGACGCGCCGAGCGCCAGCATGTAGAAGTCTTCGCCCGGCGCGTACTTCAGCGCCTGCTTGAGATGCGCGAGGGCGAGATCGCACTGGCTGAGTGGATCGCCCGCGCCATCACAGGCATTGTTGGCGACGTATTGCTGCCCTTGTTTGAAGATAATGTCGGCGCGGATTGGGTTGAAGTTGGTATTGATGAGCAACACCAGCGCAGCGGCGAAGGCGGGCAGCGCGGCGATCAGGCCCCACTCGCTGGCTGCTGCTAAGGTACGGGTGCGCGCTTCACTCAGCAGGCTCAGGCCAATGAATCCGATCGTGACGATGACGGCCAGGTAGAACAGGCCCAGCAGGCCGGCCATCGTCTCGGCCAGCGTGACGAAGCGGTTGACGTACTCGTTCAGGCTCGTGGCCTGCGTGGTGTTGATCTTGAGCAGGAAGTCCAGTGCGTCGAGCGTGCGCCCGGCGTGAATCATCCAATAGCCGAAAGCGGCGGTGATCGATAGGCCGAGATAAGTCAGGGTGGCCTGCAGCTGGTTGGCGGGGGTGAGGATGCCGCGCCGGCGCAGTTCGGTCAGCGAGACCACCGCGCCGAAGACCCAGGTGACGAGAAACATCAACAACGTCCCCGGCGACTCGACGTTGCCTTTATACGGCAGGCGCGTGAGCGAGTTCCAGATGACCTGGGTGGCGGTCTGCGGCATTGCTTGCGGATCGGCAACCGGCGGGGTGTTGATGAAGCTGAAGCCGAGCGTGATCAGAATCAGCGTCCCGATCAAGGCGGCGGCCACCGTCGGGCCGAGCCAGTTGGCCTGGGCGCGCGTGATCGACGGTCGCGGCTCAGGGCGGGCCATGACCGGGGCGCTGGCTTTCCGCTTCTTATGGCGCGGCACGTTGGCCGGGGATGTCCTGCCGGGCGCAGCGGAGGCGGGGGCTGGCCGGGCCGCCAGGGTCGGCGCCGGTTCGGCATCGTCGGTGGGCACCCAATTCAGCCCGGTCACCACGAGCAGCCCGGCGAAAGTCCAGAAGTACGTACGGGTGGCCGCAATCGCAATTCCCGCCAGGCTGATCTCCAGGTAGTGCGCGAGCATGCCGCCGAACAGCGCGATGATCAGAAAGATGTGGCCGCTTAACGCGATCGGCTGACCGGCGGTTGCGTCGAAAGCGCGCCGCCCGATCCAGTAAAGGATGGCGAAGGCGACGATACTCGCGCCCGTCGCCGCGATCATCTCGCTGAGGCGGTTCTGCGACGTGAATGTCGCGCCGAAAATCGCCGCATCGATGATGAAGATCAAGACGGCGGCCAGCGCCAGGTACACCCGTTTGCCGATCTGAAAGTGGAACAGCGCGAACGTGATGACGTAGAGCACGATCCCGGCCGTCACGCCCCCTGGCCAGCCGGTGCCCATAAAGTTGACGCCTTTGACCAGGCCCAGGCCCAGCGCGCCGAGCGCGCCGAAGCCGATCATCATCGCGATCAAGGTGATGGCGGCGCGACGGTTGGGCGCCCAGCCGATGAACTTCAGCGCGAAGAAGAACACGCTGAGGAACAGGAATTGCTCGGCGAGGAAGCCGAGGAAGCCGGTGATCACGAGCGAGTCCCACGTCTCATTGTGCGATCGATCGGGCGAGGCATTGCGCGCTTCGAAGTGGGCCAGGTCGGGCGGGTAGAAGCGGTTATAAGCCACGTACATCGATTCGGGGCCGTAACCGATGATCGGCCGCACGAAATTGAGCGGATCGGAAGTGCCGTCCGGGTAAGTGATCGGCGCGTGCGCGCGCACCAGCTGGACCGCGCCTTCCCAGATCAGCGTGCGGACTTTGCCGGTGCCGCCTTCCGATTCAAACAACGTGCCGAGCGAGCCAAACGCGCCGCTCGCGCGCAACTCGACCATCTTCGGGTGATCCGAGAAATTGACCTCGAACAGGGCGACCGCGCCGACGATCGAAAAGAAGATCCACGAGGCCCACAGCCAGCGCGCCGACGCGCGCTGAATTCCGGCGAACACGAGCAGCGGCGCCAGCCCGCCGATCAGCGCCGCGACAGCCGCCAGCTCGACCTGCGGTCGGCCGGGGAAGGCGGATAAAGCTAACAAAAAAGCAATGCCGGCGGCCGCCAAACTGGTCAGCGACAACAGCAGCGCCTTGAGTATATCGATTTCTGAGAGCCGATGACCGGAGCCTCCCGTGTAGGAGGCGTCCCCTGATGCCGACCCTGCCGGCCGCCCCGCCGCCGAACTGTGCAGCGTCACGCGCAGCATCAGCAGCCCGACCAGCCCGAGGATGAACATGCCGGGCAGCCAGCCCAGGAGTGGGCCACGGCTGCCGGCAAAGGCAAAGGTGATCAGCTGCACCGCGCCGACGAAGATGTACGCCGACGCGCGCAGGATGTCCGAGACGCGCGATTCTTCTTCGGTGAGGATGGTGCGGAAGGCTTCGATGACGCGCCCCAGCGTGAGGAAGAAGGCCATGATCAGGTAGGCCGCGATGAAGATGGCGTTGCCCATGTTCCCGGCCACGCGCACCGTCACATCGCCGCCCCAGGGCAGCGGATCGCGATCGACGCGCTGCAACACGCCGTAGAACGCGATCGGCATACTGGTCATCACGACCGCCGTGATCAGCCGATCGAGCTGGCGGCGGCGGCGCATGTTCAGCACGATCATCAGGAATACCACGATGTAGGAGAACGTGGTGTAGGCGCCCTGCAAACGCTGGTACGAGCCGAAGAAGCTGGTGTGCGGCGCAACCGACAGAACGGTGGCGATGAGGTAGACGATCACCAGCACCAGCGTCGGCAGGATCAACGGCGTGCGCCAGGTGACGCCGTTGAAAAGCGCCCGGTTGCCATTGCCCGGTTCGGCGTGACCGCCTTTGCCCAGCGCTGCCCGCTCTTCGATCGTGCGGACGATCCAGGCGGCGATCATGATCAGCGCGATCGAACGGAGCAGGGTGAGCTTGTCCGGCTCGAAGACGCGGCTGGAGTAGATGTTGAAGAATAGCGGCGTCAACACCACGGCCGCCAGCCAACTCGCTTCGATGATTTTGTCGCAGAGCGCGCTCAAGCGACTCGAATTTGTCATGCGGCTCCCAAGCCACCTCGGTTCACGGCAGGCGATCCGCCGGCTTGACGATTGGATTCTATACAGCGGGTCGGCGCGTTTCCGTTAAAGTCAGGCGAGCCATTATACCTTAGGGCGTGAAAAGGTTGAAGGGTGTAGGGAAACAAGTAGAGAGGGAACAAGTAAACAGGTAAGCAAGTATCCAGCTACCTGTTTACCTGCTACCTATTTACCTGCCACCTGTTTACCTCCACCCCGCACCCCCGTGTACACCGCATGAACGCGCTCGATCATCGCCTGCTCATCAAACTGCGCGCGCGCGCGGGCGATGCCGGCCTGACCCATTTGACGCCGCCGATCGGCGTTGGCCAGCAGCGAGCGGATCGCTTGCGCCAGCAGCGCTGGATCGCGGGGTGGGACGACCAGCCCGGTGACACCATCTTGCACGACCCAGGATGTGCCGGTGCCGACCTCGGTGGTGACGCAGGCCAAACCGGCGGCCATCGCCTCCACCAGCACTGCGCCGAACGCTTCGGCGCGCGCATTCGCGGGCAACACGAACAGGTCGGCGGCATGATAGTAAGCCGGCAGATCGGCATCAGGTACTTCGCCGGCAAACGTGACGCGATCGGCGACGCTGCACAGCGTTGCACACTCGCGCAACGTGTCTTCCAGTGGGCCGGAGCCAACGATCACCAGGCGGGCGTCAAGCAAATCGGGCAATGCCTCGATCAACGTATCGAAGCCTTTGTAGTGGCGCAGTTTGCCGACGGACAGGATGACGTGGCGGGTTGGCTGGTTGGTTAGTTGGTTGCGGATGGATGCGACACGGGCGGGGTCGGCTGCGGCGAAACGGTTGAGATCGACGCCGAGCGGGGCGACGGTGCATTTGTCGCGGAAGCGCTGAAGGAAGGGCGAAGTATCGATGTAACGTGGGCTGGTGGCGATGATGCGATCGGCCCTGGCCAGCACGCGCCACAGCAACGGGCGATAGACGCGCCGCAGCGTCTTCTGCCGCACGATGTCGCTGTGGTAAGTGATGACGGTCTGAGCGCGCGAGCCGCTGAACAGATGCAGTGTTTCGCCGGGCGGGTAGGGGGAGTGCAAGTGGACGATATCGGCAAGCCGACCCAAGCGCCGCGCCCACCCGAACATCGCCGGGCTGATCGGCGCGGATGAGATGTTGAGCCAGCGCCCGGTCTTGATGACGCTGACGCCGTTCAGCGTTTCGATCTGCGTGCGTCGATCCAGGCTGGTGACGAGCACCGTGACTTGCTGGCCGCGCGCCGCACTCGCCTCGGCCAAGACGCGGATGTGGTTTTCGATCCCGCCTAAGACGGGGAAGTAATCTTTGTAGATGTGCAGGATGTTCATTAATCTCGTTTATGAACCACGGATGTCACAGATATCACGGATTTCAAAAACGTCGGCCATCAAACTCCGGAGTCTCCCGCTCACGCGCTTACTTTGGGGTGAGCCGATAGATCGGGCCAGCGGCTACAACATCGAAGTGAGCCTGGATGGCGGCCAAATCGTAATAACGATTGACGTCACCCAGAAACAGCAGACCGGCGTCGCGATGGGCGAGAATGAGCGGCAGCTGTTGCCCGGAATCGACGCCAGGCAGTTGTACCAGCGTGACATCCGGCCGAGCACGCTCGACGACTTGAAGATAGTGGATGAGAGTCCATATCCC
The DNA here is from genome assembly GCA_035292585.1 of Anaerolineae bacterium. Classification (GTDB taxonomy): domain Bacteria; phylum Chloroflexota; class Anaerolineae; order Fen-1058; family Fen-1058; genus DASSFZ01. Next base: position 33,674 of record DATDPU010000160.1, on the reverse strand, counting down.
GTAATCGGCGAAGAAGAAGGCGTGCGGGGGCAATGTTGCAAGAATGCTCTCGCCGAATGTTCGCGCGCCGGTTTCGGTGTGCTTCCAGGGTGATAACACGTAAGCGAGATTATCGCGTCCACCCAGCTCGCGGAAGCCGGGCAAATTCGCCGTGAAAGGCCGGGCCAGTGCAGGGGCGACAGCGTATACACCGATCGGCAGGACGGCGACCAACAGCATGCTGAATACGAGGTGGAGTCGGCCCTGGGACAGGCGCGGCCACAGTCTAGCGAACCCGATGGCCGACCACAGCGCGAACACGACGTACAACTGGAGATAGTAGTGTAGGTTCCAGACGTAATCGCCGCCGGTGCGTGGGTCGGTTGCGCCCAACAGGAAGGCCACGTCGCCCAGCGCGATGAGCGATAACAAAAACGCTGCCGGGCGATCGAGCGCCCATGACTTGCGCAGACCGATCAGGCCAATCGGCGCGACGAGAAAAAACTGATAGAGCAGCAAGACGATCCCTGCGCCAAGCCCCAGCACTAGCGCCGCAGGTGAAGTCAGCGCCGTGAAGAAACCGCGCAGGAATAAGCCGATCGATCCACCGGTTCCCTCGGCTTGTCCCGCGCCGAGTATCAGCAACAGGTATGGCGCCAGCGCCGCCACGTAAATGAAGACGGCTAGCGCAATCTGTCGCCGCACGCTCGCATGATCCGTTGGCTGCCGCGCGACAAGCCAGATGTAAACGAAGAAGCCCGCCGCCGAGGTGAGCAGCACCAGATGATTCAGCAGGCTCAAGCCATAAATAGCGGCAAAGAAATACAGATACAAGCCACGCCGTGTGTCTCTCCAGCGGAGTAGAAAATAAACGCAAGCGGCGAGCAGCAGCGCGTTCAGCGAGTACGGTTTAGGCATCACCGCATACGTCCAGAACGTGTGCGATACCCCGAGCGCGGACGTTGCGAGAAGTGACGCGCCGAGTGAGCGGGTGATCTGCCACGCCGACAGGTAGACGAAGGCTAACGCCGCCGCGCCGAATACAGCCGATGCCATGTTAGCGCGATACGCCACGTCGCGGATCGGCAAAGCGATGAAGGGGCGAGCGAGGATGACCCACAGCGGGTGGCCGAAGATGTTGCTCTCGATCTGACCCGTATACGCTTTGGTTTGGAATGTGGCGAAATCGCCGCCGCCCCACAGCAAACCGGGCGCGAGCGTCAGCATGTAGACTACCAGCGCGGCGACGAACACGCCGAGGGCGAGAAGCGTATAGCGTGGAGCGTTTGGCGTATGATCTCTTGACGATAGCATTCAGAAAACCAACCAACCAACCAGCTAACTCGACCTTCTACGCGCCTTTCTCTGCGATTAACCGGCGATAGACCTCAACGGTTTGTTGCGCAACCCGATCCCAGGTAAACTGCGCGGCGCGTTTCAAACCGCAGCGCCGCAGTTCGGCGCGCAGTTGCGGATCGGACATGGCGCGCCGGATGGCGACGGCGATAGCGTCCACGTCTAACGGATCGAACAGCAGGCCGGCCTCGCCGACAACCTCTGGTAAAGAGGATGTATTGCTGCATGCGACGGGCGCGCCGCAGGCCAGCGCTTCGAGCGCCGGCAGGCCGAAGCCCTCGTAGAGCGAAGCGGTGACGAACAGCTCGGCGCCGGCGTACAGCGCCGGCAGATCCGAATCGGGAACAGGCCCGAGGAAGCGAACCCGATCACCGATGCCGAGTTCCACTGCGCGTTCCTTCGATTCGGGATAGCGTTTATCCCACGCGCCCGCGAGGACGCAGGCGTAGTTGAGCGCAGGGTCGTCCGCCGCGAGCCGCGCATAAGCTTCGATCAGGCGGGGCAGGTTCTTGGGCGGCTTGTTGATGCCGACGTAGAGGATGAAGCGATCGGGCAAAGCGTATGCTTGGCGCACGCGGTTGATCTCGGATTCGGGCTGCGGCTTGAAGCGCGCATCGGCGGCGAGCGGCGTGACCGTGATACGTTGCGGGTCGGCGTGCACGTATCGGACGAGATCGCGCCGCGTGGATTCTGAGATGGCGATGACGGCGCGGGCGGCGCGCAACGCGAGCCGATGCGTGAGCCAGTAGATCAGCCGCTGGTGCGCCGGCCAGAATTGCGGCAACGCGAGCGGGATGGTGTCGTAAAAGGTGACGACGGTGGGCGACGCCAAACGCCGGTAGGGCAGGCTGTAGCACGGCGCGTGCCAGACATCGGGCTTGAGCCGGTGGGCGAGCGCCGGCAGGCGCGTTTGCTCGGCCAGCGAGAACGGTGCGATGTGGATCGGGTGCAGCGTGACGTTTTGAGCGGCGAGGGCATCGAGCCGGTAGCAGGTGTTGGGTAAGGCCGGGTGAAAGAGCAGCGTGAGCTCAATCTGTGGCATCCGCGCCAGCGCGTCGGCCAGCTGGTACGCATACCGGCCGATGCCGGGGAAATGATCGTTGATGACGCGGCCGTCGAGGAGGACGTGCAGGCTCACCGCAATCTCCCGAAGCGCGCCGCGAGCAGGCTACCCAGCCGCTCGAAAACGATGCCGATCACGCGGAATTGGTTCAGGAACATCTGCCCCAGATCGACCGGCCCGGCGCGCGGGATCAATTCGACGATGTACTGCGCGATGAGCAGCAGGTTCCAAACGACGAAGGCGATAATCGATAGGCCGATCGCCCTCCAGCCAACTCGATCGCGCAGGTGTGCCAGCAGCGCGGCCAGACCGAGGAGGTAGATGGGCGTGCCGTTGATCATGAAGCGCTGGCCGAACGAGACGGCCCCCGACCAGGCGCTCCAGCTGCCGATCAGGTAGACCTGCGCCAGCCAGGTAAGCCCCAGGCCGATGCCGAGTACCCGGTCGGCGCGTGACAAATAAAGCAGCCAGCCGACGATGGCAAGTGCAACGAGCGGCGACCAGACGAACAGGCCGCGCGCACTGGACAATAGCACGTCGAAGAAGTGCGGCGAGGCGAAGTTGAATGCATCACCGTACACGGCGTAAGGATTGCCGGGGACGATTGTGCCATACGTCTGTTGCCAGGCGACGAACTGGGGCGAGAAGACGATCAGCGCGGCGAGACCGAACAACGCGATCGGCTTGAGCTGGGCGCGCAGATCGATGCGCCGGACGCTTCGCCAATACAGCACTCCTTCTACGAGGGGCAGAGTGATCAGCAGCCCGTTCTGCGTTCGGACCAGCGCAGCCAGGCCGAGCGCGCCGCCCAGCAGCAGCCAGCCCCGATTCGATCGGATACGCCTTGCTTGCGCCGGTTCAACTTCGGCGGAAGTCGCTGGACTTTGCCGCGTGTGAAACCAAGTGTACACGAACAATGCGTTGGCGAAGGCATCGTTTGCGTGTGACATGATTGGGTGGCTATACATGTAGAACAACAACGGCGTCGCCCACCAGATACCGATCGTCGCCCAGGCAGCAATGCGCGCATCGAACAACTCGCGCCCCATGCGATAAGTCAGCCCCAAGCCGAGCAGCGCATACATCGCCGAGGCGCAGCTGGCGGCGACGACGTACAGCGGCGCGTAGCCGTCGGCCGGCAGGCCGAAGATCAGGCTGATGGCGTGCGCGACGAGGAAGAAGGGTGACCATAGGATCGCCGAGCCGACGGCGTAGGGATTCTTGTTGTAGCCCGTTGGGCCGGGAAAGATGATGCCGTTTTTATCCTCGCCATAGTGGATGTACTCGTTCGTCGTGTCCAGGTCGCCGTCGATGACAGCCGAGCGCAGCCAGGAGTAGTAGCCGACCGGGTCGGTGCCGTGCACCCAGGGCTTGAATAGAATGATCAAGCCGAACAGCCAGACGGCGACCAGGAAGATCACGTGCTTGTCGGGCCGAGCGATCAAATGCCGTTGTTGAGCAGTCGGTAGGGCTGTCATGCCCGTGTTCCTGAAACGATCTGATCAGGCGGCGTGCGTTCCGCCAGATCGGCTCGCGCTTGTTGGCGTCTGATGCTGAACAGGCAAGCGCCAGTGATTGCGTAAATGATTAATAACCCATAAGTGCCCAGTGACAACAGTAGCGTATGTCCCACGAACCAATGCCACAATAGCCCCTGCACGTTGATCAACACAAAGGCGGCAACCAGCCAGGCTCTCATCCGGTTCGTCGGACTGGCTCGCCACGCCAGCACCAAGGGAATGATGGAGATGACGGCATGATGATACCAGCTAATGGGAACGATCAGGTTGATGGTGACTAAGACCAACCCGGTCTCCAGGCCGAGTGTCGCATCGCCCCTTTTTCCGCGCGGCCAGGTGAGAAAGGCGACCCCCAACAGCAGCAGCCCCGCGCATCCTAACCACAGCAGTCGAGCGAGTGGAGGATTGTGTGTCAGTGAGGGGCCATAGTTGTGCGCGGTTAACACGCGGCCAAAGAAGCCCAACAGCGATTGATTGGGCGGATAGGCCTCGGGTGAGGCATCCGTCGAAAGCGTTGAGAGCTGAAACGCATTCTCGACATAGGCGATCGAAGACGGCAAGCCCACCAGCAACGTCATGCCGATTGCTAGGACGATCAGACTGGCGACCACGGCCATCAATCGCCGGAGATCACGTCGCCAGAGCAAATGAGCCAGGAGCGGCGCCGCAATCGGCTTGAGCAGAAGACTGGCGGCGAGCGCTGAGCCTGAAGCGATCAGCCCCTGGCTGCGATAGAGATAAAACGCCAGGCCGAGCAACACGAAGGTGTTGACCTGACCGGCATACAGCGTCGTCAGAATGGGAACATACACCGCCAGCGCACCGAACACCACCGGATCGATCCAGCGGCCGCTCGTGAGCCGGGATAGGGCGAACCCGGACAGGGTTGTTGCCATGACGCTGAGGATGGTCCACACCAGGAGCGCCTGGGGGTAGGGCAGGCTGGCGAAAGTCCCGACGACCCCCGCCGTCAAGGGCGGGTAGAGATACGGCCGCGTCGCTTCGTGAACCCGATACTGTTCGGCAAGCGCCGTCCATTCCGCATCGGTCAACGTGTAGATATTCGAGCCGTTCTGCAGCGCATGCGCCGTCAGGTAATACACCGCAAAATCGATGGCGCGCGGGTTGCGCGCCGTCCAGGCGAGGGCGGCGGTCTGTATAAGCAGGAAAACGACAAATGCGATCTTAGGTGAGAAGGTGCGCAATGTGTTCATATCCGGTGGCGCAGGACGTCGGCGTAGATCGATTGAATCCTCTCAACCTGCAACCGGATGTCGAACCGTTCGCGAGCGCGCTGCTGTGCAGCTCGACCCATCTCGGCCCGGCGCGCCGAATCGCGAATGAGGAGTGACATAGCCTCCGCCAGCAATTCGGAGCTGCCCGGTGCGATCAGCAAACCGGTCACGCCGTCTTCGACGATTTCGGTTGGCCCACCCTGGTCAGAAGCGATCGGTGGCACAGCGGCCGCCATCGCTTCGATCAAGACGCGCCCAAACGGTTCGGGCCGGGTGGAAGAATGCACGAGCACATCGATGCCGGCGTACACATCCGCGATGTTGTCCTGGTGGCCGGCGAACGTCAGGCGATCGTTCAAGCCGAGCGCTGCGGCTAACTTTCGAAGCGCGTCGTGATAAGTTGCGCCGCCGCCCAGCACGCCCAGCGCTTCGTCGCCTTTCGTAAACGTCCCGACCAACGTAAAGTGCGCGTTGGGAAAGGCGGGCGCGATGCGAGCGGCAGCGCGGATGAAAATATGCTGTCCCTTCCAGCGCGCCAGCCGCCCCACGTGCGCGATGAGAATCTTTTCCGGGCCGACGCCGATGTGGCGGCGAAAACGGAGGCCATCGCCGGGCGGGCGATGGGTATCGACGCCGTTGTGGACAACCGAAACCTTGGGATGGCGATCGATTTGATAGTGCCGCGCGGTTGCGCGCGAATTGGCGATCAGCTGCGCGGGTCGGCGGCTCAAGGCTTTGAACAGCCAGCGGGGAAAGGTATCATCGTGCAGCATCCACACGACGGGGATGTGGCGGATGAAGGCGCTGACCAAATGTGCGCGCACGGTGTTGGCGTGGATCAGGTCCACGCGCTGCTGGCGAGCGAGATGCGCTAAGCGGCGCGCAGCCGATAACCAGTGAAATGGCGTGAACGGCGAGCGAACGTTAAGGCGCGGCAGGGGTAGATCGCACCAGTGGATTCCGCATGTATCAAGATGCGGCACGAGCGGCGAGCGCGCCGGCAAAAACACCAGCGGATCGAAACGTGCTCGATCGAGGTGCGAAACCAGATCGAGCAGCACCGTCTCAGCCCCGCCGACGAACGGGGCGTGATCGACGAAGGCGATGCGAGCAGGAGTCAAGCGTACAGCTCCTGGTAGAGCTCGGAGTAAACCTTTAACGTTTCCCGGGCGCAATGTTCCCAGGTGAACAGCCGGGCACGCTCAAGACCACGCTGGCGCAAGGTGTGGACGAGCGCCGAATCGGTCAGCATCGATCGGATGGTCGCCGCAAGTGTAAGCGGATCGCGCGGATCGATCAAGAGCGCGGCGTCACCGACTACTTCAGGCAGCGAGGTTGCATCGGCGCACACGACCGGCGTACCGGCGGCCATGGCCTCTATCACCGGCAGGCCGAAGCCTTCGTAAACCGAGGGAAACGCGAACACATCGGCGATCTGGTACCAGGCGCGTAATGTGCGACCAAACGCTGCCGGCGCCTGAATCACGCGTGTTTCCAATTTGCCTTGTGCGACGGCCTCGGTCTGTGTTGAATGGAACGCACCGCCCACCTGCACGAATACCGGGTTCAGATCGCTTAGCTCGGGCAGCGCCTGCAGGATCGCCTCGAGATTCTTGCGCGGTTCGCAGGAGCCGACGTGCAATACGATGCGCCGATCGGCAAGTCCATAGCGCTTACGCAGCGCCTGACGGTCGGCGTCCGATACCGGCTCGAAGAACTCCGGGCTGACACCGAGTGGGATGACCGTGATGCGCTCCTTGGGATAATCAGTGTTTCGCAGGATGGCATCTCGCGTATGGGTTGAGTCGGCGATGATATGCGCGGCATGCTGCATCGCGCGGAAGGATCGATTCCACAGACGACGGCTGAGGCCGCGTCCGCGCTGGTCGAGTTCGAGCGGCGCGATGTCGTGACAAGTGACGATGGTGCGCCGCGCGTCGAGCGCGTTCACCAGATGCGCGTAGGAATGATCGACAATATGGTTGATGTTGCCTTGATGTCGTCGCGCGGCGAGGGGGTAAACGATCGAGCGCCAGGCGTAGTTTGCCAGTGTCCCAATGCGACCGCGCTGCGCGGGCAGCGGTCGGGCTGAGACGTATGATTTCACGTCGCAGTCGAGCCGTTCTAGCGCGGCGGCCAGCGCATCGGCGTAGCGCTCCATGCTATGCCAACCTTCGGTTGGGAGATCGCGGAACAGGGTCACGTTCACCGGCCCAGCACCTGTCCGAAGAATTCGACGTTTGCGGCGGCGATGCGCTCGTGCGTGAAGTGCGCGAGGACGCGCGCCCGCCCGGCCTGCCCGAGTTCGGAGCGGAGTACGGGATCGGCTTGCAACCTGGCTATCGCCGCGCGCAGTGTAAGAGCATCGCCTTCGGGAAAGATCAAGCCTGCTTCCCCGACGACTTCGGGGATGGCGCCAGAACTCGATCCGATCACCGGCACGGCGCACGCCATCGCTTCGATCAATACATGGCCAAATTGCTCTTTCCAAGTCTGCGTGGTTCGGGATGGCAGCGCCAATACATCGAGCCCATTCAAATAGTGCGCAACCTGCTCGTGCGGCACAGCGTCCAACAACCGGATGCGATCAGCTATGCTTGAGCTGTGCGCCACTGTTGCGATTTCGTCGCGCAGCGGCCCGCCGCCGATGAGCAATAATTGAACGCCGGGCAGCTCGCGCACAGCCTCGATCAGCGTCGATAGTCCCTTTTCCTCTGCAAGCCTCCCCATAAAGCCTAGTACAAACTGATACAACCCGAGCGATCGGCGCAGCTCGGGGGTAGGTTGAGGCTGGAAGAGCAACGGGTCGAGTCCGAGTTGGGGGATAACTCGAATCGGCCCGTGAAACCCTTTGTGGTGAAGGACAGTGGCTGCTTCGCTATTTCCGGCGATCGCACCGTTGCAGCGAGCGAGGTTGTACCGTTCCAGCAGGGGCAGCCCGGTGCGACGCACGATATTCTCCCAAGTGAAGACTACGAGCTTGTAGCGGAATCTTCTTTTCAGAAACGCGAGCTGCGCTAACACGGCGCTGGAAGGTTCTTCTTCGACGCACACCAGATCGGGCTGGGTGTGTTGAATGATGCGGCGGAGTTGTCTTAGCGGAAAGAAGTAGCGCAGAATGTGGCCGTCGAATCGGATGGGGAGGCGGTGCAGCGGATAGGTGGAGGATTCGCTTGTATCGGATGGCAGATCGAACAACGCGTCGCGCCAGCGGCTTGGAATGACGGCCGTGAGCGTCAGGCGTTGCGCCAGCGCGTCGAGTTTAGCGCGATTGACCGGAGCAGCATAGGTATGGGACACCAGCAGCACGCGGGGCGCACTCACTTGACGATCCTGAGCGTAAAATACAGATCGCGCGCCGGGAAGATGAAGGCCCAGTAGGCTTCGTAAAATGCCGGAAAGCGATTAGCGAGCCGCTGGATGCCAGTTAAGCGAAACGGACGCGCGAAGCGCAAGTGAGCACGCACCTTGTTGAAGCGAGCCTGCGAGTAGAACTCGGCAAGCGGCGAGTGAGTCTCCAATGCTCGGCTGATGAGCGCAGGCCGGAATACGGCCGGCTGAACAAAGTAATCGAAGGAGAAGAGCGAGAGATGGCGCACATGCGTTGGGTCGGTATACGAGAAGCGGTTGGAAAAGTGCGGTGTGACGATCTCGACCCGAGCGCCGGGCTGGCCGATGCGATGGATTTCTTCCATGAAGCGGATCAAGTCGGCCACGTGCTCGACGATGTGGCTGCATACGATTCGATCGAAAGTGCTATCCGCCAGCGGCCAGGGGTAGACGTTGAGGTCGTGCACGATGTCGGCGGCCGTCAATGGATTGAAGTCGATACCGATCGCGCCGGATATTTTGGCGTTACCGCAGCCCACGTCGAGGATGTTCATCGGCGCTTACTCGCAAGCATATCCCACTCGCCTCGAAATTGAAGCCAGCCTTCCAAAGCGCCAACTGGCGCATAGGGACGGCGCTGAGCGCTGAGTAGGTCGAATGGAAAATGTAGCAGCCGTCGCATCAAACGTAGACTGGCGCGCAGGCGCGTGGGATGCGGGCCGTGCTTGGCATCGAAACACACGCGCCCCTTGCCGCGCATATAGGCTTGCCGCCGAAACGAGGTCAGGCTATACACCTGCAAGTGAACGACTTTGATAGGAAGGTACAGCAGCTGCGCACCGGTCTGACAAATGCGCCACTTCAAGTCGGCGTCTTCGCCGGCCGCATAGGGAAAGGTCTCATCGAAACCACCAACCTGCTCTAAGACATCGCGGCAGTAGGACATGTTGTTTGTCCCGCCAGCCGGACATGCGAAGCCGGCCAGTACCTCTGCGTCTCGCGCGCCGTACTCGTCGCGCCCGATGCTCCGCTCATACTGCGCCAGAATGCTATCGCGCAGCACGTACTCCGGCGCTTCGAGGTAGCCGCCGACACCTGCCACTTGTGGATAGCGTGCGTAGCCCTCGGCTAATCGGGTGAGCCAGTCCAGCGGGGGAAGGCAATCATCGTCAGTGAAGGCGATGATGTCGCCCACGGCGGCGCGGACACCGGCGTTGCGCGCCGCAGCCGGGCCACGATTCGATTGCCGGATCAAGCGCACCGCTGGAAACTCTCGCGCCACGATCTCGGCGGTACCGTCGGTCGATCCATCGTCGACAACCAGCACTTCACACTCGGCATAATCTTGACGTGTAACGGCGATCAGCGTCTGTCGCAGCGTCTCGCTTCGGTTGTAAGTCGGGATAACGATGCTGAACTTCACGCCGTTCCACTCCGCAGCAAGCGCACGATATAACCGATTCGCTCGAACAGCACGCGCCGCTCCAACACTATCACGATCGCGAAGAAGACACTGCCCGCCATACCACCCTTGACAATCACACGGAACAGCAACGGTATCGCATTGAGATCGATGAAGCTCGCGACGGCGAGATAGAAAATAACACTGCCGATGGCCGCGACAACCGGCGGCAGGAACAAGCGTATCAAGTTGATAGGGATCGTCTGCGACACGAAGCGATAGGTTAGGCCAATGCCGACAACGAACGCTATTCCGACGCCGATCGCTGTCCCAATCGCGCCCAAGGCGAGCGTAAGTGGGGTAGCGACCAAGGCGAGTGTCACCGCCTGGCTTACCAAGACAACGGTGATACGCTTCGGCCGGCCAAGAGCCGAGAACAGCGCACCGGTATCATCCAGCAGCGGGCGGAGTACCGAGTAACCAATCAAGAAGCGTAATAGGACGGCGCTGGGCAGCCATTTGTCCGTATAAAGCAGGATCAGAAAGTCGGGCGCAGAGACGAAAATCGCGAGCGCGATGGGCGAAGCGACGCTCAGGATGAGCCACAGGCTCATCTCGAATGCTTTGCCAAGCCGAACCGGGTCTGCTTGGAGCTTGGCGTAGGTAGGTAGTGAAGCGCGCGCAACGATATGTGTTACCAGGCCGGTGGGCCACTGCGCGACCTTATATGCCTGGGCGTAATATCCCAGCGCGGCTGTGCCAATGAATGTGCCGACCAGAAAGTTGTCGAATTGCAGAAGCACGACCGTGGCGAGCGAGCCTAGCGCAAGCGTTGCGCCGAAGCGGAGCATCCAACGGGCGATGGCGCGATCGAAGCTGAAGCGCATGGAGGGTCGGTGGCCTAACCAGCGATAGGCCCACCAGAACCCGACGCTGCTCAGTGCGGCATTGACCGCCACCTGCCCAACCAGTGCCCAGTAGGCATAGCCCCTTGCCGCCAGAGCGATCGCGGCGAGGTAGGAGAGAAACAGCGAGCCGGTGATGACGGCCGTCGAGCGCGCAAAGACAAGTTCCTTCTCTAGCGCCGCGCGCGCGGTGGTTCCGGCGGCTTCGATGAGCATAGTACCTGCCAGGGCGATTACGATTGGAGTGACAGCGGAGGGGTAGCCCAGTCGGGGCGCGATGACCCCGACAACCGTAGTAACTAACAGCGTTATGCCTGATACAGCGGTCTGGAGCGTCCAATGGGTGGCGATGAGTGTGTCGGTCGTGGGATAGCGATGGATGAAGGCGTAGTCTAGGCCGAGCTTGCCGCGTAGATCGAGGAGTGTGAAGAAGAACATGCTCAGCGTGAAAATGCCCACCTGATCGGGGTCGAGCAAGCGGGCCATAATCATCCAGTAGATGATTCCAAGCCCCATATTGGCGTAGGAGCTGACCAGGATATAAGCGGTACCGCGCACGGCGCGCTGAGCGAGGCTCACACTGATTACTCCCTAATGACGAGCAGTTGAGCTAAAATCGAGTCAACAACTCATTATGAGTAGTGGTCAACCCATGTATTTGATCACACCGATGAGATGCCCCGCCATCAACGAAGGCCACCAGCGCGCCAGAAACTCAAATGGCTGAGACCAGCGTTCTAGTCGTTCCCATCCAACGAGCCGTGCTGCTAAAGGGCTGAATACTGGAAACGTGCTAAATACAGAAAACCCTTCACCATATACTTCGACCAGGTTCATTCTCTGCTCGGCAGCCAGCCCTCGGAGCGAACGCAACGTAAAGAAACGAATATGCGGATCAGCCCATTGGCGACGCGAAGAGGTCTCGGGGGTCCCTCCGGGAGAGAAACCCCCGAGAACAGCCCGCACACGATTGGATAAGTGTGCGATGTTGGGTACACTAACAATGATATGGCCTCCTCCTTTTAGCACACGTCGCATCTCGCTCAACGCAAAAGCCGGATCAAAAAGATGCTCTAAGACTTCTACACAAAGTATGGTGTCAAACTTTCCTGCCGGAAAGGGAAAGGGCACCTGCAGGTTGTGACTCTGTGCTCGGATACCATTTCGTTGTGCTGTCTCTACGGCCACTTCTGAAATATCTAAGCCATAATATTCTGGCGCGATAGATGCTAAGTCGCGTCCATAATGGACTCCATTCCCACAGCCGACATCGAGTACCACTGTGTGAGGCGTAACGAAGCGAGTGAATAGCTTGCGCTTGAGTGTTGTCAGTGAAGGGTGGGGCGTCCAGCCTGTATGTCTTGACCAGTAGTCGTCGTAGTATGCCGATGTGATCGATTTGGCCATGTACTCACCCGTTTCTAATTCCTATGACTGCAATGCTGAGATAGGGGTAGTTCAGCAAGCGTGTCATTAGGTGGTCAAGCGGTTGAAGAAACCGCAGGGGGAATAGAATTGCCCCAGCGCTACGCGTGTTTCCCAACCGATATGTTAAGCGCAGGTTTTGCTGGGACAAGTAACCTGAGATATATGTCTCCGCTTGAACACGCAGTCCTGCACTTTGAAATATCGAGCGTATCTCTTCGTGCGTGTATCCCCATCGCACATGTCCTCCATCTTCAGACTCAGAGACCTTCTCGCCGGGTAGACGTCGGTGATTCTTGAAAGGGGCCGTCAACAGCAGCTGACCACCTGAGTTCAGAAGCTGTGATAGATCGGTGATCACCTTTCTGTCATTCATGATGTGCTCGATTGTCTCGAAGCAGATAATCTGGTCGAAGGTGCCGAGCTCGTCAGTCAACCTGTCAAGTGCTCTGAGATCCGCCGTAATGAATTCGGCATTTGAAATTCTCAACAAGTCCGCTCGAGCTCTCGCGATGTTATTCAAATGCACATCAAAAGACAGGCCGATGGCATGATTGCCAACTTTCGCTGCATACAGCGTAAATTCGCCTGCGCCGCAACCAGCATCAAGCGTCCGATAGGGGCCTTGTAGCAGATAACTTCGCAGCCATAGCCATCGATCGAAAACTGTAGGGTCCCTTGGCAGTGCTATGGCTGGCCACCCCATCAGTCTTATCAATGTACGCTTCATTCTGGTTTTACTGAACAATGGAAGCCTTGCTGCGCAAAACATGTTGATAAGCACTGACAAGACGGAATTGATACTTTTCCCACGTAAACTGCTTAACAAGTTCGCGCGCTGCTCTGGCCATCTGGATGCGCAGTTGGTCGTTGCTTCGCAATTGCTCTAACCTAGAGCATAATACTTCTATATTTCGGATGGGGACGATGAACCCTTCCTGGCCATCCCGCACGATTGAGCCAGCGTTGAGGGTGGTAACAACGGGTAGCCCACTGGCTAGCGCCTCGTACGTGACCAAGGCGCTTCCCTCTTCGATGCTTGGGAAAACAAACACATCACTTTGCTGAAAGAGTTGCGGGAGATTGGAGGAGTGGGCGATAGACTGCACTCCGGGCAGCTGCGACCAGCGATCGCGCAGCGTTGCAAAATCGGGTGTGACTGCCCCTATAATCCATAGTTCTGCGTCCGTCCAACCTAAACGGCGCCAGGCTTCCAGTAAGTACGGGACGCCTTTTCGAATCGATACCTGGCCGGCAAAGACTAAGCGAAAAGGATGGCTGGTGGACTGTTGGCCAGGAAGAAACTGCTCCAGATCAACCCCAAATGGAATCTCCAACAACTTTTTTTCCGCAACACCCGCCTTGATCATTGACTGTCGGACGAATGCGCTGGGAACTGTAACATAGTCCGCTTCCTCAATTTCGCGAAGAGAACGGCTGTAGTTCCACATGGGCAACTTCAGCGGTACGTTCCAATACTGGTATTCCTCTCGCAGCAGCTGGTACTGCAGGGATGGGTGCGACGAGGCACGTTCGACGACCGTCGCCATCCCGAGTTGTTTTGCCCGTCTCAAGCCGCTGAGGCACATCCCATTCCAGCCGTGAAAGATGTCAGCGTATGGTAGCTGCACGGCGGTCCATCTATCGAACACGCCGTTGTCGATATGGTTGAGAATACCGCTCGAATCCCTGGCTTCGACATATTTTAGCCCTCGGCCAATGAGACCCCAATGGCGAATGAGTCGGGCTGGGATAGCGGATTGGGCGTTCGAGCTGGCAAACAGCCGCATCAACACTCCGGCCTGGTAAATACCACTAGCGGCTTGTGCGGCAATGTGGCCGATACCGCTGCCACCTAGTTTGGCGGCAATACTGTAAACTGCATTCAATCCACTGTCACCAATCTCGACTGGAGAAAAGTCCAGCCCGCAATATGCTCCGGTAGTCTGACCAGACGCTTTCCTACCCGACCTGACGATAACCGAAAACAAGCCGTAGGGCAAGTGATTGGCTTACCCTACGGAAGATGCTACCAGCGGCTGGCGTGCTGTGCCGGCTATACTTCTTACGCTGACCGGGCGATCACTGGGATTGCCCTGGCTTAGCTCTAAACGGCGATTCAAACATCCTATCGAGTGTTTCTCCAGATTGTAAGCTGCTGAGTTGCATATTTGCGGGGCAGCCTTCTAACACCAGCTTGTAGTTGTCGAAGCGGGCATCGAAACCAGCGGCGTCGGCAGAGGCAGTGAGACCCACACGACGTGCGCTGGTCGCGCTGTAGGGTAGGGTGAGTGCGCCGACATACACACCGTTGACTGAGAAGTGGGCGCTGTAACCGGATGCGGTCGATGTCTCTACTCTGAGGTGATTGATACTCAGCCCAGTCTGGATTGAGCTCGACTGATTGAAATCGATCAGCGTCCACTGGCCGTTCTGGTTGCGCCAAATCGCGCCTACTTGCAGGCTGGGGTAAACCTCGAAGGTGTAGTACTCGCTCCCATCGTCCGTTAAGCCTAGAACGATCCCCAGCGAATCATCGATCAACGCCGCGCGCCGTGCATCGACCTCAATACTGAATTGTCCGGTAGAGTATTCGCCGCGAGTCACCGCGCCGATGGCGGACCGCTTAGCGTACATACGATATTCGCCATTCAAGTAGCTGTACGACCAATAAGTTGTTTCTTTGATCGGCCAGCCGCTGGCCGGGTTGCTGAAGTTGTCAAGGATCGGGCCAGAGCAGTAGTTGCGCAGAAGCGCGGGTAGGTAAACCCGGCTCTTGGGAGTAGTGGCGGGTGTGTTGGTCGGTGTCGGTGTGGCGGTCGGTGTGCGTGTTGCAGTTGGCGTGCGTGTCGGCGTTGCCGTCGGAGTCGGTGTTGGATTGGTAGCGGTAAACGAGTAGACGTTCGTCGACGGTTCCCAACCGCTACTGTTTGTGATTTGCGTGAGTTGAGTTCCGTCCCGCCCGACACGCCAAATCTGGCCGTCCTTGCCAAACACCAGCCAGTTGCTATCCAATGACCAAGAGAGTCGATTGAGGCTGTGTGACTCAAGATTCGGTACGAGCATTTGACCATTGGAACCATCGGCATTCATCAACCACAAGTTGTACGGCCCAAGACTTCCAGCTGCATAGTGTAATGTGGCAACCCGCGTTCCATCAGGCGACCAGGCGGGCCTATGGTTGGAATAGCCCGTGGCAGCGGCCGAAACCAACAGCGTTTGCCCTGAGCCATTCGTATTGATCGTGTAGAGATTGTGGTAGTTTGGGAGCGGTTCGGTCAAATAGACGAGCTTCTGTCCATCGGGTGCCCACGCCGGGCTGCCGGCCGCTTCGGCATGATTGGTCAAACGTCGTGAATTTGACCCATCAGCGCCGATAACCCACACTTCCCACCACTCTCCACTATCACCCTGAAACGCAATCTGTTTTCCATCCAGCGACCAGGTTGGAATACCTGCTTGTCCGTTGAAAGGTAACTGGGTGGGGTGGGTGCCATCACTGTTCATTACCCAAAGCGTCCATTGGCCACTTCTTTGGGACAGATAAGCGACACGCGAGCCATCTGGCGAAAGCGCGGCCCATCGAGCCTGGCCTGAATAGGTAGTTAGTTGAGCTTGGTTCGACCCATTTGCATCCATTATCCAGATTTCGCTGTTCACACCGGTTTCGGGTTGAGGTCGCGTGAAGACGATGGCATTCGCTCGCGCCGTGGAACGCAGCCCGAAATCGTTGTCCAGATCATCGGCAGTTCCAAGCGTGACCACGTACGATGCGGGTGTAGTCGCCCGATAGCCGCCTGGAAGGCTAAGGAAGTCGAGTGTAACCGTGTAGGTTCCGGCCGCATTGTCGGCGAACAGGTACCGCCCATCTGCCTGACTGGTCGCTGTGAGCAGGGCTGTCTGCTCAAGTTTGATCTTGGCGTTGGACACGGGTGTATCGATGCCGGGGTTGTACTGGCCGTTGATGTTTTGGTCGACGAACACGCGCCCGCCCATGTCCGAATTAACAGGGGTGCCCGAGCCAAACCCACTGGCGTTAGTTGCAGGCTCCCAGCCGCTATTGAAGGTGATCTGGGTCAACTGTGTCCCGTTCCGCTGTACGCGCCAAATCTGACCATCCTTGGCAAAGACGAGCCAATTGCCGTCTGATGACCAAGATAGATTCTGTTCATTCGGCTCTATGCCTGTTACTAGCGTTTGTCCGCCAGAGCCATTTGCATTCATGAGCCAAAGGTCTCGTGGGCCAGCGCTCCCTGCGGGCCAATGCACTGTTGCGATTTGGCCCCCATCGGGAGACCAAGCAGCAAAATGATTGGAAAACCCGCTGGCAGTTGAAACTAAGAGGGTTTGTCCGGCGCCATCAACATTGACCACATAGAGGTCGTAATAGAGGCCAACCGGATCAACACCGTATACCAATCTCTGGCCGTCGGGCGACCAGGCTGGATGCCCGGCTGCTGGTCCGTGTGAGGTCACACGTCGCAAGTTGGAACCGTCTGCGTTAATGACCCAGATCTCCCACCAGTCTTGAGCATCATTATTAAAAGCGATCTGGCTACCGTCGGGTGACCAAGCCGGTGCACCGCTACTGCCGCTGACTGGAAGCTGCACAGGACTAGCGCCATCGCTGTTCACTATCCAAAGTGTCCAGCGGTCATCCCGGAAGGATACGTAGGCAACTTTCGAGCCATCGGGCGAAAGTGCAGGCCATCGGTCCTGGCCCGAATAGGTAGTTAGTTGGGCCTGGTTCGACCCATCAGCATCCATGATCCAAATGTTCGCGTCTGCGCCAGTCTCCGGCTGTGGCCGCGTGAAGACAATGGCATTTCCACGAGCCGTCGAGCGCAAGCCAAAGTCGTTATCCAGATCATCGGCGCTGCCGAGATTGATAACTTGAGAGACAGGCGTGGTCGGCGCATAACCCACCGGCAAGCTGGCGAGATCGAGTGTGACGGTGTAGGTTCCGGCGGGGTTATCGGCAAAGAGATACCTGCCATCCGCCTGGCTGGTCGTCGTCCGCACGCTGGGGCCTTCCAAATTGAGAGCAGCGTTCGGTAGCAGGGCATCGCTGCCAGGGTTATACAACCCATTCTGATCCTGGTCGACAAACACCCGCCCGCCGATGTCGGGACAGTAGATGGCCGCGGAGATTTGTCGGTAAATCTCTTCGAGCTGATCGCTGGTCGGCGCGAAGTAGTAGTGGCTGGGGCTGGTGGCGACCTGTTGCAGCAAGGCTGCATCGGCATCCGGCCCGAGGCCGATGGTGAAAATGGTAGCGCCCTCAGCTTTGGCAATGTCGGCTTCGTTGACGACAGCAGCGCTGCCAGGAGGTACAGTCTGTTGACCGTCAGTTAGCAGGATGATGACTTTGGCGTGCGTGAGAATGTGACGACCGCTGGCGAGCTCCATTCGAGATTGCTCTAGGGCAAGATCGATTCGGGTACTGCCGGTGGCTGTCAAGGTTTGAGTAGCGGCATTCACCGCCGCTTTATCGGTAGTCAATGGCTGATTCAGCTGGGCATCGGTCGAGAACGAAACCAGGCCAACTTGATCGGGTGGCGCATCGGTCGACGAGAGGAAACCACTGACTGCGATCTTGGCGTCAGCCAGTTTGTTGCTGTTGGCCATGCTGCCCGAGCGGTCGACGATAAGCATGATATCCGACTCGCGTGTCTGGGAAGTGCAAACAATCCCGGCGGGCGTGCGAAAATCTTGTTCTGTCCAGCTGTTCCAGGGGATATGTATCCAGCGACTGGCGCTTTGCCCCAGGCGATTACCGGGACGATAGATCAGGCGGGCGCGCCAGTGATAGGGTGTGCCGGGCGTCAGGCCTGTGACATTCTGGGTGATGACGACGCCGCCGGTCAGCACGTCTGTCCAGGCGTTGCTCGTGCCACTGATGACCGTAGTGGCTGTGAAGGGAACGCCTAAGGGAGCAACTTGCCATTGAAGCTTGACATCGCCCCGGCCGAGCGGCGTTCGCCCGGTCAAGCGCAGTTGGACGGCGCTGGCTGAATCTGATTTGCCCAGTGACGCCACGTGAACAGAGCCATCGGTGCGCATCTGGCGCGGCCGCAGCGATAGCCCTTTGCCTCCGTTGCCATAATAAACGAAGACGCGCCCTTCGTCAGTTTGATTGTTGTCATAGCCAGATGCGCCAATAATCACATCGGCATAGCCGTCACCGTTAATGTCCCCGGCAGTATCTGCCTGCATACCCAGTTGGGCACCAACCTGGTCCGTATCAACCATCCAGTCGGCAATTGGACTTAACCCCGCCGCTGAACCATAGTAGACCTCTGCCCGCCCACCTTTGTTAGTGGCCCACCAGTAGTTAGCACCGACAATGACATCGGCATAGCCATCGCCATTCACATCGCCGGCGGTGCCGGGTGACCAGCCGAGCTCGGCATTGTCCTCGTTGCCCTCGGCAGTCCAATTGGCGGTCTGGCTCAAGCCCGTCGCTGAACCGTAGTAAACGGATGCCTGACCCTCGTTGGTTTGGCCGTTATCGTAATAGTATGCTCCAACGATGACATCGGCGTAGCCATCGCCATTCACATCGCCCGCTGTGCCGACCAAGCCGTGGTAAGCAGAATCCTGATCGCTCTCGGATGTCCAGCTAGCGGTAGTGCTCAATCCGGTTGCGGAGCCGTAGTAGACGAAGGCCCGGCCCTCGTCCATCTGGCCGTTGTCATACCGCGTGGCGCCAACGATCACGTCACTATAGCCGTCGCCGTTGACATCACCCGCTGTGCTCACCGAGCTGCCCAACCAGGCATTCGGTTGATCGCTGTCAATCATCCAGTTGGCCGTGGTGCTGAGACCTGAGGCCGAACCGTAGTAGGCGTAGACGCGCCCATCTTCCCCGGGGCCGTACCAATACGCGCCGACGATAATGTCGCTGTACCCGTCGCCGTTGACATCGCCCGCCGTATCCAGAGAGTAGCTGAAGATGGCGCCGTCTTGATCGCTCTCAGCAGTCCAGTTGGGAGAGGCGCTCGGACCTGATGGCGATCCATAGTAGACGAACGCGCGCCCTTCATCCATCTGACCGTTGTCATAGTTTAGGCCGCCGATGAGGATATCGGCATACCCATCGCCGTTCACATCACCGGCTGTGCTCACCCGACCGAACAATGCTCCGTCTTGATTACCCTCGGCTGTCCAGCTAGCAATTGAGTTCAAGCCGGTTGCTGAGCCATAGTAGAGCCAGACGCGGCCCTCGTCCATCTGGCCGTTGTCGTAGGTTGCTGCTCCGACGATGACATCAGAGTAACCATCGCCGTTGACATCGCCGGCTGTGCTTACCTCACCAAATCCCGCATTATCTTGGTCGCCCTCGGCCATCCAGCTCGGCGTGGTAGCGAGTGGATCGATTGTAATAGGATAGGCAGCATTTGCTACATCAACGCTGATGCTCAAGCCTGACTCGTCGATGGACAACTGCGCCGGGAGTTCGCGTTGCGTGGCGTCGTAGGCATGTAGAGCACTGTAACGCAACACACGCACACCACTTGAAGTGTAGAACTCTATGGCGTGACCCTCTTCCGTCAGCGAGGGCGTTAAATCGCCGGAGAGGGTTAGCTCGAGCACAACTTGCGACGAATCGGCGTCCGGGTGCGGTGAATTGAGCAAAGTAAAACCTTGCTCCAGGCCGCGCTCGTCGTTCACGTACCATTCGATGAGGTCGCCGCGATCGTATTCAATTCGGTTGCCAGTTGTTGAAAGCCGGGCAGCCGGAATGGGCTGGTTGTCGCCGGCAGACCCATAGCCGGTCAGGCTTAGACCCCATTCCCATTCGGGCGTTTCAGTGCGCGGAATCACGCGAATGCCCGTCGGCGTGAAATACGTTCGCAAGTTGCGCACGCGATTGGGCGCCTGATAAGCGGCGGGCAGACTCGAGAGATACGTTTGATCTTGCCAGGTAATGCGATACTCGGACTGTCGAATTTCTGCCTGCGAATCCGCCCACCAATCCGCCGATGCTTCTGGAGGCAATGATGGATCTGCGCTATGTGAGACAGAGGCCGAATCAAGCGTTTGGCCTGTTGCCGCTTCAATTGCAACGGCTGAAGCGGGCGCGGTAACTTGCGCGGCGTTGCTGGATGAAACTCCGAGGCTGGTTGAAACCAATAGGGTGATCACTGCGAGGTAGGCGAGAGGTCTTTGCTGGCGCATTTCACATTCCTCTTGGGTCGCGTTGAGTGTTGTATGAAATTACTAATGCGACCCGTGATACAGTCTACCGAAAAAATCGATCCAAGAGGTGAGAAAGTGGAGTGAATTTAACGGAGGAGGCTGCGAGGATTCCGCGTGGAGTGATATGAGATGGTGAAGCTAAGTCAATCTATGCACATGTACTGTATACGGACATAGTGAACTAAGCAGGTCTAAAAAGTCCGAGTGTCGATTGGACGACTACTTTGCCACATTCGCCAACACGCGCGCCACCACCATATCCAACGCGACCGTGTTGAAGCCGCCTTCGGGAATGATCAAATCGGCGTAGCGCTTGCTCGGCTCGACAAACTCCAGGTGCATCGGGCGGACGGTGCCGAGGTATTGCTGAATGACGGATTCGAGCGAGCGGCCGCGCTCATCGAGGTCGCGCTTTAAGCGACGGATGAAGCGCAGGTCGGGGTCGGTGTCGACGAAGATCTTCACGTCGATCAGTTCGCGCAACGCTTTATCGACGAAAATCAAGATGCCCTCGATCAGGATGACCGGCTTCGGCTCGACGCGCCGCAGCGCGCCCGTTCGCGCATGCGCGCGAAAATCGTAAATCGGCATCTCGATCGGCTGGCCCTGGCGCAGCTGCTGGAGATGCTCGATCAAGCGATCGGTTTCGAGCGAATCGGGGTGATCGAAGTTCCGGGTTTCTCGATCGGCGAAGGGCAAGTCCTTCCAGTCGCGATAATACGAATCGTGCTGGATGTACGTCAGGCGTTCCGGCCCCACGCGCTTGATGATCTCCTGGGCGACGGTCGTTTTACCCGATCCGGTTCCGCCGGCGACGCCGATGACGATTCGCGCTCTTTCGTTGTTCTCCATCGCTTCTTATTCCTTTGAAGAATTAACAGGGCCGCGTTTTCAAGCGCTCAACGCAGCGCAGCTCGCGGCGAGCGCGGCGACGGCGATCAGCATGGCGCGCGGCCGGTGGGCTCGGGTGAGCAGGCTGCCGCCGGCTGCGACCCAGCCGGCCAGCAACCAGGCATCGATGGGCGACGCGCCGAACCACGCGCCGCGTTGGATCAATTGCGAGATCGCGCTGAGGATCATGCCCAGCGTCAACACGATCCATAGCGCCCGCGCGAGGCCGAACTGCGCTGGCGTTCTTCGCCACTGGCGAACCGCCACCTCCAGCACGGGCAGGCTCAGGCTGGCCGCGAGCAATGTCATCGGCCAGACGAGCGGTACAGGCGCAACGACGTTGTGCGGCTCGCTGAACGCGGCATACGTTGGGAGCAAACCGCCGATAAGCAACGTAAGCGCCGCTGCTTCAGAGCGCAAAGCGTAGACCGCGCCGCCGGCGAGGATGGCGGCTATAGCGATCGTGTTGGGCTGCGGCCCGGCTGCCAGCGAGACGATCAGCGCCACGCCAGCCAGCGCCGCGCCGGCCAGCATGACGATACGGGCCGCGCGCTGCCAGTTGCGCACGCGCCGATACCCGGCCAGCGCGACGGCGATCCACGCGCCGCCGATAAGGCCCAGCGCAGCTTCCACCATCACAATCGTTGGCCTATCGGAGTGAATTGAGTGAGATCGAGATCGGGGTCGTCGGACACGATGCGCGCACCCCTCTCGCCTGGGACGAGCCAGATGCGCCGCGTCGGGTAGAATGCGACGCAGGCTAACCCGGCTATCGTCACAATCATTCCAGACAGAACGATCATCTGTGCCGGCGCGTGGACGGCGGCTACCAGCGCGTGTGACTCGCCCTCGAACTTGAACACACTGTCGTTGATTTGAAGCTGTCCGCCGGAGTCGATCAGCGCCTCCGCGACCGATGCGGCGTCGGTTGTTCGCAAGGCTACGACACGATATTGCGGCGAAGCATTCAGCCTGACGATGGAGACGCGCACCGCCAGCTCGGCCTCGGGCACGGCGAAGAAGCCTTCTGGCCGGTCGGCGTCGAAGGTGAGCAGCAGCTGGTCGGCCGCCGCGCTCTGGGCGCTACTCTGAAGCTTGAGCACGTTCCCGGCTGCGTCGCGCCCACTCACCCGCAAGGCGGGCAGCCGCTCGCGCAGGAACAGGCTCACGTCGGGTCGGATGAGCACGGGTTGCCCCGGCGCAGCCGCGCTCTGAGTCAGGGGAGCTCCATTCTGCATGAGCGCCAGGCTGACCTGACCGCTTGCATCGATGCCGGAGATGTGAAGTGTGTACGGTGTGTTGGGGATGGGCGCTGCTGCATCGGGTGTGACGCTCAACCCGTCGATGCGCCAATCGATCAGCGGCGCGAGCGCCAACCCGAGCAGCATCAGCAGTGCACCGGCATAGGCGGCAATCGAACCGAGGTAGGCCCAGGGAAACCGATCGGCCAGGACGATGTCGGATGTAGCGCTGTTGCGGAGGCGGAATCCACGCAGCCGCCGGGCGATCGCGTCGACGGACTGGTCGGTGTCCAGCGCCTGCGCGGGCGGATCGGGCGGCGGAACGGGTTTGGCTGCGGCGCGTAAATCGTGCAGGCGATCGATCAACCGCGCGCTGAAGGTCAACGCGAGCAGCCCGGCGCAGGCGCGGAACACGATCGAGTGAACCATATCGAACAGGCCGAGCGCGGAGAACAGGCCGGCGGCATTGCCGAACCGCAGCTGGACGTCGGATAACCACCGCGCATACGCGGCCGAGCCGGCCGGCGGCGACTGGGGCAACAACGCGACGATGGCGAGCGAGAGCGCTAACCCGATCGCTCCGGCGGCAAGCAGCGCATCGCTCGCCACAAAACGCCACAGAGTTTGCCACAGATCGCGCCGGGTAATCGTGTTGGCAGGAGAGGGGGTCATCGCGGCTATGGCAGGCAGATAAAAAGCCCCGAACCCGGGGCCGCTGTCAGAGCCACCCATCGGAATCGAACCGATAACCTACCGCTTACGAAGCGGTTGCTCTGCCGATTGAGCTAGGGTGGCAACGCGCCGGATTATACCAGCCGCGTTGTGAATTGACAAGGGATTGCGCGTGTTAGGCGGCTCGATGATCGAGCGGGATGACCAACGTAAACGTGGTGCCGATACCGACCTGGCTCTCCACCTCGATCCGGCCGCCGTGGGCCTCGATGATCTCTTGCGTGATCGATAGCCCCAGCCCGGTGCCGGTCGCCCAGCCTTCGCTGTCGGGCACCCGGTAGAACTTGTCGAAGATGTGCGGCAGGTCCACCGCGGGAATGCCGCGTCCGGTATCCTTAATCGCGATGCAGATCGTGCTGTCGATCTGCGAGACCCGCACCGCGACCTGGCCGTTGGACGCGGTGTACTTGACGGCGTTGCTCAACAGATTCACCAATACTTGCTTGAGCCGGCCCCGATCGCCTTTGACCGGCGGCAGAGCGGCGGGCGCATCGACGCCGATACGGATGTTTTTCTGTTGGGCCTGGGGCAACATGACCGAGACGCAGTCGCGTACCAGCGCGCTCACGTCGATCGGTTCGTGCGCCAGGCGCGCGCGCCCCGATTGCAGCCGGGCCAGATCGAGAAACTCGTTGATCATGCTCGTCAGGCGGGTCGATTCCTGCAAGACGGTTTCCACGAAGGCGCGCCGCTGCTCGGTCTTGAGATCGTCGCGGATCAGCAGCTCGCTGTAGGCCACAATGCTGGTGAGCGGCGTGCGCAGCTCGTGTACCATCTCCGAGATCAGGTCGCTCTGCTGGAACAGGCGCGCATTCTCGATGGCGACCGCCGCCTGCGCGGCGAGCGAGGCGAGCACGTCGACGTCTTCGTCGATGAAGGGCGTGTTGTCGATACGGTTGACGACTTCCAAGACGCCGATGGTGCGACCCTTCACCTGCAAGGGCAACGCGATCAAGGCGCGCGTCCTGAAGCCCGACTGCTGATCGGCCACGGGTGAGAAGCGCACGTCGCGGCTCACATCGTCGATCACCTGAACCTTGCTTTCGCGAACGACCCAGCCGGCCAGGCTTTGCGGCGGCACGACGACGCGCTTGACCTCCTCGCTCTTGGTGCCGGTGGCCGCCTCGAAGTACAGGTCGCCGGTTTTCGGATCGGTCAACAGGATCGACGAGGCTTCGGTCCCGGTAATCTCGCGCGCCGCATTGACGATCAGGTTCAGCAAGGCGGTCAGGTCGAGGGTGGAGTTGAGCACGCGGCTCAGTTCCAGGACGCGCCGGAAGCGCGATAAGCGCAGTTGGAGTTCGCCAGTATGGACCATAGTCTCTCGTTTATCCCGTTAGACCTGGCAGGTCTTTGCGACACCTACACCCGCGATGAGGGGGTAAAAACCTGCCAGGTCTCGATAGGACGTACTAGCCATTGGTGCTGGTTTGCGCTAACGTAGTTTAGCCCCTTGTGGGCGTTGGAGCAGGGCCAGACGCGCACAACCCCACACGGGGCGTAGGCAAGGCGCTAGGCTACGCGCGGAAAAACTAAACCAGCGCCATTCGTTGCTATGTGACTTGGGCGGCGATTCGCGGCAAGACTTCGGCGACGTCGCCACGGATCAACACGTCGGCGCAGTCATCCAGGTGAGTGTCGCTCAAATTCACGATGATGAGTTTGGCGTAGTGCGCCAACGCCAGGCCCGGCAGATCGGCTGCCGGCGACACTTCGAGGGACGAGCCGGCGATCAGCATGACGTCGCAGCGGCGCGCCGCCTGCGCGGACATCAGCATCGCCTGCGCCGGCAGCGCTTCGCCGAATAACGTCACGTTGGGTTTCAATACGCCGCCGCACTGCGGGCAATCCGGCACATGGCCTTCGGCAATGAAGCGCGCCAGGAAGGCTTCGGCCGGCGCGTGATGATAACAGCTGACACAGGTGGCCTGGCGCACGTGGCCGTGGACTTCGGCCACCTGCGTCGAGCCGGCTTGCTGGTGCAGCCCATCGATGTTTTGCGTGATCACCATGTGCAAGACACCCGCCCGCTCCAGTTGGGCCAGCGCGAGATGCGCGGCGTTGGGTCGGGCGGTGTGAATGATCGCGGCCAGGGGCCGAATCCAGTTAAAGAAACGCGCCGGATTCTCGCGAAAGGCGTAGATCGTCGCAACTTCCGTCGGATCGGCCTTTTCCCATAGCCCGGTGTGTGCGCTGCGAAAATCCGGGATGCCGGAAGGGGTGCTGATGCCTGCTCCAGTTAAGGCGACGGCACGCCGGGCGGTGCGCAAGATATGGGCTGCGCGTTCGATGAGCTCTTGCATCGCGCCTTGAATGTAGAGCCAGCCAGGCCAGCCGTTCAACGGCTGGCCTAACAGCATGAGCCTAGCACCCGGCGCCAGGTTACGCGACCGGGCCGAGCATGACGAAACGCGCCAGCTCTCGGAACTGATCCGAGACGACATTGCCGGGTTGTACCATGATGATCGGTGCGCCCTGCTCGGAAGCCTGAAACGCAACTTCGGGCGCCGGTGAAATGACGACGACGATATCGCGGCTGAGCAGGCCCTCGATGGTGCCCTTGCTCAGGCTGGAGGCCGATGGCGTTCGGTTGACAACGACAGCCACTACCCGATCCTGTCCCACGCCGAGATTTTCCATGTGAGCCACCAGCGTTTGGGCCAGCATCACCGCGGTACGCTGCGGCTCCAGCGCGACGACCACCCGTGAGCACAATTTCAGCGCCGCCTGCACCCCCGCGTCAAGGCGCGAGCCGAGGTCCAGCACGACGACATCGGACAGACCGGCCAGCTGGCGCACCAGCGCTTCGGCGTGCGGCGCGGGAATGTCTTTGGCCTCCACACGCTGCTCGGCCGGGGTGAGCAGCAGGCGCGCGCCCGAGACGTGCCCGACGAGCGTCGGCTCGATCAGCTTGGCAGTGAGCTCTTCGGCCGGACGCTCCAGTAAGGTCAGCAAGCCGCCCGTGCGCGTCAACCCCAACTGCAGCGCCACGTCGCCTGCGCTCGAATGGAGATCGGCCAGCGTGACACGTCGGGGAGTCTCCGGTGTGGAAGACTGGGCGATGGCGACGGTGACGTTGATCGCCAGGGTCGTCGTCCCGACGCCGCCTTTCACGCCCATGCAACCGATGATGCGGGCATGCAGTCGAGCGGCGCTATCCACTCGGGTGCGTGAACTGCGTAACAACACCGCTTCGACGCGTGAGGCGAGTTCGGCCGGGTGGATCGGCTTGGTCAGGTAATCGTCCGCGCCGGCCTGGAAACCGGCGACCTTATCGCCGACGAGCGTCTTGGCGGTGAACATGATGATGGGGATGTGGGCGGTCTTGGTGTTGGCGCGCATGCGCCGGGTCACCTCGTATCCATCCATATCCGGCATCATCACGTCGAGAATCACCAGATCGGGTTGCTCGGCCTCGGTCTTGCTGAGGGCCTGCGCGCCGCCCTGTGCAGCCATGATCTGGTACCCCCGGCGCTGAAGCATCAAGCCAATCAGCTTCAGGCTTTCCAGATCGTCATCGACGATCAAGATTTTTTCGGCCACTTTGCCCTCGCCCTGGGTTTGGCAAACTTTAGCACAGAATAGGGGCATTGGCAACTGCGTGGCACGGATTTGGTCAAGTTTCCCGCATACCTGTGTACCTCCTACCAATCTACCGGCTTACCTCGGATCGGGTAAACAGGTAATTGGTAGACTGGTTGCTGTGTTGTGCAACTCGTTTCCGGTATAATAGCCGCATGCCGAATCTGCTGAACAACTGGATGGCGATCCCGATCCTGATCGGCGCGCTGGCGTTGGCGGTGCTGGCCCTGGTATTGCGCCGGCGGCTCGCCTCGCGCCGCGAGCTCGAACGGCACGCGCGCGAGCTGGCGGCGTTGGCCGATGTGGGCCGATCGATCGCTCAATCCCGGCTCGAAGTCGATGCGCTGTGCGATCTGATTTATCGCAAGAGCTCGCAGATCGTGGACACCACCACATTCCAGATCGGCCTGTTCGAAGACCACCAGTACGCGATTCGAATCTGGCTGCGCGAGGGCGAGCGCTTGCCGCCGACCCGGTTCGAGCTGAAGCCCGGCGCCGGCCTGGTGGAGTGGGTGCGCGCCTCGAAACAGCCTGTGCTGGTGCGCGATTTCGAACGGGAACTCGACACGTTGCCGGCGCGCCCACAATACCTCAGCGCGCAGCCGCCGCGCTCGGCGGTCTTCGTGCCGCTCATCGCCGGGGACGCGGCCGTGGGCGCGATCGCGATTCAGAGCCGGCAGCCCGGCGCATTCGATCAGGAACACGTGCGGCTGCTCTCGATCATCGCCAATCAGGCCGCGCCGGTGATCGCCAACGTGCGCCTGCTGGAAGCGGAGCGCCGGCGTGTGACGCAGCTGCAGCTGATCGGCGAGGTCAGCCGGCAGGTGGCCGCCATCCTCGATCTCGACGTGTTGTTCGATAAAGTCGTGGAGCTGATTCACGCGCACTTCAATTATTACTTCGTGGCCGTTGTGCTATGGGAAGAGGAGACCGGCGAACTGGTGCTCGCCGGCACTACCGATCCCGCAATTCGTGGACGGCGCGTGAAATTCGGCCAGGGGATCAGCGGTTGGGTCGTGCAGGCGGGCGAGCCGCTGTTGAGCAACGACGTATCGAACGATCCGCGCTATCTGCCGGTGACTTCGCTGCCCGAGACGCGATCGGAGCTGGCCGTGCCGCTGATTTTCGGACAGACCATCCTCGGCGCGCTGGACGTCGAGAGCAGCGCGCCGGATGCGTTCACCGAAGAGGATATCTTCATCTTACGCACGCTGGCCGATCAAGTGGCAATCGCGATACACGAGGCGCGCCTGTATGCGGCCGAGCGCGAGCAGGCCTGGATCAGCACGGCCTTGCTGCAAGTCGCCGACGCGACGGCGCAAGCGTCCAGTTTGGACGAGGTGCTGGAGACGGTGGCGCGCATCACGCCTATGCTGGCCGGCGTCGATCGCTGTGGCATCCTGCTGTGGGACCCGATTCAGGGTGTGTATCGAGCGGCCAGCTCCTTTGGGTTGGGTGAGCGCGCGGCGAGTTTCGCAGCGCTGCGGCTGAAGGCTGAGGCGTGGCCGGAATTGAAACAACTGGCGCAGAGCGGCGGGGTCATGCAGATCGAGTCGCCCGAAGGTTGGCTGTGCGAAGCCTTCGGGCGCGGCCCGACGCTGGCCTTGCCGTTGTACGCGCGCGGCGAGCCAGCCGGGGTGATGCTCGTCGGTTCACCGGAAGGCAGCGAACTATCCAAGCGCAGAGCGGCGTTGATTATGGGTATCGCCAACCAGGCTGCGCTGGCGATCGAATCCGCCCAATTGCTGGCCGCCCAGCGCGAAGAGGCGTGGGTAAACATGGCGCTGCTGCAAGTGGCCGAGGCCGTGGGTTCGCAGACTGACCTGCACGATATCCTGACGACCGTCGTGCGCTTGACGCCGTTGCTGGTGGGCGTGGAAGCCTGCCTGATCTTCCTGCTCGATCGGGCGCGCGGCCTGTTTGTGAGCGGCGACGCCTACGGGTTGCCGCGCGATCGATTGCCGGTGTTCAGGACGTTGAGCATTCCCCGCGCTGCCTGGCCGATCACGGAAGGTCAAGCCGATGTCCCGCGCCACGTGATCGACGCGCTGCAACTACGCGCGCCGCTGGCGTGGAATCTGGTGGCGAAGGGTGAAGTGGTCGGCGTGATGCTGATCGACGGCGGTACGGAGACGTTGGCGGCCAGCACGCGCCGGGCCAACATCCTGGCCGGCATCGCCAGCCAGACGGCGATGGCGATCGTCAATGCGCAGTTGACCGAGGAGTCGATTGCGCGCCAACGCCTGGAGCAGGAGCTGCAGGTCGCCCGCAAGATTCAAGAGAGTTTCTTGCCGGAGCGCAACCCGGCGTTGCCCGGCTGGCAGATCGCGGCATTCTGGCGCTCCGCGCGCCAGGTGGGCGGCGACTTTTACGACTTTATTTGGTTGCAGGAGGGGAGCGAGCGGCTGGGTATCGCCATTGCCGATGTCGCCGATAAAGGCGTGCCGGCCGCGCTGTTCATGGCCTTGTGCCGGACGCTGCTGCGCGCCGTGGCGATAAGCGGGCGTAACGCCGCCGATGCGCTGATGCGGATGAATGATCTGATCCTCAGCGATGCGCGCTCCGATCTGTTTGTGACGATCTTCTACGTGGTGCTCGACACGCGGTCGTCGCAGATCGGTTTTGCGAACGCCGGCCATAATCCACCCTTGCTGCTGCGCGCGGCGCAACCGATACCCGACGCCGAATACCTGACGCGCCACGGCATCGCGTTGGGAGTGATGCCGGGGATCAGGCTGGACGAGGACACCCGGCAGATCGAGCCGGGCGACGTGCTGGTGTTGTATACCGACGGCGTGATCGAGGCGTTGAACGAGGCGAACGAGGAGTTTGGGCTGGAGCGGCTGGAGCGTTGCGCGCTCGATCACCTGCACGAAAGCGCCGCCGGCATCGTGCGCGAGGTCAAGCGCACGCTCCAGGCGCACGTGGGCGACGAACCGCCGTTTGACGATATCACGCTGGTCGTGGTGAAACGCTTAGGCGCGTGAGCCGGTCCGAATGAGCCACATGGCAGCAGTGCAACTGTATTGTGTTTATCGCCTACCTGCGTAGCAAGGGGATATGTATCCAGAAACGCGGCGTGCCGGGCGGCAGCGCGCCGATCAAGATGTCATCGATTGCCCAGCTGTCATTGGATGCGCCGCCGGCGGAAGCCAGCCGGAAACGCAGCCAGACGGCTGACCGGCCTTCGAAGGCTCTCAGGCTGACCAGCGGCGTGGACCAGGTCGATTCGCCGGAATAAGTCGCCAGTGTGGTCCAGGTGTTGCCATTGGTCGACGCCTCGACGTAACCCCGTTCGCTGCCGCTCAATTCGTACGCCGTGTGGAACTTGAGCGTCGGTTCGATGATGCCGGAGAAATCGAGCGGCTCGGCGACTGCCAGCGAGGAACTGGCGTCGCTGGCATACCAGGCGTGGCTGGGGCTGACGGACGCATTGTCGGTGATGCGCCAGGCCGAGCCTGCGTTCCACGGGTTGGAGCCGTTTTCTGCGAAATCCTCAAACAGCAAGATGTTGGTCGTCGGCGTGAACTGGTTGCGCGTGTAGGCGCGGGTGGTCAACGCCACTCTCACCTGATCGGTGACGTTGAAACCGGTGCTGCCCGCCAGGACTTTCAACGCGACCACCTGGTATGGGCCGTTGACGCCTCGGCTGTGGATGGCGCGACCTGAGAACGTCAATGCCAATGTCTGTGGGCCGGCTGTCAGCACGGTCGGTTGTCCCATCGCCCAGGTGAGCAGGTTGCCGCTCGCATCGGCCAGCCAGGCGGCCAACCGATATGCGCCCGGCTGCCCGATTTCTACACCGGCTTCGACGCGCAGGTTACCGTTGACGATCGACTCGCTGAAGGCATACTCGGACGCACTCACGCTATCGGTCGGCGCCAGGTCGGCGCGAGAAATATTGAGCGACGCAAGCGCGGGTCGGGTTAGCGCTGGAATGGCCTCGATGGTGTACGGCTCCGCCAGGTAGTCGATGCTTTCTCCGGCGCTGTTGAGCACGTCGACATCGCGTAGACGATACGGCCCGATCGTCCCGTTGACGTTCTCGAAGTGCAGCGTCACATCGGGATCGGTTCCGCTCCAGCTGGCCCGACCCAGATACTGATCCTGTGCATCGTACAAGCTGCCGGCAACCGTATAGTTGCCCGGCGCTTGGATGTTCAATCCGGTCGTCACGCTCAGCGCGTCGGGCTGCGTATCTCCGTCGCCGTCCACCACGACATGCGTATAGTCATCGGTCAGCGTCGCGCCGTACGCTTCAAAGTCCGTGGCGGGATAGGCCGCCGTGGTATACAGGTCGCCCCGATACGCCAGGCTGCGCTGCATGAATTCGGCTGGGCCGGGATTGTTCACGTCGGTGACGCGCAAGCTGCTCAAGCGGTACGGGCCGCTCGTCCGGCTCAATGCGATCTCCGGGCCGTCGAAAACCAGTTGCGCCACTTGCCGACCTGCCTTCAGTTCAAGCTGCGCGACCGACTCGGCAACGATCCCGCCCGAGTAGCGCACGGCCGGCTCGATCGGGCTGGCGCTGAGCTGGCCCCACAGCCAATAGCTGCCCGCCTGTGCGGCGGTCACTTCCACTTCGAGCACGAGCTGATCGTAATACGGGCCGCCGTCCAGGTCTACACCGTACTCGCGGACGACCTCGCCGAGCTGTACGGCGGTTGAGTCGGAGCCTGTTTCTTCCATCAGCCTGCCGCCTGGCTCAAGCGCCGGTGCGGACCCAGGCGCAGGCGGCCATTGATTGGGCGAGCCATAGTCTACCGGCTCTTGCGTCCAGCCGAAACCGCTCCAATACTTCGTGTTCTGCGTGACCAGGCGTTGGGTGTCGAGCAGGATGCGATCGATTTGCCAGCTGGCCCAGCGATAAGCCAGGCCGGTTTGGGTCCAGTTCTCGTCGGCCAGCACCAGGACGTTGCCGATATCGTCGCCGCCGGAATGCCAGGGCGCGTAGCGCCCTGCGCCCCAGCTGGAGCGGCTGTAATAGTTGTATGTGCCGCAGGCCGGCCAGCCAGGCTCGGAGCAGCCTTGTAGATCCTCGTTCGGCTCATCCGCCATTTCGAATGTCCGATAGCCGCGATATACCCACCAGTTGCCGCCCAACCAGACTTCATTCGCATGATCGAAGGTATTGTGCTGCCAGTCGACGATGATCGGGCGCGACGGGATACCGGCGGCTCGGCTGAAGGCGGCCAACAGGCCGGCGACGTTGGAGCACTGCTGCCGGAGATTCGCGCCTGGGTTCAAGACCCGCCAGGAACTGATCCGGGGATGTGGATTGCGGAAGACGGTATTCTGATCGACCAGCGCCGCCAACGCATCCGCCGCCGTTTTCTGGCCGGTCGCGCCGTTGATGGCGGTGATCACGTAATCTTCCAAAAGGTAGCGATTGTATTGTTGGTTGTCGAAGGCGTAGCTGTGTCCTTGTTTGATTTCATTGCCAGCGGAGACCGGATAGGGCGGGGGCGTGTAGCCCGGCTCACCGGGTGGGAAACGCACCGTGAAGACGAGGATGGAGGCGTTGTCGTCGCCGGTGTTGGGGTTATCGTCGTATAAGAACTTCTCGATGCCGCGCGGCGTCAGCTCGCCGGCAGGCTGGGGCAGCTCGAAAATGACGAACAGATCCAGTTTCTTGTTGCCCCGCGTCAGGGTGTATTTGCCAACCGTGCCGTTGGCCGGCGCCGTCACGCGCCAGCGGCCCGTCTCCGGATCGTGTGATTGGGAGAGCGTGGTCAGGCTGGACTTGCTCTTGCTGATTTGCAAATCGGTGTTGGGCGGCCCACCGACCGTAAACGTCGTCCCACGCCGAATAACGATGGCATCCAGATCGGTTGGCCGGCCGGTCTGCATGTCGATCAGGTCGGGGCGGGGCGGGCTGAAGGGATCGCCGCGCGCGATCCATTTGCTGCCGTAAGGTTGCCAGGGGTAGTAGTCTTTGGTCTGGAAGGAGTCTTCATAGATCACGTAGATGCCGGGGCTGTCGGCGTTGGTCGGGTCAGCTTCGAACAAGTGCTCCTCGCCGTCGCTCAGACTGTCGCCATCGGTGTCGAGCTTGAGCGGATCGGTGACGAAACACCCCTGGCTATTGCACCAGCCTATGGTTTCGGTATCGTTCGGCAAGCCGTCGCCGTCGCCATCGGGCGACAGCCAGGCCCAGCTCACGGCTTGAGACTCGGCGATGGAGGGCAGAGGCGTCAGCAGCGAAGCGCCGGATGACAGAATGAGGATGGCTATGACGATCAGATGTTTCTTCATGGCGAGACTCCTCTGTTTAGCGCATGTTCTATACGTGGAAGACTTGCCGCCGAGTACGCCGGGCGCGTGGCGCGGCAAAATAGCCGTGGGACGTGTGAACTCACCCACACCTGCTTGAAGGTTCAGCACATAAATGCGATTTGTGTTAGCGCGAGGTGGGCGCTCAATGTGTCAGCGCCATTTCTGAGTAGATCGTTTTCGGGGAGATTTTGATACGCCAGATGTCAAGGCCGGTCATTTGCTCAATACATCGATCAGGCGGACGGTGTGCGGACTCGTCAACCAACAAACGCAGCGTTGGCAAGTCGCTCTGACCGCTAATTCTGCATAAGCTCTAATAAGCAAAAGTGTATTCTTCTTCATCTCACTTGCTCTAAGGAACTGTAAAAAAACAACTTGTGATTTTCGCGAACCAGACCCGGAGTCAGCTTCAAGTTGGTCTGATGGTGTAGTTCCAGTTTGGCAGTGTCGCATGCTTGGTCAAGTTGAGGGCAGCCATTTGCTCATCAGAAACTTTGATTTTCGTTTGGTAGAGCGTCGTCGTTAAGGTGGCCTT
>DATDPU010000159.1:0-71039 GCA_035292585.1 Anaerolineae bacterium | reverse complement strand
AATGTGTCGACGACCTGTTGCGCTATGCGCGTGATCGTTTCAGTGCTATAGTCCATGCTGAGCCTCGGGTAGGGTGGGTTTTGACCAACTGCGATCCTACCCCAGGCTCATTCTCCCTGACAACCTTTGCGTGCACACGAGCCTGAAAACCGATTGACAGGATAGAACGTTTGTGCTATCATCTTGCCATTACGCCTACTTGACGTCATTCGACCAGCCAGACCACTAGACTTCAGGGGAGAACATGCCATGGCACCGCGAAAGAAGAAGCAAACCGCCGAAGAACTTGAGGCGAAAATGAATCCTGTCCTGGCGAAGCCGCCAGTCGATCCGGGGCGGGTCCGCGCGCTCGACCAGACGCTGAGCACGATTATTAAACGTTTTGGAGAAGGCACGATCATGCGGCTAGGTGAGGCAACGCACATGAGAGTGGAAACAGTTCCCACCGGTTCACTGGCCCTGGATTTGGCGCTGGGAGCCGGCGGCATCCCGCGCGGCCGTGTCACCGAAATCTATGGCCCAGAATCGTCAGGCAAGACCACGCTCTGCCAGCATATCGTCGCCGAGGCGCAAAAGCGCGGCGGTATCGCGGCGTACATCGACATGGAGCACGCGCTCGATCCGAGTTACGCGGCGCGCTGCGGCGTGGACGTGGACAACCTGTACATCGCCCAACCCGACACCGGCGAACAAGCCCTCGAAATCGCCGAGAACCTCGTCCGTTCGGGCGCGGTCGACGTGATTGTGCTTGACTCGGTCGCCGCGCTCGTGCCGCGCGCCGAGATCGAAGGCGAGATGGGCGATAGTCACATGGGCTTGCAGGCGCGCTTGATGTCGCAGGCGTTGCGTAAACTTTCGGGCGCGATCAAGCAGTCGAACACGTCCATGATCTTCACGAATCAATTGCGCATGAAGATCGGCGTGATGTTCGGCAACCCCGAAACGACAACCGGCGGCAACGCGCTGAAGTTCTACGCCTCGGTCCGCCTGGATATTCGTCGGACTCAGAGCATCAAGACCAACACCGAAGTGGTGGGCAATCGGGTCAAGGTGCGCGTGACCAAGAACAAGATCGCCCCACCCTTCCGTGAGGCCGAGTTCGATATCATGTACAACGAAGGCATCTCCAAGTCGGGCGACATCCTGGATATCGGCGCGGCGATGGAGATCATCACCAAACGCGGCGCCTTCTTCTCCTATGGCGAGACGAAGCTCGGCCAGGGCCGCGAGAGCGCCAAGGAATTCCTTAAAGCGCATCCTGAGGTGTCGGCCGAGATCGAAGCGACCATCCGCGATCGGGTGATGCAACAGGTTGCGGCGGCGGCAGCGCCGGCGCCGTCCAGCAATGGCAGAGGCAACGGTTTCCACGCCGACGAAGAGGATGAGACCGCGCTGCTGGCGGGAGAAGAGCTCCCAACGACCGGCGAAGCGCCGGAAGCGCTGGAGGAAGTCGAGGCTTAGGAGCCGTCCGAAAATAACTTCCGCTTTTCCACGTTTGAACCCGCAGGCGGGCAGCCCTATGCGCGGCTGCGGAAATCGGGAAGTTGTTGGGCCGGGGCGAGCGCTGCTCGCCCCGGCGCGATCGTTCAGTCGGCCACAAAGTTTGACAGTCTTGTTCCAGCGCGGTATAATGCCCGCGTTGGTCGCATGCCCCGTCCCAACGGGGCATGATCATGTTGATCGATAAAAAGAGGTTCCTCGTGTCTGACAGCCAGCTGCTCTCCCTAAATGACATCAAACCCAAAATGAAGTTTGAGGGCAAAATCGTCAAAGTTGAATTAGCCGGCGCGCGCGTCGATATCGGCGCGGAGCAAGCGGCCTTTCTTCACATCTCGCAGCTTAAGGCCGATCGTCCGGTGACGCGCGTGGCCGATATCTTGAAAGCGGGCGACCCGATCACGACCTGGGTCAAGCAAGTCAAGCCGCAACAAAACCTGATCGCGCTGACGATGATCGAGCCGCTGCCCCTGGACTGGAATGATCTGCAGCGGCGCATGAAGCTGACCGGCAAGGTGGTGCGCGTGGAAGACTTCGGCGCCTTCGTCAGTATTGGCGCGCCTAAAGATGGCCTGGTGCCCGTCAGCCAAATGGCGAAGACGCGGGTGAACAAGCCTTCCGACGTGGTGAAAGAGGGCGACGAGGTGACGGTGTGGGTCACGTCGGTCAATCGCAAAGAAAACCGCATCGGCCTCTCGCTCGTCGAACCGCCCGCGGTGGATTGGAGTGAGATCAAGCGCGGCCAAACGGTGAGCGGTAAGGTCACGCGGCTGGAGAAATTCGGCGCGTTCGTCGATATCGGAGCCGAACGTGAAGGGATGATTCACGTCAGCGAGATCGGGGCCGGCTACGTCGGCCATCCCTCCGATTTGCTGAAGGTCGGCGAAGAAGTCGAAGCGCAGGTTCTCGAGGTCGACCCGCGCAAGAAGCAGATCAAATTGTCTATCAAGGCGTTGGAGCGCGAAGCGGCGATCGAAACCGAACCAGAAGCGCCGTTGCTCACCCCCATGGAGATCGCCTTCCGCCAGGCGCAGAAGCGCGGCCGGCGCGCGGAGAAACGGGCCGCGGAGCGCGCGGCGCTGGAAACCTCACGCGACGAGCAAGAGGAGATCTTCAGACGCACAATTGAGCAACACGTTCCGAAAGTGTAACGACGGCCAGGTTCTTCAGCGAGAAACAACAAGCGGGCTTCGCAGTGAAGCCCGCTTCGTTTTTCTATCCAGCGTCAGGTCAGAGTGGTATCCCGCACGCGACTCGATCCGGTTACCACTCCTCCTCCTCATCGTCGTCTTCTTCTTCCTCATCCTCATCCCACTCCACTTCTTCATCCTCTTCTACTTCTTCTTCTTCGTCGGCGACCTCTTCCTCTTCTTCTTCCCACTCGGCAACGGGCGCCTCCACTTCGTCGGCCTGTTGATAGGTCAAACAGCCGGTTTCCGGATCCAGCTCGATTCGATCGGCGGTACAGTAACCGGACTCTAAGAAGATGCAGTCTTCATAATGACATCGAATGCGCGGCATACCGCTCTTTCCTCCTGATCAGTATTGAGATCAGATTGAAGTGATATCCTGCGGGAGGCTCATTCCCGGATATGCGGGCGTGCAAGTTCACGCATCGGCCTCTGCAACGTCGGCCTGCCGGCGCTTCACCAAGTCAACCACGGCCAAGACCCAGATTGCCGTGATGAGCACGGCCGACGCCACACACCACGGGCAGATTTCGCGAATGACGAACAACTCCAAATAAGTCAGGTAGAGCGAGTATAACACGCCGACCAGCGACAGGCCGAACACCGCTAATGGGGCCTGCTCGGCCAGCGCTCCTTCCCGGGTTGACCAGCAAGCCAGCGCACCAATCACGACATACGCGCCCAAGCCGATTAGAGCAATGGGGATGCCGGCCACCGTCGAGTACGGGCTGGTATTGACCGCTTCGCAGCCTCCGGCGCCCGTGCACAACGCGGCCGTCGTCTGCGGGCTGTAGTGGAATGAGGTTAGGATCGCCGCGACCGCAACGCCAGCGGCCGATAAGACGATTTGCGCCAGCGCCAGGCGGTGTTTCTCGAACATGGCCGTCATTACTGCCCTGCCAAGGCCGCATCAATGGCGCGACGAAAATCGGCAAGCGAAGCATTACCGGTAATCAGCTGACCGTTAATGAAAAATGCCGGTGTGCCGGTAACACCGGCGCGATTCCCTTCCAACGCAGACACCTGGACATCATAGGTATAACGGCCGGAATCAACGCACGTCTTGAACGCGGCGGAATCCAGCCCGATCTGCTGGCCCCAGTTGAGAACGGCCTCGGTAGTTGGAAACGAACCCTGCTCGAAATTCAGAAACGCCTGCTTGTGAAACTCCCAGTATTTGCCCTGCTCATTCGCGCACAGCGCCGCGGCTGCGGCCGGCTGACTCTCCGGCCAGAGCGCAAACACGTGCGACACATAGCGTACCTGTCCGGTATCGACATACTCCTGCTCCAGCAGCGGCTCCGTATTCAACACGAAGTCGCGACAGTTGTGGCATGCATAATCGGACAATTCGATCATCACGACCGGCGCATTCGGGTCGCCTTTGGCCGGGCAGGGTTTCCCATTACACAGTTCCAATGCGGACACCGATGGTGCAGACGCAGGCGGCGCAAAGCCGCCGCTCAGCACGATCAACCCCAGGACCACCATCACCGCGCCCAATGCGACAACGATGATAAGCCCCGATCCACTACTCTGCTTCCGTTTTACCTTTGCCTTAGCCACAGCTCACTCCGATTCCAGTGTGGCCCGCCCCTTATACGACTTCCTCCGGCCAGTTCAACATTTGCGCCGCTGCCTGGGAACCGGCTTCCAGCCGGGTCACGCCCTCCGGCACAATCAGCAGTGCATTCGCCCCTGTCAGCGCGCTCAACACATTCGATCCCTGTCCGCCGCTCAAGCGCGCGACGTAACCCGCGCCCTCCCGCTCGACCCACGCGCGCGCATACGTCTCGCGTCCATCGCTCGTCACCGTCTCCAGCAGCGTCACCTGCACCGTAGGTTTATTCCAGCGTGTCCGGCCGCTCAACTTAAGCAACACCGGCCGCACAAACTGTTCCAGCGTTAGCATAGCCGACACCGGGTTACCCGGCAGTCCGAAGAACGGCGTCCCTGCGTAATGTCCAAAGGCTAAGGGCTTGCCCGGCCGCATCCGGATACGCCACAGCGCGAGCGCGCCGCTGGCCTGCACCACGTCTTTCACCAGATCGTGCGCGCCGACCGAAACGCCGGCCGAGGTAACTATCAAGTCGGCGCGCTGCGCTAACGCGATTTCAAACTTCTCCCGAATGGCCGATTCCTGATCGCGCGCGATGCCAAGCAGCAAAGGCACGCCGCCGTAGCGAGCGACGAGCGCCGCCGTGCCGTACTCATTCACGTTCCGAATCTGGCCGGGGCCGGGCACTTGTCTGGGCGGCACCAGCTCATCGCCCGTCGCAAAGAGCGCCACACGCGGTCGGCGCACCACCTGCACGGCTTCGCGTCCGACCGCGGCCAGCATGGCTACTTCCTGCGGTCGAACGATCGCGCCCGGTTCCAGCACCCGCTGGCCGCGCGGGACGTCCTCGCCCGGATAACGCACGTATGCGCCGCCGCTAACTTCTTGAAAGATCGAGACTTCAGAGCGCAGGCTGCTTGCGCCGCGCGCCGGGTCATCCGTCATTTCAACCGGCGCCACGGCATCCGCCCCGCGCGGCAGCGGCGCACCGGTGGTGATGCGCGCCGCCGTCCCCGGTTCGAGCGTCACATCCGCCGGATGCCCGGCGGCCACGTCGGCGACGACGCTCAACCGCACCGGTCGATCGCGGGAAGCGCCGGCCGAGTCGGCTGCCCGCACCGCATAGCCGTCCATCGAGGAATTGGCAAAAGGCGGCAGATCGATGTCGGCTGCGATACGTTCAGCCAGCACCCGATCGAGCGAGTCGAGGAGCGCAACGGTCTCCGGTTCGAGCGCGCTGAAGCGCTCCAGAATGGCCGCGCGCGCTTCGGCCACGCTCAACATTTCGGCCGGCGCACTCATGCTACGGCGTTTCCCCGGCAGACCGCCCGTAATAGTACAACAGGATTTTGGCGGCTGTCAATAGGTATTCTCATAAAGAATCTCGTTTCGCCTCAGGCCCGGTGGCTCGATTGTACCGCGCTGCGCGCAGCGCGCAAATTTGCCTCTGGCGACGGGATCAGCGTAACACAGCCCGTGCCCACGATCAAACGCCGGCCATTGGTCTGTTGAATCGCGTCTTCAATCTCCGCCGTGACACTAGCGGGAGCGCCGCGCAGCATGGTCAGATCGCGCGCAATGCCGCCGCATACGGCCCCGCGCACTTGCGCCAGACCTTGCTTCAGATCAGGCGGCGTCTCGCGATCGTGCCAATTCCACACCTGAACCGGGTAATCCGACAAGAGATCGAAATAAACGGCGTCGCCGTGCAGGTGCAGCACGTTCAGCCACAAGTCACCCACTTCGTCGAGCACACGCCGATCGTACTCGGCGCCGAACTCACGATACTCGCTCACGCTCATCAGCTGAGCGCTGGCGTGCTGAACGGCGTAGAAGATGCCGTCGATGCCCGTTGCCCGGGCGGCGCGAATGAACTCAACCGTCGTCTGGGCGATCGTCTCCAGGCCGTGCCGGGCTGCATGCGGATGCGTGCGCAGCGTTTCGATCAAGTCGGGACCGGCCAGGTTCTTGGCCTGCGCCAGCGGGTTGAAGATCGTCTGGATGATCGGCGTGTCGGGCAGCTCCGCTCGAATCAAGCTCAGGCAGCGCAACTGATCGCCCAGCGCACCCGCCTGCGGATCGAGTACCCGCAGCGCCAGCCAATCCTCAGGCGCGCGAACCGGCCGCAGGGTGTAATCGCGCGTGCCTTCGATGTTGCCCAGCCAGATATCTTCTGCGCCCCAATCGCGGACGCAGTAAGAACTGGCCGGCGTGACCTTGACGAAATCGAAATCCCACCGCTGCTGAAAAGCCAGCGTCGCAGCAGCCAGATCGGCCGGGCGTTGATCGTCGCCGGGAAAGTGCCGCCATAATGCAACCGGCACGCGATCGACTGCCTGGCCGTGTATGGTCGCTTCAAGACGTTCGCGTTTGTTCATGCGCCAATCTCCACTCTCCAGTCTCCAATCTCTAATCAACCACTTCGATTTTCCCAAACTCGACGTCCGGACCCAGCGGCCCGGTTTCAGCTTCGAGGCTCACCCGCAACCGATAACTGCCCGGCGCAAACTCAGGCGGCAGCCAGAACGCAACCACGTCGCGTACAATCTCGCCCGCCTGCCACGCGACAGTAGGATAAACGCTGCCGGTCGGCGCGGTGACGATCTCGCTCGCCACACGGCTGCTGCCGTCGATCAACTGCGCGTGGATGGTTACACTCTGGGGCGAACTCAGGCTTGCCTGCCAGAACAGCGTGAGACGGACAAAGTTGGGCCGAGGCAGCGACCTCTGCTCGACCGACCCGCCCAGCAAAACCAGATCGCCCAGACGTCGATCGAGCCGGCGCTCCAACCCCAACGACTCGATCGAGGGCGGCGCAGATGGACGCACCACACGCACGGGCAAGCTCAATTGTACACTATCGCCGATGACGCCACCCGCCGCATCGAAGACCGGCGCACGCCGACCATCGCCGAGCGTGTATAGCCCGACGACGATGGTATAGTCACCCGGCGGCGTTCCCGGCA
The DNA here is from genome assembly GCA_035292585.1 of Anaerolineae bacterium. GTDB lineage: Bacteria > Chloroflexota > Anaerolineae > Fen-1058 > Fen-1058 > DASSFZ01. Next base: position 63,828 of record DATDPU010000159.1, on the reverse strand, counting down.
AGACGCGCAGCCGATGATCGTCCCACACATATTTGTCGAGCGGCCAACGCGTGGAAGGAAAGTCGCCCGGGTTGAGCTTGTCCGACTGTCCCCACAGGATGAATGGCGGGCGGGTGAGATGTGCGAACACTTGATAGTTAATCGGGACCGGGGCGGTGGCTTTCCAATACAGCGTGAGCGGGAGCGTCTGGCCGGACTCCACTTCGCGGCGCGGCAGATCGAAGCCGAGCAAGGCGATGTGATTGCCGAAATTCGCCGCTTGCGCATTCGTCGCGGCCAACGCCTGACCGGGCGGCGAGGTGTATCGGAAACAGGTATCGCAACGATCGAAGATTGCAATTCTAAGAGCGAGGAAGGCAAGGAGCGGGAGGAGGAGGGAGTTAGAGTTAGAGTTAGAGTTGGAGTTGGAGTTGGAGTTTGTAGGAGGCGACTCTCGAAGACCCCCGTAGCGGAGCGGAGGGGGCTGTCGCCGATACCATGATGGCCTCACGAATAGAACGATCAAGCCTGAAGCGCTCACCAGCGTCACCAGCGTGCCCAGCGTTCGAGGCGGCGTCGATTCGAACCGGACGCCGAAGGAGTGCGCCGAAGCTGGCACGTCAAACAGGATGAACCCGTCTCGTTCAGCGGGGCGGCTCGAAACCGGTTGTCCATCCACGTAGGCCCGCCAGCCGGGGAACGCGAAGAGGTAGAAGCGCGCGGTGAACGGCGTCGTCGACTGAACAGTGTAGCTGGCTTCGAGATCGCCCAGGCGTGCCGGCTTGACCTGCACCTCTGGCGCGGCGCTGTAATCAAACCGATCGACGGCGCGACCAACACGATACGCATCCAGCACCGGTTGAACCGGAGGCGGAACCTGCGCGACCGTCACCGGCAAGAAATCGCCGGTCGACGTTGTGCCTAACGCCACGCCGCTCAACTCAAAATCGATCAGGCCGCGCGGCGACGTGTCGCCAAACGCTGCCTCCCACAGCGGCGGATACATCGTCGGCAGAGCCAGCCCTAAGACACCCGCCAGCGCAAGGGCCGGGGCGAACTTCCGCAGAACGGAGACCCCGGCCGCCGCGCACATCGCCAGCGCGAATGCGGCCGGGCCGAGGAAACGCCAGGGGAACTGGATCAGCGCGGAAGCCGGGAAGGCTTCCCACAAAAAAGCCGAGGCCGGCGTGATCAAGAACACCAGGAACAGGGAAAGGAGAATGAAGAATAGTAGAATGCGCGACATAGGTCGACGCAGGTTTCGCAGGGCCGGCAGTGCGAGCAGCGCCAGCAGCCAGTGCGCGAGGCCGAGATTGTAAACAAAGTGCGGCGTGGTCGCGCCCAGGTCGAGCGCCGGCGCCGGCTGCAACAGCGCGCCGAGCTCGACAAAGTGATTTCGAAAATCGAAGTGCCCAGGCCCGGCCACGTCGAGACGCACCGCGTCGCGTTCGGCCAGGAAAGGCAACCAGAAAATAGCGGTCAGACCGGCGGCCAATGCAATCGCGGCCAGATCGCGCGGCCAGCGCCCTACCCCATCGACGAACAACCCCCGCCACAGCAGCCAGGCGACCAACATCACCGCGCCGATCAGGGCCATGAGGTTGTGGCTGAAAATGAACACGGCCAGGGTCAGAGCTGCGCAGCCCGCCGCGCGCGCCGATCTCAGTGGGCGATCAAACGCGAGGAAGACCCACGGCAAAATGCCCAGCGCCAGAAACTCAGCCGCATCGCCGCGCATGAAGGGATCGATGAAGAGCAGATACGGCGAGAGAACGTAAACCGCAGCGGCTACCACACCGGGGCTGGCCCCAAAGTGTCGCCGGGCCAGGCAGAACGCGCCGAGCGCCGCCAGGGCGAAAGTCAACAGCAGAACCAGCTTCATCCCGCCCACGCTGCCCAGGCCGGGCGCCAGCGCGAACGCCGCCGCCGCAGTGTACGTCAGCGGCGCGTAGTAGTTGAAGATCGGGTAACCGTAGCCGTAGTAGAAATCAGGCGCCCAGCGCGGATACGCCAGCGGTCGCTCCACCAGCAGGCGCTGAAACTCCGCCGCGCGCAAGACGTGCAGCTCAAGGTCGGTATGGCGCGGCAAGCCAGGTCGGGTGAGCAATGGTAACGCAGCGATCAACGCGATCAACAGCGCGGCGGCCAGGAAGGGATCGATGCGTGCGGAGAGCCGTTTGAGCATAAGCGATCAAGAAAGCGCGGCCTCAACGCCGGCGCTTAACCCGTTGAGACCGCTATTTTGGCAGGTGAAACACCCGATCGGGATCAGGCAACCGCTGCTACGAGATCGGGTATTTCCTCAGGATGCTGCGCCACTCGCACGCCGACGGCTGCGAACGCAGCGATCTTGTCCGCCGCCGTGCCCGCGCCGCCTTCGATGATCGCTCCCGCATGGCCCATGCGCCGGCCCGGCGGCGCAGTGCGCCCGGCAATGAAAGCGGTCACCGGTTTAGTCATCTTCGCGGCGATGAAATCGGCCGCGCGCTCTTCATCCGTCCCACCGATCTCGCCGATCAGGATCACCCGGTCGGTGAGCGGGTCGTCCTCGAACATCTCCAGCACGTCGATGAAGGACGTGCCGTTGATGGGATCGCCGCCAATGCCGACGCACGTACTCTGGCCCATGCCGCGCTGGGTGAGCGCGTAAATCACTTCATAAGTCAACGTGCCGCTGCGCGACACGATACCGACGTTGCCCGGCATGCAGATGTGACCGGGGATGATGCCGACCTTCGCTTCGCCGGGTGTGATCAGGCCCGGACAATTCGGGCCAACCAAGCGCGTGCCGCGCTGATCCAGATACGCCCGCACGCGGATCATATCCAACACCGCCACGCCCTCGGTGATGCACACCACCAGCGGAACACCCGCGTCGGTTGCTTCCAGAATCGCGTCCGGCGCGAAACGGGCCGGCACGTAAATGATCGAGGCGTTTGCGCCCGTCGCATCGACAGCCTCTTTGGCCGTATCGAATACCGGCACGTTGGCGACCCACTCGCCGCCTTTGCCGGGTGTGACGCCGCCCACGACGTTAGTACCGTACTCGACCATTTGCCGGGTGTGAAACTCGCCTTCGCGCCCGGTGATACCCTGGACGATCAGGCGCGTGCTCTTGTTGACGAGGATGCTCATCAGCCCTCCACTATCATCGATCCACGAAGCACTGCGAATTCTTAACTGCGAGTCTTAACCACGGCGAACCCGGATGAACACAGATATTTTCTGGCATCCGTGTCAGCTGTGGCACAAAGCTTTACCGCTTCGAGCGAGCGGCGACTTTGGCCTTCGATTTTGTCTTGCCCGCTCCAGCTTTGGTCGTCGCTTTTTTAACCAGGCCCTTCTTCGCCGTCGATTGGCGCCCATTGGCCGAGACACGTTTGGCCGTCGTTTCGCGCGCCGGGGCGCGCCGGGCGCGTAGCGGCTTGACCTCGACCGGCGGCAGCTGGATCACGGCGTCTTCGCCGCGCGCCGCCGCCACTGCTTTTTGCGCGGCCTCGGCCAGGGTGGTGGCCGTTCCCATGTTCGCTTCGGCCAGGATGCGCCGCCCTTCTGCTTCGTTCGTGCCGACCAGGCGCGCCACCATCGGCGCGTCGGCGCCGACTTCACGCAGGGCGGCGACGATCCCGCGCGCCACTTCGTCACAGCGCGTGATGCCGCCGAAGATGTTGAACAAGACGGCCTTCACGTTGGGATCCGCCAGAATGATGCGCAACGCCGCCGCCACCTTATCGGCCTGCGCGCCGCCGCCGATGTCGAGGAAGTTGGCCGGGCTGCCGCCGAACAACTTGGTCAGGTCCATCGTCGCCATCGCCAGACCGGCGCCGTTCACCATGCAGCCAATCTCGCCGTCGAGCTGAATATAGGATAGGCCGCGTTGCCGCGCTTCGGTCTCGGCCGGCGCTTCCTCTTCCAGGGCGCGCATCGCGGCCAGATTGGCATGGCGGAACAACGCATTGTCATCGAGCACAATCTTGCCGTCCAGCGCGAGCAGTTTCTTCTCGCCGGTGACGACCAACGGGTTGATCTCGGCCAGGCTGGCATCGGTTTCCAAAAAGCAGGTGTAGAGGGCTTGCGCAATCAAGGTAAAATCGCGCACCAGATCGCGCGGCAGGCCGATGCCAAATGCAATCTGCCGCGCCTGGTAATCGCGCAGGGCTAAGAAGGGATCGATCGCCACTCGGACGATCTTCTCAGGCGTGGCGCGGGCCACCTCTTCGATTTCGACGCCGCCCGCCGCCGACGCCATCATCACCACACGCCGCTGGGCGCGGTCGATTACGACGCCCAGGTAAATCTCGGTTTTGATATCGGCGGCCTCATCCACGAGCACTTTGCGAACCGGCAAACCCTTGATCTCCATCGATAAGAGTTCACCGGCGACGCGCTCGGCTTCATCCGGGCCGCGCGCCAGCTGGATGCCGCCGGCCTTACCTCGCCCGCCGACCAACACTTGCGCTTTTATCACAACACGTTTCCCCAAATCACGCGCGATCCGGCGGGCATCCGTCGGCGTCGTCGCCACCTCGCCCCGGGGGATGGGGATACCGTATTGCGCGAAGAGCGACTTCGATTGATATTCATGCAGCTTCACAGGTTTGGCCTCCAATACAGCGCTGAAAACGGAAATCGCGCAGGCGATCAGGAGAGACAGAGTGGATTAACGTGGCGATTATACCACTTTCCCTACACACAGAAACCGGGTTTCTCCAAGAAACCCGGTTTCTCTTTCAGAAGTTCGCACAGCAATCGTGCTGCTCCCTGCAGTGCAACTGCGGGGAAACCCGGTTTCTCTTTCAGAAGTTCGCACAGCAATCGTGCTGCTCCCCGCAGTGCCACTGCGGGGAAACCCGGTTTCTCTTTCAGAAGTTCGCACAGCAATCGTGCTGCTCCCCGCAGTGCCACTGCGGGGAAACCCGGTTTCTCTTTCAGAAGTTTGGACAGCAGTTGGACTGCGGTCCACGTCTACTCTTCTTCTGCAACTCCCTCGATTGCCGGGAAGACCATCACCCGATGGTTGTCGGTATCGACGACCAGGATGTTGCCCTCCGGATCGAGCGCCACACCGCTGGGGGTCGCGAAACCGCGCGTATCTGAGCCGAACTGTCCGAAGGAGGCCTGAAAAGTCCCGACCGCATCGAAGACCAGGATGCGACTCGCCGCTTGATCGGCCACGTAGACGCGGTCATCCGGCCCGACGCCCAGATACGGCTTACCGACTCTGGCGCGACCCAGGTCTTCCGCGTTATAGTCCAGCCACCCGACAATGTCCCACTTGCGTAGCGCTTGACCCTCCGCGCTGAACACTTGAATCCGCCCATTCCAGGTATCGGCCACGACGACTTCGCCGGCCTGGTTCACGGCGATGCCGACCGGCTCATCCAGGTTCCCGTCAAGCAAGCCCGCGCCGCCGAACTGCGTGATGAAATCACCCTCGGCGTCAAACACTTGCACCCGCTTATTCCCTGTGTCGGCGACGTACACCTGTCCATCTGGCGACACGGCGATGCCGCGCGGCCCGTAGAACTTGCCCTCCGCACCCGCCGCCTGCTGGCCCGAATCGCTGAAGCCGCCCCACAACTTCAGGAAATTACCGTCGGCATCGAACTTCTGCACGCGGCTGTTCCACAGGTCCGCCACGTACACCGATCCATCCGGGCCAACGGCCACATCCCACGGCTCGCTGAAGGTGCCGCCGGGCGGGTTCCAATCGGGACTGAGCACATCGCCATTGGGCGGCTCGCCGCTCCAGGTTCCAAACGTCAGCTCGAATTCGCCGTCGGCGTTCAGCTTAACCACCCGATGGTTGTTCGAATCGGCGACGTAGATCGAGCCATCGGGCGCGACGGCGATGCCGTGCGGCGTACTGAATTGGCCTGCGCCGCTCCCGGCTGAACCGATGGTGTTGAGCGCCGACACATCCTGCCAACGCGCCTGATAGGGATCGCTGACCGAGGGGCCGGGCGCTTCACCGCCGCTGCCCACCACCGACCCGATCGCCTGATCCCAGACCTTAGCCGCCAGGTCTTTCCGCACATACAGTCGAAAATCCGACTGGAACGCCCAATTTTGTGAGGTCAGTTGTTGCCCGGTGAGATTGGCGTACAGCGTGTAGTCGCGCAGATAGAAGATATCCCACAGCGCGCGGACCAGATCGCGCGCCCGTTGGTTGCAGCGCGCATCGCCGCTGGCCTGCTCGGTTGCGTCGATCGCGCCATCAGCGTTTTCATCGTAGGCGGTGTACTGCACGACTGAGCCATCACGCCGGGTAACCTGAGCCGGGCACTGGACAATCTCGGGGATGCGCTTGTAGTCTTCCGTCGGCCACCAGATGCGATGGAATTGGAACCAGTTGAAGGTGTTGCCCAGCGCCTGATCGACCGCGTTCCAGCTGCGATCGCTGAGGAGCATCACCGGCGTGCCCGCGTCGCTGCGCGATGGCGTGCCGCTGCCGAGGTAGCGCTTGTTGGGGAAATCGCGCAGGTACCACAGCCACGGCCAGGTTGCATCATCGTCATACAACATCTGAATCTCATTCGGTGAGCCGGTCGTCCGCTCTGAGAGCTGTCGCATCTGCTCCAACGCGACCTTCACGCCCGGCCCGCCGTGCGCGAACACGCCGAACTCAGTGGGGTAATCGTAGTTCACGTAGTTGTACATCCAGGCGGTACGGACCGTCAGCAACACCAGCCCGGCCAGCGCGGCCAGGCCCATCGCCGGCGCTAAGGATCGGAAGCTCGTCCGACGCGCCAGCACCCACAGTCCTGCCCCCGCGCCTACGGCAACCAGCGCGCCTGAGAATAGGCTGCCGATCGCGTTCAACTGATCCAGGGTTGGCGCGGCCGAAGCCTGACGAGTCGAGAGCAGCGCGCCCAACGAACTGGACAACGCCAGGATCGCTGCGACAAACACCGGCGCCAAAATCGCGGCCAGCCATTCGCGTCGCACCAGCAGCCGGCGCCATTCGATCCGGTCGAACCAATCGCCCAGCAGCCGCCCGCTCAATAACACCATCGGCAGCGCCAGGTGAGTCATCAACCAGGGCATCTTCTCGCCGGCAAAGGAAAACCCGATCCACGCCAGCAGCACCCACACCATCACGATCGGCACGTACAGCTCTGAGCCAGGGCCGGCGCGGCTGCCCGCTACCGCCGTGCTGCGCCCGGCCAGTATTCGCCGGCCGTAATACCCGTATGCAAACAACGACAACAACATCGGCAGAAATTCGTAAAACGGCGTGATGAACAGGTAATATCCAAGCGGCTGCCCGCCGCGCTGCACCGGATGTTGAACCAGCCAGTAGCCGAGCGAGCCGACAAAGCCTGTGCCCAGCCCGGCGCCGTTGGTGAAGATCGTCGTGAACAGCACGACGCCGATTCCGCCGAAGATACCCAACAGCCCCAGCCAGGTGCTCGGATTCCACCACAGGCCCAGCCCCATCGCCAACCCGGCGAAGCATACGAACAGGAACAGCAATCGCAAAACATTGACCATATTCCCCGCATCGCTGGGGAAGTTGCCACCCTCGAAGAAGCTGGAATCGACGTAGGGCGTGTTCCCCGTCCCGCTGAGCACGCCCCACACGGTCGCACCTGAGCCTGGCGCCTCCGTCACCACCCCTTCAACCTGCTGGTACTGCGTTCCAAAGTGGAAGTTGAACACGAGCAGCGCGCTGGCCGACAGCATGAACAGCGACAGCCCGCCCAGCACGATCACCAGGTTGAAGCTGGTCGAGCGGCGCGTCGAGGCCGGCATCAACGACTTCAACACGTAATACACGCCCCCGCCGATCAGCAACCCCACTAACGCGATTCCGGCCAGGCTAGGCAGCAGCTGCAACAGGCCAAACGGGCTGCCATCCTCAGGCGGAGTTGGCCGGATGAACTCCAACAGGCGCGCGCCCAGCAACAGACCCGCGCCAAATAGCCCCAGCGCCGCGCCGATCGCCCGCAATCCGCCGCCCACGCCCTCGCGCCCCCAGCCCGCGGCGCGCCGCACCTCCACCAGCGTCGCGCCGATCAAGAACACGCCGAAAACCGCCACGTAAATGAATGCCGCTTCCATCGTGACGTACAGCAGCGTCACACACGCGGCGGCGACGAACAGCCACTTCGGCGCGTGGTCGCGGTAGTAAGACAGGATCGCCCACAACAGCAGCGCGCCGAACAGCAGCATGAACGGCTCGTCACGGATGTAGCGGGCGTGATACAGGATCGAGGGCGAGATCAGAAACAGCACTGAGGTGAGCAGCGCGCCGCGCCGCCCCAGCCAGGGCCGCAGCAAGATGGGCGACATGACCAGGGCCACGCCGAAGATCGCCGCCGGCAGGCGCACCGTGAAGTCGTCCGCGCCGAACAGCGCGAAGAACAGCGCGTTGAGATGAAAGCGGAACACGCCGTGCATCAGCGGCGTATGCTGAAAACCCGCGCCGTGATAGAGTTCGAAAGCATACCAGGCATGCAAGCTTTCGTCGTGACTCAACACGCGCGCGCCCAGGTCCCAGAAACGTGTCAACACCGCAGCCACGAAGATGGCGGCGTACAACACTTTCTCCCAGTCCAACCGCAGCGCAGACACCACCGGCCGGTCTAGCCAGGAAGGCTGAGTTTGAGTGTCCTTTTCAATAATTGCTTGACTCACGCTGACCTCGCTTATCGCGGATTGCTGATCACAAGTCTTATCCGTTTATTCGTTTATTTGTTGCTATCCATTGCCTAGTCGTTGTCCGCTCGCTTCTCCCACAGCGTCACGCTCTGAGTGACGACCGGCTGCTCCTCGGCGCTGTCGCGAAACAGCGCCCACGCCAGCCACGTATCGAGATTAAGGCCCAGGGTGTCCCATGCGGCCTGGGTGTTGAAGCGGCTGCCAATGTAGCCGCCATCGGCGGTCGGCAGCTGTTCGCCGTAGCGGGTCACCACACCCACGGCTGTTTCACCTTCCAACAACTGCGCGTGGCGCAGATACCACGCCAAGACTGGATCGTCTACTTCCAGGCGAAGGGGCAGCCTTTCCAGCGTGCCTGTGGAGCGCAGCGCTGTTTGTTCAGCCGCATCGACCAGAGTGCGCACGCTCGACGTAGTCACCCGCGGGCCCCACACGATTTCCCGCGCATCGCCGACCCGCACCTGCGTAGCGCCCCACCCGGCCGCAAACGATGCAGCGGTCAGGACCAGCAGGCTCACCGTCGCCGCGCCGCGCAACACGGAGCGCCGGTTGAACATCGCCGCCATGAGCACGCCGACCGCGCCGAACATCAACACGAACAACACCACCAGCATCATCTCCGGCGGGAGAATTGTCCCGAACACGTTGCCGGGCTGCAACTGACCGCGCACAAACGCCGCCAGCGTCAACGTGAAATACACCACCACCACCAGGCCGACCGCGACGATCACGCCGTCGATCAGCAGAGCAGCTCGCGCGCGCACCTGCTCGGCCCAGGATTCCACCGCCAGCCCGGCCAATAAAGCCAGCAGCGTAACGGGTAGCAGCAGGTCGATCGGCCGGCGGCCCGTTTGCAGCATGATGATCGCCAGCGCGATAATGGCGACAAAGCCCAACCACGCGCCGAGCAGCGAGTCGGGCGCGTTCTTCTCATCCTCGATCTCGGCCGGTTCCTGGCCGTCCGAAGCGACCGGCGGCGAAACCTGCCGGCGCTGGGTCAACACCTTGAGCAGGCCCGCGAACCCGACCAAGAGCGCCAGTGTCTCATAGACCAGCAGCACCTGCACGATATCAAATGCCGTCGACCCGGTGGACGCGCCGAAGGTATTCAACCAGGCGGTCAAGACATCGCCGGCTGCGCTCAGGCCGGCCAGATTCGTCAAGCCGCCCGTCGCCGCCACCACGAACGCGCCGACCAACGCCGCCGCGATCTTCAATCGATTCGGCGAGTGCGCGATCGCATTCCACGCCGACCACAGTTCCCCGCCCCATTCACCGCCCAACGCAAATCGCAGCGCCACCAGGCTCGCGGCCATCGCCAGCAGCGCCGTATAGATTCCCGGTCCTGCCGCCAGCCCGATGCCCAGCGCAATCGCCGCGCCGAGCACATCGCGTTCAGCGCGCGCCTGCATGTAACGCCGCGCCAACACGATCAGCGCCAGGACGCAGCCAACCACGACCACTTCGCCGTCGAGCGAGCGTGACGCAACCAGCGCAACCGGCGACAGCGCCAGGATCAACGCCGCACCCAACGCGCCCACCCGACCCAACAGGTCGCGAAACAGCGCCGGGGCCAGCACGATCAGCGAACCGGCCAGCGCCGGCGTCAACCGCACCAGCGTATCAGTTGTCGAAAACACCGCTGCCAGAAACGAGTTGATCGAGTACAACATCGGGCTGCCGCCGGCGGGCAGTACGCCGCCGCGCAGCGCTGCCAGCGCTTGCGCCGCCTCGCTTTCCGAGAGCGGCGTCAGGCCCAGGCGAAACAGGCGCAGAAACAGGGCCAGGCCAAACACGCCTGCATACAACATCATCTCAACCGTGATCACGGTCGAAGTCGCCTGTGCCGGAGTCGTCTGGGTGGGGGTCGTCTGAGTAGGAGTCGTCTGAGTAGGAGTCGTCTCCAGACGACGATTATCAGGTAGTGAAGATACCGCCATCTCGTCACCGTATCAAGACTGAATTCGATCGACCGATTTCGCGCATTCGATAGATCGTCGAGGAGCCTTGCCGGAAAGCCTGGTCCATGATCGCGCCGAACTTGGCCAGGCCCTCCGGTGGATACTTCGCCTGTTCATTCGGGCCGACGTACACGTAGGCCACGTTGTACTTGCGCAACAGTTCGAGCGCGGCGACCGAATCGGTCACGCTATAGATGCGATCGATGTCGGCCTGGCGCGGGGTAATATCGTCGAACGTTCCGCGCCACTGACCCTCGTGATAATCCCAGCCCAGCACGCTGGGTAAGCCCGTCCAGGCCGAGACGCGCGACTTCTCCGAATGATAACTTTGCCCGACGGATTCGAGAATTACGGGCAGGCCAAGCGTGTTCTGATTCAGCCACTCGATCGCCGCCGCTTCATCGGCGGCGAACTGCATGGTCGGCGCGCGCGCGTCGAGCGTGGGCGTGATACCCGGCTCGACCTTGCCGGGGATCGCCAGCAGCGGATAGAGCAGCCCGCCGATGACACTGGCAGCCAGCACGGCCGCAAACGCGGCTCGACCGAGCGGGCGTCGCAAGCGCTCGCGCGACTGCCACAGGTAATACACGGCATACGCCGAGGCCACGCCCCACAGCGCCCACGCCTGATAGTACAACTTAAACACCGTATTCATCCGATTGCCGAAAAAGTCGATCAGGAAGATGTACTCTACGGCAAACGCCAGCAGCGCCCCGACTCCGAACAGCATTAGCACGAAAGGAACCGTGCTATTGCTGGTTGGCTGGTTGGCTGGTTGGTTGGTTGATTGGTTGGTTGGTTGATTGGTTGATTGATTGGTTGATTGATTGGTTGATTGATTAGTTGATTGATTAGTTGATTGATTGGTTGATTGATTGGTTGATTGATTAGTTGATTGATTGGTTGATTGATTGGTTGATTGATTGGTTGATTGATTGGTTGATTGATTGGTTGGTTGATTGGTTGATTGATTGATTGATTGATTGGTTGGTTGGTTGATTGATTGATTGGTTGATTGATTGGTTGGTTGATTGGTTGATTGATTGGTTGGTTGATTGGTTGATTGATTAGTTGATTGATTGGTTGATTGATTGGTTGGTTGATTGGTTGATTGATTAGTTGACTGGTTTTGTGGGAGGCGACTCCAGTCGCCGACCTTTGCGACCCTTGCCCGCAACAATAACACAATCGCCGCCAGGCCAATGCCCAACAACAGGGGCACGCTGAAGTCGCGCACCCGTTCGATGAGAACCTGGGTCAGGCTGATGCCCTGCGCCTCGACGATGCCCGACCACTCGGCCAGCTTATCGCGCGCGCCGCTGCTGATGGCGAGCACGCCGACCGTCGCCAGTGCAGTCAACAACGCCGCTACCACAACGATGCTGGCGCCGCTGAGCAGCGGATCGATCCAGGCGTGCACGGCAGTCATGCGCCGCTGCCGGACGGCACGAGCCAGCTGCGTCACGATGAATGCGCCGCCGATCAACAGGAACGGTCCAAACATGACGAAGAATTGCGGCCAGCGCGTGGGGTTGTAGATGTTCGGCGCAAGGCCGGAGGCCTGCGAGCGGAACCCGATGTAAAACGGCAAGTACGCGACGACGCCAAGCACGCCGCACGCTGCCAGCGCGACAAAGGCATCGCCCCAGATGTTAGTGCGCGGAACGCGGGTCGTCTCAGTCTCGACACGCTCCGCCACTTTGACCTGGCTCAATACGCCGGGGCCGATCTCCGGTTGCGCCTCTGGCGTCTGAACGCGGACCGGCGCGTCGGGGTCAGGTTCCAAGCGTGTCTCACCGAAGGTCTCCGGCGCACGCCCGGCGAGCCATCTTCCCAGCGCCCAGGCCAGCACGGCGATACAGACGTGAATCGGAAAATCCCAGGTGTTCAAGAAGCTTAGCCCGCCGAGAAAAATCGGATAGGCAAGTGCGATCGGCGCAGCTTCCCAGAACCACGCCCGCCATCCCTTGTAGGAGGCATCTCCAGGGCTGTTGGAGGCATCTCCAGGGCTGTTGGAGGCATCTCCGGGACTGTTGGAGGCATCTCCAGATGCCGATAGTCGGCGACTAGAGTCGCCTCCTACAAGGTCGCCTCCTACAAGGTCGCCGCCTACAGAGGCCGACCCTCCCGCCAGCCTGAACAGGTTGAACGCCAACGCCAGCGACATCAACGCATACGGCAGCGCCAACACGTGCGGGTGCATATCGCCCAGCAAGAAACTGAAGAACGGGAACTCGTCGATCAGTTCCTGGTACTCGGCCGGGTTCGAGCGATCCGATTCAATCGGATAATCATGCACCACGCGCGAGGCGCGCCAGAACCACCAGTCGCCGCGCGGGTGGCTGCAATCATTGCAAAACGGCCAGCGCGCCTCACCTGAAGCTAACGGAACCGGCGGCGTGTTGATCTCCTGAATATCGAGCCAGCGCCAGAACTCGGCCGAACCCACTGCGTTCGTGTGCGCGATGTCGAGCGGCGCTTCGAAGTTGCTCAATACCGGCACGAACACCGCGCCGAGCAACCCCGCGCCGATGAGGGCGGCCCGCGTCGCGCGCTGCGAGGCCGCTACCAGATTGGCGACGATGCCAAACGCGCCGGCCGCCGTCAACGCGAACCACAGCGCGTTGCTCAGGCTGAACGCGACGCCCGAGCTGGCGCCCGACAGCTTCATCAGCGTGGACATCATCACGTAACCGAAATAGTAGTACGAGATAGTGAAACCGGACAACCACGGATCGGGCGGCGGGAACGTGGACGAACGGGCGATGGCGTTCATGAACGCGAACTCCATCGGTTTCTCGGTCGTGCTCAGGTCGGGGTTGTGCGCGCGGAAAACCGCCCACGCCGCAAACGCGACGAAGAACACCACCTCATAAGCGATGATCCACTGCTTATGCGCGCGCACCCAATCGAGCAACTTCGGGCCGTCGTTCCAACGGTGATACACCCACAGCCCGAACAGCGCCACCAAGCCAAATGCCAACAACATGCCGCCCGGAGTGTTGCGCAACCAACCCAGCGTCCCCAACAACCACAAGACGTAGTTGCCTAACAGCAGGCCGGCTGGCTTGGCGACCGAGTAGCCGCGATCAGGCAGCCAGCGCAGCAAACGGAACACGAGCGGCAGGGCGACCCAGCCCAGCGCTTGCAACAACAGCCACCAGATTAAGACAGCGATAACATCAGACATCTTAAAACTCTCTCCACGAAGTCACACGAAGGGGCACTAAGACAGTGAGGACTTCGCAGTTCATAATCAAAGTCTATAGCGCCGATAGTTTTTACTTTCGTGTGTCTTCGTGTGTCTTCGTGTGTCTTCGTGGATCAGTTATCCGTCCTTCATTTCCACAACCTCGTAAATCTTCACCGCTGGATTCTCGTGCGCGATCCGTAGCGCACCCTCCTGCACCATCTGATCGAACTTCGCCAGTCCCTCGGCCGGATAATACATCTTCTCCAATTCGCCGACGTAAATATACTTGATGCCGTAACGCTGGATAATCTTCTGCGTCGTGACCAGGTTCGGCTCGCCATACAGCAAAGCCGTATCCTGCAAGCGCTGGTCGATCACGCTGCCGGGCACGACCACGCCGCGCTGCTGGCGTTGATGGTTGGCCCAGCCGAACAGCGTCGGGAGGCCCGTATAAATCGACACGCGGCTGCCCCACAGGTACTCATGCCGCGAGCGTCCCTCAGCCACCACCGGTGTGCCGGGAATGTGATCCTGCATCCACATCAGCGCTTCCTGGTCCCAGCGCAACTGCAACAAATGCTCTTCACCCGCGTCGTTGACCTCGGAATAGACGGCGTCGCGCATGTAGGCCATGCCATCAAGACCCGGCGGCGCGCCCTCGGTGAAACGCTCGGAGAGCTTGGCCCGCGCGGCAAACGGCGGGTACAACAGCCCGGCCGCTGCCAGTACAACCATCGCCGTGCGCCAGCCCCGGTTGAAGCGCGGCAGCACGATTGATGAACGCGACCACAGCCAGCCCAACGCCACCGCGCCGGCAATGCCCAGCAGCGTCCAGATCTGGTAGTAGAACTTGAACACCATGTTCATGCGGCTGATATCGCCACGGAACACGACCAGCTCGACCGCCAAACTCAGCGCCAGCGCCAGAAACACCATCAGATACCAGAAGCGCGTCACAACCGGCAAGCGTGGACGCAGCATCAAGACGCCGGCGATCGCGATCAGCGGCGCGGCAACGAAGACCACCGTGACGCCGGTCAGCGCAAAATACAGCAGCGCCAACGCCACGATGCCCGCCGGAACCCCGATCAACCAGCGCCAACTGCCCAACCGATTCCACAGCGCGCTCATCCAGCGCCAGCCCCAACGCCGTGTTTCGAGGAAGAGATAGGTGACGATCGGGAACAGGAAGATGCCATGTACGAACAGGTAAGCCCATAGCTCGGTCTTGGAGCCTTGCCAGCCTTCGAGCGTCGTGCCGCCCAGCCGGTCCGATTGGCCGAAAGGCATGAACAGAAGCGTGGCCGCTCCAATCAGCAAACCGACGCGCAGGATGAATCGCAGCCAGGTTCCCTTCTCGCGCAGTGATTCCGCCGCCCAGGTTCCGAAGGCCAGCGCGACGATGCCCACGCCGACATAGGTTGGGTAATCGGCCGTGTTTGCCGCGCGTAGCGCCCCGATGGCTATGCCACCCAAGATCAGGCTGAGGACTCCAGGCCACCACGCGCGAGCCAGACCTCCCCGGCCCGCAAGACCTGGGAGGTTTCTAAGTGGTACGTGTGTCAGCCACGACACTGCCAACCCCAGGACAAGGATCGTCAATGGCAACGCCATCATGTGCGCGTGCAAGTCGGCATACAGGAACGTGAAGAAGGGAAACTCGGTGATCGGGCCGGCTTCACCTTCGGGCGCCGGGATGATGCGGGTGGGGTTCCAGTACCACCAGTCGCTGGGGAACTCCAGTTGCTGTTGACCCGTGGCCACCTTGAGCAAGCCATCGACGAACTTCGCCGTATTGTCGATCACCGGCAGGCGCGTGTCGATACTCGTTTGGCCGATCCTGCCGAATTCATCGTACAGCAGCTTGACCTCGCCCAGGTTGCCGATCAACATGACGAAGACCGCCGCGATGACGCCAACTGCGATGGGTAATTGGGGATTGGTGACTGGTAATTGGTGATGCTCCCTAAATCTCAAATCGGAAATCCGCAATCCGAAACGGCTTGCCAGTCCGTGCGCCACGCTGAAGGCGCCCAGCGCCGCCAGCGCATACACCGTCGGCACGGCGATGTTGTACGCAATCGCCGGCACAGTGCCCAACAGCTTCGTCAGCCCGGCCAGCATCACCCAACCATAGTAGTAATAGGTCATGAAGCCGCCGGAGAACCAGGGATCATACGGCGGGAAGTATTGCGACTTGATGATCGCATTGAAGTAGGCGAAGTCCATCGGCTTCTCGCCGCCCTTCCACGGGTGCCACAGGTCGGGGTTGCCGAAGCGCAGCAGTAAGAACAACAAGAACGCCGCCCCAAAAACAATCTCTTCGGTCAGGATCAGGCGCGCATTCCGCCGCCACCAATCTCTAATCTCCAAGCGCCTCGATCGTGCGATCAGTCCACCGGCGGCTGCCAGCACGAGCGCCATCAGCAGCAACGCCTCGCGCGTGAACGGCAATATACGGAAGCTTGCCGGGAACCAGACCAGAAACGAGAGCAACAACACGCCCAGCGTGCGCGCCAGCCCGTAGCCGCGATCGGCCAGGCCGGGTGCGGCGACGAACAGGATCGGGAACGCCGCCAACCCCAAGGCCGCCACCAGCACGTACCAGGCCACCACACCCAGGCCGGGGTTGGCGTTGAGCAGGCCATCCCGCTGGAACAACTCCGACCAGGCGCCGTTGGCTTGTTGCGTCTCCCACGCCGGTTCGGTGAGCATTTGGCCGGTGGGCGAGGCCGTTTCATCGCGTGGGCGGAAGCCGTGGTAGCCCGTCTCCAGATCGAGCCGGCTCAGCTTGGCGATCACATCTTGCAGCGAGAAGTCGGCGCGCTTCTGGTAAATCAACACGCGCGGGTGATCGTACACGCTGAACGCTTCTTCGGCCGGCGGGTACGGCACATCGATCACGCCGGGTTTGGGCAGCCGGGTCGGATCGGGTTGCAGACCGAGCGCCTGCGTCGTCTCTTGATCGATAAACTCGAACGGGCCAAGCCGGGGGTACGAGGTGAACTCGGCGACGAGATCGAAACCTAGTTGACCCGTGAACAGTAACCGATAGTATTCAGTCGCCAGTGGGTAGCGCAGCGGTTGGCGTGGGATCGAGCCGTACAACCGGTTGCTGGTGAGGAACAGGTAGTCGGCCTGATCCAGCCAGTTGAGCATCCTGCCCAGTTTGTCGAGCGTGTCGTCGTCGTAGTTGGTTGCATCGACGCCGCCGCGATAGACGCTGAAGCCATCGCGCCCACCCACACGGATCGGGATACCGTCATCCCAATGCTCGTTCACCAGCTGGCTGCCGGCAGCGATCAGCGATCCATTCGTCGCCTCGCCAATGAAGAAATACGGCTGGTCGGCCGTGAGCGGCGCGTTATCAAAAGGCAGATCGTAAGAGCCGGCCGGCGCGCCGCCGGGGACTTCGATCTGGCCTTGCGCGATGGTCTGGTTGCCATCCGCATCGAGCGCGATACGAACACGCAGCACATCCGCCGAGCCGGTCACCGCTTCGGGCCGGATATTTGCGGTAGCTGAGATGAGCGTGCTATCCTGCGGGACGCTAAACGCCAGCACGCCCGGCGGCAGTCCCTCGCTTGGCCTCACTTCGATGGGTAGAACATTGCCAGCGGTATCCACCACGAGGCTCGCGCTGAAATCGAGCGGCGCGGAATCGGCGTCGGTGTAGCCCACCAGATAGTACGTGATCCCGGCCTGAAGCGATGCACGCGGAAAGGCCACGTCCACCGGCCGGCCGGGTTCGCCTGTGAATGGTTCGGTCGCGGTCGCCGAGGCAATCTCTGGCGAGCCGGATGGGTCTTGCGCCACGACGAACGTGAGCGATTCTTCGGATAGGTCAGCGCCGGGATCATGCAGCTCGCGAATGGTGATGCCCGCCAAGCTGCCGTTCGTCGGCACGCTGAACCCGATGATCTGCGGCGACCCCGGCCCGGCAAAAGTAGTGAGGTTAGGCAACGGCAACTGGACCTGACGCGGGCCGGTCGAATCGGTGTAGTGGAGCGTCGCGGCGGTTGGGACGTTCTCGTAAATCCACTCGGAGGCCGCAACGCGCGTCGTTGTCTGGCGATAGATTTCGGTGAAGGCCACAGCCCACAGCAGCGTTCCGGCCAGCACGACGGCCGGCAGCGCGTACGCGATCGCCCTCACCCACCGTTTGTTGTAGGAGGCATCTCCCGATGCCGACCCTCCTAGTGCCGACCCCCCCGATGCCAACCCCCCTGATGCCGACTGTCGGCGACCAGAGTCGCCTCCTACAAGAATCGCCGCCCTCGATGCCGCCCGCGCCCAATCCCACACCGACACCAGCAGCCAGCCGGCGAAGATCGCCAGGAATGGATACAACGGCAATAGGTAACGAATGGACTTCACCCACTGCGTGCCCTGCCAGGCGAAGTAGGCCGTGACCCAGACCCAGATCAGCACGTGCTTCGACGAGGCGACTGCGCGCAACCACTCGCCAATGGTGCGATTCTTGATCGACAGGAAAGGCCGCCCCAGCAACCGCCATCCGATGACTGCCCAGCCGATCCAGGCAGCCAGCCCTAACGGCAGGCCCATGCCCCAGAACACGACGTTGACCCAGGGGAACACCAGCGCCCTGCGATCGGTCCACTGCACATCTGGGGGCGCGGTCGCTTCGCCGCTGACAATCTTCGAGATTTCCCCCATGTTGCTCAGCCAACGCTCGTCCGGCATGATCAGACCCGAGAAGGCATTGGGCATGAAGATGCGAAATGCGATCAGCGCCGCTGCCGCGGCGAGAATGGTTTGGGAGAACGCCAGCTCGATGCGACCTGCGTTCCCCCAACCGTTCCAACCGTGAATCGCCCGAACGAACGCGGCGAGGGCCACAATCCCTAGTAAGGGCGCGACGTTGATGCGGCAGGCCATGGCCAGTCCGCTGCCGACACCGGCGGCGGCAAAATCGAACCATGCGCCAGTCTTCCAGGCGCGCACGCTGAAATAGAACGCGGCGGCGACGAAATGGGTGGCGAAGGTGTCAGCGGTAAAGAAGTGCGCCTGCTGGATGTGCAGCACGGCCAGCGCGCCGAGCGCCATCGCCGCCAAACCCGCGCGGACGCTATAGACCTCACGCGCGATCAGGAACAACCAGATCAGCGTGCCGAGATCGAACAGCGCCGAGAGCGCGCGCCCGACCAGGGCAACTTCATCGTAACCGATTAGCGCGCGAAACGATCCGTCGGCGCGATAGCAGAACGTATCGAAGCCTAGCCCGCGCAGGAGTGAATCGAAGAGCGTGGGCGCCGGTCGGCCGGTCTGCGCATCGAGCGGCGCAGTGGGGTCGGGCTGGCATAGGCCCGTCAACCCTTCGGCGACCAGCCGCCCAATCGTGATCGGAAGATCGCCGTAGACGAAGAAGGTGTGCCCATGATTGCGCGGATTGAGCGAAGAAGTCTGTGAATCAAAATACTCGCCGAGACTGTCCGGTATTTCCACACGGGTCAACACGTCCGTCAGGAAGCGCTCGTCCGGGTGCAGGTGCTGGCTGGCGTCCCAATTCAGCCCGGTGAATCGAAAATAGAAGCCGACGAGAAGGATGGCGACAAACGCCGCAATGTGAACGGGACGCAGTGGTTCGCGGGGTTCCTCGATAACCGGTTGGGGCTTCGGCGCGCGAACCGGCTCAAGCACCGTTACCTGAGAGACCTCGATCGGCGCCGGCGGGGGCTGAACCGGAGTCACGGTCGAGGCAGACGAACCCACGGACAGCTGGGGTAAACCAGAGCCGTTTGAATGCGATCGCTGGCGCAGCAGCAGCCGCGTATAAATGCCTGCAATGACCAGGCCGACGGCCAGCAGCATGTAATCCAACAGGCTGGGGGGAGGGTTCGACGGTCGTTGCGATTGGGGCGAGCTCATCCGGTCTCCCACGCTTCTATTTTGCTCAAATCGCTTACGCAAGTGCTACGGCAGAACGACTGAAGTCTGAACGACTGAAGTCGTTACTACTACAGGACTTACGCAGCTGCATGTTGCTGCCGCAGTTGAACTGCGGCAGATGAGGCGGCGGCAGTGCAACTGCCGCGCCAACTGCGTAAGTCCTGTACTACAATGTGACCAGACGTGACCGAGACAGCCGGGCAAAAATGTACCAGCAAACAACCGGATTGACCAGTAAGTTTAATCGTAGCATAAGGCCCCAACGCCCACGAGGGGCTAAACTACTTTATTTGCGGGCGACAAAAAACAGATAGGCGCCTTCCGTGGGCAGCGCTTCTTCATAGTAACGCCGGATGAACCGATCGGTTAGCCATAGGTTCCAACGTGATGGCGAGATCACCCAGCGCCCGGTCAGTTTCTTGGCGACGACGGCCGGCGCGCCAAAGTAATGCCCCCACTCCAAGGTCCTGAGCGCGTCGCGCGAGAAGTAATACCAGTGGCGCTCGAGCGCCAGGCCGGCGCGCGCCAGCCGCTCGGCCCAGGTCGCGGGATCGTCACAGTGATAGTGGCGCGAGATGCGATTGAAGAACCGTTCATATAGCGAACCGAGACCGCGCAGCCCCACCCGGCGCAGTCCGCGCGAGATCGAGAGGAACGGCAGAAAATTATCGCTCGGCACACAGAAGATGAAGCGCCCGCCGGGGCGCAGGACGCGGTTGATTTCCGCCAGCACCGGATCGAGATCAGGAATATGCTCCAACACCGAGTTGCTGATCGCCGTGGCGAAGTGCCCGCTGGGAAAAGGCAGCGCCGCGCCGGAAGCCTGAATCGCGGCGCGATAGACTTTGCGCCGGGCCGACTCGCGCAGAGGCGGCCACCACGGATCGATGCCGACCAGCGCGGCGCGGTCGGCCAGCGCCATCGCCGCAAAGTGCCCGTCACCGCAGCCGACATCCAGGACCGGCTCGGGCAGATCGATGTCTTCATAAAAGCGCGCCTCGACGGCGCGCAAGAGCGCCCGGAAGTAGGGCAACTCTTGCAGATGACGCCACAACAGGTCGTCGGACAGGTATGCCGATTTGGCCGGCAGCATCTCTACGAATGCTCGCTTCGGTGAGCGTAGGCCACCTGCCGACGCTGTGCGGCTAGCAGCTCTTCAAACAGCTGCTCGTAACGCTCGGCCGTGCGTTCCGTGCTGAACAGCGCTTCGATCTCGGCGCGTGGGCGAAGGTAACGATCGCGTTCACGCAGGACCCGGATAATCGCATCGGCTAAGGCAACGCTATCCCGAATCGGAACCACTTCCCCCATACCTGTCATGCGCACCGGCTGCCGCACACCCGGCAAATCGCTGGCGATCGACGGCGTGCCGCACAGCATCGCCTCGACCTGCACCAGGCCAAACGTCTCGGTCGAGTTGGTGCTAGGGACCACCAGCACATCCAGGATCGAGAAGAACTTAGACATCTCATACGGATTGAGTATCCCCAGGAACGTGATGCGATCGCGCCAGCGCTCGAACAGCGGCTGGAGCTGCCGGTAATACGCTTCCTCCCCCAGCACGCCCGCGTGCTGCCCGGCGTATAGAATGTGCGCGTCGGGGAATTCCTCCAGCACCCGCGGCAGCGCATCGAGCAGCACCTCGACGCCTTTTTCTGCTGCCAGTCGTGTCGCCATGCCGATCAGCCGCTTCCCGCCGGGATTCCAGTGTGCGCGAAACGCGGCGACGTCGTCCGCGCCGGGGATAGGAATATCGACCGGCGGCGGGATGACGTGTACCTTGTGCAAATAGCGCGATAGGTACGGCGAGTGCGCAGCGAAGTCACGCGTGTAGGCGGTGATCGCATCGGCGGAGCGCGCGGCCAGCCGATTGCTGGTCATGACTGCGCGCTCGATGAAGCGGTTGAGCAGGCCGGGCGGCAGGTGCAGATCGGTGTGGTAAGTCAGCACCACCGGCTTATTCAGCGCCTGCCCGCGCAGCGCGACGCCACTCGCCTCGAACTGCGGCAAGTGCAGGTTGAGCACGTCGTGTTCGCGTACCAGCTGCCAGGCCAGCCAGCCGTAAGCCGGCATGATCACGCCCTTGCTCAGACGAAAAGTCACCGGCACGCGCACTACCTGCACGCCGTGCAGCGTCGCACGGCGCGGCAGCGTCGGCTCGTACTGCGACGTCAGCACCGTCACGCGATGTCCACGCGCCGCCAGCCCGCGCGCCAGGCGCTCGGCGTAAATTGTCAGCCCGCTGATGTAGGGGCGGTAATACAGCAACGTGACGAGTATCTTCATTTCGCTACGCCAGACTCGATCCACGAAGGCACACCAAGCCACACCAAAATATCTTCGTGTCCCTTCGTGTCTCTTCGTGTCCCTTCGTGTCCCTTCGTGGATCATTGCTCCGAAAGGCTTATCCACGAAGGCACACCAAGCCACACTAAAATATCTTCGTGTCCCCTCGTGTCTCTTCGTGTCTCTTCGTGGATCAAGATTGTCCCGGATGAAGTCTACGACTCAAATAATGCTCGATTGGCGATCACCCACTCGTGCAGCTTCAGCACACCTTCCGCCGGCGCAACGCGCGGCGACCAGCTCAACAGTTCTTTCGCTGTGCGAATGTCCGACACGTAGATGCGCTGATCGCCGGGTCGCCAATCACCCCACCCGACTTGCACCGCGCGTCCCAGGAGTTCTTCGAGCAGCGGGCCGAACTCGCTCCAGACGGAGAGGGTGTTAGCCGGGCCGCCGCCGGCGTTGAACACCTGACCGGACACGCGATCGATGTGCTGAATCGCCGCTTCGTACAGATCGATCAGATCGGCCACGTACAACACATCGCGCACCTGCTTGCCATCGCCGTAGATCGTGATCGGCTTGCCCGTCACCGCCGCGATGATGAACCAGGCCAGCCAGCCTTGATCTTCAATGCCAAACTGGCGCGGGCCGTAGATCGCCGACTGGCGGAACACGACCGTGCGCAGACCATAGATGCGAGCGTAATCACGCACGTACTGATCGCCGGCGCCTTTGGAACACCCGTAGGGCGAATGGAAATCGAGCGGCTGCGTTTCGGGAATGCCGTTCGGAAAATCGCGGTAAACGTAGCGCGTGTTCTGCTCGACCAGCGCCACCTCCTCCATCCCGCCGTACACCTTGTTGGTCGAGGCGTACAAAAAGATCGGGCCCGAGCCTGACAGCCGCGCCGCTTCGAGCGCGTTGAACGTGCCCAGCGCATTATCTTCGAAGTCGCCGCGCGGATCGTTGACCGACGTCGTCACCGCCACCTGGCCCGCCAGGTGGAGGATGACGTCTTGTCCGCGCGCGGCCTCCGCCAGCCGATCGAACTGGCGCAGATCGGCCGCGATCAAGCGGAAAGCCGCTTGGCCGTGTTGAGCGGTCAACCACTCCAGGTTCGATCGCCCTCCCCGCCGCGATAGATTATCAAAGATCGTAACCTCCGCGCCGCGGCGCAGCAACCGATCGACCGTGTTGCAACCGATAAAACCCGCGCCCCCCGTAACCAGAATCCGCATAAGCTACTCCGTGACGGCCGGCGCTTCGTGTGTGACTTCGGCCTGGTGCACCGTCGACACCATCGCCGACCACGACATGCCTTCCTGCATCAAGCCCACGATACCGGCTACGTTCATGACGATGAACTCCATCGCGTGGAAGGCGATGGCGTACGCCAGCCCGATGCTATCTGAAATACCGAAGACGACCAACGATTGTTGGATCGCCAGCTCGATCACGCCGATGTAACCCGGCGACGATGGCGCCAGCAGCACCAGCGTCGTCGTGGCGGTGACGAATAGCGAGGCCGTGAATGGCGCGTCCGGCGCAAACCCGATCAAGGCCAGGTGAAACGAGATGGCCGATAGCACCCATGCGCCCAGCGACCAGACGATCGAAGCCGTGAACAGGCGCGGCGAACGCAGCACGCTCAGGCCATCCATGACGGAGTTGAAACGCCGCAGCCACGGATCAGGGTGAAGCCGTGGGATGCGCTGCAGGCCCCAACTCGCCAGCCGCTCGGCGCGCGCGCGTTGCCACACGACGATGAGCATCACCACCGCCAGCCCGCCGAATATCAGTCCGCCACGTTGCGCGCCCAGCGCCGCGCCTTCTGGCAGCGGCAGCCCCGGCAGCACCAGCGCCAGGATCGCCAGCACCACCAACACGTCGAGCACGTGTTCAAGCGCAATCGTCGAAAAGGCTTGCATGGCGGGGACTTTGCCGCCGCGCGAAACGACGACCGGCCGGACGACTTCGCCCAGCCGGAATGGAAATACGTTCGTCACCAGATAGCCGATCGAGAGGGCGCGAAAGGCCTGTCCAAACGACACGCGCTCGCGCCCGCCCAGCAGCCAGCGCCAGCGCTCGGCGCGCGCAGCCATAGCCGCCAACAACGCCAACGCCGAAGGAATCAACCACAGATAATTCGCGTTGCGCAACGCCTGTCCCAAGCTATCCCAATCGACTTCACGGAAGGCCAGCCATAAGGCCACGGCGCTGACGGCCAGGCCGATCCAAAACGTCAGTCTGCGCAATCCATCCTCCGCACAGCAGCGGCGGCGCTTGCCGCCGCTGGGCAAGGCCGCATTATATCACCCCGCCAGAGTACCTGCAAAGTATTTTTGAGTTAGGGCGCAAGCGGGTTGTACTTTGATATCCTTGACTTTTGCCCGAGTTGGAATATGCTTGTGGCGTGACGAAAGTCCGGCTCGATCGTCTTCTCGTCGAACGGGGATTAGTGGATAGCCGCGAACGAGGCCAGCGGCTGATTCTGGCAGGCGAGGTGATGATCGGCGATCGGGTCGCCGATCGGCCGGGCGTGCTCGTCCCACCCGACGCCGATATCCGCATCAAAGCACAATTGCCGTACGCCAGTCGTGGCGGGTTCAAACTCGCCGCCGCGCTCGATGCGTTTGACGCGCCGGTGGCGGGCGCCGTGTGCGCCGACGTGGGCGCTTCCACCGGCGGCTTCACCGACGTGCTGTTGCAGCGTGGCGCGGCGCACGTGATCGCCATCGACGTAGGTTACGGCCAGCTCGCTTGGAAGCTGCGCACCGATCCGCGCGTCACCGCGCTCGATCGCACCAACGCGCGGACGTTGACCGCTTTGCCGCCCGATCCAACAGGTAACCCGACGCTCGCTCAGATCGTCACGATCGATGTCGCGTTCATCTCGCTAAAATTGATCTTGCCCGCCGTTGCGCACTGGATCGCCCAGGACGGGCACGTGATCGCGCTGATCAAGCCGCAGTTCGAGGCGGGACGCCAGCACGTGGGCCAGGGCGGCGTCGTGCGCGACCCAGGCGTGCATCGCGAGGTGCTGAAGACGGTCTTAGGTTGGGCGGCCGAGCGGGGCTGGATCGCGCGCGGTGTCATCCGCTCGCCGATTGAAGGCCCGGCCGGTAACGTCGAGTTCTTAGCCTGGCTCACGCCGGGGACCGCGCAGGCGCCATCCATTGACATCACTGCTGCCATCGACAGCCTGATCCCGCCCTCATAACATTCCACCTGGCCTGACGATAGGGGCAGCCAACTAACAAACCAGCTAACTAACTCACCTTACGCAGTCTGCTCCCCGACCGCGTCCCATAGGCGATGCAGTGCTCCCGTCGCGGTCGGGTGAACGGCTGGAAACGCCCGCGCGGACGCGGGCTTCGAGCGAAGTTGAACGGCGGCTGCGTAAGGTGAGTAACTAACCGTTTGGCTATCCAACTCACCCTTCCGCAACGGGACCATCATGACGCAAACTGCTTCACCTCAGTCCGAGACGGGTACGGGGCCGCTCCGCGAGACCATCACCAGCCTGCAGCGGCAGACCGCTCGCCTCCAGCGCATCCTGGAAATCAGCCGTGGGCTGACTACCACGCTCGACATCGACCAGCTGCTGGGCGTCATCCTGGAAGCCGCGACCGAGCTGACCAATACCGAAGCGGCATCGATCATGCTGCTGGACGAGCGCACCGGCGCGCTGGTCTTCGCCGCTTCCACCGGCACCAAGCGTGAAGACCTGGCGAATATCCGTGTGCCGCTCGAAGGCAGCATTGCCGGAACGATTCTAAAACAGCGCGCCCCGCTCGTCGTCGGCGACGTGACGCAGGACCCTCGGCACTTCAACCAGGCCGCACAGCGAACCGGCTTTCTCACTCGCTCGATCCTGGGCGTGCCGATGACCATCAAAGACCGCCCGATCGGCGTGTTGGAAGCGTTGAACAAACAGGGCGACGATTATTTCGGCGAAGAAGATATTCAAGTGCTGACGACGTTTGCCAACCAGGCCGCGGTGGCGATCGAAAATGCGCGGCTGGTGGCGGCGCTACGCAAAGCCTATCAAAAGCTCAACGATCTCGACCGGCGCAAGAGCGATTTCATCGCCATCGCTTCGCACGAGCTGCGCACGCCGCTCAACCTGATCCTGGGCTACGCCGCCATGCTGCGTGAAGACGCCCACGACGCCACCGCCACCCAGCTGGAAGGGGTGCTGAAAGGGGCCGAGCAGCTGCGTTCGATCATCGACGACATGATCAACCTCCAATACGTCGATACCGGCGAGGCCATGCTCAACGCCACCCGCTTCCGGGCCGCCGACCTGATCGACGCGGTCCTCAACGAGTGCCAAGATATGGTGCAGGCTAAAGACCAGTTGGTTCGCATCGACCTGTCCGACCCGGCGCTGCTGATCCATGCGGATTGGGACAAGACGCGCCTGGCGCTGAACAACCTGGTGACGAACGCCAGCAAGTTTACGCCGCCGCAAGGGCGGATCGAAATTTCGGGCAAGGTGGTCAACGGCGAGGTACAGGTGTGCGTCCGCGACAACGGCATCGGCATCCCGCGCAAAGATGTCGAGCGCATCTTCGAGCGCTTCTATCAGGTCGAGCCGCACATCGCGCGCAAGCACGGCGGCCTGGGGTTGGGGCTGGCGATCACGAAGAGCATCGTCGAGTTGCACGGCGGGCGCGTGTGGTGCGAGAGCGTCGAGGGCAAAGGCAGCCGCTTCACCTTCGCGTTGCCCGCCGATGGGCCGAAGCGGGTGAAGCGGGGAACGACACCGTTGCGGGTGCGGTGAGACAATCAGCAGGCGGGAATCGGCATGACCAAGAAGAAGACAACCTCGCGCAGCGGAGGCGTGAACATTAGGGGTAGCGCTAAAGCTGGTGGCGGCGTGTACCAATCTGATAAGATCGATAAGATCGACAGCCGCCAGACGACTATCAACCGCAGTGGGGGGACGGACATCACTTCGGGCGATGGGTCGATCAACATCACCGGCGACAGCGCCAACGCGCGGGCCGAGAGCAAGTTTTTCTCGGCGGCGTTAGATTGCCCGTGACACGAGCCGCGAGTTCCCTACATAGAAACCCGGTTTCTTGAAGAACCGGGTTTCTCTTTCTACCCGCATGGTATAATCTTCGAGATTATGGACGAACGCCACATTCGCAATTTTTGTATCATCGCCCACATCGATCACGGCAAATCGACGCTGGCCGATCGGTTGCTGGAAATCACTGGCACGATCTCCGCCCGCGACATGACGGCGCAGGTGCTCGACTCGATGGACCTCGAGCGCGAGAAAGGCGTGACGATCAAGGCGTCGGCCGTGCGCATGCAGCACACTGCGAAATCGGGCGAGACCTACGAGCTGAACATGGTCGATACGCCCGGCCACGTCGACTTCACCTACGAAGTCAGCCGGGCATTGAACGCGTGCGAAGGCGCGGTGCTGGTCGTGGATGCCGCGCAAGGCGTCGAGGCGCAGACGCTGGCAAACTTGTATCTCGCGCTCGACGCCGACCTCGCCATCATTCCGGTCGTCAACAAGATCGACCTGCCTTCGGCGCGGCCCGACGAAGCGGCGGCAGAGATCGCGCACCTCCTGGGTGTGCCCGCCGAAGACGTGCTGCGCGTATCAGCCAAAGTCGGCACGGGCATTGACGGCCTGCTCGAAGCCCTCGTCGAGCGCGTGCCGCAACCCAAAGGTGATCCCGCTGCGCCGCTGCGCGCGCTGATCTTCGATAGCCACTACGACGCCTTCAAAGGCGTGATCGCCTACGTCCGCATCATGGATGGCGTGATCGAGCGGAAGACCC
Source organism: Anaerolineae bacterium (assembly GCA_035292585.1). Taxonomy (GTDB): domain Bacteria; phylum Chloroflexota; class Anaerolineae; order Fen-1058; family Fen-1058; genus DASSFZ01. The sequence goes on along the minus strand of DATDPU010000159.1, from coordinate 36,025 downwards.
GGTTGAGATTCATGGCGAGCGGCGCGGAAACCGATCCGCTGGAGTTGGGCATCTTCGCGCCGACGATGAAACCGGGCGAGCGACTGGAAGCCGGCGAAGTCGGCTACGTCGCTACCGGGCTGAAGACGATCCGCGATTGTCGCGTGGGCGACACCATCACCACGGTCGAGCGGCCCGCTGCCGGGCCGCTGCCCGGCTACCGCCCGATCAAGCCGATGGTGTTCGCCGGGCTGTACCCGATCGAGACCGATGATTACCACGAGCTCAAAGATGCGCTGGAAAAGCTGCAGCTCAACGACGCCTCGCTGGTGTACCAGCCGGAGGCGTCGCAGGCGCTCAACTTCGGCTTCCGCTGCGGGTTCCTGGGTTTGTTCCACATGGAGATCATTCAGGAGCGGCTGGAGCGCGAGTACGACCTGGATATCATCGCCACCGCGCCGAGCGTGGAGTACGAGGTGCTGAAGACCGACGGCCAGATCATCCGCGTCGATTCACCCGCCGCGCTGCCCGATCCCACCTCGATCGAAGAGATTCGCGAACCGTGGATGAAGGTGCAGGTGTTCACGCCGGCCGAGTACATCGGCACGGTGATGGACCTGGTGATCCATCGGCGCGGCGAGCAGGTGGGCATGGAATACCTCGACCCGAACCGCGTGGTGCTCACCTATCGCCTGCCGCTGTCGGAAATGATCGTCGATTTCCACGATCAGCTCAAGAGCCGCACGCGCGGGTATGCGTCGATGGACTACACCTTCGAGGAATACCGCGCCGGGACCTTGCAGAAGATGGACATCCTGGTCAACGAAGTGCTGGTCGACGCGCTGGCGGTGATTATCCACAAGGATCAAGCTTACGAGAAGGGCAGCGCGATCACGCGCAAGATGAAGGAAGTGATCCCGTCGCAACAATTCCCGGTGCCGATCCAGGCGGCGGTTGGCGGACGGATCATCGCGCGCACAACCGTCAAGGCGCAGCGCAAAGACGTGCTCGCCAAGTGTTACGGCGGCGACATCAGCCGCAAACGGAAGTTGTTGGAAAAGCAGAAGGCCGGCAAGAAGCGCATGAAGATGATCGGCACGGTCGAAGTGCCGCAGGAAGCATTCATGGCGATTTTGAAGCTGGGGGAAGAATAGAGAAACCGGGTTTCTTTGAGAAACCCGGTTTCTTGTTGATTACGCTTGCTTCACGCGCTGTCCACAGCCCGGTTCGGCCAGCACCTGTCCAGCCTCGAAGGCAAGCTGGCCGCGCAGATAAACCTTTTCGATCTTGCCCCGCACCTGCCAGCCCTCGAATGGCGTCCAACCACAGCGCGTAAACGATTTCGTCCCATCAATTTTCCACTGCACGGCCGGATCGATGATGACCAGATCGGCGTGCGCGCCTTCGTCGATGCGGCCCTTGTCGACCAGACCGAAGACCCGGGCTGGCCCGGCTGAACTGAGCCGCACCAGCTCCCCATACGACATCTGCTTTTGATGCACGGCGGTCAACAGCAGCGGCAATAGAGTCTCCAAACCGGGCACGCCCGATGGCGGTGACTCGCCCTGCTTCTCCTGCAACGTGTGCGGCGCGTGGTCGGTGGCGATCAGGTCGATGGCGGCCATATCCTTCCACAGCGCTTCCGTGTCTTTTTCCGAACGCAGGGGTGGATTCATCTGCCCTAACGGGCCGAGATGCTGCTCGACTTCGCTCGATAAAAATAGGTGGTGCGGCGAAACCTCGCATGTCACCTTCACGCCGCGCTTTTTAGCCTCCTTCACCAATTCGAGTTCGCGCGCGGTCGATAAATGGCAGATGTGGATGCGGCGTTTCAGCTCGGCCGCCATCGCGAGCGCGCGCTGCACGGCCAGCTCGGCGCACAACGGCGGGCGGCGCTGGCCCAACCTGGCGAAGAACTGCACGGCCGGCTCATCCTCCGCGTGCAGCGCAAGCACTCGCTCCGGCGGATACGCCTTGAAATGTGTGTACTGCCCGGCAAAATCGCTGACCATGAGCGACCCGGTGCTCGAACCCATGTACAGTTTCAGGCCGATGGCCTCTTTCACTTTGAAGGCGGTGGTTACATTATCGTGCGTCGCGCCGAGGAACAGGCCGTGGTCACACACTGCCTTCTGCGCGGCGAGCGTGAGCGCATGCGCGAGCAGCGTCGCGTCGGTGATCGGCGGCTGGGTGTTCGGCATGCCCAGCACGGTGGTCACGCCGCCGGCCAGCGCGGCCTGCGTGCCGCTGAAAAAATCCTCTTTGTGTTCATCGCCCGGCTCGCGCAGGTGAACGTGAGCATCGATCAGGCCAGGCAGGATGATGCAGCCCGACGCCTCGATCAACTGCGCGCCCGGCGGAGCGGTAAGCCCGGCTTCGACCGCGACGATGCGCTCGCCCCGGATCAGGACGTCGGCCTTCTTCAAGCCTTGCGGCGTGCCGATCTGGCCACTGCGGATGAGGAGAATGGGTTTCTTGGTCATAGTGGGGATAGCAAACGCAGTGAACAGTGAGCAGTCAACAGTGAGGAGTGTTGACCGCTTACTGACGACTGCTCACGGATAACTGTTCACTGATCAGGGCCCGACGACTGCCATATTGTCGAACAGGCCCCAACCGGGTATCGACGCCAGCTTCAAGCGTCGTCCGCCATACAAGGGATCGTGGACAATGAAACCGGCTGAATCGTAACCGACGACGACGTAGGTATGCTCTTCCGGCACCAGCCGATAGCCAGCCGGCATGTCGTAGAAGTCGCTGCGCGGCGAGGTCCACACGATGACGGGCGCCTTACGATCGAGCGCGGCGCGCAAATCAGCATAGGTCATGCCATAGCGCACGCCGGCGTCGATGCCGGCGGCCAATAACGCGCGAGCGACCGGCTCCGCATGCACGCCATAATCATCGATCCACCCGAACTCGCCATCGACGTTGCCCCTGAAGCCCGAGTGCGGATTATCGCTCAGGCCCAACGCCGTCTGGAACCACCACTCACTTTTGATCGCGCCGTAGTATTCGGCCAGCATCCGCGCGGCCGTCGCTTCGCACGACAAAGTGCGCTGCTGCCCGTACAACGGCGCGGCCAGGCGTACCCCATCCACCGCCGGCGCCGTCTGCGGCGGGGCGCTGACCGCGGCCGGAATCGTCAGCCGTTGGCCGACGAAGATCATGCTGACACTGCTCAAGCTGTTGGCCGTGGCGATCTGCTGCGCCGTCAAGCCGTACTTCAGCCCGATCCGAAACACGTTCTCGCCCGCCTGCACAATGTGAAAGCCGGCCGGATTCGCCGCCGTGCTTGCCGCCGAAACAGGCGGGACAGCCGACCCGGCGATCGGGATCACCAGCTGCTGCCCGACGTAGATCAGCGTTGGATCGCTAATGCTATTCGCGGCTGCCACCTGGTCGGCCGTCAGCCCGTAGCGCAGCGCGATCCGGAACAGGTTCTCGCCCGACTGCACAACATGTGTGACTTGCCCGTCCTGAGCCTGCGCCGGCGCGGCGAGGAGCAACAAGAGGCAGGCGAGCAACAGAAGTGGGAGTCGATGTTTTGAGCGCACGGTGTGAATTGTAATCAAGATGGGGGAATCGTGCAACGAATAAACAGCGAATAAACGAATACCGTTTGGGAGCATTCGTTTATCCGTTGCCGATTCGTTGCCTTACACCGGCAGCCTGCGCCCCGTCGCCGTGCGATGATACTTCCCAAAGTCATGCTTGCCGTCGAGCTGCTCGGCATCGAGCACCGGGCCATCGACACAGGTGAGGATGTCGTCGAGCGCGCACTGGCCGCAGATGCCGAAGCCGCACTTCATATAACGCTCGACGCTCAACTGGGCAGGGACATTCCGCTCGCGGCTGATCCGGTGCAGCGCGACGAGAAGACCTTCTGGCCCGCAGGCGTAAAGGGTCGGTTGGGTAGTTGGATGGTTGGATAAATGGTTTTCGACGGCGACGGTGACGTAGCCTTTCGCGCCGACCGAGCCGTCTTCGGTTGCCAGCAAAAGCTCGACGCCGAGCCGCTCGAAGCGATCGACGAAGATCAGATCGTCGGCGCGCCGAGCGCCCAGCGCAACCGCAACGTTCAGCCCGCGCAATTTCATCTCCGTAGCCAGATAGTGCAACGGCGCTGCGCCGTAGCCGCCGCCCACCAGCAGCGCCGGGCGATCGGGCATGATTCGATACGGCCGGCCATACGGCCCGCGAATCCCGATGAAGTCGCCCACTTTACGATCGTGCAGCGCCGCGCTCCATTCGCCCACCTTGGCGACGGTGATCGTCAGCGGATCGGGCCAGGCAATGCTGATCGGTTTCTCGTCGATGCCGGGCAGCCACACCATCAGAAATTGCCCCGGCTCCGCCCCGATCGATGTATCGAGCACAAAGGTCGAAACCGCGCGTGTCTCGCGCACGATTTGTCTGATACGAACGGTCCTGGGCAGCTGCGAAAAATTCATATCGCCCAACCCATTCTTGGAGGAGGTATCTGTGTAGGAGGCATCTCCCGATGCCGACCCCGATGCCGACCCCGATGCCGACCTTCCCGATGCCGACTGTCGGCGACGGGAGTCGCCTCCTACAAACGCCGACTCCGATTCCGATCTAACAGTGTGCAAGCGCCTTCCCCCTGAATTCAGCGATCGCTGCGTGCGTGTGCCGACGCATGTACTCGGCGACGCCCTCGGCGACTTCCTGGAACACGTCAAGCCCGCGCCAGTTGATCGCGCTGCCGATACCGACCGCCGTCGATCCGACCAGCAGCATCTCGATCGCATCACGCGCCGTCGTCACGCCGCCGGTGCCGACGATCGGCACACCGGGCACAGCCTGCGCCACATCGCGTACACATTTCACGGCGATGGGCCGGATGGCCGGCCCGCTGACGCCGCCCCAGCGGTTAGCGAGAACCGGATAGCCCGACTCGATGTCGATCACGATGCCGGGGCCGAGGCTGTTGATCACCGTCAAGCCGTCGGCGCCCGCCGTGACGACCTCTTTAGCAACCGCGGCGATGCTCTCGACGTTGGGCGAGAGCTTCACCAGGATCGGGATGCGTGTGCTGGCCTTGACCCGGCGCGTGACCTGGGCCGACACATACGGGCTGGCTGCAAACATCTGCTCGAAGCGCGCATCCAGGTTCGGGCAGGAGATGTTGACTTCGATCAAATCGGGTTCCGCTTCGCTGACGTAACGCGCGACGGTGCCAAAGTCGTAGACGGTGTCGGCGAAGATACTGGCGATGATCGGCACGCCCAACGGCTTGAGCTGTTTGCGCGCCTCGCGAATCTCTTCGACCATCACTTCGACGCCCGGATTCGATAGGCCGACCGCGTTGATCAGCCCTTCACCCCAATCGACGATCGTCGGGTTGTGATAGCCGGGGCGCGGTTTGAGGCTGCACGACTTGGTCGTGATCGCGCCGATGCCCGATTCGGCGATCCGCCCGAACACTTCCTGGCTCAACCCCAGGATGCCGGAAGCCAGGACAGTCGGGTTGCGCAGTTTCACACCGGCAAGCGTCACGGCTAGGTCGGGCGCGCCGGTTAGTTGGTTCGTTTGTTGGTTTGTTAGTTGCGCCGTATCCACTCTAAAACCTCCCCCCGCTTCTCAGCCGTGATTTTCCTGCGGCGCACGAGCACATCGAGGAGCGCCGTCAACGTGAGGACCGCGTGCAGCCGGTAGCCCGCGCGCTCCAACTCGCCCGCCCCACCCTGCTCACGATCGATCAACACGAGAATATCTTTGACGCTCAACCCCACGGCGACCAGCGGGGCGATCGCCTCGAGCTTGCTGTGACCCTTCGTGATCAGATCGTCGATCAGCAACACCGTTTCACCGGCAAGATACTCGCCCTCGATCGGGCGCGCGGTGCCGTAATCTTTCACTTCCTTGCGCGTGTAAATCAACGGCCGGTTCATCACGAGCGAGACGGCCACGCCGATGGGTAACGCCGCATACGGGATGGCCGCCAGCCGGTCGAACTGGATTGTCTTCGCGATCGCCGCCATGCACGATGCGATCTGCTGCAACAGTTTCGGATGAGAAGCCAACAGGCGCAAATCGATATAAATCGGCGACAACAGGCCCGACTTCAATTTGAACTCCCCGAATTTCACCGCGCCGATGTCGAAGAGGGCAACGGCGATGGTAGAGTGGGACAGCCGCCGCGCTTCCTTATAGCCGTAGAGGCGCGGCGGTTGGGAAATTGGTTTTCTGCGTGCAGGGCGCTTCATCGAGTGGGGCTGCCGCTTCGATCGGGCCGATTGAACCCTCTGCATCGATTCCTCCTCACCTACCTGTCACTAATCTACCAATTACCAAATTGCCAGCTGCCTCAACCTGTTGATCGCATCACGGAGAGTGAGCGTTGCCGCGCGCGCGGCTTCGGCGAAGTCGGTTTTGGACGAAGCGTACAGGATGCTACGCGAGGCATTGATGATCGGGCCGATGCCGGATCGAGTTGAGCCGTGCGCAACCGCCGAGGCCAGATCGCCGCCCTGCGCGCCAATGCCGGGAATCAAGAATGGCAGGGCGGGCGCGATCGATCGCATGCGGGCCAATGCTTCGGGCGCAGTCGCGCCGACGACCAAGCCGCACGCGCCCGGATAGCGCTCGTCCCACTCGACCGTTTTGCGCGCGATCAACTCGTCGACAGTGCTCTCGCCGGCAGGCAAGCTTTGTAGTAAGCCTGCGCTGGGGTTCGAGGTGCGGGCCAGCACGATCGCGCAGCGATCCGCGTACTTGAGGAATGGCGCGATGCCATCCTCGCCGAGGTAGGGGTTCACCGTCACCGCATCGGCGCGAAAGGCTTCAAAGGCGGCGCGCGCATACTGCTCCGCCGTGCTGCCAATGTCAGCCGATTTCGCATCGAGGATAATCGGGATGTCATCGGGAATGTAGCGCACCAGGCGTTCCAGCGCGATCATGCCCGCCGCGCCTTCGGCCAGGAAGAAGCCGAGGTTGGGTTTGTAGGCCGAGACCAGGTCTTTCGTCGCGTCGATGATGTCGCGCGCAAAGGGAAACATGGGGTCGTCCACCTTCGCCAGCGGCAGCGGCATCTGCGCCACGACCACATCAAGCCCGACACAGACCCAGGAGTTGTTGCGCGCCTGTGCCTGGGCGAGCTTCTGAAGGAAGGGCTTGGGGGTTGGCTGGTTGGCTGGTTGGCTAGTTGGTTGGGTCATCGAGGTATTCACCCGGTGTAAATTCATGTGTGTATTCAACGCCTTCGTCTTTCAATACACGGGTCTTCTGGAAAGCCACGTAGCCATTCAGGTTCTTGGCTGCCTGTTCGAGCTTGACCACCCAGCCGTCGAACTGTGCTTGATTCAGCAGGTGGCGCTTGACTGCGCGCCGCAAGTGCCAGCGGGTTTCTTTGATGGAGCCTCTCACGATATCCCACACTTCCTCCGCGATTTCTTCCGCCAGCCGATACAACCTCGACTCCTCGATATCCTGATAAGCCATTGCTCCTCCTTGCAATGAACACACCAACTATCCAACCATCAACCTATCAAACCGCATCCAGCAGCATCGCCAGCAGCGCCATCCGCACATACACGCCGTTGCGCGCCTGGCGGAAGTAGGCGGCGTTCGTCATCGCATCGGTGTCCCTGGCAATCTCATCGACGCGCGGCAAGGGGTGCAGAATGCGCACATCGGGGTTGCTCGCTTCAACCAGTTTCCGATCGACGACGTAAGCGCCTTTCAGCGCTTCGTATTCGGCCAGGTCGGCAAATCGTTCTTTCTGGATGCGCGTAATGTAAGCCACATCGGCCTGCTGCAACGCGCGCGCCAGATCGCTCGACTCTGAGACTCGCGCGCCGTTGGTGTTCAGCCCGGCGGTGACTTCAGCGGGCATGCGCAGCGCCTCGGGCGCGACGAACGTCAACTCGACTTCGAACCGGCTCAACGCTTGCGCCAGCGAGTGAACCGTGCGCCCATTCTTCAAGTCGCCGACCAGCGCGATGTGCAGCCCGTCGATCGTCCCCTTCTCGCGCTCGATGGTGTACAGATCGAGCAGCGCCTGCGTCGGGTGCTCGCCCACGCCATCGCCGCCGTTGATCACCGGGATGGCGGCGCCCTCAGCCAGCTCACGCGCCGAACCGACGAGCGGATTGCGGATCACCGCCACGTCGGCATAGCCTTCGATCATGCGCCCGGTGTCAAACAGCGTTTCGCCTTTGGCCGCGCTCGACGAAGTCTTCGCCTCGGCCACGCTCAACACACTGCCGCCCAGTCGCTGCATCGCGCTCTCGAACGAGAGGCGCGTGCGCGTGCTCGGTTCGTAAAACAAGGTCGCAAGGATTCGGCCATCAAGCAGCTTGAGCGAGCGCCCAGCGCCAAGCGCATCTTCGTAGACGCGCGCCCGGTCGAGCACCGCGCGAATCTCGGCTGTGCTCAGATCGGCGATCGAAATGAGGTCGCGGCCGGCCAACGGGTTGCTCATAGCAGGTTCTCCTCCAACGGGAATTCGTGGGACAGGCAAAAAAAGACCTTTGGGCAATCATACCCAAAGGTCTGATGAAAACCACTCGATACGGGGGCGTCCCCGCGCGGCATCGATCGGTCTATGTGCCGTGCTCCGTCTGGTTACTCGCATGTCTTGTCCCACGTCGCGCGACATTCTAGCGCCAATGCTACGATAAGTCAAGAGCTGATTTCTTAGGGCTATCTCCGAGGCTTACTTGGCGACATCGACTTGGGCCGGCCGAACATCGACAGCCTCTTCGGGTGGTTTAAGCGTTTTGAAGTTGCGATACAACAGCAAATCGTAGACGATTTTCAGACTGCCGGCGACCAGGAATGGCGCACCGAGGAGCGCAGGGGTTGCCAGGAAAAGCCCGGCCAGCGACGGAGACAGCGCTGCCCCAACCGAACGCGCGATCGTCGTCACGCCGGATGCAGCCGACCGCTCATCGGGGTCAACCACGGCCAGCGTATAGGACTGGCGCGTCGGCACGTCCATTTGCGAGATCGCAAAACGGGATAGGAGCACGCCGATCGCCAACGGCAACGTAGGCATGAACGGCACGAGACACAACAAGACGTTGGATGGGATGTGGGTAAACACCATGGTATTCACCAGCCCGATGCGCGCCGCGATCCGGGCGGCCAGCAGCGCCGAGAATCCCGCCAGGATATTCGCGCCGAAGAAAATACCGCCTAACACATCTTCCTGCACCCCGAATCGGGTATAAAACCAGTACGCCACAATACTCTGTACCACAAACGCGCCGGCAAAAGCATCGAGCGCAAACAGGGCGCTGAGCTTCAAGACGACATTTCGGGATCGGTGTAAACCCAAAGCGCTTTGGATCGATCGCGCGGGGCTTGCAGTTTCAACTGACGAAGATAGGCGCAAGAATAGCGCGACGAGCACGAGCCCGCTCCCGGCATACCCCAGCAACACGACCCGGTACGACGCCAGCGGTGTCAGCCCCGAACTCTGGAGATAGGTAGCGAGCAGGCCGCCGCTCAACGCACCGGTCGCAGTGGCAAACGAGCCGGCCAGGCTATACCAGGCAAATGCCTGCGTGCGTCTTTTGGGTTGCAGGAGTTGCGCCAGCGCAGCTTGCTCGATCGATAAGAACGGCCCGATCTCATTTCCGGTAGGACTCAACACGCCGATCAAGGCAGCCGCCATGAGCAGCAGCGGCTGGCTCGTCAGGATAAACGCCACCCCCGCCAGGAGCATGAGCAGCGCGCCGAGCACGAGCATGCGCCGCCGGCCGATGCGATCGGCGGACAACGTGATGCCGAGCGAGATGACGGCATCGCCAATGAGCGCGAGGGTCAGCAGCAGGCCGATTTGTTCCGCCGTCAGGCCGACCTGCGCCAGATACAACACGAGGATCACCGACAAGAACCCATACGCGAATAAGCGGAGGACGCGCGCGCTGAACAAGAGGCGACTATCGGAGGTCAGCGCGCCCCAGGCGCGCGAAGTGGAGCGACCTGACATGTGCGTTTATTCCGAAGGATTAAGCATGGCTGGGTCAGAGTCAGAGTCGAATTCTCTGCCAGCGCCCGCTGCGAAAGCGCAGCCAGCCGCAGGACGCGCGCATGGCGAAGTCGGCCAGGATACCCAGCCACGCGCCAGCCAGCCCCCAGCCCAGCACGCGCACACCGAGATAAGCAACGCCGAGCCGCACCGTCCAGATCGAAGTGGCGGTGATCGCCAGCACCATGCGCGTATCGCCTGCGCCGCGCAGCGAGTGCACGAACACAAAGGACACCGCCATGATGGGTTGCGCGAGCGCCGCCACATGAATGGCCGAAACACTCGCAGCGACCACGCCCGGATCGTCGGTGAACAGTTGCGAGATTGGTTCGGCCAGGACGTACAAGGCCGCCCCCAGAAACACCATGATTCCGAACGCCAGCCGAAGCGCGGCATGAACGCTTGCCTGGGCGCGGCGTGGATCATGCGCGCCGAGGCTCTGCCCGACCAGCGCGCTGGCGGCCACGGCAAAACCCCAACCCGGCAAATACGACAACGACATGACGCGCAAGCTGACGTTGTGCGCCGCGTACTGAACCGTTCCCAATCCAGTGATCACCGTCGTCACGCTGATCAAGGCGAACTGCATCAGCATTTGCTCGATGCCGGCCGGCAACCCCACCCGCAGAACGCGCGCGATGCGATCCGGATCGGGTTTCCAATTGTTTCGCGTCAAGCGCATACCCCGCTGGCCGCGCCACAGCAGCCAGAGCACCGACAACCCAAGCGCACCGCGCGCCGTGCTGGTCGCAAGACCCAGCCCATTCACGTTCAGTTGCGGCGGGCCGTAGACTAAGAAAAGACCAAGCACCGCGTTGAGCGCCAGATGCAGACCGGTGAGCTGCATCGGTGTACGGGTGTCGCCGGCCGCGCGCAGCGCCGCATTGCCGACGTACGTGATCGCTAACAGCGGCAGCGATAGCGCGATGAGGCGCATGAATGAAACACCCAACTCGACGACGTCCGGCTCGGCTCCCAGACCACGCAAAATGTCCGGCGCCAAGACCCACGCGACCGATCCAGCCGCTACACTTAACCCCGCCGCGACGAGGATAGATTGTTGCAAGACCCGACCCGCGTCGGCGCGCTCGCCCGCGCCAATGTGCCGCGCCACGAGCGCCATGCAGCCGGTCCCGATCGCGCTGAAGAAAGCCATCGCCAGGAGCATCACCTGCGCCGTCAATCCAACCGCGGAGAGCGCGGACGCACCCAGGTGGCCGACGATGAACAGATCGGTCAGGTCGACCCCGACAATCAAGACTTGCTCAATCACTGCCGGCCAGGCCAGCTTGAAGACCAGGCCCGTCATGTCCGGCGCTGCCGTTTGCGCCTCGGCGACCGGCAGCGAGGGCGTGGCAGGGAAAGCCCCGGTATTCGTCGCCTCGCTATGGGAGAAGTGTCGGGGGGTCACTCAGGCGCTCTCACTTGCTTGCAGGCGGCACCACGCATACAGCGCATCGTACACTTCAAACTGATGCGCCAGGTTTTCTTCATCGTCCGGATAGCGCAAGCTGAAACCGGTGGCAATCGCCTCCAAGCCGCGCGCGCTGGGGTCGGCGTCAAGGTCCGCATCGATATCGGCCGCATGGACGATCCGCGCCAGCCGCACTAAGCCGGGTTCTTTCAGATCGTACTTCAGCAGGATCGACTCGAATGAACAGCGCCCCTCGTGGTGTCCCAGCTCCACGCCCGGCGAATCGAACGGGATAGCGTTCGTTTCGGCGGCAATCGTATTCACTTGATTCTTCGGCACAAACAGGAACTCGGCGGCGTTGTCCACAAAGCGCGTGATCAGCCACGGGCAGGCCACGCGATCGACGTGAACGTGCGAACGAGTAACCCACTTCATCCTAATCCTCCCTTCAAACGTGAATTTGAAAGCGCATGATCCCCCGCAAGCGACATTACTTCTTCTGCTTCTTCCCCGTTGCAGTTGGAGTATGGCCGGACAGCGCGCCATACAACCCTTCGAACAACGCGCTCCCGCGCGACTCGAGTTCGGCGTCCGAAAGATTGGCCTGCAACCAGCCAGCCAGAACGGCATCGATACCGGCAGTCTCCGGCCGCGCATACCGCTCATCCCGCAGATCGATTTCGTGAACGATCTCCGCCAGGGCGCGCAGGCCGGCGTCGTCTAAACCGAACGCCCGGATCATCTTCTCAAAGGAGCACAGGTTGCCTTGATGCCCAAACTCGCCCTCTTCCATATCGAAGGCGATCTCACCCGCTCGGGGGCGCGCCGCATAGCGGATTACCGCTTTCGGATCGACGAACCGGCGGATCAACCAGGCGCAGGCCAGTCGATCGACGTGCGGCCTGGGGCGCGTGACCCAGCGCTTGTTACGATAATCGGCCAACGTTACACCGGCCACGGTTTGGGGCGCTCCTGCCGCAGGCGAGAGGCGGCGCTCGATGCGCGCCAATTGCGCCGCAACACGCTCGCCGGCGGCGCAACTGAAGTAATCGATACGGGCGACCTCGGCATGCCGCCGGCGCAGCTTGACCAGTTCGTCCAGAGCTTGAGATCTGGCCTTCGGTTTCGTTTTTGCGGCGAGCGCTTTTTCCAAAGCCGTCGCGTCGGCCGCGATCGCGCCATATTCCTCTTGCCGCGCCGCCTGGAATAGGTCGATCAGCGGCGCGTCGGCCAGGCCTTCAAACTGCTGCACGCGCATAACCACGGCTTCCCCGCGCGCTTGCCTGAGCTCTTGCGCCAGCCACTGAAAGGCTTCGAGACATTCGTCGCGCGCCGGGAGCAGCTGCGATCCGCCGGCCAGCGTCACCACGCCCAGCCGCCGCAGCCGGCGCCACAAGGTCACGCGCGGGCCTGACCGCGCCACGGCCGAGAGCGAGTAAGACAACACCACCCAGTCCATGTTGGTGTGAGTGTAACATCTGTTTCACAAAAAGCAATAGCTGTTACACCTGAATTCGGAACTTTTAAGGTTCTACCTCCCTGCCGTTAGGGCGGCAGTTGCACTGCCGCCCTAACGATCAACCCATTGGCGGTGAAAAAGGGTGGAACTTGAGCTCGGCCCCGGTTGACAAAGTAGCAATCCTGACTTATAACAGGCATGGTCGCAAACCTCCGAAGGGCGCGCTGTTTGGCCTGATGCTGCGCAAATCATCCCGCCCCGCCGCTCGATACCGCGCCGCCGACACCGTCCGGTTGATTGTCACCACGCGCGAGAAGTTCCCACGCGATGCGAGGTGGAACCGCGCCATTCGGCGAACTTTATTCCGTTTGCTTGTACCCATGCCATCCCATCTCCCACGGAGAAGAAAGAAATGAATGTACTCCATGCACTTCTAGAATCGCTGCAACACAGTGTCACGCTGGTCGATGATCGCGTGGTCGTGAACGATGCGGCCAAACTCAGGGCGCGCACCGACGGTCTGATCTCCGAAGCCGTCTTCGGCGACGGCGAGACGAAAGCCGCCGCACGCTGGCTCATCTGGGAGATCGCTCAGGCCCTGGGCATCCGCCCCGCCTCGATTCACGACCTGTACCTGGCCTGCGGTCGGGGCGAGATTGATCGTGCCTTCACCGTCCCGGCGATGAACCTGCGCATGCTGACCTACGACTCGGCGCGCGCGGCCTTCCGCGCCGCCAACCGGCTCAACGCCGGCGCCCTGATCTTCGAGATCGCCCGCTCCGAGATCGGCTACACCGATCAGCGCCCGGCCGAGTACACCAGCTCCATTTTGGCTGCGGCCATCAAAGAGGGCCGCCGTGGGCCGGTGTTCATCCAGGGCGATCACTTCCAGATCAACGGGAAGCGCTTCGCCGAAGCGCCCGAAGCCGAGTTGAAAGCCGTGCGCGACCTGAGCGCCGAGGCAATCGCCGCCGGGTTCTACAACATCGATATCGATACCTCGACGTTGGTCGATCTCTCACAGCCGACCACGTATGAACAACAACGCGCCAACTTCGAGCATTGCGCCGCGCTCACCCGCACCGTGCGCGAGTTGCAACCCGATGGGGTGATGGTCTCCGTCGGCGGCGAGATCGGCGAGGTGGGCGGCAAGAACTCGAACGAAGAAGAGCTGCGCGCCTTCATGAATGGCTACCTGGCGCAGCTGAACGGCCTGACCGGCATCAGCAAGATCAGCATCCAAACGGGCACCTCGCACGGCGGCACGGTGCTGCCCGATGGCACGCTGGCCGATGTGGCGATCGACTTTGACGTGCTCAAGCGGCTCGGCGAGCTGGCGCGCCGCGAATATCATCTCGGCGGCGCGGTGCAGCACGGCGCATCGACGCTGCCCGAAACAGCCTTCGGCAAGTTTGTCGAGTGCGGCGCGGTTGAGGTTCACCTCGCCACGGCGTTCCAGACATTGATCTTCAGTCACGAATCCATCCCGCAGCAGCTGCGCGACGGCGTGCGCGACTGGTTGTATCAGAACGCGATGAACGAGCGCAAATCGAAAGACACCGACGAGCAGTTCATCTATAAGACGCGCAAGAAAGCGATCGGCCCGTTCAAGCGCGCCTTCTGGGATCTGCCCGAAGCGGCGCGTATGTCGATCGGTATGGCGCTGGAGGCCCGGTTCGCATTCCTGTTCGAGCAGCTCAACATCCAGGATACCCATCGCTATGTGGAGGCGCATATCCACGCCGTCGAGATTCATCAGCCGCGACCGGCCGGCGCGGTGCAAGCCGTCAAGGCGGAGTCGGTAGAAGGGCTGGCCGACTAAAACGATCGCGCACAACGTAAAGCGTAAAACGCACTGTGAAGCGGGGTCACTGCGTTTTACGCTTTCTTCTTCTTTTAGGAGTAGCCGTGTTCCTTGTCCCACCCGATCTCGATGCGCTAGGCGCTATCCCCAACGTCTATCCCTGGGGCGGCGGCTTCCATCTTTCGCCCGACGGCCGGTCAATCGCGTTCATGTGGAACAAGAGCGGCTGCTGGCAGCTGTATCACCTATCGATCGGGGGCGGCGAGCCGAAACAACTGACCCACACGGCGGAGTCGGCTGTCGCGCCGCGCTGGTCGCCGGATGGCACGCAGCTCGCTTACCTGCAAGACTACTCCGGCGACGAGAACTTCGACCTGTTCGTGCTCGATCTCACGACCGGCGTCACGCGCAACCTCACACCCAACACACCCACCGAGGCGATCAATTGGGCCGTGCGCTGGCTGCCCGATCAAACCGGGTTTGTCTACGTGTCCGATCGCGAGGGCGGCTTTGCGACCTACCTGCTCCCGATCGAAGGCGGCTCACCCCGGCGCTTGACCCGGCACGAGTACAGCGACATCTTCGCACAGCCGTCGCCCGACGGCCGATGGATCGCGGTCGAAGCCATGACGCTGGGTCAGGAGATGGGCACGTTTCTGATCCCGATCGCGGGCGGCGAGCCGATCGCCGTTGGGATAGGTTCGAGCCGTGTAGATGCATCGGGGGCGAAGTGGTCGCCGGACAGCGCGCAGATCGCGTTCATGTCCGACGCCAACGGCGGTTCCGATATCGGCGTCTTCGACCTCGCCTCGCGCTCGATCGTCTGGCTCACCGACGGCTCGCGCGAATGTTACTACCCGGTCTGGTCGCCCGACGGCTCAAGCATCGCCTATACCGAGAATCGCGAAGGCAACCTGGGTCTTGTGTTGCATCGGCTCGCTGGAGAGGTTGAGCGTTACGCCGAAGCGCCGGGCATTCACTCGCAACTCGAATTCACGCCCGATAGTCGCTCGCTCGTCTTCACCCTCTCCGGCCCCGATCGTCCCGCCGATCTGTGGCAACTTGCCCTAACCAACAACCAAACCATTCAACTGACTCGCTCTCTGCCCGATTCCATCGACCCCAGCCGGTTCGTTTCGCCCAGCCACGTGGTTTATCCCGGTCTGGATGCCGGTGTGAACGTGCCGGCGTTGTTGTACCTGCCACACGGCGCCCAGCGCGATGGCGCGCGGCCGGGTGTGCTCTACGTGCATGGCGGCCCGACGGCGCAGCACGACAACGACTTCGTGATCGCCGTGCAAGACCTGGTCATGCGCGGTTACGTCGTTCTCGCGCCGAACTATCGCGGCAGCACCGGCTACGGGAAAGCGTGGCGCATCGCCAACCGCTTCGATCTTGGCCGCGCCGACACGAACGATGTGGTTGCCGGAGCTGAGTACCTGGCGCGCGCCGGCTGGTGCAACCCGCAGCGCATCGGCATCACCGGCATCTCCCACGGCGGCTACCTGACGATGACCGCCCTCACCTTTCACCCCGATAAGTTCGCTGCCGGCTCGGCGCTGGTGCCCTACGTCAACTGGTTCACCGAGCACGCCAGCGAGCGCGCCGACTTGCAATACTGGGATTTGCAGAATATGGGCGATCCGGTGAAGGATTACGAGCGCTGGCGCGCCATGTCGCCGATCTTCTTCGTCGATCGTATTCAAGCGCCGGTGCAGATCTTCGCGGGCGGGCACGATCCACGCTGCCCGCTCCATGAATCGGAGCAGCTGCGCGACGAGCTGCAAAAACTCGGCCGGCCCGTGGAGTTGCACGTCTATCCGGACGAAGGCCACGGCTTTCGCAAAACCAAGAATCGCATCGATGCCTACAAGAAGCGCGCGGCGTTCTTGGATACCTATCTGTTATAGGAGGCGACCCTCGTAGCTCCCCGGAGCGAAGGGGGGACAGTCGCCGACGATATAATCGGAGAAATCCGGTTTCCCGAAGGCCCCCGAACGAAGTGAAAGGGGTGAGAAACCGGGTTTCTAAGACAAAGGAAACCCATGATCCTCGGCCCCACCTTTGAAGAAATGCTGCACCCCGCTACGATCGAACCGAAGACCCGCGCTGCCGCCGTTGAAGCGCTGACGCGCGATCCGCTCGATCCGATCAACTTGTTCAACATCACCTGGCGGGGGCCGGACAACCAGATCCGATATGAAGTGCTGCCCAAACAGCTCACCGGCGTCGCGCCCAACATCGTCGTGCTGTATGGCAAGGATTTCCCCTCGGGCGCACATAAAGTCGGGGCCGCCTACTCGGTGTTGGTCGATCTGGAGACGGCGGGCGAAGTCGATCCCAGTCAGCATACGCTGGTCTGGCCCTCCACCGGCAACTACGGCATCGGCGGCGCGTGGGTCGGCTGCCGCATGGGCTTCAAGAGCATCGTCATCCTCCCGCAAGGCATGAGCGCCGAGCGCTTCGAGCGCATCGAACGCTACGGCGCGTCGATCATCAAGACCGTCGGCAGCGAGAGCAACGTCAAGGAGATTTACGATAAGACCTGGGAGCTGCGCCGCGCCGACCCGAACATCCGCATCCTCAACCAATTCGAGGTGATGGGCAACTACCGCTTTCACTACCACGTCACCGGCAACACGCTTGTCGAGCTGGCCGGGGAATTGAAAGCGCAGGGTATCGGCGATGGCACGCTCGCCGCGTATTGCAGCGCGATGGGATCGGCCGGCACGATCGCCGCGGGCGATCGGCTCAAGCAGGTCTGGCCCGACCACAAGATCGTCGGCCTGGAGCCGATCCAGTGCCCCACGTTGTACAATAACGGCTACGGCGCGCACGACATTCAGGGCATCGGCGACAAGCACGTGACCTGGATTCACCACGTGACCAACATGGATGCGATCATGTGCATCGACGACATCGAGTGCAAGAAGGGCTTGCAGCTGCTCACCGATGAGGTCGGCATGGATACGCTGGAGCGCCGCTGCGGCGTGGAACGCGGGCAGGTCGAGAAACTCGGCGCGATCTTCGGCATCAGCGGCGTGTGCAATGTGTTGGGCGCGATCAAGACAGCCAAGCACTACGGCTTCGGCCCGGACGATACGATCGTCACGATCTGCACCGATGCGATCGATCGCTATCACTCGGTGATGGCGGATATGACGAAAACGTTCGGCCAGGTGGATGAGGCGGAAGCCGTGGCGCGCGTGCACATCTTCCTCGATCAGAAGCTCGACTGGATCAAGGATGGCACACCCGATCTGCGCCGGCAGTGGCACAATCTCAAGTATTACACCTGGGTCGAGCAGCAGGGAAAGACGGTCGAAGAGCTCGACGCGCAGTTGGATGAAGCGTGGTGGCTGGCCGAGCAAGCGAAGGTGGCCGAGATCGATCGGCGCATTATTGCAGCGAGGAAAAAGTAGACAAGGAGTGGTTGGTAGATTGGTAGACAGGTAGTTGGTAGACAAGTAGCTCCCGACCGATTTACCTGATACCAATTTACCTGTTTACCTGTTACGTCTGTCCCTGCCTACTTTCCACCTAAACACCTATGCAACCCGATAGCTCCGTCCTCATTGCCGTGATGAACTCGCCGCGTGATTTCCAGCTGGCGCGGGAAGCAAGCTGGTATCGCATCCCTCAGCAATCCGCGCCCAAGTTCTTTCCACCGGAGTTCGTCGCCTTCTACTTCACCAAGCCGTTCGGCGCGGACGCTTACGCGGTGCGCTGGTACGCGGAAGTGCGCGGTCACGAGCTGGCGACTCGCCGCGATCTACTGCCCGCTGAGCCGGGTCATCCGCACGCCGAGCGCGTCTACTACAAGCTTCAACTCGGCCCGCTGCTCGAACTGCCGCACCAAATTCCTTCGCGGCGTTGGCGCCGGCTGACGTTCATCCTGACGACCGGCGAGCGTTTGTTCAGCGCGTGGGAGATCAACGACCTCGTCGTCGGCTCGCACGAAAACGACCTGATGTGGCGCGCGTTGAAAGAGGCCGGCCTCGACGCCGAGCGCGACGACGAATTGCCCAATCGCCAGCGCGTTGATTTCTTGCTGCCCTGCAACTACGGCGACCTGGGCATCGTCGTGTCGGACGAACCGCAACGCGACTCACCCGAGTACGTGCTGCACTTCACGCCCGGCCAGATCAACGACGCGCTCGACGATTGCCTGTATCAAATCAAGCAAGCCATCGAGCAGCGCGGCGGAGTCCAGCCAACCAGCCAACGAACCAACTAGCCAACTGCCCAACCCAGGAGCCTACTTGACTACCGCCCTCGACGGCATCCGTGTGATCGACTTGACCGAAGCGCTGGCCGGCCCGCTGTGTACGATGATCTTGGGCGACCTGGGCGCGGACGTGATTAAGATCGAGCGCCCCGGCGTCGGCGACCAGGCGCGCAAGTGGGGCCCGCCCTTCATCGGCGCGGAGAGCGCCTACTTCCTGGCCGTCAATCGCAACAAGCGCAGCGCCGCGATCGACATCACCCGCGCAGAGGGTCAGCGCGCCATGCGCCGGCTGCTCGAACGCGCCGATGCCTTCGTGTGCAACGTGCGCCGCATCGAGTCGCTGCAAAAGTACGGCCTCGATCCCGAAACGGTGCAGCGCGATCATCCACGCCTGGTCTATTGTTCGATCACGGGCTACGGCCGCACCGGCCCGTATGCCGGCCGGGGTGGATACGATCTCGTCGCGCAGGGCGAGGCCGGCTTGATGGCCGCGACCGGCGAGCCGGATGGCGAGCCGATGCGCTGGCCCGTCGCCATCGCCGACATGACCACCGGCGTGCACGCCGCACTCGCCATCCTGGCCGCGCTGTTCAGCCGCGAACGGTCGGGGCGCGGGCAATTCGTCGATATGGCGCTGCTCGACTCGCAGCTGTCGTGGGCGCCGATCATGGCCTCGGAACACTTCGCCACCGAGCAACGCCCGCCGCGCCTGGGCAACGTCCACGCCAACATCGTCCCTTACCAGGTTTTCAAAGCGCGCGACAAGTATCTGATCGCCGCCGCCGGCACCGATCGGCTGTGGGCGAAGTTTTGTGAGGCGATCGGGTTGGGCGCGGATGTGCGCAGCGATCCACGCTTCGCGACGAACCCGGATCGGCTCCGGCAGCGCGCCGAGCTGATTCCAATTCTGGAAGCGATCTTCATTCAGAACGACGCCGCGTCTTGGCTGGAGCGGCTACGCGCGGCTGAGATTCCCTGCGGGCCGATCAACGCACTCGACGAGACGCTGAAGGATCCGCACGTGCGCGCGCGCGGGATGGTGCTGGAGATCGAGCATCCGGCCGGCCCGATCAAGATGCTGGGCAGCCCACTGCACTTATCCGATACGCCGGTGACCTACCGCCGCCACCCGCCCTTGCTGGGCGAGCACACGCACGAGGTGCTGGCAGAATACGGAATGCGCGATATGTAAGAAGGTAGCGCGTATTTCGTATGGAGTATTGACATGTCTAAGCGCAACCCGATTCTCATTGCCATTGGCATCGTCGTCGCCGTCATGCTCCTCAGCGCGGTGATCGGCGCGTTGCTCAACCTGGTTCAGTGCCTGTTTTTCGCCGCGCTGGTCGCGGTCGGGGCGGTGATGGGGTTACGCTGGCTGCGCCGTCGATCGCTGCCCGTTTCAAAACACATCGTTGACCAGCGGCCTTCTGCCACGCTGCCACGGGCCGATGCTGATCCAATCACCGGACAGCTTCAGGCGCGGCGCAAGCGCTTGGGGCGCCGAGAGTGACCCTTGCGAAGGCGCGAAGCGTGGAACCTCCGCAAGGGTGGAGGGTGGGAGCTCGTTATGCTGATCACGCACGGACGCATCGCAACCTTTGGGGCCGATCCGCAAGTCATCGACGATGGGGCGATCTATGTTGAAGGCGATCGGATCGCCGCCGTCGGCTCGAGCGCCGATCTGATCGCGCGCTATCCTGAGGCCGAACGGCTCGACGCACAGGGGCAGCTCGTCTTGCCGGGCAACATCTGCGCGCACACGCACTTCTACGGCGCATTCGCACGCGGCCTGGCGCTCCCCGGCGAACCGGCGCGCAACTTCGTCGAAATCCTGCAAAAGCTGTGGTGGCGACTGGACCGCGCGCTCGACGCAGACGGCGTGCGTTACTCGGCGCTGGTCTGCCTGGTCGATGCGATCCGCCACGGCACGACGACGCTGATCGACCATCACGCCAGCCCCAACTTCATCGACGGCGCGCTCGACGTGATCGCGGAGGAAGTGTTGCGGTCCGGGTTGCGCGTGTGCGAGTGCTACGAAGTGACCGATCGCAACGGGCCGGCGGGCGCGCAGGCCGGTATCCGCGAGAATGTGCGGTTCGCCAAGTCGCTGCGCGAGCGGAATAACGCGCTGCTTGCGGCATCGTTCGGTTTACACGCCTCATTCACGGTCGGCGACGCAACGCTGGAGCGGTGTACGGCGGAGGCGCAGGCGGTGGGCATCGGGTTTCACGTCCACGTCGCCGAAGATGCCGCCGACGAAGTCGACGCCGAGCGGAAGTACGGCCTGCGCGTCGGGGAGCGCTTCGAGTCGCGCGGCGTGCTCGGCGCTCGCACGCTGGCGGCTCACTGCGTCCACGTCAGCGACGGCGAGATCGAGTCATTGGCCAGGACCCACACCAAAGTCAGCCATCAGCCGCGCAGCAACATGAACAACGCCGTCGGGACGGCGCCCGTGCAACAGCTGCTCGACGCCGGGGTATGCGTCGGGCTGGGCAACGACGGCTTCAGCAACAACATGTTCGCCGAGATGAAGGCCGCCTACCTCGTTCACAAAGCAACGGCGGGCGATCCGCGTGTGATGCCCAGCGACACGGTGATCCAACTGGCCTACGCCAACAACGCCCGGATTGCAGCGCTGTTCTGGCCGCAGCCGGTGGGCGCGCTGACGCCGGGCGCGTACGCCGACATTATTCTGCTCGATTACCAACCGTACACGCCGCTGACGGCCGGAAACCTGCCGTGGCAGATCGCCTTCGGCGTAGCCGGCTCGCACGTCGCCACGACGATCGTCGGAGGCAAAGTGCTCATGCGCGACCGCCGCCTTTTGACACTCGACGAAGAAGCCAGCGCTGCGCGGGCGCGCGAGATCGCGCCACGCATCTGGCGACGCTTCGCCGAGATCGCGGCGCAAGAGGAGTAATCCTTGCTGCCGGTATACCTGCTACTTGTTTACCCGTACAGGAGAACCCGTTGACTCAAGACACCATCCTCACGCTCGCCATTCTGGGCGGCACCGGCAAGGAAGGCTTTGGGCTGGCGCTGCGCTGGGCGCACGCCGGCTATGCAGTCATCATCGGCTCGCGCGACGCGGCCCGCGCCCGCGCCACAGCTCATGCTCTCAACGAAAAACTGGGGCGTGAAGACCTGGCGCAAGGAATGACCAACCTCGATGCGGCGCAAACGTGTGACATCGCCGTGTTGACCGTGCCCTATGCTTCACAGCGTGCCACGCTCGAAGCGCTCAAAGATGCGCTCAAGGGCAAAGTGCTCGTCGATGTGACCGTCCCGCTGAACGCGGAGAAACGCCGCGCGGTATGCCTGCCGCCCGGCGGCTCAGCCGGCGCGGAAGCGCAGGCGCTGCTGGGCGACGAGGTCCGAGTCGTGTCGGCGTTTCAGAACATCGGGTTCCGGCATCTCGAAGAGCTCGACGCGCCGATCGATTGCGACGTACTGGTGAGCGGCAACGATAAAGCAGCCAAGCAGCAGGTCATCGCGCTCGCCCGCGCCATGGGGATTGACGCTTTCGACGCCGGCCCGATCGAGAATGCCGTCGTCGCGGAAGCGCTAGTGTCAGCCTTGATCAATATCAATATCAAATTCAAAGTCACTTCGGCCGGCATCCGTATCACAGGCATTCCTCGCCTGGATAAGCGGTAGTAGCGACTTCCGTCGCTGTGCCATGCGTAAACGTGCGCGGCGCGCCTATCGCGGTATAATCAACCGCGATGACAGCTCGCGTGAATCCGATCTCGCTCTTGCCCGTCGCCGACATCCCCCTGATTCAACCCGGCGCCGATCTGCCGCACATCCTCATCGACGCCGTGACCCCGCTCGAACCTGTTCCCGGCGATGTCCTGGTCATCGCGCAGAAGATCGTCAGCAAAGCCGAAAACCGATACGTTGACCTGGCGACGGTCACCCCCTCGCCCCGCGCGCTCGAACTGGCGGCCCTCACCCAAAAAGACCCGCGCCTGATCGAGGTGATCTTGTGGGATAGCCGCGAGGTTGTTCGCGTACGTCCCGGCCTGATCATCGTCGAGCACCGCTTGGGCTGGGTGTGCGCGAATGCCGGCGTCGATCGGAGCAACGTGGCCCCGGAGGATCAAGAGATGGTGTTGCGGCTGCCGGCCGATCCCGACGCCTCGGCCGCGCGGGTCCGGGCAAAGTTGTGCGAGCACTTCGACATAGCCATCGGCGTGATCATCGCCGATAGCCATGGGCGGCCGCATCGGGCCGGCACGATCGGCGTCGCGATCGGCGTGGCCGGACTGCCCGCGCTGGAAGACTGGCGTGGCCGCAAAGACTTGTTCGGCTACACGTTGCAACATACCGAAGTCGGCCTGGCCGATCAAATCGCCTCGGCGGCGACGCTGCTCTTAGGACAGGCGGCCGAAGCGATCCCCGCCGCCCTGGTGCGCGGGGTTCCGTTCGAGCGGCGCGAGGGTGTGGCGCGCGATCTGCTGCGTCCACGCGAGATGGACCTATTCAGATAACAATATGCCTCAGTTCTCAGACACGCTGTTCAACCTGATTCGCTCGCGCCACTCGATCCGCCGTTACCGCCCCGACGCGCTTCCGCGCGAAACGATTCAACGCCTGCTCGAAGCAGCAACCTGGGCCCCTTCCGCGCACAATCGACAACCGTGGCGCTTGGCTGTCATCACGGCGCCCGCCGTCAAGGGGCGGTTGGCCTCGGCCCTGGGCGATCGGCTGCGCGCCGATCGCCGGCGCGACGGCGACCCGCTCGCCGCTGTTGAGAGCGATGTCAAACGCTCGCGGGAACGCATCACCGGCGCGCCGGTCGTCATCGTCGCCTGCCTGTCGCTGCGCGACATGGATCGCTATCCCGATGAGCGACGCGCAACCGCGGAAAAGACGATGGCGATTCAAAGCGTGGCCATGGCGCTGCAGAACCTGCTGCTGATGGCGCACGCGCTGGGTCTGGGTGCATGCTGGATGTGCGCGCCGCTGTTTGCGCCCGATACGGTGCGCGCTGCGCTGGCGCTCCCCGACGATTGGGAACCGCAGGGCCTGATCACGATCGGCATCCCGGCCGATGAGGGGAAAGCGCGGGGCCGAGAACCGGTGGCGTCGAGAACTGTCTTCCTGGATGAGTGAGTGGGATCGGCTGGTTGGTTCGTGGGCTGATTAGTTTCGTCATTCGTCTGCTGAGGCTAATCCGTGTGAATCCGCGTGAATCGGTGTCCAGCATTTGGGCCATCGTCCCGGTTAAACCGCTGCGCCGCGCCAAAAGCCGGTTGGCTCGCGCGCTGAAAGCCGAACAACGTGCGGCGCTGGCCCGCTCACTGTTCGCGCGCACGCTGGACGTATTGTCCAGCGTCGAGCGCATCGCCGGCGTCGTCGTCGTGACCAGCGACCTGACCGTGCAAGATATCGCCCGCGCGAAGCACGCCGTTCCGCTGGCGGAAACAGACGCCGGGCTGAACGCCGCCATCGCGCAAGCCTGTGAGTGGATCGGCAACCGACAGGCGACCGCCGCGTTGATCATCCCAACTGATCTGCCGCTTCTGGCTGCGTCCGACCTCGAAGCGCTGATCGATCTGGCGTACGAACCGGCGTGCATCGTCATCGCGCCCGACCGGAGAGACGAGGGCACCAACGCGCTGCTGCTGCGCCCGGCTCAGGTGATGCAACCCGCGTTCGGCGTGTCGTCGTTTGAGACGCACTGCGCCCGCGCCGCTCAACACGGCATTCCCCGGCGCATCTACCGCTCGGCGACGATCGGGCTTGACCTGGATGCGCCCGCCGATCTCGAACGCTGCAACGAGCTCAAAGAGGTCATGCAGATATCCGGACAGGCAAGCGATGATGCGGAGCAGATCGGTTAGCGTAGGGAGCCGCTTCGCGGTTGGAGCGCTCGCGCTATTCTCGCTGGCGTTCACAGCCTGTCGCGCCGACGCGCCGTCGCCGTCAACACCTGAGGCAACTTTCTGGCCTACACCCGTCGAAACCGCACGACCCGCGCAACCGGCGACTTCTCCTCCCCCGATCGATCCAGCAACGCTTCCGCACACGCAGTACCGCTTATCAGCCGCGCTCGATTATGCCCGGCGCCAGGTGTCGGTGTCCCAAACGCTCACGCTCGTGAATCGATCGAGCGAAACGTGGCCCGATCTGATCCTCGTCGTCGAACCGAATCGACAGCCGGGTGTCTTTCATCTGAAGCGCTTGAGCGGGTCGGATGGGCAGCCGATCGAGGGCTATACGCTTGAAGGCGCACGCTTGAACGTGCCGCTTATCACGCCGATAGCGCCCGGCGCAACCATCGGGTTCGCGCTGTCGTATGAACTCGATCTCCCGAACCGGCCCGGCCCGTTCGGCTACACCGCGCGCCAGACCAACCTGGGCGATTGGTATCCCTTTGCGCCGGTGTATCGGGCCGGCGCGGGTTGGGTCGTGCACGAACCAGCGGTCGTGGGCGAGCACCTTGTCTACGACGTGGCGGATTACGAGGTCGAGATCAGCCTGACCGATCCTGTGAGCCGAGTCGTCATCGCCGCCAGCGCAGCGCTTGACGGTAACGCAGATCGATACAAGGTCGACGCGGCGCGCAGCTTCGCCTGGTCGGCCAGCGCCGAGTATCAAATCTCCAATCTTCAACACGGCGCGCTGACTGTTACCGCGTACACTTTCCCCGAACACACCGTTTCGGGAGAAGCCGCGCTGCAAGCGACGGCCAATGCGCTGGCGCTGTACGGTGAGCGCTTTGCGCCCTACCCTCACGCGAGCCTGAGCCTGGTCGAAGCGGATTTCCCAGATGGGATGGAATACGATGGGTTATACTTCCTGGGTGAGGAATACTACGCAGCTTACGCTGGCAGTCCGCAGAACTATCTGACGGCTATCGCGGCGCATGAAACCGCGCATCAGTGGTGGTCTGGCTTAGTCGGCAACGATCAGGCGGAGGAACCCTGGCTGGACGAAGCGCTCGCCACTTACAGCGAGCGCCTGTATTATGCGACAATGCATCCCGAGCTGGTCGACTGGTGGTGGGAGTTTCGCGTTACGCGCTTTGCGCCAACCGGATGGGTCAACAGCGCCATCTACGACCACAACGAATTCCGGTCCTACGTGGACGCCGTTTACCTGCGTGGCGCGCAATTCATCGAGGCGCTGCGCAGGCTGATCGGTGACGCGGCGTTTGACGCCTTCTTGAGAGATTACACCAGCCGAGGCCGGGAGGGGCAGCTGACCTCGGCTGACTTTTTCAAAGTTCTCGCTGCGCACACCCCGGCAGACCTTGAGCCGTTGATCGCACAATACTTTCAGCGCTGAGTGGGCCGACATTTCAAGCAAAAACCCGAAGGCGATTTGCCTTCGGGCGCTGCGAAAACCTGGAGCGGGAGCGACGGGATTCGAACCCGCGGTCTCGGCCTTGACAGGGCCGCATGTTAACCGCTACACCACGCCCCCTTGCGGGTTGAATATTACCAGACGCCTAACGGGTTGTCAATATGAACAATATACCTCCCGTGGCACGCGCGCTAGCCGCCCTGAATATTCCGCAGCGAGTCTTCCGCCATCCAGGGCCGGTGCATTCGTTGGAGCAGGCGGCCCGCGAACGCAGCCAGGCGCCCGATCAAGTCGTGCGCAGCATCGTCTTTCGCGTCGCCAAAGATGAATTCCTGATGGTGCTGGTGGCTGGCGAGCGGCAAGTGTCGTGGCCCGCGCTGCGGCGTTACCTGGGGAAAGCGCGCCTCAGCCTGGCCAGCGAAGCCGAGGTGCTCGCCGCCACCGGGTACGAGCGCGGCGCCGTTTCACCGTTCGGACTGCCCAACCCGATGCGCATCCTGCTGGACGAAAGCGTACTGGTAAACGCGGAGATTTCAATCGGTTCGGGCGAACGCGGCGTTACCGTGATCCTTCGCTCGGAAGACCTGAAGCGCGCATTGGGAGAAGTGGAGATCGGACGGTTCGCGGAAGACTAAACCAAGGAGTATTCTGCATGTCTTTCCCTCGCGATCATTACACCCCCTTCGGTTATCTCGACCTGCCCCGCCACGCCCGGCGCTTGCATCCATTGGGTGTGTTGCGCTCGGACAGCGTCGGGTTCGCCTGGCATTATCCGGCGTATGCGGGCGGCTACGGTGGGCGCAAGCCTCACTACATCGCCGGCTTCCGCATTTCGATCGGCGGCGCGCTCGACATCGAAGACTTCGATGAGATCGCGTGCCCGTACCATTCCAAGAACATCGTCGAGTTCAGAGTCTGTAAAGATCAGGCTGAAGCGGTGGCGACCTTCCATCCAATCGGCGATCACGCGCTGCGCTGCCGATTGGAGGTGCAGGGCGCGGGCCGAACGCGGATCGCCATCCACGCGCACTACCAACGCTGGATCGCCGCGACGGGCGCGTGGGGCGAATCGGGGTTGGTCGGCAAGTTCGAGAACGGCCGGCTCGTCTTGCTGAGCTTCGAAGGCGGCGAGAGCTTCGTGGTGGAAAGCTCTGTTCCCGCATCCGATGGGGGTCTCTCAGCCGATCCGATGACGGCGCGCGCCTGGAAGGATCAGGCTGCGCCGCAGATGGATAGCCCGCTGACGGTGATCGGAAAATCGGGCGAGCGGGTTGCCGTGAGCGGAGTGCTCGGCTTCGAAATCGAGTTGAACGATCGGCCTCAGATTATCGAGATCGTCATAGCGCGCGGCCTGACTTCGCTGCGCGCCCAAGCCGAACTGTCGGCAGCGCGATCGCAAGCAAATTCTGAGGAGGCGCGCTTACGCGCGGACGACGCGCGTTTCTGGCAAACCGCGCCCCGGCTGGAAGGCGACTGGCCGGAACACTGGCGGCGCGGCCTGGTCTACGATTTGGAAACGGTGCGGATGATGGTCAAGCCGCCGCTCGGCATCTACCGGCGCGTGTGGGATGCCATGCAGATTCAAGCCCCGCGCGTCGTGCTGGCCGAGACGGCGATCGATGCGCTGCTGCTGGCGTATGCCGATCCGCTCACCGCCGCCGAACTGCTGCTCGGCGTCTTCGCCGATGCGCCGGAGCCGAATGTACCCTGTTCGCGCGAGGATGGCTCGTACAACATGGTTTCCGCCGATGGCGCGGCGTGCGGCACTGCGCCCGCGTGGGGTTACCCCTGGCTGGCGCTCGCACACGTCATGGCCTTGCAGCCCGATCGAGCCTGGCTGGAGCGGCTGTATCCCTATCTCACGATCTATCTCGACTGGTGGCTGGCGCATCGGCGCGATGCGGAGGGCTGGCTTGCCTATGCGTGCAGTTGGGAATCGGGGCAAGACAATTCGCCGCGCTTCGGCGAGCAACCGCTGGGCGGCGGTCATCCTACCTGGCATGTGCGCCCCGCCGATCTGCAAGCGTCGTTTGCGCACGCCGCCCAAGTGATGCGCGACATTGCCGCTGTACTGGGATATGATCACGACACTGAGAAGTGGTCAGAGTTGGCCGTCGAGTTCGCCAGGCGCACGGATCAACTCTGGAACGGGACGCGCTACGCCGACCACGATACACAGCAGCGCGGCTTGACCTCTGTGGACGACATCATGCTCCTGGCGCCGGTCGCGCTTGACGTTGCGCGCCCCGAGCGCGCGGCTGCGTTGCGAACGACGATTGAAGCGATCGACGCCGATGAGCTCACCTGGCCGATGCTGGCGTGGACGGCGACCGAGGCGGCGTTGAACGTCGGCGCGCGCGATCGGGCCGCCGCGCTCGCCGGGGCGGTCTGTGAGCGAGTGTATCGTTTTTGGGACGCACGCCAGCGCGAGGAAGGGCGCACCTCGCCCGGCGTCGCCTGCGAGTACTGGCCGCTCAACGGTCGCTGCGGCGGCGAGGGCTACGGCTGGGGCGCTTTCACGACTCACTTGATCATGCACACGCTGATCGGATTATCGTTCAGCGCTACCGGCGTCGCGCTGCGCCCAAACCTGCCGCTCGATTGGCGAGCGCCCGGTCGCCGCTATAGCTTGCGCTGGCACATCCACAACCAACCGCTCGTACTCACGCTTGAACCGCAGACGAATGGACAGGTGCGCGTCACGGTCAATGACCACACGACGGAAGCCGCCTGGGGCGAGAGATTTGTGATCCACGAACCCTGGCGCCGCCCGCCACTATAGTCCCCGAAGCGTAGCGGAGTGGGAGGGCAGGTGTAACACGAATCTGCACGAATACTGTTTTTATCATGCTCCTTCGTGTTCATTTGTGCAGGATTTACGCAGTTGGCGCGGCAGTTGCACTGCCGCCGCCTCATCTGCCGCAGTACAACTGCGGCAGCAACATGCAGCTGCGTAAGTCCTGTTGTGTTCATTCGTGTTCATTCGTGGATCAATCTTTCTGTTATGGATGGGAATCACGCTATGAGTAAGGTGTTCGTTTTGATTCACAGCCCGCTCGTCGGGCCGCTCACGTGGGCCTTGGTTTCGGATGAGCTTCAACGTCGAGGCATCGAAACACGCGCGCCGCAGCTCTTCGACAACGAAGCGGCCGGCATCCCGTATTGGAAACAACACGCCGATTCGGTTGCGCGCGCACTGACACCGATTCCGATCGATCGATCGCTGATCCTGATCGGGCACAGCGGCGCAGGCCCGTTACTCCCCGCTATCCGCCAGGCGCTCAATCACCCTATTGCCGGTTACATCTTCGCCGATGCCGGTATCCCTGTCGATGGGGCAAGCCGGCTCGATCTCATGGCGTCCGAAGACCCTGAATGGGCCGGGCAATTCCGCCAGACGTTGGAGGCAGGCGAGCGCTTTCCCAATTGGCGCAACGACGATCTGGCCGAGGTTATCCCCGAGGCCGCGCTTCGGCAGGGCGTGGTGAACGAGCTGCGCCCACGCGGTCTCGTCTTCTTCGAGGAGCGGATTCCTGTCTTCGACGGCTGGCCGGACGCTCCATGCGGCTATCTGCTGTTCAGCCCGGTGTATGCCGCGCCCGCCGCACGCGCCCGGCGCGAAGGCTGGGCCTATCGCGAGATGCAGGCGGGACATTTCCACATGCTGGTCGAGCCGGCCGCCGTTGCCAACGCGCTCGTCGATTTAGAAGTCGTCATGAATGAGGTTCACCACCACGGATGAAAATAAGCGTGGGCCGCCCCTCACCCGGTCCCCCTCCGCTACGCTACGGGGCCATGGTCTCCCCACCGGGGAGAGGGGATGTGCTCCCGCTCCTTAGAATCAATCCGCGTTTACACCGCACCCGCAAACACCGCAGGCGGGTACAGGTATCCGTGTGTGTCCGTGTCCCGTTTACTTTACTCCGATGGTCGATCGTATGAGTCTCTCCGGCATGTGGGATTTCCGCCTCGACGCCGAAACCGCCTGGCGCTCTATCCCTGTGCCTGGCTGTTGGGAGGCGCTCGGCGTACGCAAAGATTACGCCGGCCCGGCCTGGTATCGGGTGCAATTTACGATTCCCCACGAGTGGAATAACCGACGTCTCTGGCTGCGCTTCGGCGCGGTCAGCTATCACTGCGTCGTCTATGTGAACGGCCAACAGGTCGGGGAACACACCGGGATGTGGGATGCCTTCGCGATCGAAGTGACCGACGCCGTTCGCCCCGGCGTCCCGGCCGAACTGCTCGTGCACGTCGAGAAACCGGCCAGCCTCACCGCCGGCCCCGATTCACCCTCCGCGCCCGGCCGCTTCCCACTCCGCGAAACACTCGCCGGTTTTCTGCCCTACGTCTGGGGTCACGCCTTCGGCGGCATCTGGCAAGACGTCGAGCTCATCGCAACCGGTCAGACAACAATCGAGGACATTATCGTGCGGGGCGAGCCCGATGGTCGCGTAACGGCGATCATCGAGTTGTCCGCGCCGGGCACGGTTACGCTGGCATTGTTCGATCTGGCTGGGCGAGCGATTTTCGAACAGACTGCCAGCGGAGAGAACCGGCTCGAATTCCGCACACGGATTCCGAATCCGCATCCCTGGTCACCCGATCATCCCCACCTGTATACTGCGCGCGTGAGCGTAGCGGATGGCGACGAGCGTGTATTGCGATTCGGGTTGCGTTCGCTCGATGTGCACGGCTCGACGCTCTTGCTCAACGCTCAACCGATCTATCCCCGGCTGGTCTTATCCTGGGGCTGGTATCCCGATACGCTTTGCCCCAACCCCGCGCCCGATCGCGTGCGCGCCGATTTCGCGCGGCTCAAAGACCTGGGCTACACCGGCGTCAAAGCCTGTTTGTGGTTCCCACCGCAAGGCTACTTCGCTATCGCCGACGAAATGGGCATGCTGCTGTGGATCGAGCTGCCGATGTGGCTGCCCAGGCCGGGCGCTTTCTTTCGACGGCAGACGCCGCTCGAATACAATCGCCTGGCGCGGCTGGCGCGCAATCACCCAGCGGTGATCCTTTACTCGCTTGGCTGCGAGTTGAATCGCGAGATCGGCGCCGATATTCTCCAGCCGCTGTATACCGCGCTCAAAGCGCAGGCAGGCAATGCGCTAATTCGCGATAACAGTGGGAGCGGCGAGGCTTACGGCGGCCTGCTCGACGAGTTCGCCGATTTCTACGACCATCACTTCTACGCCGACCTGCCCCACCTGCGCCGGCTGCTCGACACGTTTGCGCCGCGCTGGCGTCCCATAAAGCCGTGGCTGTTCGGCGAGTTCTGCGATTACGATACCTTCCGCAACCCGCTTGAGATCGCGGCGCATGACGGGCAGTTGCCCTGGTGGGCCTCGCCCGATCCCGACGCCAACCCGCCAGGCGCGCGCTGGGAAACGCGCGTGCTCGCTCACGCGGCAAAGCTTCGAGAAAGCGGGCTGGAGTCGCGCAGCGCCGAGCTTGAACGGTTGTCGCGCGAGCAGGGCTTGCTGCACCGCAAGTTCACAATCGAGCTGACCCGCGCCTATCGTGAAGTGTCCGGCTACGTCGTCACCGGCGAGGCCGATACGCCGATCACGACGGCAGGCATGTGGGATAATCGAGACCGGCTCAAATTCGACCCAGCCGAGTTTCGCGCGTTCAACGCCGATCTGGTCGTGTTGATCGGATGGGACAGGCAGCGCCGCTGGAGCGCCGGGGGCGATCGGGTTGCCTATCGGGATACCTTCAGTTACACGAGCGGCGCTGATGTGCGCGCACACCTGATCGTGTCGCACTACGGCGCAGCGCGCGCGGAAGCAGACGTCGCGTGGGAAGTCGCTTTTCCCGGTGAGCCTTATTTTGCACGCGGCGAGCGCGCGACGGATTTTATCGTCGAGCCAGGCGTTGTCCGCGAGGTTGGGCTGGTCGAGTTTGTCGCACCGGAAGTACGATCGCCTCGGCGAGCGGCGCTGCGGGCGCGCGTCCAAATAGGAAATCTCACATCAGAAAACACCTGGCCGCTGTGGTTCTTCCCGCGTGACATCTGGGCCGGCGTCGCGCCGTTCGCGCTGATCGATCCAAGCGACCGGCTGCGCGACCTGCGCGCCTCGATTCCACATCTGTGTAGCGACAAACTCGCTCAGGTCGCCGTCTTCACCGAATGGTCGCCGCAGGCCGATGCCTTTATCCGCGCCGGGCACAATGGTGTTTTGCTGCAAGCAGGTGGAGGACCGGCCGGCCCGCTACCCGTCGTCGAAGCGCCTTTCTGGCGCGAAGCGATCAAGCTGATCGAGCCGCATCCGGCCTGGGGCGATTTCCCGCACGACTATGCGCCCGGTCTGCAATTCTACGCCTGCTCGACCAACGCCGCACTCGATACGGCTTCTTTTACCGACAGCGTAACACCGCTCTTGCGCCGCCTCGACGCGCGCGGTATGGACCTGCACGATTACCTCGTCGAACTGAAGTGGGGTAAAGGTCGCCTGCTCGTCACGACGCTCCGGCTCGAAGGCGGCGCGGGCGATCAGGCCTCGGGCATGGCGCGCAGCGTAGCGTCGTGTTACCTGCTGGCGTGCTGGCTGCGCTATCTACAGCAGCGTTGAAGTCACTCTTCCGATCAGCAGGCGTCTCGCATTCTCAGCCGATCAGGGATCAGGGCCGCTTCGCGCAGGGATCAGGGTCAGGACTTACGCAGTTGGCGCGGCAGTTGCACTGCCGCCGCCTCATCTGCCGCAGTACAACTGCGGCAGCAACATGCACGCAGGCGCCTCGCATTTCCGGCCGATCAGGGATCAGGGCCGCTTCGCGCAGGGATCAGGGTGTCAACGGCGAGAGCCGGGGGAGACGACCACCCGAAACCCGATATCGCCGTCACGGCCGTCTGGATGGGCGTCGAAGCGGAAGGCGCAGCGCGCGCTCCTACTAAGGTAGCTCCACGCGCCGCCGCGCAACACCCGGCTGTCATTGCCCCGCAAATCCTCACGCCCATCATCGGCGCGATAAGGATAAGAAGCTCGTTTGGACTGACACCACCCCCAGGCATTGCCGGCCAGGTCCAGGCAGCCATAGGGCGATTCGCCCGCCGGAAAACTGCCCACCGCGCTCGTGTTCCCGATTCCACTTTCGCTTGAATTGGCCTTATCCGGGTCGAATTCATTTCCCCACGGCCAGGCGCGTTTGTCGCCGCCGCGCGCGGCCTTCTCCCACTCGGCCTCGCTCGGCAGGCGCACGACCTCGTCTGCGCCGATCTTTCCAAATTTGCGCCACTCGCCGGTCAACCACTTGCAGTACGCCTGCGCGTCGCGCCAGGAGATGACCGTGACTGGATGATTGGCCGGGTCTTCGAGCGCGCGCGCATGACCCTCGTACTGCGTGGCTTCGACAAACCTGCGCCACTGCCGCACCGTCACCGGGTATTTGCCGATCCGATAATCGGGCAGGTAGACCTCGTGCGGGGGATGGTTGTCGGTGAACGTAGGCGAGCCTTTCTCATCGCCCAGCCAGAACTTGCCGGCTGGAACCGACGCCAATGCGTCGAAGTCGCGTGGATCGCCGAGCGCGGCCAGCGCGCGCCCGGCCTGCGCGCGCTCGGGCGGCGGAAGTTTGCCGGTCGTAATCAACGCGGTCAGCTGCTCGACCACGCGCGTTTGGATCGTCGCATCGTTCCGCTCGGGGAACTCGGCGCAGAAGATCGGCCATACCCCGCCGGCCAGCCACACGTTGCGCCAGTAGCCCTCGCCGGCATCCGGCCCCGCGTGTTTCACCGACAGCAAATCTTCCATCAGTTCCAACACGTCGCGCGGGCGCTGGCTGACGATGCTGCTGTACTCGGCCAGGAACACGCCCACGTAGAACCAGCGGTCGCTGGCCGCGTTGCGCTGCGCCAGCTCGGCGTGCGGCTGCTCCAGCGTGGCGATGTAGCGGGCGGCCAGGTATTCCTCGAACGACGGGTGCGGAAAGGCGAAGCACTCCACCGGCTCTTCGTCCGCCGGTCGATCTGGCAGGCGGCGCGAGCCGTGCGCCAGCAGCAGCCCGTTCGCCGTCTGGCAGTAGCGGATGAACTCCGCCGTGGCCGCTTCGCCCAGCTTGGGTAGCAGCGCATGGCGCAGCGCGCGCAGATCGATCAGCGTCGAGTCGCCCTGGCGCAGCCCCTGCCCTTCGCGGGCGTGAAACGCCACGTCGTACAGTCCCCGCAGCAGCAGCCCTTCCAGGTTGCCCGCCTTGTCCGGCGCAACCGCGCTCATCGCTTCGATCACCGAATGTAGCGGCGCATACGGCGTGCGGCGCGTCTGCCAGCGCAGCAGCAGCAGGCTGACGCACTCTTCGTAGATGCGCACGCGCGAGCGCGGCAGTTCTTCGCGGTGCGTGTGCACGATGGCGATCAGCGTCAGCAGCAGCGGGTTGTCCGAGATGTGCTGCAGCCGGCGCGCGTCGCCGGAGAAGATGGCGCGCTCCAGACCTTCGGCCTTCTTCGCATAGAGTGACCCTGAAGCCGGATCGTTGCGCGTCAACGCCGCGTACCATTTGCCGATGAACGCGCGCTGCGCGTCCGCTTCGAGCGGCGCGAGTTGAAAGGGCGGCCAGCCTTCCAGCCGCCAGGCTTCGTCGCCATAGCTGAAGGTGCGGCAGGTGACCACCGCCCGGCAGCGCGGGCGCGGCCCCAGGAAGGCCAGCAACGCCGCTTTCACCACGGCGCGCTTGCCCGGCGCGACTTCGTCCAGGCCATCGAACAGAAACAGTACGCCGCGTGCGCGCGCTTCGCGCCACACGCGCGCCCCGAAACCCTCCAGCCCGGCGATCGACTCCACGTCGTCCTCGATGAACCGGACGACGCGGCCATCCAGCCCGCGCTCCGGCTGGTCGGGCAGCGCATCCGCCAGCCGCGCCAGCGAGACGACCACCGGCAGCAGAGCGCCGGCCTTCCATTCAGGCAGCGACTCTTTGAGCGCAGGCGGCGCAGCATAGGCTTCGGCCAGCCGGAAGGCCAGGTAGCGCAGCACCGTCGATTTGCCCGCGCCGGGCAAGCCCAGCAACACGGCGCGCGCCGCCTGCGCGTCGCTCAACGCTTCGAGCGCGGTCAGCTGCTCGCGTTCGCGTTCGAGCGCGACTGCACGCGGATCGGTCTGGTCATGCTCGCCCGGCTCGCCCCGGAAACGGTCGACGCGCAGCGAGATGAACACCTCCGACAGCGCGCCGGGATTCTTGGCCTCGGCCAGCCGGCGCTGCGGGTCGCTGGCGTCCGAGCTGATGCCGCCCAGCCGCAACACGTTGTTCTCGGCCATGACGCGGTTGAGGTAGTCTGCCAGCTGCTCGGCCTCGGACAGGCGCGGTTTCTCGTGCGGCGCCGGCGGCGTTGTGACGTGCGTGATGTGGACGCCGCCGTGAACGTCGCCGCGCACGGCCACGCCGCTTTCGCCGGCGACCACAGCGTCGTCGATGCCGATCGCGCCGCTGCCGGTGTTAGTGAGCGCAGCCTTTGGGTTGGCCGTCCAGCGCTGCCAGCGCGCTTTGAGCCTGGATTTCCAATCGTCGAACGAGAGCGGCATAGCGCATCTCCGTGAAAGAGTGGGCGGCTCGCGCCGGGCCTGTGGATAGACGAGGCGCGAGCCTATTCTATTAGGACTTACGCAGTTGGTGCGGCAGTTGCACTGCCGCCGCCCCATCTGCCGCAGTACAACTGCGGCAGCAACATGCACACTTCAGCCAGAGCAATCGCATCTAATATGTCAATACCCGATCGGCCCCGAAAATGGGCCACTGCTCTCGGCCCGCGTCCTCGCGGGCCGTCCGCGGGGACGCGGACGGTGAGCCATCACGCCTGTATTTGCGCTGTGCAAGAATTTAGATGC
>DATDPU010000158.1:0-31420 GCA_035292585.1 Anaerolineae bacterium | reverse complement strand
GGAACTACGCACGAAGGACTCGCGCCGCTAGTACCCTACCACTTAATTTTGCGGGGTTCGGACGGCAGTTGGACTGCCGTCCGCCGCAGTTCAACTGCGGCGGGAACTACGCACGAAGGACTCGTGCCGCTAGTACCCTATCACAGGGAAAATGACGGGCAGCTGAGCCCCTGGTGGGCGTCTGACGGGCACGAGGCCCTACGCTACGCCCCCAGCAAAATCACTGTGGCAGAGCGCTAGGGCGGCTGACCTGAATCGATTTGAGGAGCCTGTGACTGTGGGATCGGACAAAATTCGCGTGCTGGTCGTGGACGACATTCCCGAAACGCGCGAGAATGTCCGCAAGCTGCTGGCGTTTGAGAGCGATATTGAAGTGGTGGGCGTGGCCGGGACCGGCCACGACGCCATTCAAGCCGCGCGCGAGTTCCAGCCGGATATCGTCTTGATGGACATCAACATGCCCGGCCTGGACGGGATCAGCGCGGTTGAAGCGATCACGCAGGAAGCGACGGCCGTCCAGGTGATCATGATGTCGGTGCAGAGCGAGACGGACTATGTCCGCCGCTCGATGCTGGCCGGCGCACGCGACTTTCTGATCAAACCGTTCACGGGCGATGAGTTGGTTTCGACCATCCGGCGCGTGAACCGCATGGGCCAACAGCGCGCCGCGGCGATGCCGCAGCAGCAGGTCATGCAGATGGTCAGCGCGTCCGGCAAGCGTATGGTCGTGCCGGTCCAGACCGCGCCGCCGCCCGAAGGCTCGGTGATCGTCGTGTTTGGGCCGAAAGGCGGGGTCGGGACGAGTACGGTCGCCGTGAATCTCGCCGTCGCCCTCCAGAAACCGGAGATCAAAGTCGCGCTGATCGATGCCAGCTTGCAGTTCGGCAACGTCGACGTGTTCCTCAACCTGCACGCCGCCCGCAGCATCGCCGATATCTCGCAAACGATCAATGATCTCGACGCCGACCTGATCACGACGGTGATTACGCCGCATCCTTCCGGCTTGAAAGTGCTGCTCGCGCCGCCGCGACCCGAACTGGCCGATTTGGTGCAGCCCGATCACTTGCAGCGCATTATCGAGGAGATGCGCCAACTGTATGACTATATCGTCGTCGATACGCCAGCCACCTTGAGCGATATGGTGCTGACCACGCTGGATATCGCGGATCGGGTCGTGCTGTTGACGGTGGCCGAGGTGCCCTCGATTAAGAACACCCGGATATTCTTCCAGGTCATCGAGGCGCTGGGCTATTCGGTGAACAAGGTGTTGCTGGTGCTCAATCAGGTCGACCCGCGCAATCCGATCACGGCTAAAATGATCGAAGACAATCTTAAACACAAGGTGGCGCTGCAGATCCCGCTGGATGCCGATGTTGTGAACAACTCGATTCGGCGCGGGCTGCCCTTCATCAGCGAGCAGCGCGCCCGGCCGATTACCAACGCGCTCAACCAGTTGGCTGAACGGTTGGTGGTCGAATTGAAACCGGCCGTCGAGTCGGCCGAGGAAGCCGTCGCCGAAGACGCTTCGCGCCGGCGCGGCACGCGTTTCTTCCGACAGTAGCTTGGAGCCAGGGAAGGAGTTTTCATGTCGTTACTCAAGCGGATCGAAAAAGGGCAACCGCAAACGCCGCAAGCGTCACCCGCGCCCGCCGGCGCGGGCGCTTCCAAGAGCGCGCCGCCCGCGCCGGTCGAGCCTTCTAAGCTGGCCGAGATGCGTATGCGGCGCCCGGCGATCACGGCCTCGCCGGTGCGCGATGCTTACCTGGACCTGAAGACGCGCGTGCAGACCAAGCTGCTCGGGGAGCTCGACCCGTCGATGGATGTCACCAAGACCGACGAGGTGCGCGCGTCGATCGAAGACCTGTTCGACTCGGTGCTTGCCGAAGAAAACATCATCCTCAGCCGCGTCGAGCGCTCGCGCCTGTTCGAGGCCATCGTCGCCGAGATTCTCGGTTTCGGCCCGATCGAGCCGTTTATCGCCGACGAGACCGTGACCGAGATCATGGTCAACGGTCCGAAGAACATCTATGTCGAGCGCAAAGGCAAGATCGAGCGGAGCAACGCCTCGTTCGAGAATTCCGATCACGTCATGCGTATCATCGATCGCATCGTCGCGCCGCTCGGCCGCCGCATCGACGAGTCCAGCCCGTACGTCGATGCCCGGTTGCCCGACGGCAGCCGCGTCAACGCCATCATTCCGCCGCTCTCGCTGATCGGCCCGGTGATCACCATCCGCAAGTTCTTCAAGATCCCGTTGACCATCGAGAAATTGATCGAGCTGGGCACGATTACGCCGGAGGGCGTCGAATTTCTGAAGGCGTGTGTCCAGGCCCGCTGCAATGTCCTGGTGTCCGGCGGCACCGGCTCGGGCAAGACCACCCTGCTCAACATCTTGTCGTCGTTCATCCCCGACGACGAGCGGATTGTCACGATCGAGAACGCGGCGGAGTTGCAACTGCGCCAGGAACACGTGGTCACGCTCGAATCGAAGCCGGCCAACATCGAAGGTCGCGGCGAGGTAACCATCCGCGACCTGGTGATCAACTCGCTGCGTATGCGCCCCGATCGCATCATCGTCGGCGAGGTGCGCGGCGCCGAAGCGCTGGACATGCTCCAGGCCATGAACACCGGCCATGAAGGCTCGATGACCACGTTGCACGCGAACACGCCGCGCGATGCGTTGGCGCGTATGGAAACGATGGTGTTGATGGCCGGCATGGAGCTGCCGCACCGCGCCATCCGCGAGCAGATCTCGGCGGCGATCGATTGTATCGTTCAACAGGAACGCCAGCGCGACGGCTCGCGCAAGATCGTCAACGTTTCCGAAGTGCAGGGGATGGAAGGCGACGTGATCACCATGTCGACGCTGTTCGAGTTTGAGAAAACCGGGATCGAGAACGGCCGGGTGATCGGTCGTTTTATGCCGACCGGCCTGCGGCCCAAGTTTATGGAGAAAATCGAAGCCGCCGGTATCCGGTTGCCGCCCAGCATCTTCGGCATCGGTCAGCGCCGCTGACCCTAGTAAAGGTTGTGGATCATGTCGCCTCAGACACTTGCGCTCGCCCTCGGCGGTATCGCCCTGCTGGTGCTGGTCGTGGGCGTGGTCGCCTCGCTGCGGCCCAATCGTGAGATCGAGCAGCGCCTGGAGCAGTTTGCCGGCGAGGAGAAACGCGACCGCCAGTCTCAGGATAAGGAAGCGCGCCAGCGCTCGTCTCCGCTGACCGACTCGCTGAACCGGGCGCTCGCGGGCCGAGGCTTCGCCGAGGATTTGTCGACCCAACTGGCCCGCGCCGACCTCAAGATGACGGCCGGTGAGTTCATCGCCGTGCAGGTCATCATGGTAGTCTTCGGGGGCTTTATCGGTTGGCTCCTGGCAGCCGACTCGATTGTCTTCATCCTGCTCACCGCGGTCTTCGGGTTTTTCGTGCCGCGCTTCTTAATCGGCTCCAGACAGCGCGCTCGTCTGAAGGCCTTCAACAATCAGCTGGGCGACTTTTTGAATCTGATGGTGAATGGCCTGCGCGCCGGGTATAGCCCGACGCAAGCGATGGAAGCCGTGGCGAGCGAGTTGCCGCCGCCGCTTTCGATCGAGATGGGCCGCGTGGTGCAAGAAATGCAGATCGGCCTATCGCAGGAGCAGGCGCTGGCTAACTTGTTGCGGCGGGTGAAGAGCGACGACCTCGACCTGATTATCACCGCGATGAACGTTCAGCGCGAGGTCGGCGGCAACCTGGCCGAGATTCTGGAGAATATCAGCTACACCATTCGGGAACGGGTGCGGATCAAGGGTGAGATCAGCGTACTCACCGCCCAGGGCCGCATCACCATGTACGTGATCGTGTTTCTCCCGATCGCGCTCACGCTGCTGTTATACGTGATCAATCGGCAGTATATCTCGGCCTTGTTCACGAGCGGGTTCTGTGGTTGGGCAATGGTCGTGTGTGCGGGGCTGATGATCGCGTCGGGCTATTTCATCATTCGCCGGATCGTCAGTATCGAGGTTTAAGCGCAAGGTGTTTGTAGGGACAGCGCCCGGGGCTGAACGGTATTGGGTTTAAGCGGAGACGGGTATCGGTCGGGGAGGTGTACGATGCCATTTTTGGGAATCGGGGTTGTGGTCGTCATGGTGCTGGCCGTGGTCTTGATCGTCATCGGCTTCAGCGCCCGCGATCCGAAAGAGTCGCTGCAAGCGCGTCTGGCCGAATACAGCTCGCGCGAGCAGGCGGTCACGCTGGAAGAGATTGAAATGTCGATGCCGTTCAGCGAACGGATCATCGCGCCGATGGTGCGCAGCGTCGCCGAGTTCGTCCAACGCTTCACGCCCGAGCGGACGCTCGAAGCGACCCGGCACAAACTCGATCTGGCCGGCAACCCTCAGAACTGGTCGCCGGCCGAGTTCTTCGGCCTGCGCGCGCTCGCCATGGTCGTGCTGGGCGGCCTGATCTTTTTGGTGTTGACGGTTGCCAACGCCGAGATTGGCATGCGGCTGTTGATGACGGTGGTTTTCGCGGCGCTAGGCTTCTTCTTGCCGGCGCTGTGGTTGGGCAGCAAAATCCGGTCACGCCAGAACAATATCGTCAAGTCGTTGCCCGACGCGCTCGATCTGCTAACCGTGTGCGTGGATGCCGGCCTGGCCTTCGATCAGGCCATCAAGAAAGTGACGGAGAAGTGGAATAACGAACTCAGCCACGCCTTCGCCCGCCTCCTGCAAGAAATCCAACTGGGCCGGTTGCGGCGTGAAGCGATGCGCGATATGGCGAACCGCATGGAAGTGACCGACGTCACCTCGTTCGTCGCGGCGATCATCCAGGCCGAAACGCTGGGTGTGAGCATCAGCAAAATCTTGCGCATCCAGTCGGATCAAATGCGGATGCGACGCCGTCAGCGCGCCGAAGAAAAGGCGCACCAGGCTTCGATCAAGATGCTCATCCCGATGGTGTTCTTGATCTTCCCTTCGATCTGGGTGGTGCTGCTAGGGCCGGCGATCCTGCAAGCTATCTCCACCGATACGCCGTTGTTCTAGTACTTCGACAACTTGAAGTTGCATAGTTCCTGCCGCAGTTGTACTGCGGCGGACGGCAGTGCAACTGCCGTCCCAACCCCGCAGAATTAGGCGGTCGGGGTACTAGCGGAAGCCCGCCGT
The DNA here is from genome assembly GCA_035292585.1 of Anaerolineae bacterium. Taxonomy (GTDB): domain Bacteria; phylum Chloroflexota; class Anaerolineae; order Fen-1058; family Fen-1058; genus DASSFZ01. Next base: position 26,277 of record DATDPU010000158.1, on the reverse strand, counting down.
TTGCCCGGTTCCGGGTCAAAGGCGAGAGAGGGGCGGGTCCCGCCGTGGTCGAGCCTGCCATTGCCGCCACTCCCATCTGGCGTCGGATCATCGACCTCGTTTTCCCACCTCGCTGCGGCGGCTGCGAGGCGCCTGGCTCGTTGTGGTGCACAACCTGTCAGGCCAGCCTGCGGCCTGTGCCGCCTCCCGTCTGCCCGCGCTGTAGTGAGCCAGGGACCCAGGCCGAACTGTGTCCGAACTGTCGCGCTTCGCCGCCCGCCTTCGAATCGATTCGGTCGTTGGCCTTGTTCGAAGGGCCGCTGCGCAATGCCATCCATGCCCTCAAGTATCAAGGCGCGGCCGCGCTTGCCGAGCCGCTGGGTGATGCGCTGGCGAGTTTTTGGCTGCGGTCGGTCGCGCCCGCTCAGTTGATTATCCCCGTGCCGCTCCATGCGCAGCGCCAGCGTGCGCGAGGCTATAATCAGTCTGAGTTGTTAGCGCGCCGGGTTGGCCGCACAACGCATTTGGCCGTGCGTCCCGCTGCGTTGTACCGCACCCGCGCCACGGCCAGCCAAATGACGCTCAACGCGGTTGAGCGCAAAACCAACGTGGCCGCTGCCTTTCAAGGCGATCCCCAAGTGGTGCGCGGATGCGCGATCGTGTTGATCGACGATGTCTGCACGACCGGCGCGACACTGGATGCCTGCGCGGCCGCCCTCAAGCAGGCCGGCGCTGAATGCGTCTATGGGTTGACGCTGGCCCGCGCGCCGTAACGGGCCGGGTCGCCGTTTGCTTCCCGGCTGCCCGGCATCACACTCTGCTCTGGAGGAAATATGGAAGTCTCGTTGCGTGGTCGGAATATCGCTATCACAGATCGCTTGAACGAATACGTGACCAAGAAAACGGCCAAACTCGATCGTTATCTGCCGACGATCGATGAGGCGCACATGGAGCTCTCGGTTGAGAAGACGCGCTCGGCTCAAGATCGCCAGGTGGCGCAGCTCACGGTGCGCAATCGCGGCGCCATTCTGCGCGCCGAGGAACGCGATCAGGATATCTTCGCCGCCATCGATGCGGTCGTCGACAAGATGCAGCGCCAGATCTCGCGCTATAAGGAGCGGGTCTATCAGCGGGGTGAGCGCGCCGCCGGCGAGAAACCGAACAGCGTCATCCTGGAAGAAGTCGCGGATGAGGCGGAGGCCGAGGCGCCGGTCGGGTCGATTGTCCGCACCAAACGCTTCCTGGTTTCGCCGATGCACCCCGAAGAGGCGGTGGAGCAAATGGAGCTGCTGGGTCACGATTTCTTTGTGTTCTTCAACGCCGAAACCGAGTCGATCAATGTGCTGTATCGACGCAAGGACGGCGATTACGGCCTGCTTCAGCCGGAGCTGGGCTGAAGCAGTTGCCACAACCTGAGTGCGCGTGTGCGGGGGCTGCTTAGGCCCCCGTACCATTTCTCTCCGCGAATCTTCGCGACTATTCTAAATCCGGTAGCCTCCTTGGCGAGTGTTGCGCTCACCGCCGAGACGCCGAGGACGCGGAGTTTAGCCCGGAATTTCTCTGCGCTCTCCGTGCGCTACGGTCGACAACGGCCCGGCGCACACAACAACACAGAGGCGGGAGGCCATTCGAAATCCGGACAAGTAGTCACGCATCGATTTGTGTGTCTTCGTGCGAATTCGTGGATCATATTCTGTTGATCAATGAGCGACACACTTAGCCTGGTGATGCTGGCGCGCGGGCGGCGGCCTGGCCCGCCCTGGTCGCAGGCGATGGATACAATCCTACGCGCCGCGGCGCACGACACGCTGGCGCGCGCGGCGGGTCTATTCGAGCGCGTGATCGTCGCGACGCCCGATCGCGCGTGGGGTGAAGCGCTGCGCGATCTGGGCGTCGAGCTCGACTTCGATTCGCCCGGTGCGCCGTTTCACTTCGGCCGGCGCCTGGCCGAGCTGGTGACGCGCCTCGGTCTGGATCGAATCGTCTATACGGGGATGGCCAGCGCGCCATTGTTGAGCCGCGCCGACCTGGCGGCCATTGCGCAGGCTGCGCGGGAGGCCACGTCGACTGTGATCGCCAACAACATCCACTCGACCGATTGGGCTGCGATTGTCCCGGCGCGGGTCGTCACTGCTCTACCCGATCGGTTGCACCTGGATAGCGCCCTGGGTTGGGTGCTCTCGCAAGAAGCCGGGCTGACGCCGCAGGTGTGGCCCCGCTCGCCGGCAACGTTGCTCGATATCGACACGCCGCTCGACGCACTGATCGCCGCCCGGCATCCCGCCGCCGGGGAGGGCTTGCGCGCAGCGGTAGGGGCCGCAGGTTGGTCCACGGATCGTATGGACGCTGTGCAGCGCGTGCTGGCGACGCCGGCTCAACGCCTCACGCTGATCGGGCGCGTGCCAGCCTGGTCGCTCAGCTTGCTGGAACAGAAAACGCAGTGCTGGGTGCGTGTCTTCAGCGAGGAACGCGGCATGCGGGCAGCGGGTCGTCTGGCGAGCGGCGCTGCCCGCTCGCTGGTCGCCAATTACATCGCGACTGCCGGCGCGCCGCGGTTCTTCGCCGATTTAGCCGGCATGACCGATGCCGTGATATTCGATTCGCGCGTGGTGCTCGCCGCGCGCCACATCTGGCCGGACGATGCGGAACGCTGGGCGTCCGACCTGTTGCTGGTCGATGCGATCGGAGACCCGTTCTTGCGGGAGTTTACGCAGGCAGCGGCCGCATGTCCGCTCCCGATCTTGCTGGGCGGGCACTCGCTGGTGTCGGCGGGGTTATGGGCGATGCTGGAGAGCGTGACGAGTGAGGAATGAGAAAGTAAATGGGTAAACAAGTAGCAGGCAGGCCGGTATCGTCACAGGGCGGGCGCCGTCAATTTCGCCAACTTCTCCCCCGCCTCACGCCACGTAATTGTGGATAGCCCCAGCTTGCGGCGCAGCGTCTCGTCGGGCATACCACCGCGCTTGTCGCGCACGGCGCAGGTCCAGCGCAGCGTCTCGAACGAAAGCGGCTTGTTGAGGCCGGCCAGCCGCCCGACATCGGCCAGCACGTACTCCAGATTGCGCGCCGACCAGGGAAACAGCATGTCCTGGATCGCATACTGTGATTTGTACGCTTCCAGCAGGTCGGGCCACTTGCGATCGAGCCGAAGTTTGCGCTCCTTGTGTCGATGGCGCGCGTCGGCGTAGCGAATCCACAGCGCCGGTTCGGTTGGATCGGACAGGTCGATGTGTTCGAGCTTGATCGCTACGCACTCGCTCTTCTTGATGCCGGTTGCCAATAGCAACGTGACGAGCAGGTGCGGTCGCACGTCGGGCTTGGAGGGTGAATCGGATACCGACAGCGCGCCGGCGCGCAGCTGCTGCGTGACGGCCAACACCGCATCGATCTCGTTGTCGAACAGGGTGTCGGGCAGGGGCGTCTTCACCGGCTGGTGGACGATCGGCGCGGCCGGATCGATCAGGATCGTTCCCGATTCCTTCAACCAGCCGAAGAATGTCTTGAGCGTCGTGATGCGCCGCGCCAGCGACTTGGGATTGCAGGGCACGCCGCGCCCGGTCACCAGCCAGTCGATGAACTTCTCCAAATCACGATGCGCGATTTCGCCGACCGGCTTGTTCGGCGTGAAGAACTCGGCGACGATGTTGAGATCGTACATGAACGCCTTCACCGTGTTCTCGGCGAAGCGGCGCGCGATCATGTGCTCGCGGTAAGCGTCCATCGCAACCGCCAGCCGCGTGCGCGAGGTGAGCGCATTCGCGCGTGAGCGATCGACACCGCCCTCGATTTTGGCCGGCTCTGGCGAGTGTTCGTCCGGCGCATCGAACAGCGAGAGTTGTTCCCCCGACATGACCCGCGGCCTCCTAATGAACCGATGTGCTGTGGGTAAGCCTACACTGAGTGCAGTTGGGTGTCAAATGGCTGTGCGCTGGCGCTGTGTTCGGCCGGCCTTGACAAGCCAACGCGGGCAACTTATAATCTGCCTCGCCGCATGGGCCGCTAGCTCAATTCGGCAGAGCAGCTGACTCTTAATCAGCTGGTTAGAGGTTCGAGTCCTCTGCGGCTCACTCAGAAGGGGGGACATCAGCAACACATTGCTGATGTCCTTTCTTGTACTGGAGAAATTGGCGCTCAACATGATCCCCCACGACTACCACATCCACTCAAACTTCTCGTGCGATTGCCGGTACGCCATGGCCGAGATGAGCCACGGCGCGCTGACACGGGGTATTCCTGAGATCGGTTTCACCGAGCACTACGATTTGCACCCAGGCGAGCCGCGCCGCGACTGGTTCCGGCTGGAATCCTGGGCGGGTGAACTGGAACGCTGCCGCGCCGTGTTCGACGGAAAGCTGATCATCCGCGCCGGAATCGAGATCGGTGAGCCGCACATCTATCGCGCTGAAACGCAGGCGCTGCTGCAACGCTATCCGTTCGATTACGTCCTCGGCTCACTGCATTGGGTGGGGCCGGAATCGATCTTCGAGCGCAGCTACTTCCGTCGCCCCGCCGCCGAAGCCTTCCGCCTGTTCTTCGAGGAACTGGAGCGGATGACCCGCGCGGGCGGGTTCGATGTTCTCAGCCACTTTGACGTGCCGGTGCGCACGGCCTTTGACGTGTACGGCGAGTACGATCCACGCCGGTACGCGGAGGCCATTCGGCCGGTATTGAAAAACTGCATCCAACACGGCATCGCGCTCGACGTCAACACGAAAGGGTTGCGCAGTTCGTGCAAGATGCTGACTCCCGGCCTGGACATTCTGCGCTGGTACGCCGAACTGGGCGGCGAGCGCGTCACCCTCGGCTCGGATGCCCACGTCCCGAAATACGTGGGCGCAGACCTCGACCTGGCCCTGGCGGCCATACAGCGCGCAGGGCTGAAATATGTGACCCATTTCGAAAAGCGACAGGCGCGGCTATCCCGGATCGCCTAAACAAGTAACTCACCTTACGCAGTCTGCTCCCCGACCGCGTCCCACATGCGGTGCAGTGCTCCCGTCGCGGTCGGGTGAATGGCTGGAAACGCCCGCGAGGACGCGGGCTTCGAGCGAAGTTGAACGGCGGCGGCGTAAGGTGAGCAAGTAAGATCCCTGCGCGCCTGTGACCAACTTCATAGCCGAGGCGGGCAAACTCCGCTATCCTATTCGTGAAATGGGATGCGGAGGCGGCCTATGGTTCTGGCACTGTATCTTTCACATCTGGTTGCGGACTATTGGTTGCAGTGGGATGGCTTGGCCCGCTGGAAGAGCCGCGCCTACCTGGGCGTGCTGGCACACGGCCTGATCGTGTTGTTGGTCACCTGGCTGTTCTCCCTGCCATTCGATGCCAGCTGGTGGCCTTGGGTCTTGTTCATCTGGCTGACGCACACGATCGTTGACGCGATGCGCCTGCGGCTCGGAAGTTACTTTCCCGCGCTGCCGTTGTTCCTGCTCGACCAGACGGTACACCTGAGTCTCATCACGTTCGCGCTGGCTGCGTCCGGCTATCTGAGCGCGCCAGAGCGGTTGGCCGATCTGCTTCCGCTGCTGCGTGACGACCGCGTGTTGACCTTCGCGCTCGGTCTGGCGTTCGTGACGATGCCGGCCTGGGTGTTGGTGGAGTTTGCGACGTATGGCTTGCTGCACGGGTCGGCGCCGGACTTCGCGCACGCCCCTAACAAGTACGTGAGCAGCTTGGAACGGGGTTTGATGACGGTCCTCGTCGTGCTAGGACAGTTCACCTTGGTGCCGCTGGTCGCGCTGCCGAGATTGGCCGTTGAGTGGCGGCAAGTATCGAATGGCCCGCGTGGGACAATCTACGTCGCCGAGTTGCTGGCGAGTATCGCGCTGGCCGTTGTCGTCGGGTTGGGCTTGCGGCAGATATAGCCGCAGCTGGCGAAGCGCGCGGAGGACGTGCAACGGGCACGAGACCTACGCCACGGCGCACGTGTTCGATACGTGAGCGCTTCAACTCTCCTCTGCGCGCGGCGATGAAGTTTGATTGAGCGAGGACAAGACTATGCCAACGGGCACGCTGAACACGGCCATCCTTGTCAGACGGTGTGCGCCGGAATACAATAGGTCCGCTGCAGCTACCGCGAAAGTGGGTAATCGAGTGACGGCCTTGCGCAACTTTCTCAAACAGGCGCCGCTCTTCAGCGGGCTGTCGGACGCCGAGATCGATGCGTCGGCGAAAGACTTTGTGCCGAATCGCTTTCGGCAGGGCGAAACGATCTTCCACCAAGGCGACGCCGGCCAGCTGCTGTACCTGATCGAGGCCGGGCAGGTACGGATTTTCGTGCTGGGCGAGGAAGGACAGGAAACGTCGGTCGTCCTCTATGGTGCGGGTGACATCTTCGGCGAGCTGGCGGTGATCGACGGGTTACCGCGCTCGGCCGGCGCGGTGGCGATGGAAGAGACCATCGTGCTCACGCTCAACCGGGATCGATTCCGTGAACAGCTGCGGCGCACGCCGCAGCTGGCGCTCAACTTCATGAAGGCGCTCAGTGTACGGGTGCGCTACTCAACTCAACAGCTGGGCAGCCTGGCCGTGCTCGATGTGCCCGGCCGGCTGGCGCGCAAGCTGCTGGAACTGGCTCAGACCTACGGTGTGGCCGAGCCGGAAGGCGTGCGCATCGCTATGGCGCTGACGCAAACCGATCTGGCCAGCCTGATTGGGGCGACGCGTGAAAGCATCAATAAAGCGCTGGCTGCGTTCCGGCGGCAAGGCTATATCTTGCTGCGACGCCATCAGGTCACCATTGTCGATCCGGATGCGCTGCGCGAGATCGGTTCGTAAAGAATCATCTTCAGCCTTAAACAACTCAAGCCTTGAATGCGGCTAGCGCAAATTGCTCCGAGGAAAGAGTACACGCTCCGGCTCCTCTATCCAGAAACCAGGTTTCTCCGAGAAACCTGGTTTCTTCTCTCATCGATGACCGAGGCGCTGTTGTCCCAGGCAGCCTTTGAGCCAGGTACGCGCGCCGTGCCTGCTCGACTAGCAGGATAGGCCACCCCTGTTGGATCCATTGAAGCAAAAGCGGGAAGGCTTGGCTATATATCGGGGTCTAGGGCTGGGGTACAACTTGAGGTATATTTCGCGCTTCAATCCGGCTCGATCACGATGATCTTCGCTTCGACGGTTAGATCGGGGCTGCGCGCCACATTCAGCTGCGCCGTAACATACCACGCCAGCTCGGAATGTTCGGCAGTGAAAGCGGGCATGGCCGAGTCGGGAATTCTGAATTGAAAGGTGTACATAGAATCTGCCGCGACGTGTTCCAACTCCACGCGCAAGTCAGCCTCGCGCTCGACGTGTTCCATCCAGATACCCTGCGCGCTGGCGCGTTCACGCGCGACGAGCTCGACCGTTACACGCCGAAGGCCGCCGGCATCTAACCCGGCGACGCTCACCGTTCCCCCGATCGCTTCCCCCAGCCGATAGACCGATTGAGTCAGCTCGAGCCGGAGCTGCCGCCCGTCGGCGTCGCGCGCCTCGGCCGACGCAGCTGGCTTGTCCCCAACCGATGTCGCGGCGAGCACGATGAAGCCGGCCTCGGCGTGCAGATCGATGTGCCGGGGTAAATCGACCTTCACCTTCAGCCCGTAGCCGATTTCGGTCAAGATACCGTCGAAGCTGGGTGGGAGTGTCGCTGGCAAGTCGATGGCAAACGGGAAGGTGTGCGCGCCGGCCGGCAAGGTCTCACCTTCGCGAGCGGGTCGCCAGAGGTCGATGTGCTGATCGAGCGCGTGTGTCCGAGCGATGTAAGTGGGCTGCGTGCCCCAGTTCGTGTACTCCACACCGATCGCCTGAAGTGTGACGCTGCGCGGATGCGGATCGTCGGTCAGCGTAACGAAGACTTGTCCGCGCACGGTTTCGCCCGGCCGGAACACGGGTTCAGCTCGATCGAGTTCGATGCGTAGTGAGTTGGAAATAGCGGCCTCCTGCAAAACGCTGACGAAGGACGGATGACGAAGGCTCGATTCGTCCTGCGTCTTCTATCACTATTGGATCAGGCTCCAGGCCGGGCCTGCCTCGTGGAAATAATAGCGCTTGCCATCCGGCGTATTGATCGTCCAGGCGCCAGGCCGGCCGTTCCAACCGCCCGAAGGGTCGTAGAAGCCGCCGGGCTGGTACTCGACGTGCGCGGTGTAAGCCTGCTCCGGCGCAGTTGCCCAACCGAGCAAGCTGCGCAGGTCGGCGCCGGAAGAAGTGTCAAACAGCGTGCGCCACACCAGCCCGAAGCCGCGCACCGGCTGGTACAGGCCGGGCGGCGGCGTGAGCGCTGGATCGCTCTCCGGCAGGCCCTCGGTGAAGGCGTCATCGTAAGACAGCCAGCGTCCGCCGAGCGGCTGCGTGCTGGTGCAACACACGGCCACCCAAATGCGCTTCCGATCGCCCAGCCAGATCATGAAGCCTTTCTCGAATGGCTCGAACGCCGCCGGGATATCGCGCACCGTCGGCGTGGGTCGAGGCGGCAGCGTGGCCGTTGGCCCGGCAGGCTGCGTCGGTGCGGGCGTGGGCACACCTGGGCCTGCCGGGATGATCAACACCTGCCCGACGTAGATCAGGTTTACATTCGCCAGGTTGTTGGCGGCGCGGATGGCGGCGACCGTCGCGCCGAAACGCAGCGCGATGCGATACAGCGTGTCGCCGCGCTGTACGGTATAGCGAATCGTGTTGCCGGGCGCCGGGGTCGGTGTGGGCGGCGGGCCGGGTGGAGCGCTTCCGCCGGTCGGGATAATCAATACCTGCCCGACGTAGATCAGGCTCGGGTTGAGGATGTTGTTGGCGCGGGCGATGTCGGATACCCTCACCCCAAAACGCCGGCCGATCGCGAACAAGGTATCGCCCCGCTGCACCGTATAGGTGACGCGAGTCGCTGGCGGCGTTGGGGTGACCGAAGGCGTCGTGGTAATCCGGGGCGGCGCGCTCGCGACGATCGAGTGCGAGAGCAGCGCGATGATCAACCCGGTCAACACGCCCAGGAGCAGCAGCAGCAGGTGGCGCCGCTTCACGGTCAACCTCCAGCCAGACCGACCAAGTCTACGACCACTTCTCGTAACGGACGATATCGGCCATCGACTTGCGGCCGACGCTCTTGAGCACTTTCTCGCGCGGCTGGCCTTCGATCGTCGTCGCCGGTTGTGCAAGCGGATAGCCGAACGAGAGCACATGCTCCAACCGCAGTTCTTGCGGCGCACCCAGAACCGCCTTGGCCTCGTCTTCTCGGTGCATCGAGGCGATGCACGCGCCGATGCCATCGCCCCAGGCGGCGAGCATCATGTTTTGCGCCGCGCGACCGGAGTCGAATTCGCCGCGATAGAATTGCGGGTCGAACACGATCGCAATGCCCAGCGGCGCGTTGACCAGATGGCTGGCGAAATTGCCGCAGCGTGATAAGGCGCGCAACGTTTCCGCAGTGTGAATCACGACGAACGTCCAGGGTTGCGTGTTCTTGCTGCTACCGCTCATCCGCCCGGCCTGTAGAATCCGATGCAGCGCGTCGGGAGGGATGGGTGTTGCCTGGAAGCGGCGCACGGCCCGCAGCGTGATGATCGTCTTGTAGGCATCCATCCGCTCTCCACTCACGTTAAAAATTCGCAATCGCAAATCTACAGCGTCTTTTCCCATTGCAGCCAACCGGGCAGTGGTTGATAACCCAGTTTCTCGTTCAGGCGCAGGATGGCCGGATTGGCGGTATCGTTAGTGGTGCGCGCCTCGGCGTAACCGCGCGTTTTCATCACGCGGATCGACAACAGCTTGAGCGCCAACGCCAACCCGCGTTCTCGATACTCGCGCAAGATGCCGGTCATGTTGGTGTAGGCCGGCCCTTCTTGCGGCAGCCACAGCGCAGTCAGGCCCACGTACTTCTGGCTGTGCTTGGCGATGATCACCGCCGTGGGGTCCGCGTCGGGGCTTTCCAGCATCACCTTGCGGAAATCGTCGTAGGACATATTCGATACCGCGCCGCCGGGCAGCGGCACATCTTGCCGGGTGGCGTGATCGAGCTCGTACAGCACGTGATCGGCGTTCGGGTTGGTCGAGCGTTCGGCGGCAAGCGTGCTGAGCTGAAAACCTGCATCCAGAACGCGATCAATCGCGTCGGCGAAGCGCGACTCGTCGAAGTTTGTGAGATCGAGTTTCGACTCGAAACGCAACCCAAAGTTGCTGAACCCGGCCTGTTCGAAGAAGCGGATCGCAAAGTCGAAATCCTCACGGCAGTCCGACCACAGCCGGGTCGCTTGATGCTCGCGCGCAAACGGTTCCAGTTCGGCCAGCAGTGCGCGGCCAATGCCTTGTCGGCGCCACTCCGCATCGACGAGACCCCAAAGATGATAGACGCCGGGCGCATTCACCCAGAACGGTTTGAGGCAGGCGCCCATCCCGATGAAGCGTCCCTCGTTTGTCTCCACGGCGAAGCGCAAGCGCGGGTTGTCCGGCGGGTAGGATTTTTCGAAATGCGCTTCAGTCTCGACGGTCGTGGGCGTATCGGGGAAAGTTTGATTGAGGAGATCGACCAGCGCGGGGATGTCCTCGAATCGAAACTCTCGGAACCGAACCCGTTGCTCGGATAGCGCGGTACTCATGCGTGCCTCGTCGTTTTGTTCCTCGTCATGCGCGCTCGCCTGAAGAGTTGTAAGTCGTACTTGACCCGATCCTACCCCCATTTGGCAGCTGGCACAAGCCACTGCGCCGGCAATGCCGATCTAAGCGCAGAGCGCGCGGAGAACCGCATGTTCTTCGTTGACGAAAGCCTTGTTCAGATCAAGCCCGATGCGCTGCGTCAGTCGCCGATCAGCGTTTTAGGCGCGAGCAACCACACGAGTGCGCCGCTCAGCGGATCGAGCGAGTCCAGATCGACGCGAGCCACGCCGCCCTTCTTCAGCACCACGCGGCCGCCGCCGATCAAGTGCGCGATCGTCCCGCTGAAATCGGGTTCATGCCCCACCAGCATCAGCGCATCGGCCTGAGCATGGCGGCGCACTATGGCGCGCAAGCGCTTCACGTCAAAACCGGGCGCCAGCGCCGGCTCTCCGTTCACTTCCAGGTTGAGCCGCTTGGCGACCGCCTCGGCCGTTTGCCAGGCGCGGACGAGCGGGCTGGACAGGATGGCATCCAACTTGAGATCGAGCCGCTGGATGGTCTTGGCCTCGGCCTTCATCTTCGCCGCGCCTGCATCGGTGAGCGGGCGCTCGTCGTCGCGCGCCGCATCCCAATTCGGCCAGTCGGCCAAGCCGTGACGCAAGAAGTAGAGTTGCATGGCTAACCTCCAATACGTGATACCTCAGGACTTACGCAGTTGCATGTTGCTGCCGCAGTTGTACTGCGGCAGATGAGGCGGCGGCAGTGCAACTGCCGCACCAACTGCGTAAGTCCTAACCTGTTACCTGTTTACCTCATCGTGTTTCACGATCGAAATCGATAACCCGTCCAGGTTGTCGCGGATGATCGGCAAGATCAATGAATCGAGGCGCGGCTGGGCGGCCAACGCGGCGTTGTACTCACGCACCTCACGCGCGCTCCGCTCGGCCGGCTGCGCTTGCAGCACCGCGCCATTGCGAATCACGTTATCGGCCAGGATGACTGTGCCCGGCCGCGACAGTTGAAGCGACAGGTTCAGATACTCGACGTAGGCGTCTTTGTCGGCGTCGATGAAAATCACGTCGAACGGGGCCTCGCCGCGATCGGCCATTGCGCGCAGCGTATCGACCGCGCGCCCGACGCGGATCGCGACCCGATCGCCCACGCCGGCCCGATCGAGATTCTTGCGCGCCACCTCCGCATGCTTAGGCTCCAGTTCGAGCGTGACCACTCGCCCATTAGCTGGCAGCGCGCGGGCCAACCAGGTTGTGCTATAACCGCCCAGCGTGCCGATCTCCAGGACGCGCGTTGCGCCGGCTAGTTTAGTGATCAGGTACAGCAGCTTACCCTCGTTCGCCGAGACGTTGATCGACGGCAAGCCCGCCCGTTCGGCGTCTTTCAACCCCTGTTCGAGCGCCGCGTCCCGTGGGATGAACAGTTGCTCGATATATTGGTCAATGCGCCTCATCCCTTTCTCGTCAAAGTTAACCGGCATAACATTTCCTCCGATGGCATAAATCTTGGCTGATAGTATAATCCGATTGCGCAAAGGGGGTGATGGCTATGTTGGAGGTTAAAGGTATTTACCGCAACGGACGGGTCGAGCTGCTGGAGCCGGTGGACGTGCCGGAGCCGCAGGAGGTCACGGTGACGTTCGAACAGCCAAATGGCGAGGCTAAAGAAGCTGCGCTGAGCATCATTGGTTTGCTGAGTGACTTGAGCGAAGACGAGTGGCAGCAGTTTCTCCAGGCTGTTCGCCCATCCGATTCATTCTTCGGTGATCGAGAGCTGGAGTGGTAAGTGAGACAGCTGCTAGACACAGATACCTTTTCGTACGTCCTGAACGGGCGCGAACCGATTGCCACACGAGCGCGTGCGTATGTGGAAGAAGCAGGCCGTTTTAGTATAAGCCTGATCACCTTCTACGAAGCGTTGCGCGGCTTGAAGTTCTCTCAGGCTGCGGCCAAACTTGAAAGGTTTGAACGCTTCGCACAGACGAACGAAATCATCGTGCTGGATATATCGATCTGTCGCGTAGCTGCTGATCTGCACGCAACCCTGCGCCGCCGAGGCCAGTTGCTCCCCGACGCCGACTTGCTTATTGCCGCCACGGCGTTGGCGCGGGGCTACACGCTCGTGACCCGCAACACCGGGCACTTCGAGCGCGTTCCCAATCTCCAACTTGAGAACTGGGCGAGTTGAGCTCGCCGCCTTACCCCAGCGTTTCCTACACCTCCAGTTTCTTTCTCACCCGCTTGATGACCTCGTCCGTGTACTCGGTCGTGCCGATGTGGTGACCCAGATCGGCCGTCGTGATCCCGTCGTAAATCGCCTCGAAGGCCGATTCGTAGATTGCGCGCGAGGCGCGATCGGCTTCGGGCACGCCGACATAGGTGAGCAGCGCCGCGCCGGCCAGGATCATCGCCAGCGGATTGGCGACATCTTTCCGATACAGGCCCGGCGCGGTGCCGTGCGGCGCTTCGGTCATCACCACTTTCACCTGGAACTGCTCGTCGAAGCTCAGCAGCAGCGACTCGCTGCCGGCGATCGAGCCGAACATTTGCAACACCAGATCGCTCAGGCAATCGCCGTCGCGATTGAGCGCCGGGATCACCAGCGCCTCGCCCGCCTTCACCAGCAGCAGTGCATACGTCGCGTCGATCAGCTGCGGCTCGTAGCGCACGTTCGGGTGACGCCGCGCAGCCGCGTCGAGCTCTTCCTTGAACATGCCTTCGTATACCGGGCTGACGGTGTACTTCGGCCCGCCAAACACTTTCGCGCCGGTCTTCTGCGCATATTGGAAGGCGAACTCGGCGACGGCATGGCACGTCCCGCGCGTGATCATTTCCGTGCGATAGGCGGCTTCGTCCAGCCCCGACCCTTCGCGCCACTCCTTCGCGCCGTAGGCATCGTCGACGGCCATGCGCACCACGGCAACCGGCGCGGAGACGCCGCCGACCGGCCGGACGCCGGGCAGCCGTCGCCCCACGCGCAGAATCACCTTACCGTCGATCGCCTCGCGCAGGATCGCGTTGGGGCTGCCCACATCGCCCGGCTCTTCGGGCGTGATCGTCGCCGCTTTCAATCCCAAACCCGTCGCGCGTAATGCTTCGGCGGCTTCGTACACGACGCGGTTCTTCGTCGCGCGGCGGTTAGCGAGCGACAGATCGAAGCGTTGAAACTTCAACGGCGCGCGGATCACGTTCGGGTCAATGACGCGCAGCGACTCTTCCAACAACTCCTGGCCGGTCTGGTCGCCTTCGAGGACGATGATGGTTCTCTCGAACATGCCCACCTCATTTAGAAACCCGGTTTCTGCCAGAAACCGGGTTTCTCAAAACTTGAGATGATGGAATTATACCCTGCACGAGAAGGGGATTAAGGTTGAGGGTCGGCTTACACTGCGAATCGGCGGTCAGGGCTTCAACAACGCAACCAGGCGATCCATCACCCGCTCCGCGACCTGCGCCTTGCTCATGATGGGCAGCGTCTCGATCCCGCCGCCGGCGTCGAGCAGCGTCACGCGATTCGTGTCGACGGCGAACCCGGCGTCGCGCGCCGACACATCGTTGGCAACGATCAGATCGACGTTCTTGCTGTCCAGCTTCGCCTGCGCGTTCTCGATCAGATCGCGGGTCTCGGCGGCGAACCCGATCACGACGTGGGGCCGCTTGAGCGCTTGGCGTTGTTGTTTCACCGCCAGCAGGATATCGGGGGTGCGGACAAGTTTCAAAGCCAGCTCCAGCGTGTTCTTCGTCTTCTTGATTTTCTGGTCGGCGGCCTGCTCCGGTTGGAAGTCGGCGACGGCGGCGGCCATGAGCAGCGCGTCGGCCTGGCGGCACGCCGCCAGCACGGCGTCGCGCATCTCCTGCGCCGATTCCACGTCGATGCACTGCGCGCCGATCGGTGTCGGGAGCGGCGTCGCGCCGACGATCAACGTCACGTCCGCGCCGCGATCGATCGCCGCTTGCGCTAACGCAAAGCCCTGCTTGCCGCTCGAGCGATTGCCGACGAAGCGCACCGGGTCGAGCGCCTCGTGCGTGCCGCCGGCCGTCACCACGATCTGGCGACCGCCGAGCGCGTGCTGCCGGCCCAACGTCACGCGGATCCAGCCAAGCAGTTCTTCAGGCTCGACCATGCGCCCCAGCCCGATCAGCCCGGACGCCATGCGCCCCTCGACCGGCCCGGCGAGCGTCGCGCCGCGCGCGCGCAATGCGGCGACGCTGGCTTGTGTGGCCGGGTGTTCCCACATGCCGGCATCCATCGCCGGCGCGATGAGGAGCGGGCCGTTCGCGGCGAGCAGGCTGACCGTGAGCAGATTATCGCTGAGGCCGTGCGCGAGTTTAGCCAGCGTATTGGCCGTCGCCGGAGCAAGCACGATTAGATCTGCGCTGTGACCCAGGCTCACGTGCGGCACATGCTGATCGGCGCGCCACAGATCGGCATCGGTCAACGCCGGGCGGCCGGTCACGGCGGCAAATGTCAACGGCGCGACGAACTTCGTCGCCGACTCGGTGAGCACGCAATCGACCTGCGCGCCGGCTTGGGTGAGCTGGCTGGCAAGGTCGACGACTTTATAGCAGGCGATGCCGCCGCTCACGCCGAGGAGGATGTGTTTGTTTTGAAGAAGCGGGATAGGTTCCATGATGAATGTAGAATGTGGAATGTAGAATTACGAAAGAGCATTGCTCACTGCTTACTGTTCACTATCCACTGCTTACTGTCACTTCAGTGACGCTCCAGCCACTCGCGCACAACCCCGATCACCTGCGCGCGCTGCTCGTCGCTCACCGCGTTGTTTTTGACGCCGCTCAACACGTCGTACAGATCGTGCTGCGCGCCGGGTATCCACGCCAGCGTTTTATCCGCCGCGCCCAATCGCGCGTAGGCCAGGCGCGCGCCATCGGGCTTCGCCACCGCATCGGCATCGCCGTGGACGATCAGCGTGGGCAGGGTGACGTGCGGCAAGGCGCGCTCGCCGATCGGCACGATATCCGCCGAGGCTTTGAGCGCGCGCAGTGTGCGGGCGCGAATGAACTTGTCGCTGCTCATCTCGAATAGGTAACGCGGCTCGATCCGCTGGTTCGAGCGGGCGACGACCCGGATGTAGCGCCGGGGCATGAGCCGGGTGAGGACTTGAAACGCGATCGCCACATGCGGCGGCAACTTGAAGACGTTGCGGTAGGGCGGGGCGAACAAGATCAGGCCGCTCACGGCGCGCCCGTTGCGAGCGACCCAGGCGGGTGCGTAAGCCGCGCCGAGGCTGTAACCGGCGAGGTAGCGCCTGGCTTGTGGATGTTGTGCTCGAATGAAGGCTGACAGCGCGTCGAGATTCCGCCAGTGCACGGTGTGACCGGCCACATCGCCGGGCGTGCCCGATTCACCGTTGCCAGCCAGATCGATCGCATACACGGCGACCTCGGGCTGGAGCGCCTCTCCCAGCGCGATGTAGTTCTCGCTGTTGCCGCCGAGGCCGTGAATGCCCAGCAGCGTCCGAGGCGCCTGGCGCGCCTCGTCCCAATAGCGGTAGGCCACGCGGCCGTCACCCGTGTCGAGGTATCCGATCTGGCCGCCGACCCACCAGGAATATTCGGTCATAGTGCTCCGCAGCAAACGAGCCAACCAGCCAACTATCAAACAGTTCGTTGGCTAGTTTGTTAGTGGTTAGCTCGATGGCTTGTTGAGTTCGTAAATCAACCGCAACCCCTTCAACGTGAGCTGCTGATCGATCAGGTCGATCGCCTCAGTCTCCGGCGCGATCACTTCGGCCAGCCCGCCCGTGGCGATCACCGTCACCTTTGCACGCGGGTCCGCCGTCATCTCGCGCTTCAAGCGGCTGACCAGGCCCTCGACCAGCCCGGCGTAGCCCAACACCAGGCCCGACTGCATGGTGTGGACGGTGTTTTTGCCGATCGCTTTCGGCGGACGCACCAATTCGACTTGATAAAGCTGCGCCGCCGATTGGGTCAGCGATTCGAGCGCGACGACGATACCGGGCGCGATCGCGCCGCCCAGATACTCGCCCTCGGCGGAAACGCAATCGAATACGGTGGCCGTGCCAAAGGCGATGGCGATGGCGGGCCCGCCGTATAGCCGATGCGTCGCCAGTGAATTGACCACGCGATCGGAACCGACCTCGCGCGGGTTGTCGACCGCCAGCTTGATGCCGGTCTTCACGCCCGGCCCGATGATGACCGGATCGACGTGCAGGTAACGGCGCGCGAACTGATCGAAGACTGCGCGCAGGGGCGGGACGACGCACGAGATCGCCACACCGGTGATCTCGCTGGCCGGTATGCCGCCGGCTTGAAACAGGCTGAGCAGCAGCATGGCATACTCGTCGGCCAGCTTGTGCCGTTCGGTCGCGAAGCGCCAATCGGCCAACAGCTTGTCGCCGCTGAAGATGCCGGCTTTGATGGTGGTGTTGCTGACGTCGAGGGTGAGTAACATGGTCGGGTGGTAGGTGGGTAATGGTAGATTGGTAAGTGGTAATTGGTTAGTTGATCGGCTGACCGACTGCCAATCTACCAACTCCCAATTTACCCGCTTGCCAACTCTCCTGTCATCCACTGTCCCTGCTCAAGCAAAAAGTTGTCGATCAGCCGCGGCTTGCCGATGCGCACCGCCAACGATAAGAGCAGGTTGTCTCCAACGCGATCGAGTTCGAGCAACGTCGTCGGGTCGGCGGCGGAGACATAGTCGATGACTGCCAATGGTTCCTCTTCGATCGTAGAGCGCATGGCGCCGCGCAGGACCCCGCCCGCTCGCTCGCCCATGTCGTAGCGCTCTTTGGCGACATTCAGCGCCCGATGCAAAATCGTGGCGGCTTTGCGCTGCGCCGGGTCGAGATAGGTGTTCCGACTCGACATCGCCAGGCCGTCCGGCTCGCGCACGGTGAGGCACACGACGATCTGAATGGGCAGCGCCAGATCGGCCGCCAGGCGCTTGATCACGATGACCTGCTGCGCGTCCTTTTGCCCGAAGTAGGCCCGATCGGCCTGGGCGATGTTGAACAGCTTGGCAACCACCGTCGCCACGCCGCGAAAGTGCCCCGGCCGCGCCGCGCCTTCGAGCGTCTGGGTCACCTCTTCTACAGTCACGTACGTCTGGAAGTGTGGCGGATACATCACTTCGGGCGCGGGATGGAAGACCAGATCGACGCCGAGCGGCTCCAGCAGATCGAGGTCGCGCTGCAGATCGCGCGGATAAGCGGCCAGGTCTTCGTGGGGGCCGAACTGGGTCGGGTTGACGAAGATGCTGACGGCGACGCGGTCGTTCTCGGCCCGCGCACGCCTCACCAGCGACAGGTGGCCTTCGTGCAGATAACCCATCGTCGGCGCCAGGCCCCACGTACCGGGCCGAGCGGACTTGGCCTGACGGAAGGTTTCAATCGTAGTAAGGATTTGCATACGAACCCCGTACTACGTATGACGTAGTACGTAATCACGCCTCACTTGAACGCCGCTTCAACCACCTTCGCCCGAATCGCTTCCAACATGGATTCGATCTCGGCCCGCACGCGCCCGATCAGATCGGCTTCGGCGACGATCTCGAACTCTTTCTGATCGCGCCGTTTCAGCTCGACGCCGCCTTTGCCGATCGATTTGGCGCTGACGGTGAGCCGCAGGGGCAGCCCGATCAGATCGGCGTCGGCGAACTTGACGCCCGGACTTTCGTCGCGATCGTCGTACAACACCTCGATCCCGGCGTCGAGCAGCGCACGATACAGGCGTTCGGCGGTTTCGTTGATGCGCGCGTCATTTCCGGACAGCGCGACCAGCTGCACGTGATACGGCGCGACCGTGATCGGCCAGATCAGGCCCTTGTCGTCGTGATGCTCCTCGGCGACGCAGGCCAACAGCCGGCCCGACCCGATGCCGTACGATCCCATCACGATCGGTTTTTGCGCGCCGTCGGCGGCGAGATACGTTGCGCCGATCGCGGCCGAATAGCGGGCGCCGAGCTTGAAGATGTTGCCCACCTCGACGCCGCGCGCCGTGTAGAGCGGCTGCCCGCAGCGCAGGCAGGCATCGCCGTCGCCGGCGGCCGCAATATCGGCGACGATCGACGCGGCATAATCGCGCGGCGTGTTAGTGTTGAGCAAGTGATAACCTTCTTCGTTCGCGCCCGCGACCAGGTTGGGCGAAGCGGGCACGCTCTCATCGACGATGATCGTCACGTTCTGCAGTCCGATCGGCGAGGCGTAACCGGGCGACGCGCCCACGGCGCGGATCTCGTCGTCGGTCGCCGGGCGTAGCCAGTCGGCTTTGACGGCGTTGCTCAACTTGGTCTCGTTCACTTCCATGTCGCCGCGAATCACGGCGAAGATGAATTCCTCGCGCGTGCGCCCTTCCTCTTCGTGACCGGCGATCATGAACACCGCCTTGGCCGTCTTGCGCTTCGGCGCGCCGAGCAGCGTCGCCAGCGCCTCGATCGTTTTGGTGTCGGGCGTCGGAACTTTCTCGATCGGCTTCAGCGTTTCGGGCGGAGCGGGCGGCTTGGCGAATTGTGCGATTTGTCGGTTGGCGGCATAACCGCAGCGCCGGCACAGCACCAGCGTGTCTTCGCCGATCGGCGTCAGGTACATGTACTCGTGCGCCAGGCTGCCGCCCATCATCCCCACATCCGATCCGACGGCGATCGCCGGGACGCCGCAGCGGTTGAAGATATTGAAGTAAGCCTGGTAGTGCGCCCGATATTGTTTATCCAGCCCGGCCTCATCCAGGTCGAGGCTATACGAATCTTTCATGGTGAACTCGCGCACGCGGATCAGCCCGGCGCGCGGGCGCGGGTCGTCGCGGAACTTGGTCTGGATGTGGTAGACCAGCTGCGGCAGCTGGCGATAGGACTTGATCTCGGTCTTGCACAGATCGGCGACGACTTCCTCGTGCGTCATCGCCAGCACCATATCGCGCTCTTTGCGGTCCTTGAAACGCGCCATCTCCGGCCCGACCGAATACCAGCGCCCGGTCGCCTGCCACACCTCGGCGGGGTGCACCACCGGCATGGTCAGCTCTTGGCCGCCGATCGCGTTCATCTCTTCGCGCAAAATGTTCTCGATTTTGGTGAGCGAGCGCTTTGCGAGCGGCAGGTACGAGAACAGCCCTTGCCCCAACTGGCGAATAAAGCCGGCGCGCAGCAAGAGCTGATGGCTGATGGCTTCAACGCCGGCGGGCGCTTCGCGCAAGGTCGAACCGAAGTGATGAGAGAGTCTCAAAGCGAATCTCCTCCAAGTGAAGGCGAGTCTGTTGATTTTAAGCTTGCTACGCGAGAAGCGTGGCCGGGTCGAGAAGGCGCAGACCGGGCACGCGCGAGAAATGGCGCTCGTTGAGCGTCAGCAGGGGAAGGTTCTGCGCGAGGCAAATCGCGGCGATCAGCGTGTCTTTCACGCCGATATCGGCATTCTGTCCGATCAGGCTGGCGTGCAATTGGGCCGCGCGCCGGGCAGCCGTATCATCAAAGGGCAAGGTCAACATGACGTCCAGCAGCGCTTCCTCGCTTACACGCTTCTGTGCGCGGGCCATGCCGAAGAGCAGTTCGTATACGGTAATCGCCGTGACGCGACAGGCATAGTCTTTGACAGCTCGCTCGACGGCGGCAGCGCCCGGTTCGTTGCCGCGCAGATAAGCGACCAGGACGCTGGTATCTAGGCAGACGGCGTTGTCGTCCATGCTCGCCATGCCTGATCGTTCAGCTCCAGCGCGCGGTCAAAGGCCTCGTCACCGGCCAACGCGCCGCGCAAACCGAGGAACTTGCCCAGGCGGGCCAGGCGTAACGTCTCGCCGTCTACTATTGCCTTAACCTCTTCTCCCTCGCGCAGATTCAGCGCTTCCATGAGGTGAGCCGGAATGGCGATAGTATTCTCTTCCGAGCTTTTTACAACAACAGTCATCTGTCGCCTCCCATCGCGTTAAAAGTCTGCAAGGATATTGTAGCACGACTTCGATCCCGGCAAGCCGATCTTCTCACGCCTCCCCGTTCAGAACCCGATTCAACGCTTTCTTCGCGCTCTTTGCGCTCTCTGCGGTGTAACTCTTTTCCAGCGCGCGAACCAACGCCGCCAACGCTGAGTTGACCGGCGTCGGCGCACCCACCTGTTGCCCACGCTCGACGATTTTACCATTGATCGCGTCGATTTCGGTCGGCCGGCCTTTCAGCACGTCTTGCAGCATCGACGAGGTGTTCGCCGCCGTGGCCTGCGCAACCTGCTTCACACGCTCGAACGGATCGGGATACGGCAGACGGACACCGTGCGCCTGCGCCACCATTGACGCCTCGGCGACGATCGCGCGCATCAACTCGAGCGTCTCGTTTGACTCGACCAGAGCGCCGTTCGGCACGCGCAAGATCGCGGTGAGCGGGTTGATCGCCGCGTTAATGAGCACTTTACCCCAGGCCAGCGCCTCGACATTCTCGCTGACGATACTCGGTAGCTCCACCGCGTTGAGCAACGCCGTCGTTTCATAGGCCAGACTGTCCGCCGACCAGTCGCGCGGCGCGGCGCGCTCGATCGGCAGGAACCCCAGGTGCGTCGTGCCGCGGCCACCCGATCGGACGTGCCCCGGCCCGATCAGGGTCGCGCCTTGTGTTGTGACACCCAGCATCGCCCGATCGACGCCAACCTGCGCGGCCAGCAACTCGATGTTGCCCAGTCCGTTCTGGAGGGTGAGCGCGAGGCCCGTCGGTTTCAGCGTACGGGCAGTCCAGCGCGCCGCTCGCTCAGTCTGATACGTTTTGACCAGCACGATAGCGAGATCGGCCGGGGGCGCGTCGTCGGGGTCGTTGGCTGCGTGGACGCGAAACGTGCCTTCATCCTCGATCTGGATGCCATCCCGCTGCATCGTGCGCACGGCCTCCGTCCAGGCGCCGAGCAGCGCCACGTTCGCCACACGGGATAAGCGCGCGCCAAACAGCTCACCCATGGCGCCGGTGCCGATGATCGAGATGTTCATACCTCACCCCCGACCCCTCGCCCATTGGGAGAGGGGAGCGCTTCTAACAGCGCCGCGTATTCTGTATCGTCAATGGAAAATGAGTTTTCGGCGGTGGGGAAGGCGCGCGTTTCAACCTCGCTCCGATATTGGTTGAGCGCGTCGACGATCGTCTCGCGCAGGTTGGCGTAGCGCTTATTGTGGCGCGGCGAGAACCGATCGAAATAGCCGAGCAGATCGTGGAACACCAGCACCTGCCCATCGCAGCCGACGCCTGCGCCGATGCCGATCGTGGGGATACTCAAGCGCCGGCTCACCAATTCCGACACCCGATCAGGGACCGATTCGAGCACGAGGCCGAACGCGCCGGCCTGCTCCAGCGCGAGCGCATCGTCCAGGAGCTTCATGGCTGCGCGCGCCGTCTTGCCCTGCACCCGATAGCCGCCGAGCTTGGAGACCGATTGCGGCGTGAGGCCGATGTGACCCATCACGGCGATGCCGGCGTCGACGATCGCTTTGACCGTGGCAGCCATCTCCGCGCCGCCTTCGAGCTTGACCGCATCGCTGCCGGCCTCTTGGATGAAGCGACCGGCATTGCGGATCGCTTCTTTGGCGTCGGTCTGGTAGGACAGGAACGGCATGTCGCCGATGATGAACGCGGCTTTCGCGCCGCGTTTGACGGCAGCGGCATGGTGCAGCATATCGTCCATCGTGACCGACACGGTCGATTCGTATCCCAACACGACCATGCCGAGCGAATCGCCGACGAGGATCAGGTCGATGCCGGCGGCGTCGGCGGCGAGCGCGCCGGGGTAATCGTAGGCGGTGACCATCGTGATCGGCTCCCCGCGCGACTTCTTGCCATGCAGATACGGGAGGGCGACTTTCTTGCGATCCATGTTTGACTCTCCTTCAGGTGAACTGATAGCAGGTCGGACGAATGTGGAATGCAGAATGGAGAAACAAAAAACGCCCGTTGCGAGAATCGCAAGCAGGCGCGAGAAAGCACGATGATCTTGTGCGCTCTCCGTCTCGGTCGTCGGTGCGATCCAAGCGGTGAAGCAAGAATAGTTTGATGGTTTGTTAGTTTGCTCGCTGCCGGTCAAAGTCAGCGGCGTTCAGATTATAGCGCGCTTTGCCAGTTACAGCCAGCTCCTTTTAGCTGGCACTAGTACCCCGACCACTTAATTTTGCGGGGTTCGGACGGCAGTGCAACTGCCGTCCGCCGCAGTTCAACTGCGGCGGGAACTACGCAACTTCAGATTGTTGAAGCATTAGACCTCCAAGGTCTCTCACAAGCGGTCTCGTCCGGCAAAACTCTTGTAGACCTCGGAGGTCTAGTGGTGATCAATCTTGTTCTTCGCCTCGGCGCTTCGGATCACCTTGCTCCTGCTCGCGCTTGACGCCGTTCACTTCTTCGCCTGGCGTCGGGGCAGGCATGGTGTGCGCTTTCGCCAGCATCAAGCGGATTTCGCCGCCGAGCGCGGGATTCAGATTGAAAGTGAGCGGCTCGAAGACGCGCATCTCGGCGGCGGTGATCGGCGTTGATTCGCGCGTGATGAAGTTGAGGAAGATCTCCGGGTCGTCGTCCAGGTGCAGCAGGCGTCTGCTCTGCTCGCTTTGCAGTCTATCTTTGACCGCGTCGTACAGGCCGGCCAGCGCATCGCTGTCTCGCGAGCCGATACCCGCGCCCAGTTGCGCGGCGTTTTCGCGCTGGCCGATGATCAACCCCATGCGATACGGCCACTGCTCGGTCAGGATGACCCACTTGATCAGTTGGCGCGATCGAGCGGCGGGCAGCCCGGCTCGACCGCGATCGGCGAGCATGCGCGATAGGCGGTAGATGTTGACGATGCGTTTGGCGCGGCGCGGGTTGTGCGAGAGGTACGCCGCGAAATCGTCGAAGGTTTGCTGCTCGTCGGTGGTGAAACTCACTTCGACGGCCGGCGGCGGGGGCGGGGTTTCGTGGTGCGGCTGTGGTTGCTGTGGTGTGCTGGCGGGCGGGCTGGTTGGTTGGTTAGTTAGTTGGTTAGTTGGCTGTGGCGTCCCTCCCGAAGGTTGACCGTCGGGCGCAGGAGAGGCCGGCCGGATGAGGGCGCGCGTCGAGTCTTCGCCGGGGCGCGGCAGGAGCGCGCGGATGTAGTTCTTCATGCCCGTCTCGTCGGTGGCGGGGATCGTGAACGGGATCTGCACGATCTTGTCGAGGTACTCGTAGCCGCTGATGCCGGCCTCGACCAGCACCCGGCCGTAGCGTTCTTCGATCGCTTTGACGAGCACCCGCGCGTCGAGGCCGAGGAAAACGTAGAAGGGCGAGTCGTCCTCGGAGAGCAGCAGCATGATCGCTTCCAACACTTCGACCGCTTTGGTCGGTGAACAACGATCCAGGTCGTCGATGAAGATCACGACGCGGATCGGCTTGCCCTGGCTCTGTTTCGTCAATAACCCGGTGACGAAATCGATCTCCGATTTGATGTCGGCCATGAAGCCGATCCGGGTACGGAAATCCGGCTGCGCGGCCATCTGCCGGAGTTGTTGCGCGCGCTCGGTGTAAGCTTTGCTGACGAAGTTGTAGGTGTTGATCAACGCGCTGCCCACGCCCAGGACGAGCGCCACGATAGACGAAGCGTTGAGCAGCGCAGGCAGGTCTTCCCATATCTTGGCGATCTGGCTCCAGTTGGCGAGCACGGCCAGCAGCACCGCCACGGCGACCGAGGCGATGAAGCGCAGCGAGATGCCGCGAGCCTGCTTGCCCCGATTCCGGCCCAGTCGGAACGCGCGCGTGGCGCTCGCCCCCAGCCGCTCTTCGACGCGCTCGTAAATCCGACTCACCAACCCGGCCCACAGGTTGTCGCTGCCGCTGTACACCCAGGCATTGAACTCGACGAAGCAGAACTCTGGCGCATCGGCCGGCTTGTCGTTTTCCAGCGCCTCGCGGATCAGCCGCATCAAGAACGACTTGCCCATGCCCCACGCGCCGTAGACGCCGATGGTGAGCGGCGGCGTGGTGGCGGGATTAGTCAGCATGGCGGCGAAGGCGCGGGCATAATCTTTGAAGCCGAGCCGGTCGTCGCCGCGCGGGCGATCATTCAGCGCGAAGGTGGCGCCGATCTGGATCGGGGTGGGTTCTGCGGTTTCTGTTTCGTCTGCCTCCGGTTTCGGCGCGCGTTTCTTGCCGACTTTCTTTTGGACCCGTTCATCGTCCTCAGGCTCTTCGTCGTCGTTGGGTTCTTCAATCTCGGCTGGCGGCGGATCGAGATAAGGCGTCGGGTCGATGTTTTGCACTGCGTCGCCTCGGCCTGTCCACTCAAGGATCAATCCGAGGTAGAGA
Organism: Anaerolineae bacterium; assembly: GCA_035292585.1. Classification (GTDB taxonomy): domain Bacteria; phylum Chloroflexota; class Anaerolineae; order Fen-1058; family Fen-1058; genus DASSFZ01. Next base: position 1,476 of record DATDPU010000158.1, on the reverse strand, counting down.
CCAGGCGGCGGATCGTCTGCGCCAACTGTCGCAATGGGTTGACCAGCCGCCACGGTTTCTCCTGGCCGCACACGGGCCGAGCCCGCCTGAAGGAAGCCATACACAGTACTGTACTTCGTATGGAAGAAATCGTGCTTGATGCGGATGACGTAGTCCAGCCGTCCCAGGTGGCTCTGCGGAAGATCGGCGCTCGGTTTGCCAACGTAGGTTACTCGGCCGTCCGCACAGGCATACACCGGCTCCCCTCGCTTCGCCTGAATGTGTAAACCGTCGTTGTCTGAACCGAACGGGCGCAGGATGGGCCGCACGTCGCCCGTCGGCCAGCGCAGGCGGAGCTGCGAACTCGATTCTTGGATAACGCTCTGTTTAGCTTCTTCCATCGCGCGATGCTCCTGACCTCACCCCCTCCCCGGCTGCGCACCCCTCCCCCTCTCCTATCAGAATTAGGAGAGGGGGAGGGGCAGGGGGAGGGGGTGAGGTTATCCAAACTTTCCCGTGATGTAAGCCTCGGTCAGTTCGTGCTCTGGACGAACGAACAGGTTCTCGGTGGGGCCATGCTCGACCAGCTCGCCGAGCCAGAAGAAGCCGGTGAAGTCGCTGGCGCGTGCGGCCTGCTGCATATTGTGCGTGACGATCACAATAGTGTAGTCCTGCTTCAATTGCTGCATCAGCTCTTCGATCTTGAGGGTGGCGATCGGGTCGAGCGCCGAGCACGGCTCGTCCATCAGGATGACTTCGGGCTGAACGGCCAACACGCGCGCGATGCACAACCGCTGCTGCTCGCCGAGCGATAGTTCGAGCGCCGAGCTTTTCAGCTGGCCCTTCACTTCATCCCACAACGCCGCGCCGCGCAACGACTGTTCGACCGTGTCGTCCAGGCTGGTCAGTTTCATCTTCAGCGCGCGCGGGCCAAAGGCGACGTTGTCGTAAATCGATTGCGGAAAGGGGTTGGGTTTCTGGAAGACCATGCCGATGCGCCGACGCAGATCGACCACGTCTTGCGCAGGCAGGAGCACGTTGACGCCGCCGATCAATACCTGACCGTGGGTGCGGGCGCCGGGGATCGTATCGTTCATGCGATTGAGGCAGCGCAGAAAAGTCGACTTGCCGCAACCGCTCGGCCCGATCAGCGCGGTGACGCGCCGATCGGGGACGTTCAACGAAACATCCTTGAGCGCTTGCTTGCCGTTGTAAAAGAAGTCCAGGTGCTTGACTTCGATCTTATCCATGACCGCATTGTAACGTGAAGCCGTTCAACTCACAAACCGTTGTTGAAGTCATTTCTCATCTGTGACATACTTGCACCACGCAACGGTCGCCCGAACGTCGCTGGAACTCGTGTGCACGCAAAGGTTGTCAGGGAGAATGAGCCTGGGGTAGGATCGCAGTTGGTCAAAACCCACCCTACCCGAGGCTCAGCATGGACTATAGCACTGAAACGATCACGCGCATAGCGCAACAGGTCGTCGACACATT
>DATDPU010000157.1:0-26906 GCA_035292585.1 Anaerolineae bacterium | reverse complement strand
TTCCACGATTTGCACATTGCTCAATTCCAGGCCCTGCCCCCCTTCACGTTGCGTGGAGTCTACCGGGTAGTTCTCAAACACCACCAGGCTCTCGAACAGCGGCCGGCCGCGCGCCACGTCACTCCAACCTTGCACCTTTACCAATGGGCTGTATTCGTATTGCCGAAGTTCCACTTGTTGCGCCTGCAGCGCCTTCAACCAGGTCAACAACCTGCCCTCCGGCGGCGTTCGCACTCGCAACGGCAACGTGTTGATGAACATGCCTAAGATGTTCTCGATCCCCGCCAGTTCCGCCGGACGCCCGGAAACCGTCACGCCAAAAACGACGTCTTCCTCTCCACTGTAGCGGCTCAACAATAGCGCCCAGGCCCCCTGCACCATCGTATTCAACGTCACCTGCTGCTGCCGGGAAAATCGCTGCAAGGCGGCCGTTGTCTCCGCAGACAGGCGCAGGCCCTGCCCGGCATATTCGCCTTCACCTTCCAGAACCGCGCTGCGCGCTGTCCGATCGATCGTCAACGCGGTTGGCGCGGTGAAGCCGTGCAGCGCCTTCCGCCAGAACGCCTCGGCCGCCGTCTGGTCTTGCTGCTGCAACCAGGCAATATAGTCGCGATACGGGCGCGGCGCTTCCAGCCGTAAACTCCGCCCCTGGCAGAAAGCCGCGTAGAATCCAAACACTTCCTTCAGCAGCATCGGCATGCTCCACCCATCCAGCAGCAGGTGATGGTGGCTCCACACAAGCTGGTAGGTGTTTTCACTCAGGCGCATGAACGCCAGCCGGAGCAACGGCGGGCGCGCCAGATCGAAGCCCAGTTTTTGATCCGCTTCCAGATACGCCGCCAGCCGTTCGGCTTGTTCGGCAGCGGATAGCTCCCGCCAATCGTGCCATTCTATCGGAAACCTGACCTGCCGGTATACAACCTGAAACGGTTCGGCCCGATGCTCCCACTGGAAGGCGGTGCGTAAAATCGTATGCCGCGCGATGGCCTGCTGCCAGGCCTGCTCGAACGCCGCCGGATTCAACTCGCCGCGCACGGTGCAGCTCAATCTCTCGAAATACATGCCGCTCTCAGGCGCGACCAGGCAGTGAAACAGCATCCCCTCTTGCATCGGCGTCAGCGGATAGATGTCCTCCACGCCTTTGCCCAACACCGGGAAGAGCTCATCCAATTCGAGCTGGTTGAACTTCATGATCGGGAAATCCGAGGGCGTGTAGCCACCCGCCTCCGGCGCGAGACAATGGGTAATCAGCCCTCGTAACGCTTCCCCGAACCATTCCGCCAGCTGCTCGATCGTCGCGCGCCGATGGAGGTCTTCGCTATAGCCCCAGGCCATCTGCAACCGCCCCTCGATTACCGCGCCGTTGAGCTCCAATACGTGGTTCCGCTTTCCGAGCGGGCTGTGGGCCGGGCCGGTGGACTCTCTGGCTGGAGCAAACATCGACTCGCCCGCCAGCGTCTGATCCAATTGTCCAAGATAATTGAAACTCACCTCCGCCTGCGGTAACGTCTGCAAGCGATCAGCCACTTCTCGATCTTGACACAGGTAGCGCAGCAGGCCATAGCCCAGCCCATGCTGAGGAATGCCGCGTAGATGCTCTTTGACCGTCTTCAGCGTCTTGCCCACTTCGCTGTTTGACTCTACCGCCAACAGCACTGGGAATAGACTGGTGAACCAGCCCACCGTCCGCGACAGGTCTAGCCCGTCGAACAGGTCTTCCCGCCCGTGCCCTTCCAGGTCGACCGAAAACATCTGCTTTCCCGTCCAGCGCGCGAGGGTCAGCCCCAGCGCCGCCAGCAGCACGTCGTTGATCTGGCTATGGTACGCTTCCGGCACGGTCTGCAATAACGCCCGCGTTTCATCCTCACTCAGCTCCACCAGCACACTGCGCTCCGACGCCACGCGATTAGCCTCGACCCGGCTCGCGTGCGGGATGTCCGTCGGCAGCGGGGCTACCGCCGCCCACGGCTGCTCCAGCCAATAGTCCAGTTCCGTACGCAACTCCACGCGTTGGGCATACGCTTCAAGCCGTCTAGTCCACTCTTGAAAGGACGTCGTCTTTGGCGGCAGAGAAATCGGTTGAGCCTGGCCGAGCTGCCGATAAGCCGTTTGCAAATCTTCCAGCAAGATGCGCCACGAGACGCCGTCCACCACCAGATGATGGATAGCGATGAAGAGCCTGCCCGGCCGTTCAGTACCCAGGTCGAAGTAAGCGACTCGCAGCAGCGGGCCGTCCTTCAGGTCCAGTTCCGTTTGCAAACGGGAGACCGTCGCCTCAAGGATTGCCTTTTGCTCCGCTTCGGCTCGCCCGCTCAAATCCACCCGGCTGAAAGGCGATGCGCCCTCCCCGGCCGCGTTCACTTGCTGCCAGCCGGTATCGTTGTGCTCGAAGCGCAAGCGCAGCGCGTCGTGGTGAATCAACAGCTGCCGGACGGCCTGCTCCAACCGCTCTGCATCGACCGGCCCGCGCACTTCTAGCAGCAGGGCTTGATTCCACTGGTGGGGTTCTGGCAGCGCCTGTTCGAAGAACCAATGTTGGATGGGAGTGAGCGGAACCGGCCCGGTCACCAGCCCCTGCTCGGCCTGGTTCTCAGGCGCGGTGTTTACCACGGCCGCCAATTCGGCGATCGTCTGATGCTGAAAGAGCTGTTTGGGAGTGAGATGCAATCCGGCCTGGTTGGCGCGGGCGATGACTTGTATGCTGAGGATCGAATCGCCGCCCAACTCGAAGAAATTATCGTGGACGCCGACTTGCTTGACTTTGAGCAGTTGAGACCAGATGTTAGACAGGGTAGTTTCCACAGGGCTGCGAGGCGCTACATACGCGCCCGCCAGCTCCGGCCGGGCCTCCTCCGGCGCTCCCAGCAGTCGCAATGCGCGCCGATCCACCTTGCCGCTGGGCGTCAGCGGCAGCGCCTCCAGCGTCACAAACGCGGCCGGGATCATATAGTCCGGCAACCGTTGCTGTATACATTCCCGCATCTCGGCGATCGTCGGCGGCTGCGCCGAACGCGGCACGACGTAAGCCACCAGACGCCTGTCGGGCGGGGTCTCCTGAGCTACGACAACCACGTCTTTGATCGCAGGATGTTGCCCCAACACCGCTTCGATCTCTCCCGGTTCGATGCGGTAGCCGCGCACTTTCACCTGGTGATCGATCCGCCCCAGGAACTCGATATTCCCATCCGGGCGATAACGGCAGAGGTCGCCGGTTCTGTAAAGGCGGAAGGACGCGGGCTGAGGGATGAGCCCCCTTCGACCTGCCCCCGCCGCAGGCAGGGGGTGCGCTTCGGGGGCAGGTGATGAAGAAGGCGTTTCAGCTTCACGCGAAGCGTTCCGCCCTCCGCCTTCATCCTTCCAGAAGGGATTCGGGATGAATTTTTCTGCGGTCAAGTCGGGATGATTGAGGTAACCGCGCGCCAGGCCGATGCTGCCGATACACAATTCCCCCGGCACGCCGATCGGGACCGGTTGCAGGCGCGCATCGAGTAGATAGACCTGCGTATTCGCAATGGGTTTGCCGATGGCAGGCAGCCCAACCTGGGAATCTTCCGGCGGAACCCGGCCGGCCGTCGTCACAACGCTCGACTCGGTTGGCCCATAGTGATTGACCAACTTGAATTTGAGCGCGGCCGGCGCAAACGAACTCAGCCGGTCGCCCCCGGTGAGCAGGACTTGCAGGTCGTAGCTTTCGGGCCATTCAAGTGACAACACGGCCTCGGCCAGAGGTGTGGGGAGGAAGCTCAGCGTGATCTGCCGGGAAATAAGCCAGTCTCGCAAGCGCGCCGGCATGATGCGCGTCTCTTCGTCGTCGATCAGATGGATGCTGGCGCCGGCGGCTAGATACGGCCATAACTCCCACACCGAGGCGTCGAACCCGATACTGGCGACTTGCGTCGCCCGGTCCGTGGGCTTCACGCGGTAGCTCTCTATATGCCAGAAGACCAGGTTCAACAAACCTGCATGGGGAACCAGCACGCCTTTGGGTCTCCCCGTAGAACCAGAGGTATAGATCACATAGGCCAGGTTATCGAGGGTCGGGTAGCTCGCCAGGTCTTCGACGCTTTCTCCGGCAATCGCATCCCATTCGGTATCCAGGCAAACGACCGCAGCCTCGGATTGCGGCAACCGGGCCGCCAGTTGCGCCTGGGTGAGCAGCACCGCTACCCGCGAATCCGCCAGCATGAACGCCAGACGCTCTTTGGGATAGTTGGGATCGAGCGGTAGATAAGCGCCCCCGGCTTTGAGGATGCCTAACAGCCCGATTACCATGTCCAGCGATCGCTCCATACAAATCCCGACCAGCACCTCCGGCCCCACACCCAGCTTTTGCAGGCAGCGCGCCAGTTGGTTGGCCCGACTGTTCAGTTCCCCGTAGCTCAACCACCGGTCTTCAAACACCACCGCCACGGCCTCCGGTGTTCGCCGGGCCTGTGCTTCGAACAGCGCGTGGATACATTCCGCCTGTGGATAGTTCGTTTGGGTGTCATTCCACTCGACCAGCAATTGACGACGTTCTGTTTCCGTCAAAAGCAGCAAATCCCATAGAGGTTGGTCAGGCTTGATCACCAGACTTTCAAGCAAGGTCCGGAAATGCCCGGCCATGCGGGCGATGGTAGCGGCGTCGAACAAGTCCGTGTTGTAGCCGAACGTACCGCTCACTTCCCAGCCCGCGACATCGATCAAAGACAGCGTGAGATCGAAGTTGGCCGTTTGGTTTTCGATAATCAACGGTTCCACCGTTAATTCGGCGAGCCGGGGCGGTTCTGCAAAGGTGTTGGTGTTCAAAACGAACATCACGTTCACCAGCGGTGCGTGGCTCATGTCGCGCTTGGGCTGCAATTCCTCGACCAGTTTCTCGAACGGCAGGTCCTGGTGTGCGAACGCCTCGCCGACCGTCGCCCGTACCTGGCGCAACAGCTCTCGAAAGCTCGGGCTGCCGGTCAGATCGGTGCGTAACGCGATCGTATTGAGAAAGAACCCCATCACATCTTTGACCTCGGCGCGCTGGCGATTGGTGATCGGCGAGCCGACCAGGATATCTTCCTGGCCCGTGTACCGATAGAGCAGAACATTGAACGCGGCCAGCAGCGTCATAAACAGCGAGGCGCCTTCCGCCTGGCCTAAGTCCCTGAGCGCATCGACCAAATCATTGGGCAGTGTAAACGCGAAGTCGGCGCCCCGATAGGTCAACACCGGCGGGCGCGGTCGATCCGTGGGCAGGCTCAACACCGGCACTATCCCTGCCAGTTGCCGTTTCCAATAGGCCAGTTGCTCCTGCAGCACCTTCCCGTGCAGCCATTCGCGCTGCCACACGGCATAATCGGCATATTGAATGGTGAGCTCCGGCAGCGGCGCCGGCGCGCCCGACACGGCGGCCTGGTAGAGCGCGACGATGTCGCGCGCCAGCACCTCCATCGACCAGGCATCCATGACAATGTGATGCAGCGTCAAGACCACCGCATAGTATTCGTCGTCCAGCCAGAGGAGCAGACTGCGGAACAACGGCCCTCGCCTCAGGTCGAAGGGGCGCTGCACCTCTTCATACGCCCGGCGCAGCAGCACGTCCTCGCGCTCCGCCTCAGGCAGGGCGCGCAAGTCGACGATCGGCAGCGGAACAGCGGCCGGCGGCCCGATCACCTGTTCGGGGCGGCCGTCCACATCGGCGAAGGTCGTGCGCAGGGCTTCATGCCGGCTGACGAGCGCAGCGAGCGCCTGCTCTAGCGCCTTCACCTCGAGCGGGCCGCGCAGCCGCAGGGCGAGCGGAAGGTTATAGGTCGCACGGCCCGGCTCCAGCCGATCGAGAAACCACAACCGTTCCTGGGCAAAAGATAGCGGCGCTCTGGCTCGATCACCCGCCCGGCGCGGGATACGGGTACTCGCCACGTCGATGCCCTGCTTCTTCAGCAATTCGGCCAAGAGTGCTCGCCGCTTTGGAGACAACTCGATACCCGAGGTCATGCCTTGCTCCTGTTTGACACACGTCTGGCTGCTGCCACTTGCTCGATCAACACTCGCGCCGCCCGCACGCCAGCTTCGGCCCGCACGCGCCGGCCCAGCGCCTCGGCCATGCGGCGATAGCGCGGAGCCGAAGCCTTGGCGATGGCCGAGCTCAGCCGTTCGGCAGTCAGCTCTTTGATCGGGATCACCTCGCTCGCGCAGCCAAGCGCGCGCGCGTACTCGCCCCAGATAGGTTGATCCAGCCACCACGGAACAAACACGGCCGGCACGCCGGCCCGAAACGTAGCCGCGGTCGTCCCGGCCCCGCCGTGATGCACCACACACGCCGCGCGAGGAAAGAGCCAGCGATGAGGCACAAACCCGATCGCGCGCACCTGCTCCGGCAACGATCTGCCGCGTCCCAACCCGATCAGCCCGTGCTGCAACACCGCCCGGCGCCCAACCTGCTCAATCGCCGCCAACACCAGGTCGGTCAGCTGCTCCGGGTCGTCGCACGGCACGCTGCCGAAAGCGAACACAACCGGCGGATTGCCGGCTTCGACGAACTCGGCCAACGCCGGGTCGGGCTGCCAGTTCTCCTCATCGAGAAAGAAGTAGCCCGTGATGTGATAGTGCGCGGGCCACTCGGCCGGCGGGCGAAAGACAACCGGGCTTACGGCAAACAGCGCGAGCTGCGGCGACCCGCCATCGGCCCCCAAAGGATCGTCCAATGCCGGAAGTCCTTCCTGCCGGCGATAGGTGTTGATGATCGGAGCGCTGGCCTCGCGCAACGCCTTGCTGCCCTGCGAGCCAAACGGAGAGAGGTGAATCGTGACGAATGGGACATCGGTCGTATCATAAACCATGCGCGCGGCCTGATGGAACGGCGCGCTGATCAACACATCGGCGCCCTCACACACCGCGCGCAGCGATCGGAACATTTGGGGCAACGCCGGCAGGGTCATCGCCAGGTAATGCCGCACCTGGTCGATGGGATCGGCCAGGTCAACGTTGCGAGCTGTGAACTCGCGCAGCATGTCCTTTTCGGTGGTTGCCCCGGCGAGCGGCGCAAAGGCAAAACCCTGGCTCCGGGCGCGTTCCTCAAAGTAGGACGCCATCGCGATGACCGGCTCGTGTCCGTGTCGCCGCAGTTCGTGAGCCAGGGCGAAGAAAGGCTGCGCGTCGCCGATCGATCCCAGGCTGGTCAAGACAGCCTTGAGCGGCCGCTGCTCGCGCGTTCGCAAAACGACCGGGGCCGACGAGCCGAACGGCTCGAAATGTGCGGCGGGAGGCTGCTCATCAACCGGGTAGAAATCACACGTCAGGCTATGGCGCGTCTGGGTGATCAGCCGTTGGAATGTCTCCGGGTCGATCTTAGATTTGACGATCGGATAAGTGGGCAGTTGGTTGGCCTGCGCCGTCGTGTAGAGTCGAAATGGATCGAGGTTGCCGAAGTAATAATCATCGTACACTTCGGTCTCGCGGGCGATCTGCGCGCGCAACCGAGCATCGGTCACGTTCACCGGCGAGAGAATCCGCCGGCCCAGATCGTTGGCCGTAAAATCGACGGGTGCCCAGCCGTGAGTGGGCGTGTAGAACTCGGCCCAGGTGTGATTGAGCACGTTGTATACCCGGCCCGTGGCTTCCACTCGCCGAGGCGTTTCCGGCGAAGACGCCCGGCCAAACAGCGCGCCGCATTGCTCGCGCGCCGGAACGCGCATCAGCCGGCACAGGTTGACGAACAGGCGCGCCAGATGCACGCACGGGCCGAAGCGCGTCTCCAGGATCAGGTAATCGTTGAGATGGCTCTGAAGATAGACCGTGTGATTCAGCACCCAGGCATAGATCGCACACGCGATCGCGTACGAATTATCCACCGGCCCACGGAATATCTTTTTCAGAATGTCCTGCGCCTTGACCAGTTGCGCCGGCGGGTAGGTGGGCCGCAGGAAGCGCGAGAGATTGCCGTCTGAGGGCGCGTCGCCGAATCGCTCCTGGGAGATGTGTTCGCGCAGCGTACAGGCAAACTCGTAGCTGATCCGGATCGCGCCGTCCTCGCCGCGCCTTAACGGCAACTGATAGATCAGCGCGCGGTCGCCGCCGGCATAGTCCATCAGATCGGGCGGCTCGCAATTCATCAGTTGCACATCGGCCTGGCAGGCGTGCTCGATGGGCAGCGGAATGTTCAACGTCGCCTCCAACGTCGATCCGGGCAAGGCGTCCGGCGGAATGTGAATCTCGTACCGGCCACGAACGCGCAGCTCAATCGGCGTTCTCGATCCAACCGAGGCGGCGCCCGGCAGCTCGGCTTGAAGGTTGACGGACGCGCCGGGAATCCATTCTCGAAGCCAGCCGTAACGGGTACGTTCGTACTCGTACTGCTGATAGGGCGTGCATTTGCGCAGCCAGTTGGTCGTGTGGTTGAAGTCGAAGCAGATGCTTCCCGCGCGCCGCTGGACGACCAAGCCGCGCGCTACCGCCTGATCGAGATAGGCTTCGACCACGTCGCGCGCGATCCCCGAATGCTCGCAGAAGTAGTCGGCCATGAACTCGCGATCGTAAATGCACTCGGCCGGTAACGGCTGCCGGTAGACCCGATTGAACTCGGCGCTCAGATCGAAATCGGGATGAGCCGGCTTCGCTGCCAGGAGCGCCGTCAGGCTGTCAAACATCGGGGACGGCGGATGGGGGTCGGGTTGATCGTGATAGGTAAACCACAACGTGATCAAGAAAGCCGGCAGATAAGGATGGCGATAGAAGAACGCCAGGCGCTCCGTCCAGGTGTTGTCGCGGTCGCCTTGCCCGGCATGATACAGATGATAGGCCCTGGCGTTTGGAGCGAATCCGAACCGCGCGCCCAGTTCCCACAGCCGCACGCCGAGTTCCGTGTCTTCGCCCCGGCGCATCGATAGATCGAAGCCGGAAGTTCGCTCAAACGTGGAACGGCGCACCGCGACGTTCGAGGTAATCAGCGCGTAAGCGCACAACAGGCTGTCCGGATACGCCCGGCACGCCTGGGGCAATTGCGCCTCGAACCGTTGCATCGCCAGGCTGGGGTACATGCTCAACTGCGCCAGCGCGCGGATGCGCTCGAAGTGGCGGGACACGTCTTCGACCAGAACGGCTTCCGGCGGAACCTGCAACGCGCGGGCCAGCGCGCCGCCCGGCTCTTCCGTCTTCGCACCCAGGTTGAGATGATATCGCCCGCCGGAGACAACATCGACATCGCCTGTCTCGAACGCCGCGTGATATTCGGCCAGCCAGCCCGGCTCGGGCAGCATGTCGGCGTCGAGAAAGACCAGGATCGTCCCCTCGGCCTGGGCGCAGGCGGTGTTACGCGCCTGCGAGCGTCCCTGGTTGACGGGGTGCGAGAAATAGCGCAGGTTGACGCCTGGCCTGTACTGCTTGAGCCAGTCCAACGTGCCATCCTGCGAGCCATCGTCCACCACCAGGCACTCGAACTGATCGCGCGGGAAGGATTGGGCCTCCAGGCAGCGGAAGAGCAATTCGAGCGAGGAGCAGCCGTTATAAACCGGAACAATCAGGCTGAAGACCGGCGGCATGTTATCTCCCAAACCGGACGGGCCGGTTCGTGCAGACGGGAGCACTCCCCCAAAAGATGGGGACTTTGTGCACCGCACACCTGCACTTGCGCTGCCCCCGACGCCTGTGGACTCAATCCACCTGACGGCGGCTGGGGGCAAGCGCGCAAGCGCGGTGCAAGTGTGTGTTCGTGTTCATTCGTGGATAAAGTCTCCACCCAGGTTTGCCAGCATGGCCTCCACCTCTTCGTCCGACAGGCTTGCCACCAGGTTCAACGTCTCGACGATTTTATCGACGTTGCCATCCCGGGCTTGAGTCTGGATCAGCGCCTCGGCCAGGCCGGCCACCGTGGGGTTCTCAAAGAACAGCGCGATCAGCGGTTCTTCCATCGCAAACAGGTCTTGCAGTTGAGCCATCGCCTGGACCGCCATCAAAGAATGCCCGCCCAGCTCGAAGAAGTTGTCGTGAACGCCGACCCGATCGACGCCCAATAGATTAGCCCACATCCGCGCCAGCACTTCTTCAATCGGGCTGCGCGGCGATTCGTATTTTCCATCGAGGTCGGCGCGGGCCACATCCAGCGCCGGCAGCGCAGCGCGGTCGACCTTGCCGTTCGAGGTCAGCGGCAACTTATCCAAGAAAGCGATTGCCGCAGGAACCATGTATTCGGGCAGCTGCTCCTGGGCGAAGGCCCGCAAGTCGCCGATGCTGATGGGCGCAAGCGGATCGAGGACGACGTAGGCCGCCAGCCGGCTCGCGGCAGGCGGATCGGTGAACCGGTCTTGATACGCGGCTTGCTCTTTGTGCGCCACGACCACGGCCTGCCGGACAGCCGGATGCTGCGCCAGCGCAGCTTCAACCTCGCCCAATTCAACGCGATATCCCCTGATCTTCACCTGGAAATCCGCCCGTCCCAGAAACTCGATGCTGCCATCGGGCAGGTAGCGGGCCAGATCGCCGGTTTTGTATAGACGAGAGACGGACGACGAAGGACAAAGGTTGTCATTCGTCTTTCGTCCATCGTCAATCGTCATATATGGATTGGGCACGAAACGTTCAGCCGTGAGATCGGGGCGATTGAGATAGCCACGGCTCACGCCCTCGCCGCCGATGTAGACCTGGCCCGGTACGCCCACCGGCACGGGGCGCAGATCGTCGTCGAGCACATAGACCTGCACGTTAGCCAGCGGCCGGCCGATCGGCACAGTGGCCGCGCGCTGATCGATCTGGTTCAGGTCCACCAGGCAGGCCAGCGCGCCTACCGTCGTCTCCGTCGGGCCGTAGTGGTTGAACAGCCGGCCATCGAATAGGATAGCTTGCAGATGCTCGGCCAGGCCCAGGCTCAACGCCTCGCCGCCCAGGATCAGCCGCCGGCAGCGCAGGCTCTGCTCGAACGCGCTCGAACTGAGCAAGGCCGACAGGTGAGACGGAACGATCTTGAGGCAATCGATCGGCTGACGGTTGAAGTAATCGGCCATGCGCTCCGGATTGGCGAGGCGCTCCCCGGCGATGATGTGCAGCGTCCCGCCGCTGCACACGGCCGGGTAGATCAGCGTGTGGCCGAGGTCAGCTGCTACGGTCGAGACCAACGCATAGCTCGCACCGGCCGGAAAATCGATCCGCTCAGAAACGCCATCGACGTAATTGACGAGTTGCCGGTGTTCGACCATCACCCCCTTGGGTCGTCCCGTCGAACCCGAGGTGTAAATCACGTAGACCAGATTCTCCAGCGCCGCCCAATCATCCAGATTGTCTGTGCTCTCGCGCGCGATCGTCTCCCAATCCGTATCGAGGCACACGACCTGCGGCCGCTCGGCCGGAAGCCGCGCCAGGAGCGAACTATGAGTCAGCAGCACGGGCAGCCGGGTATCCTCCAAAAGGAACTCTAGTCGCTCTTGAGGATAAGTCGGTTCTAGCGGCACGTAGGCCCCGCCCGCTTTGAGGACACCCAGCACGCCCACGATCATCTCCAGCGACTGTTCGAAGCACAGCCCCACCAGCACTTCCGGCCCGACTCCGAGCGGCCGCAGATGACGGGCCAGCTGGTTCGCCTGCTCATTCAATTCGCGATAGGTCAACTGCCTGTCCTCAAAAACCAGTGCGACCGCCTCGGGTGTGCGCTCAACTTGTGCCTGGAAGCGCTCGTGGATGCAGCGATCATCCCTTCGCTCGACTCGCGTGTCATTCCAGTCCACGAGCAATTGACGGCGCTCGGTCTCGGTCAACAAGTTCAACGTGGAAACGGGCCGATCGGAAGCCGACAAGCTGCTTTCCAGAAGCGTTTGCCAGTGCCCCAGCCAGCGCTTCATCGTCGTCGAATCGAACAGGTCGGTGTTGTACTTGAGCGTCACGGCCAGTTCGCCGTTTACTTGAGCCGCCGTCAACGTCAGATCGAACTGGGACACGCGCCCTTCCAGCGCAACCGGCTTGAAAGAAAGCCCGTTCACCGCCAGCGGTCCGCCGTCGATGCCGAGAGCCAGCGCGGCGAGTCCCTCCGCATCGAAGCGATGCGGCTGTTGGAAGGTAAACATCACCTGGAAAATCGGCGAGCGGCTGGAATCGCGCTCTGGATGCAAACGCTCGACGAGCGTGGCAAACGGAAAATCCTGATGCCGCAGCGCGTCCAACACGCTCCGGCGCACTTGCGCCAGGAAACCGGCGAAGGTCGGGTCGCCGGCGAGATCGGCGCGCAGGGCAACCGGGTTGACGAAGTAGCCGCCCACGTCGGCAAAGCCCGCCCGGCTGCGACCCGCCATCGGCGAGCCGACCACGATATCATCCTGGCCGGTGTAGCGGTGCAGCAGCACTTGGAATGCCGCCAGCAGCGTCGTGTACAGCGTGACGCGCTGCTCGGCGCTGAACGCTTCGAGCCGGCGAGTCAGTTCCGCGCTCAAGACCGATGCGATCTGCGCGCCCCGATAAGTCTGAATCGGCGGACGCGGATAATCCGTGGGCAGATTCAGAACAGGCAAGGCCCCGGACAAGCGCTCCTTCCAATACGCCCACAGCGCTTCTCCTTCAGCGCCGGCCAGCATGTCCGCCTGCCAGCGCACGAAATCGGTGTACTGCACGTCGAGCGGCGGAAGCGCTGCGGGCGCAGACGCACACGCCGCCCGATACAGCGGCCCCAATTCGGCGAACAGGTTGGTCAGCGACCAGAAATCGGTCACGCTGTGATGAAGCGCCAAGAGCAAAATGTGTTCGTCCGCCGATCGCGTGAAGAGATGCACGCGCAGCAGCGGGCCGTGTTCCAGGTCGAACGGGCGATAGGCTTCTGCGGCCAGATGCGCGGCCAACACGTCCGCATTCCACGCCGCCGCAGCCTGCGCTTGGAAGAAGACATCGGGGCGAGCGTGAATGCGTTGCACCGGCTCGCCGCGCACGAGCGCAAAGGTCGTGCGCAAGACGGCGTGGCGCTCGATGAGCGTTTGGAAAGCGCTTCGCAGCGCGGCGACATCGAGCGGTTCCCGAATGCGGATCGCGCCGGCGAGGTTGTAGGCCGCGCTCTGCGGCGACATTTTATACAGCGACCATAGCGCCTGCTGACCGACGGAGAGCGGCGCTTCAGAACCCTGGTAGTGACGACTTAAGTCGTTACCACCGTTCAACGCGACGATCGCCTGCTCCGCGATTGCCGCCAGCGAGGAACCGTCGAGGAAGCTCACCATCGAGACGACGCTCCCCAGATCGCGCTCGATCGCGTTAGCCAGCTCAACCGCCATCAGCGAATCCAACCCCAGGCGGCTGACCGGCTGCGCCGCGTCGAGCGCGGGCACACTCCGGCGCAACACTCGCGCGATCTGCGCTTCGAGGTACGATCGCGCCAGCGCAGCGCGTTCCTCAGTCTCGGCGGCGAGCAGCGTCTCGCGCTTCAACGGGGCGATGTTTTCGCCCGCCGGAGTGTCCATCGGCTCCAGGATGCTCGTCGCCAACGCTTCCAGCCTGCCGTCGAGGAACAGCGCGCGGCAGGCCCGGCGCTGAATCTTGCCGCTCGAAGTCTTGGGAATACTCTTTGGCTTGAGGAGCACGACGGCGTAGACTTGAAGTTCGTGCAGTTCGGTCACGGCCTGCCGGATCGCCTCGACGATCTGCTCCGCATCAACCTCGCGGAAGTCGCGCCTGACCTCTTGCATCACGACCAGGCGTTCCTCATCGCCGACATCCACTGAAAACGCCGCGCCCGCATTCGGCTGCAGGGCCGGGTGGGCATTCTCCACCGTCAGTTCGATGTCCTGCGGATAGTGATTGAGACCGCGCATGATGATCAGGTCTTTGAGCCGGCCGGTGATGAACAACTCGCCGTCGTGCACAAAGCCCAGGTCGCCAGTGCGCAGGAACGGGCCTTCGCCAGTGTCCGAGAGGTGCGCGTCGAAGGTGCGCGCCGTTTCGTCCGGGCGATGCCAATAGCCCCGGGCGATGTGCGGGCCGGACACCCAAATCTCTCCTACCCGACCCGGCGCGCAGCGCGTCAGGGTTTCTGGATCGACGATCGCGATCGCTTCGTCCAGCCAGGCGTGACCGCAGCCGACGAGCCGCCGCGCATCTTCATCGCCGGTCGTCGCCGCAACGACTTGATGCCGCTCCAGCTGGGTCACCTTGAAGGACTGGATAACAGGGCCGTGGCCTTTGGAGCCGAGGCTGACAAAGACGGTCGCCTCGGCGAGACCATAGCCTGGATACAACGCCTCGCGGCGAAAGCCGCACGGGGCGAACGTTTCGGCGAACCGCTCCAGCGATTGGGGTCGAACCGGCTCGGCTCCGTTGAGCGCCATTTGCCAGCCGCTCAGGTCAAGCGTCTCGCGTTCGTGGGGGGCGATATGGCGCACACACAGGTCGTAACCGAAATTAGGGCTTGCGCTAAAGCAAGCCCGGTAATGCGAGATCGCTCGCAGCCAGCGGAACGGCCGCTGCACAAAGCTCGCGGGCGACATCAAAACGCAACGCCCGCCCGCGTAAACGGTTTCGAGCGCGGCGGCAATCAAGCCCATGTCGTGGAACAGCGGCAGCCAGCTGACCAGGATGGGTTGCTCGCCCAGCGCATACGCCCGCTTGAGCATTTCCAGGTTGTGCAGCAGGTTAGCCTGTGTGACCATCACGCCCTTGGGCGTGGAGGTGGAGCCAGACGTGTACTGAAGAAATGCCAGCGCGTCGCCGGTCACGCCAGGCTCACGCCACTGTTCAGCCCAATCGCCGCCCAGGCTATCGGTGGCTATCCAATGCAATTCTTTCAGATCGGGCGTATGGGCTATCCGAGACTCCAGGTCGTTTAGCATCTCCGTCACAGTCAGCGCGGCCGCCGGTTGCGCATCTGCCGCAATGGCCTGGAGCCGTGGATCGGGCCGATTCAGCCGGGGAGGATAAGAGGGAACGGCAACGTTGCCGGCGTACAGGCAACCGAAAAAGGCGGACAGATACTCCAGGCCTTGCGGATAGAGCAACAATACCTGCCGGCCGACGAGGCCTTGCTGTTGCAACCGCGCGCCGATCGCCCGCGCCCGTCGATCTAATTCCGCGTAAGTCAGATCGATCTCTTCCGTTTCGCCATCGACCAAAAAGGTAAAGGCAATCTGATCGGGTTGCTGCTGCGCGCGCCAGCGCAGAAGCTCGTTCAAGGTGTTCCACACACAGCCGCCATCCGGTTGACGCATGCAGTCTCTCCTTAGATCGAAATATCAGCCACGCAGACCAACCGGTAGTAACGGCTTCAGCCGTTCGGAAGCGACTCAAGTCGCTACTACGCTAAACTGAACAGTGTTGCTCTTAGCAGCGCGCCGCCAACGCCTTGAGCGTTTCGATGAAATCCCCAGCCACACGCTTGATGGTGGATTCCTTATGAATGTGCCTGCCATAGCGCCAGGTAAAGAAGAGTCGCCCGCCCCAAACGGATGCCGAGCACGCGAGCAGGGCAATTTCGTGAGAAGCCGGGTTCTTCTCCGCTCCCACCGGAACAAGCGCCTCTCGAATCAGGTCAGTCTGGGCCGTCGCTCGAACGGTCTGGCCGGTGTAGTTCAATGTCAGGTCGGTCACGTGCTCCGGGAAGCGGCTCCTGATAGGATGCGCGATGGGCAAATCGGCTAGCTGCATCGGGATACCGTACTTGGGAAAGCGTGCGACCTGTTCGCGAATGGATTGAAGCGCCGCCACCGGATCGCCGGTGTCCCGGTTCTCCAGGAGTAAGCAGTTGCCCGTAGCTAACCAGCCGACCGTACGCGAGAGATCAACGTCTTCAGCGCCGGGGATGTCCATCGTCCGACCGGAGTCCACCGTGTTGACGGCCACCCACCGGTTGCCGGTCCAGCGTGACACGCTCTGCACCAGCGCGGTGAGCAGCGCGTCGAAAACCTGGGCCTCATAGGCTTTGGGGAGCGCTTTGAGCAAGGCGCTGCTCTCCTCCGTGCTCAACGAGACCCACACAGACGCAACCGAGTCCGCCGTTCGTTTCTCTCGGCCAGCTGGATAATCGACCGGCAGGGGCGCGGTCCGCTCCCAGGGCAGCGCCAGCCAGCCGGCCAACTGTCCTTGGAACGCCTCCGAGCGCGCGTAGGCATGCAGTCGTTTTCCCCATTCTTGAACCGAGGTCGTCTTGGGCGGCAAGTGAACCGCCTCGCCCCGGTTGAGCTGCTGGCAAGCCGTGATGAGGTCTTCCAACATGATCTGAATCGAGACCTCGTCCGATACCAGGTGATGGACGATGACCAGCAAGTGAGCGGGCCTGCGCGCACCGAGGTCGAACAGCGCCACGCGCCAGATAGGCCCGTTTGCCAAATCGAGGCTCTTTTGTAGATCGGAAGCGATCGCCGTCAACTTCGCCTCCTGCGCCTGAGCGGGCAGATCGGACAGATCGAAAGAAGCAAAAGGAACACCGCCGTCATCCAGCGCGGCGATCGTCTGCTGCCAGCTCGACCCGTCGTGAACAAAGCGCGCGCGCAACGCATCGTGATGACACAGCACGTGCCGCACGGCCTGTTCCCAAAGAGCGGGGGCCGCCATGCGGCGGCTGACTTTGAACACGCGCGCCACGTTCCACCACGGTGGATCCACAAAGGCATTCCTAAAGAACCAATCTTGTCCCGGCAACAGCAATGCTGCGCCTGTCACCGCGCCTTGCGCGGTTTCGACAGGAACGCCCGCTTCGAGCGCGGCCAGCTCGGCGATAGTGGGATTTTCAAAGAGCTGCCGAGGGGTCAGGCTCAAGCCCGCCTGCTTCGCCAGGGCAACCACACGCAAAGTAAGAATGGAGTCCCCGCCTAACTCAAAGAAATTGTCGTGCACCCCCACCCGCTCCACCTTCAGCACCTCGGCCCAAACACGCGCCAGGGTCTCTTCCAGCGGCGTACGCGGCGGCGCGAATGCCTGCGCCAGCGCCGGCCGAGTTTGATCCGGCGCCGGCAACGCGCGCCGATCCACCTTGCCGCTGGGCGTCAGCGGCAGCGCCTCCAGCATCACGAATGCCGCCGGGAGCATGTAGTCCGGCAGCTGCCGCTGCACAAAGCCCCGCAGGTCAGAGACGGTTGGCGGCTGCGACTCGTCCGCCACGATGTAAGCCACCAGACGCTTGTCACCGGGACCATCTTCGCGCGCCACCACCACCGCCTCGCGCACGCCCGCGTGTTGCCCCAGCACCGCTTCGATCTCGCCTAACTCGATGCGGTAGCCGCGCACTTTCACCTGCTGATCGAGGCGGCCCAAGAACTCCAGGTTGCCGTCAGGCTGCCAGCGCGCCAGGTCGCCCGTCTTGTACAGCAAGGATGAGCCCCCTCCGCTGCGCTTCGGGGGCAGGTGATGAAGGATGAAGGATGAAGAAGCATTTGCTTCATCCCTCCTCCTTCCGCCCTCATCCTTTATAAAGGGGTTAGGGATGAACCGCTCCGCCGTCAAATCAGGACGACCCAGATAGCCGCGTGCCAGAGCCATCCCGCCGATATATAACTCGCCCGCCACGCCGATCGGCGCCGGCTGCAGCTGCGCGTCCAACACATACATGTGCGTGTTGGCGATCGGTTTCCCGATGGGCGGCAGGGTCGGCCACGTTTCTACCGAACCGCGCAGCGTGAACGCGGTGACGACATGACTCTCGGTGGGGCCATACTGATTGTGCAGCGTACAGCCTGCCAACCGGTTCAGCAAGTTAGCAATGGGCGAGGTGATGTGCAACTGCTCACCGGCCGTGACGATATCGCGCAGGCTCACAGGCAGAAGCTTGTCGCTTTCGGCGGCCTCGGCCAGTTGATGCAAGGCCACGAAGGGGAGGAACAACCTTTCGATTTTCTCAGCGATCAGCAAACGCAACAGGGCTTCGGGCTCGCGACGATGTGCTGCCGCGAGCAGCACCAGCGTGCCGCCACAACTCCACGTTGAGAAAAGCTCCTGGCAGGACGCATCGAAACTGAGCGGGGCGAATTGCAGCGTGCGCGCCGGCTGCGGGAGGATGCCATTGCCGCGTTGCCAGGCGCACAGGTTGACCAGCGCGCGATGCGGCAGCATCACGCCCTTAGGTTTGCCAGTTGATCCCGAAGTGAAGATAACATAGCACAAGTTATCGCCGGTCACGCCGTTGCGGGGCGAGTCTTCGCTTTCCTGGCGAATGGCCGGCGCGTCCGCGTCCAGGCGCACGACACGCGTCGATGCGGAGATGGGCAAATGCTCCAGCAGGCTGGTCTGGGTCAACAAGACCGAGGTGGTTCCAGGCTGGGCTTGAGTAGCAGTTTCCAGCATGTATGCCAGACGTTCGCGGGGGTAAGCCGGGTCGAGCGGTAGATAAGCGCCGCCGGCCTTGAGGATGCCCAACACGCCAATCGCCAGTTCTGGCGAGCGCTCGAGGCACACGCCCACCGGCACATCCGGCCCGATGCCCCTGGCCTGCAAGTAATGCGCCAGCTGGTTCGCCCGCCGGTTCAGCTCCGCGTACGTCAGAGACACATCGCCAAAGACCACTGCCACGGCGTCCGGCGTTCGCTCCACCTGGGCTTCGAACAAATCGTGGAGGCGCGTATCGAAGGGAACATCGGCGCAGGTGTCATTCCACTCGACCAATAATTGGCGGCGCTCGCTCTCCGTCAAAAGCGATACAGTGGAAAGTGGTCGCTCATAAGCAGAGACAAGACGTTCGACCAGGGTTTGAAGATGCGCCAGCAGCCGAGCGATGGTCGCGCCATCATAATAGGTGCAATCGTGCAACACCCGAAGCGCCAGTTCATCGCCGGGAACCACCAGCACGGTGATGGGGTAATTGGTCTTCTCAAAGGTTCCGATAGCGCGCACATCCAGTTTTCCGAGCTGTTCACGAGAATCGTTCAACGGATAGTTCTCGAAGACCAGCAGGCTTTCAAACAGCGCAGTTCCCCTGGGCGTCTGACTCCACCGCTGCACATCGACTAAGGGCGTGTACTCGTACTGCTGCGCCAGGCGCTGTTGGGCCTGAATCTCGATCAGCCACTCCAGCGCCGTTGCCTGCGGCGACACCCGCACTCGCGCTGGCAGGGTGTTGATGAACAGCCCGACCATCGACTCGACGCCCGCCAGATCAGCCGGGCGGCCGGCCACCGTCACGCCAAAGACTACATCGTCCTGTCCGCTGTATCGGCTCAAGAGCAGCGCCCACGCCCCCTGTATCAGCGTATTCAGCGTCAGCCGGTGCTGCCTGACAAACGACTGGAGCCTCTCCGTCGCTTCGGGCGGCCAGTGCACCTGTTGAACGGCGTTATTTTCCTTCTCATCAGATGCGACTCTCAACGCTCGCTGCACGCCCGGAGAGGTTGGGGTCGTAAACCCGGCCAGCGCTTCTTTCCAGAACGCCTCGGCCTTGGACAAATCCTGCCGTTGCAGCCAGGCGATGTAGTCGCGATAGGGGCGCGGCGGTTCCAGGTGCAGAGCCTCGCCCTGCCGGAAGGCGTTGTAGAATTGCAGCAATTCACGAAAGATGATCGAGGTGGACCAGCCATCCAACAGCAGGTGGTGCAGACTCCAGACAAACCAGTAGGCTTCGTCCGCTCGCTGAATCAGAGTCAGGCGCATCAAGGGCGCCTGGGCCAGGTCAAAACCGCGCGCGCGATCCGCTTCGAGCAGACCTTCGAGGCGTTCGTCTTGATCGGCCGCGCCGCGCCAATCGTGTTGCGCCCAGGGTAAAGCGATCCGCTCGCGCACGAGTTGAAGCGGCCGTTCGCGCTTTTCCCAGGCAAACAGGGTTCGCAAAACGGCGTGGCGTTCTATCACCCGCTCCCACGCCCGCCGAAACGCCGCAAGGTCAAGGGCGCCTTTGAGCGCGAAGACATGTTGCTCAAGATAAACGCGCGAGTGGGGTTCGTACACGGCATGAAAGAGCATGCCGTGCTGCATCGGCGACAGCGAGTAAATGTCCTGAATGTTACGGCTGCTCATCATGTTCTCCCGGAACTTCGCCAAACTCCGCCAGGAGATCATCCAGCTCGGCTTGCGCCAGATGCTCCGCCGCTGCAAAGTCGGAGGGCGTATAGCCGCCCGCTTCGGGAGAGCGGCAGTGCGCAATGATCGCGCGCAGGTCTTCCACAAAACCCCGCGCCAGCTGTTCGATCGTCGAACGGCGATGAAGATTCCGGCTGTACGCCCAGGTCAGCTGCAGCCGGCCGCCCGTGACGCCGCCATCGATGCTCAACAGGTAACGTCGCACGCCCGCCGGGTCCTGGTATGGCCCGCAGACTTCCGGCGCAAGTCCCGATACCAGCTCACTGGCAAAGAGCGGATCGAGCTGGCCCAGGTAATTAAAACTGATCTCGGCTTGAGGCAGTTCTCTGAGTTTGCCGGCGTTGGTCTCGCCTCCCAAGTAGCGCAGCACACCATAGGTAATGCCTTTGTCGGGAATCTGCCGCAATTGCTCCTTGATCGACTTGAGCGCGTCTCCCAGAGATTGTGCCGCTGGCATCTGCAACAAGACCGGAAAGATCGAGGTGAACCACCCGACCGTGCGCGACAGGTCTACGTCCTCCACGATAGCCTCCCGCCCATGCCCCTCCAGGTCGATCAGCAACACGTCGCGCCCGCTCCAACGCGCGCAGGTTCGCGCCAAGGCGGTAAGCAGCATGTCATTGATCTGGGTGTGATAGGCCTGCGGCGCCTCGCGCAACAACGACTCCGTTTCCTCGACGCTCAACGAGACAGAGACGGTCTGCACCGAGGCCACGCTGTTCGCGCCGATACGATAATCGACCGGCAACGGCGAAACCCTATCCCACGGCCGGTTCAGCCAGGCGCCTAACGCCTGCGCCGCCGATGCAGACCGCGCGTACGCGGCCAATCGCTCGGCCCAGTGCGTGAACGCGGTCGTCTTGGGCGGCAGGCGGAGTGTTTCTCCACGGCTCAACTGCCGGTACAGCGCTTCCAGGTCCTCCAGCAGGATGCGCCAGGAAACGCCATCGATCGCCAGATGATGAACGATAACCAACAGACGGCCCGGCTGCGACTCGCCACGATCAAAGAACGCGGCCCGCAGCAACGGCCCGGCGGTAAGGTCCAGACTCGCCTGCAATCGGGCGGCTGTGTTCTCGATGGCCGTGGATTGATCGGTCTCCGGCATGCCGCCCAGATCGATCCAGTCAAAGGGCACATCCCCATCGACACCTGCATTGACCTGCTGCCAGTCCTGGCCTGCCCGCTCGAAGCGCAGCCGGAGCGCGTCGTGATGCGCGAGCAGATGCTGCACCGCCTGCTGCAGCAACACGGGATTCAAACCCGGCCGCGACGTGAAGAGCAGCGCCTGATTGAAGTGGCCGGGGTTGGGCAACTGCTGCTCGAAGAACCAATGCTGGATCGGCGTGAGCGGCGCCAACCCCGTCACCAGTCCTTGCTCGGCCTGAATCCGAGGCGTAAGCCCGGCGACGACCGCCAGTTCGGCAATCGTCTGATACTGAAAGAGGTGTTTGGGAGATAGATGCAACCCGGCCTGGTTGGCGCGCGCAATCACTTGAATGCTGCGAATCGAGTCGCCGCCGATCTCGAAGAAGTTATCGTGTACGCCGACCCGTTCGACTCTGAGCACCTGCGCCCAGATGTCCACCAGGATGGTTTCTACCGGCGTGCGCGGCGCGACATAGGCAGCGGCCAGCTCCGGCCGCGCCCCATCGACGACCGGCAGCGCTTGCCGATCGACCTTCCCATTCGGCGTCAGGGGCAGCTGCTCCAGCACTACAAACGCCGAGGGCAGCATGTACTCCGGCAGCTTCGCGCGCAGGAACGCACGCAAGTCACTGACGAAGGCTGAGGGAGGAAGGCTGAGGGATGAAGACGGATCGGGCTTCAGCACGAAGTAGGCCACCAGTCGTTTGACTCCCGGCGCGTCTTCGCGGGAGATCACCACGGCTTCCTGCACCTGCGGGTGTTGGACCAGTACTGCTTCGATCTCGCCCGGTTCGATGCGGTAGCCGCGTATCTTCACCTGATGATCCACTCGCCCTAAACACTCCAGATTCCCATCCGGCAGGTAGCGCGCCAGATCACCCGTTCGATACAGCCGCGCCCCTGGTTCAGCGCCGAATGGATCGGGGATGAACTTCTCGGCGGTCAAATCCGGACGCTGCCAGTAGCCGCGAGCCACGCCTGCGCCTCCGACGTACAGCTCGCCAACCACTCCAATCGGCGCTGGCTGAAGTGCGGCATCCAGCACGTAGAGCCGGGTGTTGATGATTGGCCGGCCGATCGGCATCACACCCGACGCACGCCTGTCCTGCGGCAGAGTATAGACGCAACACCCCACTACCGTCTCGGTTGGGCCATACTCGTTGATCAGCAGAGTGTCTGCGGCATGCGTCTGCCAGAACGCAACGTGATCGGCCAGCAGATTCTCGCCTCCGATGACAAATGCCTGCGTGCGTGCGGCGGCATCTTGCGGCGACAATTGCTCGCCCAACAACTGCAAATGCGCCGGCGTGATTTTGACCAGGCTGAAGCGGGTCGGATCGCGCAAGAGCTCGCTCAACGCATCGATGCCTGAAGTTTCGGGCAAAAGCAATACCCGGCGGCCTGTTACCAGCGGCGCCCACAGACTGGTGACCGTCAAATCGAAGGCAATGGACGAGTGGACAGGCGCGCCCTGCCCCTCGGACAACGGGTAAGCTTGCCGGCACCAGGTCAGGTAGTTCGTCAAACCGCGCTGGTGGATCATCGCCCCTTTGGGTCTGCCGGTCGAGCCTGAAGTGTAAATGATGTAGGCCAGGTTATCCGGATCGATCGTGGCGCATGGATGCTGCGCACTTTCGCGCGAGATGGCGGCCACAGCGCGATCCAGGCACACAACCTGCGCGCCATGAGCCGGCAGAACGGGTAGCAAACGCGCCTGGGTCAACAATACGGCGACTTGCGAATCCGTCAGCATGAACTGCAAGCGTTCGGGTGGATAGGTCGGGTCGAGCGGCACGTAGGCCCCGCCCGCCTTGAGGATGCCTAACAGCCCCACGACCATCTCCAATGAACGCTCCACGCAGATACCGACCCGCACTTCCGGCCCGACCCCCAACTTTTGCAGGTGATGCGCCAGCTGGTTGGCCCGCTGGTTGAGTTCGCGGTACGTCAGGAGTTGATCGCCGTAGACCAACGCCACAGCATTCGGCGTCCGTTCCACTTGGGCCTCGAACAGCTCAGGTAAACATTGATCCTTTGGATATTCAGCCTGCGTGGCATTCCATTCCACCAGGAGCTGCTGCCGTTCCGGCGAAGTCAGTAATGGCAGCTGCGCAAGGGCCTGATCGGGGTGTGTCGGCATACCCTCCAGCAGCGTTTGCAGATGCCCCAACATGCGCGCGATCGTCGCTGCGTCGAAACGGCGGCATTGGTAATCTATCTGGATGGACAGTTCCGCGCCGGGCGTGGCAATGAGGGTGATGGGGTAATTTGTTTTTTCCATCACGCGAACATGATCGACCTTCAGGCTTTTACCCGCTTCCCGCAGCGCGGGGTCCACCGGGTAATTCTCGAACACCACCAGGCTCTCGAATAGGGGTTGCCCGCGCGGCGCTTCGCTCCAGCCTTGTACCTGCACCAGTGGGCTATGCTCGTATTGTTGCAGCTCCACCTGCTGCGCCTGCAACTCCTTCAACCAGGGTAATAACTTTCCTGTGGCGGGCGCCCTCACCCGCACCGGCAGTGTGTTGATGAACAACCCCAGTATCTCTTCCACGCCACGCAGCTCCGCCGGGCGCCCGGAAACCGTCATCCCAAAAACGATGTCGTCTTGTCCGCTGTAACGACTTAACAACAACGCCCAGGCCCCCTGCACGAGCGTGTTCAACGTCACCCGCTGCTGCCGCGAAAACTGCTGCAAGGCCGCCGTTCGCTCCGAAGATAAGCGGATACTCTGCTCGGCATATCCCGCTATGCCTGCCGGCCGCTCTGCTTCGTCCGCCAATGCGCGATCCACGGTTAAAGGGGCTGGCGCGTGGAACCCTTGCAGCGCGTGCCGCCAAAACACCTCCGCGTCCGAGAGGTTCCTCTGCTGCAACCAGGCGATATAATCCCGGTAGGGGCGCGGTGTTTCCAATTGCACACCGCGCCCGTGGGAGAAGGCATCGTAGCACGCAAACACTTCCTTGAGCAACAGGAACAAACTCCAGCCATCCAGCAGCAAGTGATGGTGGCTCCACACGAATTGGTAAGCGTCTTCGTTCAGGTGAATAAGCGCCAGGCGAATCAACGGCGGGCGGGATAGGTCAAAGCCCTGCGTCCGGTCGGCCTCGAGATAGCTCGCCAACCGGCGAGCTTGTTCATCGGCCGGCAGTTCGCGCCAATCGTGTTGCTCTACCGGCAACCTCACCCGCCGATAAACGATCTGAAACGGTTCGGCCTGACCTTCCCACCGGAAAGCGGTACGTAAGCTGGTGTGTCGTTCCACCACTTGTTGCCAAGCTTGCTCGAACGCGGCAGTGTTTAACTCTCCACTCAAGGTGCAGGTCAACTGTTCAAAATACACTCCACTCTCGGGCGCGTACAGAGTGTGAAACAGCATACCCGCCTGCATGGGCGTGAGTGGATAGGCGTCCTCTACATTCTCTTGGCCCGATACCTTGAAGAGTTCATCCCCTTCTGGTCGGTCGAACTGCACCACGGGGATGGAGCCACTTGCAGGCCCTGGTATTGCCTGGCTCTCTGGATCGGCGCTCGCCACGGCGGCCAATTCGGCAATCGTCTGATGCTGAAAGATATGTTTGGGAGATAGAGGCAACCCGGCCTGGTTGGCGCGGGCCATCGCTTGAATGCTGAGAATCGAATCGCCGCCGATCTCGAAGAAGTTATCGTGTACGCCGACCCGTTCGACCCTGAGCACCTGCGCCCAGATGTCGGCCAGAGTGGTTTCTACCCGCGTGCGCGGGGCCACGTAGGCATCGGCCAGTTCGGGGCGGGCGCCATCCGGCGCGGGCAACGCCTTGCGATCGACTTTCCCGTTGGGTGTGAGCGGGAACGCATCTAGAAACACGAAGGCCGACGGTAGCATGTACTCCGGCAGCTTCGCCCGCAGGAACGCGCGCAACTCACTGACGAGGGATGAAAACCGATCGGACTTCGGCGCCAGGTATGCGACCAGCCGATTATCGTCAGTCGCGCCCCACGCTTGCGCGACGACCACGCACTCGCGCACCGCCGGGTGCTGGCTCAGGGCCGCTTCGATTTCACCCAGCTCGATGCGGAAACCGCGCACCTTCACTTGGTGGTCGATACGACCAAGGAACTCGAGGTTGCCATCGGGCCGCCAGCGCGCCAGGTCACCGGTCTTGTAAAGCAAGGATGAGCCCTCTCCGACCTGCCCCCGCCGCAGGCAGGGGGTGCGCTTCGGAGACAGGTGACGAAGAAAGCGTTTCAGATTCACGCGAAGCGTTCCTCCTTCCGCCTTCCCACTCCGCTTCGCTCCGGGGACTATAGTCATCCTTCGCAAAGGGGTTAGGGATGAACTTCTCCGCCGTCAAATCAGGACGACCCAGGTAGCCGCGCGCCAGACCCGCCCCGCCGATGTACAACTCGCCTGCCACACCAATCGGCGCCGGCTGCAGCTGCGCGTCCAACACATACATGCGCGCGTTGGCAATCGGTTGCCCGATGGGCGGCAGCGCCGGCCACGTGTCCGCCGAACCGCGCAACGTGAACGCGGTGGCGACATGACTCTCGGTGGGGCCATACTGGTTGTGCAGCGCGCAGCCCGCCAGCCGATTCAGCAAGTTGAGTATAGGCCGGGTGATGTGCAGCTGCTCGCCGGCCGTGACGATATCGCGCAGGCACAGCGGAACTCGCTCGTCGTTCTCGGCGGCCTCGGCCAGTTGGTGCAAGGCCACGAACGGGAGAAACACCCGTTCGACCTTCTCGGCGCTCAACAACCGCAGCAGGGCCTCGGGGTCACGGCGCGGCGCGTCCGACATCAAGACCAGCGTGCCGCCACAACTCCAGGTCGAGAAGAACTCCTGGCAGGACACATCGAAACTCAGCGGCGCGAATTGCAGCGTGCGCGCCGGCTGCGGGAGAAGGCCATCGCCGCGTTGCCAGGCGCACAGGTTGACCAGCGCGCGATGCGGCAGCATCACCCCCTTGGGTTTGCCAGTTGATCCCGAAGTGAAGATGACGTAGCACAAGTTGTCGGGGGTCACGTCACTGCGGGGAGAGTCTTCGCTTTCTTGACGAATGGCCGGCGCGTCCGCGTCCAGGCACACGACACGCGTCGATGCGGAGACGGGTAAATGCTCCAGCAAGCTGGTCTGGGTCACTAACACCGAACCCGTTCGGGGTTGGGCTTGGGTAGCAGTTTCCAGCATGTACGCCAGGCGCTCGAGCGGGTAAGCCGGGTCGAGCGGCAGATAGGCGCCGCCGGCTTTGAGGATGCCCAACACGCCGATTGCCAGTTCCAGTGAGCGTTCGAGGCACAAGCCCACCGTCACGTCCGGCCTTACACCCCTGGCCTGCAAGTAGTGCGCCAGCTGATTCGCGCGCCGGTTCAACTCCTGATAAGTCAGCTGCTGATCTCCGAAGACTACCGCAACAGCATCGGGTGTCTGCTCCACCTGGGCTTCGAATACCTCATGAATACACTTGTTCCGCGAGTAATCTGCATCAGTCGCATTCCAGTCCACCAAGAGCTGCTGCCGCTCGGCCCGCGTCAAAAGCGATAAGTGCGCGAGACGCCGTTCGGGGTTGGTTACCATTTCCTCCAACAACACCTGCAAATGTCCCAGAACGCGGACGATCGTGGCTTCATCGAAGCGGCGGCATGCGTAGCTAATGCCGATCGATAATTCCGAATCCGGCATTGCGATCAGGGTCAACGGATAATTCGTCTTTTCCACGATTTGCACATTGCTCAATTCCAGGCCCTGCCCCCCTTCACGTTGCGTGGAGTCTACCGGGTAGTTCTCAAACACCACCAGGCTCTCGAACAGCGGCCGGCCGCGCGCCACGTCACTCCAACCTTGCACCTTTAC
>DATDPU010000156.1:0-36776 GCA_035292585.1 Anaerolineae bacterium | reverse complement strand
GGATTTTACCGCAGAGGGCGCGGAGGACGCAGAGATGTGCTAGGAAATCCGCTCCGCGCTCTCCCCGCACTTGCCGCTACGCGGCAGCGTGGGGCAAGTGTGCGTTCTCAGCGGTGAAATGGTCTTTTGCGTAAGGTGAGTTAGGAGTGTCGTCTGCTGTATTAAACGATGGGGTGCAGGGTTTTACCGAAAGAGCGCGGAGGCTGGCGCGAGCGATGCCGTGGGGATGGGCGAAGGTGTCGGCGTGTTGGATGGTATTAACGGCGCCGTAGGCGTAGGCGACGGCGGCACGGATGTGGGTGAGGGCGTCAAGGTGTCGGCCAGGCGCTGCCAGCTCAGGCTGAGGCGGGCTTGTTCCAGGTGTTCGTAATATTCGAGGCGCAGCGTGTGCGAACCACCCGGCACGCTGACGGTGAAGTTGTACGTGGTCGAGCCATCGTGCCACTCGTCCCGCACCCGCACGTCGTCCAGGTACAGGCGCACGCCGTCGTCCGCGCTCAACGTGAAGCTGTATGCGCCGGGTTCAAAGTTCAGCGTGCGCGTCCAGCGCGCCGAGAAGTCATCGGTGGGCAGCTCGGGTGCGGGCGCGCCGTCGAGCCAGTTGAAGTTGAGTTCGGCGTCGTCGCGCACCAATACCGGCGCGCCATTCAAATCACGGTTGGCGAAATACTCGCCTTTCCAGGCCGCAAATGTAGTCGGCTGAAAATTGAACGTGACAGCCGCGCTCCCGGTGTTCTCGTAATACTCCAGCGCCACGGTATGCCGGCCGGCGTTCAACGAGGCGCTGCCCGTATACGTCGCCGCCGGGCCGTCGTGCCACTCGTCGATCACGCGCACGTTATCGACGAACAGGCGCGCGCCGTCGTCCGCGCGAACGGTAAACTGCGTCACCCCGGCAGGGAAGGTCAGCTCGCGCGTCCAGCGCGCCGAGAACCCATCAAGGGGGATTCTCTGGTCGGGTGAGCCATTCCCCCAACTGAAGTTGAGCGCCGGATCATTGCGGACCAGCGCGGGTGCGCCGCTCAGATCGCGATTCGCAAAGTACTCACCCTGCCACTCGGTGATCGCGACCGGCTGCTCATAGGAAAAATCGATCGCGGCGAGTCCGGTCTGTTCGACCATCTCGACGCGCACGCTATGGAGGCCCGCGCCCAGGTTCACATCGCGCGAATACGTCTGCCCGGTTGCCGCGTGCCACTCGTCGATCACCGTCGTCCCGTCGATGCTCACGCGCACGCCGTCATCGGCGCTGACTGTGAAGCGGTGAACGCCGCCCGGAAAGTTGAGCGTGCGCGTCCAGCGCGCCGAGAAGTTATCGGTCGGCACGCTGCCGTCGGGCGAGCCGATGCCCCAGCTGAAGCGAACCTGGGCATCGTTACGCGCCAGGACAGGCGCGCCGTCGAGCGCGGGGTTGTTGAAGTATTCGCCCATCCAGTCGGGGAAGGTCTGCGGGGTAGGCGTAGGGGTGGGCAGCGGCGTCGGCGGCAACGGGGTCGGCGGCGCTGGAGTTGGCAGCGCGGTCTCCACCGGTACGGGCGTAGCCACGTTGAGGGCTACGTGCAGCATTTCCTGAACACGTTGATCCTCCGTCTGCACCAGCACATCGACCGCGGGTAACGCCGTCCAACGCGGCTCAGTCGGGTAAGTCACCTTGAGCAGCAACCGGCCTTGAGCGTCGGTTTCGCCGCTCAACAGCGGCAGCGACTCGGAGGGCAAGGCCGGGTCGATCACGGACACGACCACCCGCGTATTGGGCGGCCAATCGGCTCCGAATAGCGTGAAGGTTGCACCGCCGCTAACCGCCGGTTCATCGATCAGGAGATCACGATTGGATGCGGGAGCCGGAGCGGCAGACGCAGACTGCAGCGAGAGCTGGTTCACGATACCAATGCCCAGCCCGATCACCACCATCAGCAGCAGTGAGCCGAGGGCGACGATGGCGGTCACCATACGGAGATCATCGGTCGGGCGCGTCTCGCTCATTACCTCTTCCGGTCAAGATGGACACAGAAGTTCGGACAGCAGTTGTACTGCTGTCTGCCGCCAAGCGCGAACTCAGAACTGGAGGTCTCGGCGATAGACCCTACTATACACCCGTCTGCTATTTAGCAAGAAGTCAACCGCTATGCTTCTGGTGATTATTCACATCTCAATGGCTCATCGTCCGCGTCCTCGCGGACAGCCCGCGAGACGCGGGCCTAGAGCACGTGTGTGCAATCACCAGCTATGCTTGATCACTCGTTGGGTATGCTCAAGGCATAGGCCTTCCAGGTTGCGGACGGCATCGAATCGTTGGGTGCGAAGTTTTCCAGCCCGCGCCGGACGATGAAGACGTTGAGCCGTGGGAACAATGGCAGGCCGGGCAAGTCGCGGGTATACTCGCGCTGGAAAACGGCATACGCCGCGCGGCGCGCGTCGAGTGGCAGCACCCGGTTCGCTTCGTACAGCCCGGCGCTCGCCGGCTCGTTGCACCAGCCCGAATAGTTCTCGCCGTACCACCCGTTGTCCGGTGAGGGAATCCAGTCGCAACCGTACTGCCGCTCGCCGGCGGGGTCGATACCGGTCAGCTGCGCCCGTTGCCCCAGCTCGAAATCGCCGACGATCAGACCGGTCACATCGCCGAAGAAAACTTCGGTCGGGAGCAACTCGACCGTGATGTCGAAACCGACCGCGTCCAGATCGTTTTTCACCTGCTCGACCACGGGATCGCGCAGCACGCTGCTGGTGGTGCGATAGGTCAACGCCAGCCGATCGCCCTCCGCCGCGCCCGAGGCGCACCCCCGGCATTCACGTACGCCGTCGCCATCCGTATCCAGCCAGCCGGCGGCGTCGAGCAAGGCCTGGGCCTGGCTGGGATCGTATTCGTAAACCGAGACCTGGCTCTTGCCCGTGTACAGTGGATGGTTCGGGTAGACCAGCGCTTCGTCCAGCACGATCGAGCGGCCGGCATACACGCGTTCGATCAACGCCCGCCGATCGATAGCGTGCGCGATCGCCTGGCGCACCCGGACATCGCTCAAGATCGGGTGCGGCTGGGCGCGGCTGGTCGAATCGAACGTCGTCGGCAGATTGAGATTGAAGAGGAGTTGCTCCCACACCGGGCTGTGCGTCGCGATCACCTCGATCGCGCTGTCCCCTTCCTGTCCGGCATACTCCGGCAGCCGGAGCGATAGGGTTTCTTCGGCGATAACGATATCCAGGCTGCCCTTCAACGCCTCCGCGAGTAGTTGATTATCGCTGGCGATGAACTTGAAGATCAGGCGTTGGGTGCGCGGCATGCCCCGGAAGTAGTGCGGATTAGCCGCCAGCGCCAGCGTGTCATTGGCGATCCAACCCGCCGCCTGATCCGGCGCACCGGCGATGGTATACGGGCCGTAGCCGCACGGCTTGCGCGCCGCAACCTCAGCCGTCTGCAACTCCAGCGCCGTATATTGGCCCCACAAGTGTTCGGGCAGCGGCGTCCAGAAATACGACGAGTAGGCCAGCTCGAACTGCCCCGGTTTGAACGTCACTTTGATCGTCGCCGCATCGAGCGCCGTGTACGCTTCCACTTGATCAAACGCGGCGCGCGAGGTTGCGCCTGAGTCTGGATCGCCGCTGAGGTTGAACGCGTATACCGAATCGCCGGCCGTGACCGGCCGGCCATCACACCACTTGGGGCCGGGCAGCATCTTAAACGTCACCGTCAGTTGATCGTCGACCGGATCGTCGGGCGTGCCCCCATCGTCGAGCATGGCGCCGCCGTTTTCCAGCGTCGGCAGGTCGGCCAGCAGGCCGCCGTTAGGGTTGGCCTGGTAGGCAAAATCGAGCGAGGTGACGTAGCGCTCGTAGAGCGCATCCTGAATGTGCAGCGCCGCCGCGCTGGTATCGAGCAGCGGATGCAGTGTGCCGGGGCGTCCCTTCAGGCCGATGACGAGGGTGTCTTTGTAGAGCAGCGGCGTCGGGCTGGGCGTGAGGGTCGGCCCCGGCGTTTCCGTCGGCGGCGGGGGCGTGATCGTAGCGACCACCACGATGGGCTGCGTTCCGCACGCGCCGATGAGCAGCGCGGCGCTGAACAGGCTGATGATGCAGATAGGGCGAGTCAAAAGCGGCATCAAGCGGCTCTCCTCTACTGGAGTCGAGCCGCTATTTTAACGCAAGTGCGCCTAAAATGTGAGGGGAGAGGGAACGGAGCCAAACACGACTTGGCCGGTCTCAAACGCTACTTACTTCGATCCGGCGGCGACCGACGTAGACCGCGAGGTCGCTGCTTCGCCGGGCGCGACTTTACGTTTAAGTCCCAGACCTAACATCGGCTCGCGCCCGATCAGGAGCAAGCTGCCAATCAACAGCAGCGCGCCCATCCACTGCCGCGTGCTGAGCGTCTCATTGAGCAACGTGAGCGCCAGCAGCAACGTGACCAAAATCTCCGTGATGCCGATCAGCGCAGTCTGCATGCTGCCCAGGCGCTTCACACCCAGGAACATGCCCAGCCGAGAGCACACCGTCACCAATGCCAGGCCGAGGGTGGGATTCCAGGCCGCAGCGGGGACGGCCGTCCAGCCGGTGAACAGGCTGGCGAGACACACAACGAGCGCCATCGACGTAAGCGAGTACAGCGTGAGCGTCTGCACGGGCATTTCATAGCTCACCCGCTGGCCCACCGCCAGGTGCAGCGCATAGGCAATGCCCGCGCCGAGCATCAGCCCGAAACCAATCAGATCGACCGGGTCACTGCCGGTCTGCACGAGCAGTGTGACGGCCACAATCGCCAGGATAATGCGGAGGAGCGTCAGGCTGGAGAAACGATGGCCGTCGAGGCGGAGGAAGATAACCAGGAAAAAGGGGTAAAGACT
This sequence comes from Anaerolineae bacterium, assembly GCA_035292585.1. GTDB lineage: Bacteria > Chloroflexota > Anaerolineae > Fen-1058 > Fen-1058 > DASSFZ01. Next base: position 31,941 of record DATDPU010000156.1, on the reverse strand, counting down.
GTACACCATCTGACCCACGCCCGCGCCCACACGCTGCAAGCCGGTGTAATACAGCAGCGAGCCGAGGCCGTTGATAATGCCGATCGCCGCACATCCGATCAGGCCCGCCGGGTAGATGTAGATATACCGGCGGCCGATCAGCGCGTAAATGGCCCACAACCCCACGGCGGCGAGCAAGGTACGCCAGGCGGCCAGCGCGATCGGCGTCATCTCGGCAGCATACGCCTGCTTGCCAAAGATCGGCGCGCTCCCCAAAAAGACCGCCGACAGCACCGCCGCGGCAATGCCCCGCTGTTGCGCGCGTTGAGCGGACGTCATGGAAGCGCTCCGCCCCCGTCCTTCCGGTGACCTGGCGACTGTGCGCCGGACGCAAGGGTTGGCAGCAAGACATGAAAGCGCGTGCCCGGCATGCGCTCCGGATCGTGTCCATCGCTCTCAACCCACACCCGGCCCCCATGCGCTTCGACGATGCCCCGGACGACCGACAACCCCAAGCCCAGCCCCCCGCCGAGGAATTCCGATTTATGGGTGGAATGGTGCACGATGTCTTCCATGACGACGAACTTCTGGAAGACGCGCTCGTGCTCCGCTTGGTCAATGCCGATCCCGGTATCGGACACGACGATGTCGATCGCGTCCGCTTGAAGTTGATAAGAAATGTCCACTGCGCCGCCGTCCGGCGTGTACTTCACGGCATTGCTGACCACGTTTGAGATCGCGCGCCGCAAGTAATCCGCATCGGCCGAAATTTTCGGCAGGTCGTGAAAGTCGGCCAGGGTCACGCGCAGGTTGCGCTGGTGCGCGATGGGGCTGATCTCGCCAATCACCGACGCGATCACGCCCAGCAGATCGATTGGGACGAGCGTCAACTCCAGGCGCTGGGTGTCGATCAACGATACGTTGACAATCGCATCGTACAGCTCGCTAAGGCGGGCCGTCGCATCGGATAGGCGCTGGGTCAGGTCCAGCAAATGGTCGCTGGCGGAAAGACGGCCAACCTCCACGCGCAGCAAATTGACGTAGCCGTAAATCAGCGTGAGCGGCGTGCGCAATTCGTGCGAGGCCAGCACGACGAAATCCGACTTCATTTTGTCGAGCCGGCGCAACTCGGCATTAGCCTTCTGCAGCTCGATGATCGTCGTCTGCAAGCGATCGACCAGGCGCCGGCTGTACTCCTCCAACTTCTCGACGCGGACGCTGTCCGTTACCGTGTCACGCGCGCCGGCCAGGAATTGCCGCACCTGGTCGGGCAACCGATCGATGTCGATCGGTTTCGCGATGTAGCCGTCGCAGCCGGCCGCCAACGCCCGCTCCCGGTCGCCGCTGATCGTGGCGGCCGTCAGCGCCACGATCGGGATGTGCGCCGTCGCCGGAGTGCCTTTGAGCTTGGTGGCCACTTCATGGCCGGAAACTTCGCCGAGGTTGACGTCGACCAGGATCAGGTCGGGCAAGTTTTCCTGAGCCAACGCAATGCCCGCTAATCCCGTGTCGGCTTCCAGAATCTGATAACCTTCGTTTTCCAGAACACGCTTGACCAGCAGGCGGCTGCCCAGATCGTCTTCGATATACAGAATGCGGGTCGCGGGCGCAGCCTGAGACGCGAGCGGCCGCGCTTCCTGTCGGTGCTCTGGATAATCAGCCATCGTTTCAAGACTTTGCTCAACTGAGCGCATGCCGGTCAAACCAGTAAGTGTATCCATAAAGTTGCTCACAGCCCGCGTCTCGCGGGCGTCCATCGCGAGGACGCGGTGGACAGAGCATCGTATTTTGTGGTTTTCAAACAACCTATCGGAGTCAGAGGCCGCACAGGAAAACGGCAGGTGGACAGAGCATCGTATTTTGTGGTTTTCAAACAACCGCTTAAATCAGCGCGTCCACCAACTCGTCCAACAAATCCAGATCGGTGAACGATCCTTTCTGCAACAGCGACTCGGCTTGACCGGCCAGCCGTTGGCGTTCTTGAACGGTCAACTCCTTGGCGGTGACGACGATGACGGGAATCTCGCGCAGCGCATCGTTGCGTTTCAACGCCTCGAGCACCGCAAAGCCGTCCATCTCCGGCATCATCAAATCGAGCAGGATCAAATCGGGTCGGGCGGTGGCCGCCATCGCCAGCGCTTCGCGGCCATTGGCGGCTTCGAATAGCGTGTAATTTCCACGCGCCTGTAGGATTCGGCGCAACAGCCGTCGGGCATCGGAATTGTCGTCGACGATCAAGATGTGGTTGACCCGCCGATCCAGCCGTTCGAGCGCGGACAACAGACCTTCTTGCGGGAGCGGCGCGGCGACCGCGGGCGCGACGGCGGTGGCCGGCTGGGGCACGTCGAAGGACTGCGCCCACTCATCGCCGAGCAACTCCTGCTCCACCGGGAAAGTGTGGCCGGAGCAGTTGACGATCACGTTTTCTTCGGGGCGGATCGTCCCCAGGCCGATCAGCTTGAACAGTCCGGCGAAGGCCACCGCGGCGGCCGGCTCGACCGAGATGCCCTCCATTTTAGCCAGGACGTGCATCGCGCGAAAGGCTTCCTCGTCGCTCACCATGTCCATCGTTCCGCCGTACTCCAGGATGATCGAGCGCAACAACGAGTAGGCCGCGCCGGGATTGCCCGTCGACAACGTGGCGATGTGCGTCTGGGGATCGCTGACGACATCGACGGTGGCTTTACCGGCCTGGAAAGCGCGCGGCATCGGCGCGCAGCCTTCCGGTTGGATCACGGCGATTTTCGGAATACGATCGATGAAGCCCATGCGTTTGAGATCGGAGAAACCCTGCCACACGCCGAGCGGCCCCAGGCCGCCGCTGACCGCCTGGATGTACCAGTCCGGCGCGCGAAACAGCGGCCGGCTGCCGTTGTCCGCGCCGGCGTCGAGTTGAGCCAGCTGCTCGCTCACTTCGAAGGCCAGCGTCTTCATGCTTTCACGCGCGGCGATCGAGCGGATGCCCCGATCGAAGAACAGCTGGCGATGCTCGGCAAACGTGGCGGCGATTTGCTTGGCCTGGTCGTAGGTGCTGGTGACTTTCACCACCTCCGAGCCGTATAGCGCGACCTCGCGCATCTTATCGGCCGGCACCATGCTGGTCAGGAACGCCCAGAGTTTGATGCCGGCGCGCGCGCAGTAAGCCGAATAGGAGATCGCCACGTTGCCGGTTGACGCGACGACGCACTCGGTGATGCCGGCTTCCTTCAGCGCCGATATCGCGAGCGACGCCTGCCGATCCTTGAACGAGCCGGTCGGGCCTTGCCGTTCATCTTTGATGAAGATACGATTACGACTCAGCATCAAACCCAGATTGCCCACCGGGATCAATGGCGTGCCGCCCTCACCCAGCGTCACGATGTTCGCCGGATCAGAGATCGGCAGCAGTTCCAGGTAGCGCCACATGTTAAAGGGGCGTTCGCGCAACAGCGCCGGCAGTTGTTCGGCAATGGCCGCATAGTCGTAACGCACGTCGGGCATATCATGCTGGCAGTTCGGGCAAGCCGCCGACGGCCGGTTGAACGGCCAGCGCGTGCCGCAGCGTGCGCATTCGAGTATCGGATTTGTTTTCAAACGGCGTTCCCGTAACATAGTCCTATGGTCACCCTTAGTCACTCACCTTACGCAGCCGCCGTTCAACTTCGCTCGAAGCCCGCGTCCGCGCGGACGCGGCCGGGAAGCAAACTGCGTAAGGTGAGTTAGTCAGATAGCGCCTTCAAGACGACCGGCGGCCGCTCCAGCGAGTTAGCCCCTATCCCGTTAGCTTGCACCGCGCTGTTGATCCGTTCCAGCACGGCGATGATCTCCTGCAGCAGCCGTTCCGAGTCGAACCCGCCTTTATTGAGCAACGCCACCGTCTTGCCTTGCAGGCGCACCCGATCCTCTTCGGTGAGCTCCTTGGCCGTTACAATGATCACCGGTATGTTCCGGCTCAGGCGGTTGCTCTTGATCGTTTCCAACACGGCGAAGCCGTCGATATCGGGCATCATCAAATCCAGGATCACCACATCGGGCTGGTGGGTTTGCACGTTGACAATGCCCTGCGCGCCGCCCAACGCTTCGATCACCCGCAGGCCGGGGCGCGCTTCGAGCATGCGCCGGAGCAGGCGCGTCGCTTCAGGCTCGTCGTCGATCACCAGCACGCTGCGCACCGGCCGGCTGCCGTTCACGCGCTCCAGCGCCCGCAGCAGCTCGTTCTCGGAGATCGGTTTGATCAGATAGTCGGCCGCGCCCAGCGCAAAACCTTTGCTTTGGTCTTCGAGGATGCTGCACACGACAATCGGGATACTGCTGGTTTCCGACACGCTCTTCAGATCGGCCAGCACCGACCAGCCATCGCGATTGGGCATCAACACGTCCAGCGTAATCGCCGCCGGCCGCAGCCGCTGCGCCTCTTGCACCGCTTTCGTCGAATCGCTCAGCCCGATGACTTGATAGCCCTGCTTCTCCAGGTAGCGCCGGTAGAGCGTGATCACGCCCGGATCATCCTCGATGCACAGGATGCATTTCTTGCCCGGTTCCGGCGCGGCCGCTTCGTCCGGTGGTTCGTCCTGCGCCGGCTCAACCGGTTGCTCGACCGGCAAGGTGAAGCTGAAGACGGAGCCGGCGTTCATCTCCGATTCGACCCACATACGCCCGCCATGCATCTCCACGAAGTGACGGCTGATCGCCAGGCCGAGGCCGGTGCCGCCCACCTTGCGGGTGGTGCTGGCATCGACTTGCGTGAACTCTTCAAAGATGTGATCCAGCTTGTCGGGCGGGATGCCCATGCCCGTGTCGCTGACGGCAATCCGGACCTCACGCGCGTTGCCGGTAACCCGCGCCAGGATGTAACCCTTATCGGTGAACTTGGCCGCGTTCGAGACCAGGTTGAGCACCACCTGGCGGATGCGCCGCGAGTCGGCCTTGACCGGCGGCAGATCCGCCGGCACCTCCTGGCGCAACTCGACCGACTTATCCTTGACCAGGGCGATAGCCGTGGACATGACGCCTTTGATGATGTCGGCCAGGTCGACGTCTTCCTTCGACAGCTCCATCTTGCCGGCCTCGATCTTGGACAGGTCGAGGATGTCATTGATCAATCCGAGCAGGTGCTGGCCCGAATTGTGAATCGCGGTCAGGTCTGCCTGCTGCAGTTCCGTCAGCGGCCCATCGATGCCGCGCAAGATCACGCGGCTGAACCCGATGATCGAGTTGAGCGGCGTGCGCAACTCGTGGCTCATGTTGGCCAGGAACTGCGTCTTGAGCCGGTCGACCTCGCGCATGCGGCCCAGGGCGGTCCGTTCGGCCTCGTACGCGCGCGCATTGACCATCGCCACGGCAGCCTGATCGGCCAGCGCCTCGATCAGGCGCTGATCGGCTTCACTGAAGGCGTGGGCGCGCGGACTCTCCAGATTCAGCGCGCCAAGCAGCGTGTTCCCCTGTTTGATCGGGACGATCAGCCCGGCGCGCGTGTCCGTCTTGACGGGCTGATAAATGCCGTCTTGCTGCAGATCGTGCGAGAGCACTGCCTGGCCGGTCTCCAGCAGGCGGCCATGGAGTCCATCTCTTTGACGCAGGGCGTTATTCGTCCGCATGCGTTCCATGGTCTCTTGAGAATAGCCGATCATCACGCGCAGCTCTAACGTATCCTGGGGTGCGTCGTACAACGAGATCGATCCGCGATCGGCGGGCGTGACGTTGAGGGCTTCCTCGACGATGGTATTGAGCACTTCTTCCAGTTGCAGGGTGGCCGTCAGACGCCGCCCGATGCGGGTCAGCGCGGTCAGTTCGTTGACGCGCGAGCGGACATCCTGATACAGGCGCGCATTCTCCAAGGCGGCCGCCAGTTGGTCGGCCACGCGCTGCACCATGCTGACTTCTTCCGGCGTCCAACGCCGCTCGCGATCGACTTGCTCGAAGCCCAGGATGCCGATCAGGCGATTGCCGGTGAGCACCGGCACGTACACGTACGCCAGCGCGCCCCGCCGGCGCGCCAGCGGCCAGAGCTCCGAGCGATCAGCCTGCTCGACCTGTTCCACCACCAGTGACTGGCCGGACTTCAGCTGCTGCAAGGCGGTCGGCATGTCGCTCCAGGACTCCCCCGACCCTCGCCAGGAAACCACTTCCGGCGCGCACCATTCGTAAGTGCAGCGGAAACGCTGATCGTCCTCGTTCGCCAGATAGAAGCTGCGGCTGGCGCGGATGACCTGGCCCATCGCGGCGATCGTCGCCTGCAGATCGAGCACCGACTGCGGGTCGAGCGAGGCGCGGATGGTTTGGCTGATCCGGTTCAGCGCCGATTCGATCTCGACGCGCCGTTGCGTCTCCTCGAACAGGCGCCGGTTCTCGATGGCGGCGGCCGCTTGCCGCGCCAGCGTCTCGCAGAAAGCCAGCTCCTTCTCAGAGAACCGGCGCGCGGCGCTCGACGCATCCGCCCGGATCGAGCCGATCAGGCGCTGCCCGACGATTAACGGCAGCAGCAACGCCGAGGCGATACCGCGCTGTTGCAACATCTCGGCCACGGCGGCCGTAGCCGGATCGCCGCCCTCGGCGTAGACGGTGAGCGGCCGGCGCGTCTGGGCCACCATTTCATAGCTGGGATCGCCCGCCATCGGGAGGCGCGCCAGGGCCTGGCCGGGGGTCGGAGCCGCCTCGGCCTCAACCGTGCCGTAACCCTTCTCTTCATCGAACAGCGCCAGGCTGACCTGATCGACCTCCAAGCGGTGCTGGATCGCCTTGACAATGATCTGCATCACCTCGGCCGGTGTGGCCGCTGCGGCCACAGCCCGGCTGGCCTGATACAGATCGGTCGCCTCATGCAGGTTGCTCTCGGTCTCGTCCAACAGCCGGGCCACCTCGATCGATTGCGCCACCTGATCGGCGACGGCCTTCAGCATGACCAATTCATCTTCGGACCAACGCCGGCCGGCTTCATCCTGCGCGCCCAGCACGCCGATGACTTCGCCGCGCAGCGCGATGGGAATGGCGACGGCCGCCTGGCCGTCGAAGCGCACCACGGTTGACCTCTCGGGCTGCGCCGTCTGGTAGAATTCGGGCAGCACCCCGGGATTGAGCGGCGGCGCGCCGGGTTGGCTGAACTCGTGCTCGATCGTGTTCGGGCGCGCCTGGGCGAACTTCGTCCAGCCTTCGCGCGTGTACAGCCGCATCAGCTCTTCGAGATCGACCACGGCGCGGCGCGCTTGCTCAAACAGGCGGCGATTTTCGATCGTGACGGCCAGCTGGTTGGCGACAGCCTGCGCTAACTGGATATTGCGCGGATCGATGGCTGGCTTGTCCAGTGAGCGCCGCAGGCTGACCGCGCCCACCACGCGATCGCCGATCATCGCCGGGGCGCTCACCGATCGACCATACACGCTGCGCTCCTGCGCGGGCAGGTCGTTCAACAGCGGATCGATCTCAGGCTCGTTGATGGTGATCGATTGGCGCAGGCGAATAGCCAGCGCCGTGGGCGCGTCGACCGGGCGGGCGGGGTCGGCGCGGCCCGCCGCCTGGCTGCCGAGATGCGTGGCGAGCAGCCGATACGTGGACGTCTCGGCGTCAAACATAACGGCCACCCAGGCGTCGAAGTCGGCCTGCTGCGTCACGGTTTCGAGCAGCTGCTCGGCGGCCGTCGCCAAATCCTCGCTGATGAACCCGGCTAACCGGCTGGCCTCAAACAGGGCTGTGGCCTGGCGCGCGTCGAGCTGCGCGCTCTGGAACTGGCGCGCGTTGTTCAACGCGATCGCAATCTGGTCGGCCAGACTTTGCAGTACGGAAAGGGTGCTCGCGTCGAACGCATCCGGGCGGGTGCTCTGCACATCGAGCGCGCCCAACACGCGATCGCCCACGGCCAGCGGCAGCGCCACCTCGGAAGCCGTATCGGGCAGCAAGGGATTGGCGAAGTGCATCGGTTCGGCGGCGACGTGACCGGTCACGCGCGGCTTCTGCTCGGTAATCGCGGCGCTGACCATACTCTGGCCGCCAATTTCCAGATGGTGCCCGCTCTCCTTCAAGACCTTGCCGGCAACGCCCGTGGCCTCGCGCAGGACGGCGAACTTGCCCGACTCATCGAGCAGGAACACGGCGGTGTAGTAGAACTTGAACCGATCGGTGATGAGTCGCGCCACCTGTTGGATCAAGTCGTCGGGATCGAGCACGGAGGTGATCGTCCGGCTGACTTCGGCGCCGACGTTGAGCTGGGCGGTGCGCGCTTCCAGCGTGCTGATCGATTCACGCAGGCGCGCGGTCATGTTGTTGAAAGTAGCGGCCAGTACGCCAATCTCATCGCGGCTCTCCGCGCCGGGCACGACCACATCCAACTGACCGGCCATGAGCCGTTTCGCGCCGGTTGACACGGCGGCGATGGGCCGGGCGATGGAGTCTCGTCCAAACGCAACGATGGCGATGACGACCAACACCATCAAGCCGGACATCACGATCAAACTGGTAGCCACCAGCTGGTCGCGCGAGCTGTTCGTCGCAGCCGTGGAATAGTCCAGGCTGAACACCGCCGAAGGCCCGCCCCCGATCGCCAGCGGCGCGTACAGCACCCGATGCCGTTCACCGCCAATCGTCGTCTGTCCGAGTGCGGCTTGTCCCTGGCTGGCCTGAAGCCACAGGGCGCGATCGACCTCTAGCACGTCGGTTGACGGGTGTTCGGCCTCCGCCGAGACGGCGCTGAGATTGCCTTGCGCATCATACAGCGCCAGATGCGAGTCGGACCGCTTGAAGTTTAATGCGAACAGCGCCGGCCCGTCCAGCAGCTTGCCGACCGACAATACACCCGCAACCTGTCCGGACGACAATTTGAGCGGCTGCACGACGGCCAATAACCAACCTTGAGCGGTCGGCGCTAATTCCGCTGCTTCAACCTGGAGCAGCCCCAACTGGTTGAGCCGATCCAGCTCGGGCGGGAGATCACTCGTTTCAAAGTTGCCTCGGATGCCTAGCAGCCGCCCCTCCGCGTCCAGAATTTGGATGTGACTAAACTCCGGCGTCTGAATGAGCGTCGCGAGTAGAATGCTCTGCACCCCGGTCTGATCGTTACGCTGAATGGCGTCGAGCAGGGCCGGCTCGATGGCCAGTTTTGCGCCATTGATGCGCAGGCTGGCTTCGAGTTCGAGAAACTGCTGGCCGATGATCTGCTGCTCCTGCTGTAACTGCGCGACGCTGGTATCCGCTTCCAGTTGGTTCAAACTATTGACGGTCAACGCCAGCGTCGAGGCGAGCATGATGCCAAGAGGGACCACGGCCAGCAGCAACAGCCTGCCCGCTAAGGGGATATTTCTGAGGGTCATGCCACTGAGGACCCTGGACCGTCTCGAGTTTGACCCCGACGAATGTTGCTCACTCATACTGGTCACCTCCCATTAGGGCGCCCTTACTCCGTCGTGACCATCCCTACATCGGCCAATAAGGTTTGGACTTCAGAGCTGTCAACGAAGTCTAGAAACGATTGCAACTTTGAGGCATTCGCCGGGAGATAGGCGATACCCGTCACACGGCTATACGGATAGTCGTTATGGACGTCCGCCGGATCCAGGTTGTCGAGGATCACGACGCGAATGGACAGCTGGTTGATCCGAATATTGCTGTGGGCGATATAGCCAATGGCATTCGTCGCTTTCAACAGCGCATCGCGCATATCCCCTTCGCTGGTCAGCACCACGGCTCCGGAGGCAAACTCGGCATCCGCAAACAGTTCCGCGCGCAAGACCTGGGTAAGACTGTCTTCTTCATCTCGCACGAAGAGATTGATCGCCGCATTCGGGCCGCCGACGGCGGACCAGTTCCTGATCTTTCCCAGGAAAATATCCTTCACCTGCTGGCCGGTCAACCCGGTAATAGACACATCCGCGCTGGTGGCCACGGCCACTCGATCGTGACCCAGTTCGAGGAAGGCGATGCCTGCCGCCAATTCCGAATCTTTGGGTGGACGCGACATCGTGCCGAGATCGAGCTGGCCTTCCAACACGCCTTTGACGCCGCCGCTCGTCCCGGCGCCCGACAGGAAATTGAAGGCGAGATCGGCGTGCTGCTGGCTATAAGCTTTGGCCAGGAACTTCACGATCTCCGTAGCGCCGCCCGAGCCTGAAATGGTGAGGGTGGTCTGCGGGCGGGGAGTCGGCGGCGTCTGAGCCGTTGCATTACTACACGCTGCCAGCGCCACGGCCAGGATGACGAGCAGCCCGAGCCGGGTTCGCGCCGCCATTGGATTGCGGCAGCAGTGCAATTGCTGCCAGAACGTCGGCTTTTCAGACCTCATCCGATTTCTCCTTTGTCCGATCATGGCCGTTCCCGATTTCGCCGGCGTGACCGATTTGCGCGAAGACCCGCGCCGCTTTCAGCGATCGGCCCAACTCGTCGACGGCCGTCCTTAAGATGCTGTCCATGTTCACCGTCTGGCGCACGCGCGTATTAATGGCGTTGATCAGGCGCTCACGTCCGGCCAGGCGTTCTGTCTCTTCGAGCAAACGCGCGGTTTCAATGACTTGCCCCACCTGGTCGACCAGGGATTGCGCGAACGCCATTTCCTCGGGCAGCCACTCGCGCTCATCGGCCGGCAACAGATCGAACTCGCCGATGGTCTCGCCGCGCACCTTCAACGGAACCCTCAGCAGCTGAGCGGGGTTCGGCAAGTGATTCTCATACTGTGCGGCAGCGATCGGAGTCCAGTCGCCGCTGTGCCACTCGCTGGCGAACGAACCTGAGCGGCGCACGTAGCGTTCCCAGGCCTGCCCGGTGAGCAGCCGGTTCGCCGCGTCCAAATCGGCGAAGGCGCGTTGGGTTTCTTCGGCCAGGCGCAGGTTATCCAGCGTCACCGCGAGTTGGCCGGCCAGCGTAGTCGCCAGCCGCTCCTGAGCGTCGGTGAAGGCTGCGCCGGGGTCAAGGTCTTGCAGGCCGATCATGCCCAACACTCGATCCCCGATCAGGATAGGAATACCCAGGAAAGCGCCCGGCTTCGACTCCGAGGTTGTCAGCTCCAACTGTTCCAGGCGCGCCGGCGCTTCGTCCGCATCCATGCGCAACGGCCGGCGGGTTCGGATCACGTACTCGGTGCGCCCGTTGCCGAAGGGGCGGGTGTTGGTCGTGTCGTGCACCACGTTATCGCTGCGCCGTTCCAGGACGAAGCGCACCTCCGTCCGCTGCTCGTCGGCCAGCGCCATGTAGTAGTTCTCCACGCCCAGGAGCACTTGAATATGTTCCATCGCGCGGCTGGTCAGATCGACCAGGCTGCGGCTGCGGGCGATATCGTTCGTCAGCGACAACAGGCCGTTGAGGGCCTCGATGTTGCGTTGGGATTCGGCGTAGAGCGCTGCGTCGTTGAGCGCGATGGCGATCTGATCGGCCACCGCTTGCAGCGTGGCGGCGCTGACCGCGTCGAAGGCCGCTTCCTGCGTCGATTGCACGTCCAACACACCCAGCACCCGTTCGCCGACCAACAGCGGGAGCGCGATCTCCGAGCGCGTGCGCGGCAGCAACGGGTTGGCGAAACGCACCGCATCCGCGCCGACGTCCAGCGCGATGCGCGACGCCCGCTTGGCGATCGAATACGCCACCATCGAGTGCCCGCCGAGTTCCAGGCGATGCCCGCGCTCCTTGAGAATCTTGCCCGCTTGACCGGACGCCTCGCGCAACACGGCGAATTTGCCGTTGTCGTCCACGGTGAATACCGCGGCATAATAGAACCCGAAGCGGTCGGTGATCAGGTTGACTACCTCGCGCAGCAGCACAGCGGGGTCCAAGATCAAAGCGATGGCGCGGCCCACATCGTTGCTAGTTTGCAGCTGCGCCGTGCGCGCTTCCAACGCAGCGCGTACGCTATCCAGTTCCTCTGCAATCCGGTTGAACGCGACGCCGACCTGGCCTACCTCATCCTGGCCGGTCACGTCCACCCGCACCGACATATCGCCGGCGATCAGGCGCTGGGTGGCGATCGCCAGGCTGCCCAGCGGCCGACTGACGGTGACCATCAGGGACAGGCCGATCGCAAAGGCCACCCCGATGCTCACCGAGGCAATCCCCAGACTGACGATCAGCGTTTGGTTCTGGCTATCTCTGCGCGCGCGCACGCCAACTTCCAAAGCTTGGGAAGCGGCGTCATCGAGCGCCGCATTGGCATCGAGCGCGGCGCGCGCCGCAGCCATAAAGGGTTCCCAATCCGCCAGGTCGATGCTCGTCCGCCGGATCAGGAGGGCTTGATCAACGATATCCAGGAACTGCTGTTGAGCCGCCGCTGCGGCTTCGAAGGGTCGCTCCACGAGCGGGCGCATCGTCCCGGCCGTGTTACTCTGCAAGGCCGTGTCTACATCTGCCCGCATCGCTTCCAGGCTGGCGCGCAGGTCATTCCGCAGAATGGTAGCCTGGGTGAAATCATTCGCGGTCATCTGACCTTGCCGCAAGCCCTTTTCGCCAATCGTCAGCAAATCCATCAACAGCCGGTGATTCTCGGGCGATTGCCTGAGCACCAGGTTCATCATGTAGTAGGTGTCCAGATCGGGGTCCAATGTCAGAGACGAAGCGGCCCCTATCTGGGCTATAAAAGCCCGCACAGCAGCCATCAACTCTGCATGTCGGTCGGTGCTGTTTTCTGGCGTGAGGGTCGTCGCCTCGGCTTTTAAGGTCTCCCATTGCTCGCGGAGCGCGGCGGCCTGTTCACTGGAGCGCCACGCCGCGCCGTACTGTTGGTCCACTCTTTCCAGCGCCTCAAAGTCTGACCTGATCCGGGTTTGCGCAAGGGTCAAGTCGCCGGACGTGGCTTGCTCGGTGAGATACTCGGTGACGACGATCTGATGGAGGCCGACATCCTGTAGCAGGTGTTGCAATGGCCGCAGGTACAGGGCGCCAGATAATTCTCCGGTTCCGAAGCGATCGATGCGCGTCACGTGCTGCGCGAGCAGCGGATAAAAGGCCAGGAGCGGCGCTGTGAACAGCAAGCTGATCAAGACAAACTTCTGCGGATAACGCAGCGTACTCGCTCGTATGCGGAGCGCCGCGAATAATTTCCTCATGTCTGTGCCTCCCGCCCGTCACCACCGCCCACTTCCGCGCCTGACGCCCGGTGCTCAACCTGACCCTCGCCGTTGCCGGATTCACGCTCGGCGTCCAGCCGCACGGCCACGCGGCTGGCCCGCAGATGGCGCGCCAGCTCTTCGGCGGCCGTTTGCAGAATGCGTTCCACATCGGCTTTGCTGCGAATCTTATCGGTCAATTCGGTGAGCGCCCGTTCGCGCCGGGCACGCTCTTCAGCCGTTTCAACCAGGCGCGCGTTCTCGGCCGCTTGCGCCACGTGACCGGCGATGGATTCCAGCGTGGCCGCCATTTCACTCGTCCAGCGCTGTTCCGGCAGGGTCAAGCGCAGCGCGCCGATTGGGACGCCGCGCAACGCGACCGGGATGGCTATACCGAGCTGGCCGCCCTCCGCCAGGGGTTGCACAGACACCAGGCCGGTTGATAGCGCTTTGGTAATCTCCGGGTAATGTTGTTGATTGGCGGCGTTGCCGCCGCTCATCCAGATGATGCCGTCTTTGCTCAAACGGCGTGTGAAACCGCCCCAGGCCTCGCCGGTGAGCCGACGATTGACGGCGTCCAGCTCGCCGAGTGCGCGCCGCGTCTGCTCGAACAAAGTGCGGTTCTCGATGGCGATTGCGGCCAGGCTGGCCACCGAGCGGGCGACTTCCAGATCGCCCTCGGCCAGATCGAGCGCAGCAGCCGCGCGGCCGACGCTCAAGGCGCCGATGGGCGCCTCGCGCGAGATAAGCGGCACGCTCAGGAGTTTGAGCAGAACCTGCCGATTGCCCGCGCCGGCGCTCGCGTGCGGATCGTTTATCAAATGGGATTCACCATACACCGCGCTGCGCACCACCGGGTCGCTCAAGTGATCGGCCGGGCGTAAGGGCTGAAGCTGGCCCGTCTGGGAGGAAGCCAAGGCGGTGAGCCACTCGCGCCGCTCGTCAAACGTGATAACTTGCCAGTAGGCGTAGCCCAGCGTCTCGCTCACCGTGCGCAGCATGTCGGCCAGCGTGGCGCTCAGATCAACCTCCAGCCGGCCGACCTGTTGGCTGGCAACATACAGGGCGCGGGCGCGCTGCGCGGCCGCCTGGGCCTCGGTGTACGATTGGGCATTGTTCAACGCAATGGCGATTTGATCGGCCATCATCTGTAACGCCGCCGCACTGGTCTCATCGAAGGCGGCCGCCTGCGTCGATTGCACGTCTAACGCCCCGAAGAGACGCCCGCCGGCCACCAGGGGCAGGGCGATTTCCGAGCGCGTATCGGGCAACAGCGAACTGTCCGCAGGGGCCGGCCCGCTGTCGGCGTCCGGCGCAATCTGCGGCTTATGCGTGAGAATCGCCGCGCCCACCATCGACTCGCCGCTGATTTCCAGCCGGTAACCGCTCGCCTTGAGGGCCTGGCCCGCTTCTCCCGTCGCCTCGCGCAGCACGGCGAACCGGCTGTCCCGATCGAGGGTGAAGACCGCGACGTAGTAGAACCCAAAGCGCTCGGTGATCAGATTGGCAATCGCGCGCAACAGTTGATCCGGGTCGAGGATGGAGGCGGCCGCGCGCCCGACATCGGCGCTGGCCTGCAATTGGGCCGTGCGCGCTTCGACCCGCAGCTCCAATGAATCGATCAGGCCGCGCAGCTGCAGCGTCATACTGTTGAACGCCTCGGCGACCGCACCCACTTCGTCGTTGCGCTCGACCGCAGCCGTCAGCTCCAAATCGCCGCCGGCGATCCGGCGCGCGGTGCGCACCAGCTGGCTCAAGGGATTGGCGATGCCGCGCGCAATAAACAGCGCGGCGGCCACGGCCGCTAAGGCCGTGAGGGCGGCGACCGCCAGGTTGAAAGTGATCGTCGAATTGATCGGGCCGAACACTTCCACTTGATCTTGCTCGGCCAGCAGCGCCGCCTGCAATTCCGGTATCCAACGATAGACGCCAAGCACGGGCAGGCCGCGATGATTGGTGTATAAGTCAAAGCCTTCTCGCTTGCTTGCGACCGCGGCATTTGCGCCCTGGCTGCGTATCGGCGTACCCGGTGTAAATCCCGACACGACATCGAGCGGTTCGGTCAGCAGCGCATTGTTGCTGGCGCTGATGAGGAAGGTCTTACCCGACTCGCCCAGGCCGGCGGTTTGCTGCATCACCTCGCTCAGCGTGGCCAGGCTCGCTCGCCCGGCCAGCACGCCGATCACTCCTCCGTCGCTATCCAGCACCGGACGCGCAATGACGATCGACCAGCCGCCGAGTGAGAGCACGTACAACGGCGGCTGCACGTAGGGGCCTCTCAATGCTTCACGGAAATAAGTCCGATTGCCCTCGATCTTGCCCATCTGCCGGCTGTCCGTGGACAAGATGATGTTCCCGCGCAAATTGACCAGGAACAGCTCGTCAAACCGACCCGTCTGTTCAACCATCTGGCTGAACCAATCGGTCACCTGGGTCGCGGCCAGGTTGTATGCGTCTGTGCCGGGCGCAGCCCGGAATACCGTTGGCGCTTGCCCGCTCGCGTTCACGCCGTTCAGCACCGTGCTGAGATCGCCCTTCAAGGTAGCCAGCCAGGTCTTGATCGCCTCTTCTTTCAGTATCGCCACCGATTCCAGCTGGTCGACCGCCGATTGCCGTCCCCCGACGATGCCGGCTAAGACCGCCGCGACGATGATGATCACGACCGGCAGCAGACCCATCGCCACAAACATCACGCTCAAGCGCGTGCGAATGCTGCCCGCGCGGAAGACGTGAATAATTCGTACGAACGTCGCCAGGATAAGCGCGGCCGTAAGGGCCTGGATCAAGAGCGTCAACGGGGCAACCTGCGTCGTGTCGTAGCGCGGCAGCGGCGCGAACTGGTTGATGAGCCAAACGCCGGCCACGAACAGTCCGGCGGCGATCAAACGGGCGCGCCACCGGCCCGGCAGCGCGAGGCTGCCCGCGAGCAAGAGCGCTAAGATGCCTCCCAGGGTGAGCGCGAGGGTTGCGCCGGCCCAGACCAGCTCATTGCTGAGAAAAGCCGCCGCCAGGCCAACCAGTATCGAGTAGCCGGCCGCGTCGAGTTTTCCACGCCGAGTTTGATAGTACGCGAACGCAGCGCCAGCCAGCGTGACGGCGAGACCGCCGACGACGGCTAAGCCAGGCTCGAGCTGGATGTGCGGGAAAAACAACGTGTGAAGCGCCAGGGCAACCACTGCGCCAACGACGAGAACGGCCAGCAGCCTCTTCGTCCGCGTTCGGCGCAGCGACAGGTCTGGGTCTTGGGCCGCAGCTTGAGAAAAATCCTTCCGATACATGGCTACCTTTTCTTGGGACATGTCGGCCTCGCAACCGCCCGGGCTTCGCGCCGGCTTCTACCAGATGATGTCATCTTCCGCCGCCTGGCTGTCCGGGTGAGGAGCTGCTCCATTGCCGTTCCCATTCGCTTCGGGCAGCGTCGCAGCGCCCAACCGGATGCTCACATCGCCCGCGCCCGTAATACGGCTCACTTCCTCGATTGCGGCGCGCAAAATCGCTTCCAGCTCGATGGGCCGGTGAATCTTATCGGCGGCCTCCGCAACCAACTTCTCACGGTCAGCCGCGCGTCGCGTCTGATCGAGCAGCCGCGCATTTTCCACCGCCAACGCCACCTGATCGGCAACGGCCTGAATAAAGGCCAGGTCTTCCGCGCTCCACGGGCGCGCCTGGTTCACCTCGCCGACCTGTAGCGCGCCGATGACTTCACCGCGCAGCACCATCGGCGCCGCCATGGCCGCTTGAAACGGCGAAGACACCGTCTGCTCTTTACGCTCCGACCAGGCGACCGGCTTCCGGGCTGCTACCGCCAACTCGATCTCCGGCAACCAGGTCTGTGACACGGGATTGACGCCGCCGCGCGCAAAGCTCGCTTGTTGTTGCTCGCCGGGCAGCTCTCTAAACTGATCGGCCCACGCCTGACCCGTCAACTGCCGCGTCAGCTCTTCGAGTTCTTGCACGCTGCGCTGCTGCGCCTGAGCCAGCCGCACGTTTTCCAGGGCGACGGCCACTTGCGACGCCAACTGTTCGGCCTGCAGCGTGACGCTGGTGGGAAACGCCGCCGGCGCGCGGCTTACGAAGTTGAGCGTTCCCAACGCACGCTCGCCGAGCAGCAACGGCACGCTCAACGCCGAATGGAATCCCGCTTGAGACCAGTCGGCCACGTCTTGCTGGCTAGAGCCATCTTGGGCGAAGTCGGCCCTGATCGCCGGGCGTTGCGTGGTGAGCGCCTGGCCGGCCAGCGTCGCCACTAAGGAGCGGGTGTGCGAACGAATGACGACGTGATCGGCTTCCAGGTTTAGGTCGTATTCGTGCAACAGCACGCCTTCGCTGAGCACCAGGCTGAGCGCATCGTGCGGCACCAGGGCGCCGGCGTTCGTCACCAGCGAACGATAGAGACCTTCCAGATCGCCGGACGAAAACAGGCTGCGACCCACGCGGTTGAGTTCGGCCTGCGCCTTGGCCTGCGCCTCAGAGCGACGGAACTGCTCGGCGTTGTTGAGCGCGATCGCGATCTGGACGGCCATGGCCTGTAGCACCGCCGTGCTCGCTTCGTCAAACGCGCCCACCTGGGTGGACTGCACATCCAGCGCGCCGAGCACGCGGTCACCGACCATCAGCGGCAGGGCAATCTCGGAGCGGGTATCGGGCAGCAAGGGGTTGGCAAAGCGCACCACCTCGCTGCCGACATCCAACGCAACACGCGGCCGGCGCAGCGTCATCACCGACCCCACCATCGATTGGCCGCCGATCTCCAACTTGTGGCTGCGCTCCTTGAGGACGCGGCCGGCCTCGCCGGTCGCCTCGCGCAGCACGGCGAACTTGCCCGCCTCATCGGCCGTGAACACGGCGACGTAATAGAACCCGAAGCGCTCGGTGATCAGATTGGCGATTTCGCGCAGCAACTGGTTCGGATCGAGGATGGATATCGCGACCCGGCCGACATCGGCGCTGGCGCGCAGTTGCTCCGTCCGCGCCTCGACCTGTCCTTCCAGCGAGCCGATCAACCCGCTCAGCTGGGCCGTCATGCTGTTGAAGGTCTCCGCCAATACGCCGACTTCGTCGTGCATCTCCACGCGGGCCTGTGCATCCAGATCGCCGGCCGCCACTCGCTCGGCCACTGCGGTCAGGCGAATGACCGGGCCGCTGAGTGTTCGCGCCGTGGCAAAGGCCGCGCCTGCCGTGACGCCGGCGACGATCAGCGCCAACAGCGTGGTCACACGCGCCTGTTCTTCAACGGGCGCCATGAAGACACTGCGCGGCTGGGCGAAGACGAGCAACCAGGGCTGCAGCTCCAGCCGGACCACCGCGGCCTGTTCCGGATCGTCGTCAGTCGCTTGAGCCGCGACCTCGGCGGCGAAGTAAGGCTGGGAGGCTGCGTTCGCCAGGCCTTGCTCGAAGGTTGCATCGAGCGCAAGCGGTTTGAAAACCAAGTCGGGTTCCAGCGCATCGGCCAGGCGCAGGTGAGTCTCATCCAACAAGATCGCAAACGAGTCTTGCCCGGCCAGGTCGCTTGACTCGGTAACGATTTGCTGTAAGACGGCCGCAGCAAACCGCACGCGCAGCACGCCGATGATCTCCCCGGCTTCGCCATGCACCGGATTGCCAAAGCACAGCGCCGGTTCGCCGGCCGCAAGCGGCAGCAGTGAGACGGAAGGCTGGTCGGTTTGCAGCGGATTCTTGAAGCACGCTTGATCGGATTCGTTGACGCCCCGGCCTGACGCCAGGCTATCGAACACGTTCAGGCCCCGGCGATCGAGGAGGGCGTACGACGACAGGTATAGATTTTGATTCGTGGCCGCTTGCGCCAGCGCGGCGATATCCTGTTCTAATCGGCTGCCTGAGCGTTGCGCGGACGGGGTGCTCAAATATTCCACCACGTCTGGCAGCGCGGCCTCTTGTTTAAACTCCTCCTGGCTTTCGCTGATGAACTGGTCAATTCTGGTCTTGGTCTGTACGGCGGCGTTCAGGAGCGCCTGGTTGGCGGAATTGACGAACACCGGTCGAGTGGTGATATTGACGAACGCAGCGATGGCGCCCACCGAGGTGAGCGTCACGGTCAGAAAGGCGATCAGCAGCTTGGTCGATAGGGCAAACGATCGGAATTGCCGGAAGAGCAAGAAGAGGTAAGCCAAGGTCAGCGTGACGGCCAGGATGGATAGAAAAACTTGCAGTGCGGGAATGACCAGTTGGGTCGGCGGCGACAACAGGTCTACCACGCCCGCTACTAACCCGGCGCCGACACCAGCAGCAAGGACGATATTGACATCTCTCTGAGAGAGCGTTTGGGTGGCAATCCCTAGCGTGATCAGTAACACCGCCAGACCACCGACCAGTCCAAACCCGGCAATCAGTATCGGCACCAGCAGCAGCGCGCCAATAGTTGCGCCGATTACCAACCAGACACCTGTAGAAGGACGGCCATGTCGGCTCAACCAGACGCTGACCGCGCCCACTCCTGCCAAGATGGCGGAGATTCCTGCCGTGACAAATAGCTGCCAGGCGCCATTCTGCAAGCCTAGATAGATGTAAACAGGCGTGGAACTCGCCACCACGATCAGGTACAGAATGCTGATCCGAAACGCGTTGCGCTCCGGCGGGGCGGTTTCCGTTGACAGGCGGGGATTAGGCGCGGTCATAGCCAAGCCTCCAAACTTCAGGACACACCGGCAAAACGATCTGTGTCACCGATCATAAAACGCTCGCATAGCACTCGCGAAGAATCGAACACCTTCAACGCGCTTCAGAACACGCGCCTTAACCAGATCGTCGATCGCATCCTTCACACACCGAAGGTATTCCCGTCCACTGCGCCGGTCGGCATCGAAGCTGCACGGGATTTCCGGGAAGGTCACGCGCTCAGACTGATCGACATCGTAGAGCCGGTTGCGCACACCGCCCGGCCACAACACTTCGACCGCGCCCTTCCTGGCCGAACCCAGGCCAAACTCGGCCGCCAGGCTATCTTGCGAATTGTGGCTCGACCCGCCGAGGATCGGCTGCATAACCGGCTGGCCATGCTTGGGCGTGAAGGTAACCACGGCGCCAATCCCGTCGCGGTTCACCCGTCCACCGGAAGTCAGGCCAACCGTCCCCAGCGTTTCCACCTGCACCCACTTGTTACGGTTATCGCCGCTGTTAATCTCGACGCTGAGCACGCCTTCAGGAAATTCGACGCCGCTCCAAACAAACTCGAGCGGGTTACCGTTGGGGACGAAGCTGGGAACAAACTTCGCATCGGCGTCAAACGGCGATCCATAGGACACCGAGAAGGGCATCAATGGAGCCGATTCGGGAATCGCAAAACTTGAAACCGAAACGATATCGACAAAGCCATCGTTATTCAAGTCGCCCACCGCCAGGCCATGTTCAGTCAGCCGGGTGTGATCGCTGGAGCCAGCCAGCGCCTCGGTGTCGCGGCTAAAGTTCGCGGAACAGCCCTCGTTACGCAGGATGGCGCCTGGATTAGAGGCCTCCACAAACACGTTGCCTTCCGAACCGCCATAGTAAATGATGTCTGGATCACCATCATTGTCGTAATCGGCGATGGAGGTACCCCAGCCGAAGGGCGTGGCCACGAGCGCCCCCACACCGGGATCGGTGAACGTCCCATCCGACTGTCCCAAAAACCATCTCGAAGTCAGATCGCCAAGTTGATAGGGGATCAAGACGGTATAGCCATAATCGCCGACGTTCGTCCCAAAAATGTCCATGTGACCATCGCAGTTCAAGTCACCAAAAGCGAGGCCCAGCCAATTCCCGTAATGGTTCATGCCAGTCTCAAAGGTGACGTCGGTGAAGTGCCCCGTGCCATCGTTGTTGAAGACGCGAATGAAGCCGAGGTCCATGCCTCCGTATTTGGCCGCGGGACCGGTTTGGTCATAGGATGCAACGATGTCGGCGTCACCGTCTAGATCGTAGTCGACCAGCGCCACCTGCCAGGTCACGCCGGCTGCCCCGGCGGCTTCCGGCGGAAGACCGGCCAGCGTCTCCACGCCGGACTCGGCGCTGACATCGACGAAGACATTGCCGCCGGTATTCAAGAAGAGCTGATTGTGCTCATTGAAAGCAAAAGGCTGACCGAAGTGAGGCAGCTGGTGACTCCAATCGCTGTAGTTATTGCCGACGAAGAGATCGAGCAGACCGTCGCCGTTGACGTCGCCCAGCGCGCACGACACTGCATTGCGATCGCCGCCGCTGGTCCCGCTCGACACGGTGATATCGCGGAAGGCGCCATTGCCTTGGTTTTCAAACAACGTGTTAGGCGCATTGTTGTTGGCGACATACAGGTCTTCGTCGCCATCATTGTCGATGTCGCCGAAACAGGCGCCCTGACTATCCTGATCGAATACGCCGACCCCGGCGGCGGCGGCGACATCCACAAACTTGAGCCGGCCCGTCTGCTTCAACTGGTTGGAGTACAGGCTGTTGTTCGCGCCGGGGCCGTTCGTCACGTAGATATCCAGGTCGCCGTCTCGGTCGAAGTCGAAGAGCGCGACGCCGGGATCGCCTTCGGGCATCATAGGTGAGACGGCTAAATCGGCAACGGTGTAGGGCACTTTGTGCTTGATCGTATCCCAGACGGCATCGCGCGCCGACACGGCGCGACGGTACGCAATACCCGCGCCGTCGTTTGCCGCAATGTCTCTGAAACCAACTCCGCCGCCGCTGGCGGAAGCGGCGCCCGCAACGGCCAACAACAACACGACGTTCAGGGAAACTTTGAGTAGTCGATTGTGAGGTGTCATGTGAATTTCCCTTTCTGTATCAAACGGCGATGGCGTATTCGCCGGCAGATGTGTAGTAAGGGTTCCGATAGAGTTGCTCGTGGAACCAGACAAAGCGAGAAATCAGCAGACTGACTCGTTCATCGCTCAAGCGTTCACTGATCACCGCCAACGTCTGCTCCAGGGCAGCCCGGCGTTGTGCATACAGTTGCGAAAAATAACTCAGGTTGCGCCCAAAGGTGGATAGCACCTCCGGCATCGATGGGAGGTTGGCGAGGCCGTACAGCCCGACGTTGAACTCGCCAAACGCGATATCTTTCTGCAAACGGGTGAACAGGCCCGACGCATAGCCCTGCACGCCCGCGAACACTTCGCCCAACGTTTGCGCAGACGGGTGCGCTTGACAGTGCGTCGCCAGCGCCGCTAACAGGGCATCGCGTTCTTCGGCCGTACACTCGAGCAGGCTCGTGCCCAGGTCGTTCAAGAGCCGGACCAGCAGCGCTGCGTCGCGCAAGGCTTGAGCCAATAAGCCATGCGCCAGCGCGCGGGCCAGGCGATCGAGCGGTCGAATGATTTCGGCCAGCACCGCAATGTAGTAAATCAGCGTCGGCACGACCAGAATGGCATCCGTCCCCACTTCCGCCAGTTGCAGCGGGGTCATTTCCTCCGCTCGCAACAAACGATTGACCGGCCCATAACGGTCGATCAGTCCGTGGCGCAGCAAGACGCCGAGTTGACGGCCAGCCATCGATTGCACCGCAGCCGCGCACGCCTCGATGTTCGCCACCAGCGCCGGCCACATATCGTACTCCAGCTCAGCCAGCGTCACATCCGTTCGCTGATTAAGGTACGCCTCGGCATACGAGCGCCACTGACTTCGATTTAAGCTGTACTGGAAGCTGGAAATACTCCGGGCAGCCGGTTGCAGCGATTCCAATAGTTGAGTCGCCGGCTGCGCGTCATCCGTCAGGCGCGTGATCATGGCCCGATTGAAGGCCAGGAGGAGATCGCGCCGCAACTCGTAGGTGGTGTCGCTCGCACCTCGGAGCGCCAGCCCAATCGCCACATTGTCGGATATGGCCTCATAGGTGAGATACACGTTGAGCGGAACGCTATAGCTGATCAACAGCGGCCAATCCGCATCCTCCACCAGATCACCCAGCAAGGCGACGGTGAGCTTGACCAACTGGGTGATCCCCATCGCTTGCAAGTAATGCTCGCGACACGGGCTTTCGGAAGAAAGCGCCCATAAGTGAAAGTCGCGATAAAGACTGGGGGGCACGTGTCGTTGCAGGCTCACTTCAAAGCCGGCCTGTGTGACGACCAACATTTGCCCGAACTGTTTTGCCGCACTCATTCCCGAATGACCTCAAGTCTTGCGCGGGAGCGTCACGCTGGCCGGCGTACCCAGGCGCACATTCGCGTGAGACGTCTCCAGCGCCTGGCCGAGCTCTTCGGCGGCGATGCGCAGGATCGAGTTGATGCCGGCGGCCTGGCGCAGCCTTTCGGCGATCTGGTTCAACTGCTTCTCGCGTGCGGCGCGCCGCTGGGTCTGCTCGATCAGGCGCGCGTTCTCGATCGCCAATGCGACTTCGGCGCTGAACGTGCTCAACAGATTCCGTTCCTCGTCCGTCCATTGCCGTTGCGCGTCGGCGTCTTCCAGCTCGAGCGTACCGAGCGTCTCGCCACGGACGACAATCGGCGCAGCCAGGCGATTGCCCGAACCCGTTTCCGGCGCGCGCCCGCTTTCCACCAATAGCTGCTGGGCGGAGGCCAGGTAGTGCCGCCAGGCCTCACCGCTCAGGCGCTGGTTCAGCAAGGCGATGCGTTCGAGCGCCAGCCGGCTCTCCTCGTGCGAGCGCAGACCGTTCAGGACGACCGCCAGCTGCTCCGTAATCGACTGCACGTAACGGGTATCGATGTCTTCAAAGTTCAAGGGCCGCCGGGCCGCGGCGATCAACAAACCTTCAAACTGGTTGCGGACGAGCAGCGGGGCCAACAGCACCGCTTTCCAGCCCGACCCTTCCAGGATACGCCGCGTGGGCAAAGGCACCTGCGGATCGTCGGCGTTCCGCACGAGAACCATGGACGCCTGATCCGCCAGGCTGATGAGCGGGAGTTGCTCGGAGGTATAAATGCGGCCCGGTTCAACGTGCGCCCCGGTCGGCGCATCCCACTCGGCCGCGACGCGATACTCGAGCGGCTCGCCGCTTGGCGTGCGCGCGGCTACCAGCAGCAGATCGAGACGGTCCAGACCCTGTAGCCGGGCTTGAGGTTGGATCACGGCGGCATAGGCTACGTGCGCCGAAGTGGCCGCCGACAAGGCCCGGCTTAAATCGTACAGCCGGGTGGTCGCCTGTAGCGTGGCCTGGATGGTGTCGAACGACTGCGCGTTGGCCAACGCCACCGCCACCTGGTCGGCCATGCTTTGCAGCACGGCGATGCTGTTCTCGTCGAACGCGGCCGCCTGCGTGGCTTGGACGTCGAGCGCGCCGAGCACGCGCCCGCCGGCGACCAGCGGCAACGCAATTTCCGAGCGCGTCTCGGGCAGCAACGGGTTGGCGAAGCGTACCGCTTCCTGGCCCACATCTAGCGCAACGCGCGGCTGGAGGTTCGCCGTGGCATAGCCCACCATCGATCGCCCACCCACCTCCAGGCGATGCCCGCGCGCCTTCAAAGTCTGGCCCGCTTCACCGGTCGCCTCGCGCAGCACGGCATAGCGCCGGTCTTCGTCCAGCGTAAAGATCGCCGTGTAGTAGAACCCGAAGCGCTCGGTGATCAGACTGGTCACTTCGCGCAACAGCCGGTCGGGGTCGAGGATCGAAGCGGCCGCGCGGCCTACATCGGCGCTGGCGCGCAGCTGCTCGGTACGCGCCTGGACCTGCGTCTCCAACGTGCCGATCGACTCGCGCAACTGCGTCGTCATGCGATTGAACGCTTGAGCCAGCACGCCGATCTCATCGCGCCGCTCGATCGTCGCCGTCTGTTGCAGATCGCCTTCCGTCACCCGCATCACCGTCTGAGTCAGATCGACGATCGGGCGCGTCAGACGCCGGGTGGTGAGATACGCCCCCGCCGCCGCAATCCCGGTAGCCACCAGCGAGATGGCCGCGCTTGCCAGCAGGGCGCGCTGCGCCTGCGTGAGCACTTCGGCGACGGCCTGTTCGGTCAACAGGTAGACTTCCAGACCGGGGATAAAACGATACACGCCGGCGACCGAAGCGCCCGCGTAATTCTCGTAGATGTCCTGGCCGCTGCTGGCAGCCGGATCGCCGAGCCGGCTGCGCACGCCCGCCAGGGGCAGCACGTCTTCCGCGGGCGTGAAGCGCGTTTGAGTCAGGAAGCGGAAGTTTCGGCTGACCAGGTACGATTCGCCGGTGCTGCCCAGCCCGGAGCCGGAGAGCACAATCTTGGACAGGTGATCGAGATTGGTCTGCCCCACGAGCACACCTAGCGCCTGGCCGTTCCGATCCTGAACCGGTGCAGCGACCGCGATCTGGTTAGCGCCCAGCGTGAGGTCGAAGTACGGGCTGGATACGTACGGCCCTAAACGCCCCTGCACCAGATACGGTTTGCCCGAGTGGACTTTGCCAACTTGCGTCGGGTCTGTGCTCACGTGAGATTGGTCGTGCGCATCGATCAGAAACAGTGAGCCAAACGGCTGGCCGGAGCCGGTCTGCGCCGACAGCCGGGTCACCAGAGCGTTCACCGCGTCGGCGTTCTCCGGCTCGCTCAGGGCCGTCTGCATCAGCGCCGACAGCGCCGGGTCGGAGCGGATGACCCCCAAATCGTTCTGGCGCTCCACAATCCAGTCTTGGATCGCCTGCTGCTTCAGGTCGGCGACGGAACTGAGCCGCGCCAACGCCGCTTGCCGGAGCGCGTCGAAACCGACCACGGCCGTGGCGCCGCCCACGAGCACGATGGAGATCAGCGTCAAAATCAGGAACGCGGCCAACAACGAGCGACCGATCCCGCCGAACATGCGCATCGCGTGTGACGGCGATAAGCTGGTGGCCGGCGACGCCGGCTGCGGTGAAGGTCGTTTCATGGCATCTCCTCAAACGGATGGCCGACGCTCAACGGGCGGCATAAGCCTGCTCGACAAATTGGTTGTCATACACCGTCGACACATCGAACGGCCCTTCGATCAGATGCTGCTCCAACAAGATGTCGTGCATCTGCTGCCAGACTTCGGGGCGCATCCAACCCAGCCGGTCCTCGCCGGTATCGATCAGCGGGAGGCTGGCTTTCAGGGCCGCCAGTTGCACCACCCGATCCAGTTCCGGGTCGAACTCCAGTGTGGCGGAGGCGGCGAGTTCGGGGTTCTCGCCGGCCTTCTGCCAACCTTTCAGCGTGGCGCGCACGAACCGCTGCACCACATCGGCGTGCTGTTGCAGGTACTCGTCGGTGACCACAAGCACATCGCCGTAGAACGGGACACCGTACTCGCTCGGCCATACCGCCGTGAAATCAAGCCCCTCGGCGCGCGCGCGCGCGTAGCCGTTGGTCGCATAATCGGGGCAGGCGGCCGCCGCCTGCCAGCACTCCTGGAAATCGTATGACGGGCTGGGGATTTCGTTGATCTGGCTGCGGTCGAGACCCAAACGCGACATCATCGCATCGTACAAGATGGTGACCTGGCCGGGCGAAAGCGCGATGGTCTTGTTCAGGAAATCGGCCGGCTGGGTGATGCCGGCTTCCATGGGCGCCAGGAACACGACCGGGTTGAGGCGGAAGATCACGGCCACGGCGCGCACCGGCTTGCCCTGGCTGCGGCCGGTGATCAGCTCTTCCGGCGCGCCAATGGCGATGTCATTTTCACCGGACAGCAGCTTCTCATAAGACACCTGCTGGTTAAAGTCCACCGTGTCCAGCACGACATCCAGATTTTCATCGGCGTAATAGCCTTCTTTCAAAGCGGTGTAAATGCCGGCAAACTGCACCTGGTGCAGCCATTTCAGCCGCACCCGCACCGTCTCCGGCGCCGGCTTTTGCGCCTGCGGCGCACATGCCGCCAACAGGACTGCCAGGATGAGGACGATAAGTGCAAACAGTTTGACTTTCATGGGAGACTCCCTCTCAGTAACATTGGCGCAGCTCGCCTGCGCCAGCTGATGACTACGGTGTGGCGTGCCCGTCGCCGTTGGCGCGGGACGACCCGCCCAAACGAGCGGCGGCATGGGTTGCGTGTGTCGCCTGGCGCAGCTCCTCTACCGCAACGCGCAGCACTTCGTCGACGCTGACCGCGGCGCGCATGCGGCTGGTGATCTGATTGACCAGCTGCTCGCGTTGTGCGCGCCGATGCGTCTCGGCCAGGGCGCCTTGCGCCTGCTCCAGCAGGCGCTGATTATCGAGCGCAACCGCAACCTGGGAGGCAAGCGACTGGTATAACCGTTGCTCCTGCGCGGTGAACGTGTGTGGCGCACTCCACACGATCAGACCCAATCCGAGCCAGCGCCCGCCGAGCATCACCGGCACCAACGCCACCGAACGAACCGGAACGCGCTGGAAGGCGCGCCGCGCGACTTCGTCGAGGCGCTGGTCGTGGGCGATATCGTCGATAAAGAGTGGCCGGCCCGGCTCGTTCACCCAAAGCTTGGTCAACGGAAAATCGATCCACTTGAGCCGTGTGCCCAACGCCATGAGCGGCGGCCCTTCGCGCATCCACGTCGCCGCGAAATCCAACCCTTCGGGCTGCCCGGCCACGTCCGTTTCAATGCGCCAGAGTCCTGCGCCGCTGGCCCCGGCGACGATGCCCGGCCCGATGGCCGCCTGTAAAATCTCTTCCGGCGTCGTCGCCGCGTTGACGCGCGCGCTCACCTCGTACAGCGTGCGCGCTTCCGCCAGCGCCGCTTGCGTCTGCTCGTACAGGCGCGCGTTCTGGATGGCAATGCCGACGCCGGGCGTGAGCGTCGAGAGCAGGCGTTCTTCCGCTTCGCCGAACAAGCCTTCGCCCTGGATGGCGAGCACGCCGATCACTTCGTCCGCGACGATGATCGGCATGCCCAGATAGGACTGGCCGGACACCTGCACATCTTTCGCGCCGTGCTCCGCTACGCCCGACGCGCGAGCGCGATCGATCAGCAGCGGCCGGCGCTCGCGGATAATCACCGAAGTGCGCCCCTCGCCCAACGGGAAGGGCTCGACGGACACGTACTGACCGGCTTCCGCCATGTACGGAACGTGGATCAAATCGGTCTCGCGATCGTACAGGGCAATGTAGGCGCCGGGCACGCCGAGCACTGCGCAGATCTTGTTCACGAGTAAAGCCAGCAGGCTGCGCAGCTCCAGCTGGAGGCTCAACGTCTGGTTGATTTCGTTAATCGTGGACAGGTTCGCTATCGCGGCCTGGGTCTCTTCAAAGAGCCGCGCATTCGCGATGGCATTGGCGACCTGGTCGGCCATCGTCTGCAGGACGGTGATATCCTGCTCCCCGAAGGCCGCCGGCTGTGCGCTCTGCACGCTCATGGCTCCCAACGCCCGCCCGCGCGAGATCAGCGGCAGGGCCAGCTCGGAGCGCGTGTCGGGCAGCAATGGATTCTCAAAGCGCACCGCATCCTGGCCCGTGTCCAACGCAATGCGGGCCTTGTGGTGCGCGATGCTCCAGCCGATCATCGACGAATCACCGATCTCCAGTTGGTAGCTGCGCTCGATCATGCTCTGGCCGGCCGGGCCGGTGCCGGCGCGCAACAGGGCAGCCCGCCGGGCATCGTCGACCAAGAAGATACCGACGTAATACAGATTGAAGCGATGCCGGATGAGCTCGACCGTCTGCGGCAGCAACTCGTCCAGACTCAGGATCGAGGAGGCCGCGCGCGAGACCTCGGCAGCCGTCAACAGCTGGAGCGCGCGCTGCTGTTGGTCGGCCAATAGCTGCTCGCGCTCGGTAATGTCCTGGTTCGCGCCGTAGGTTTTGACGGTACGACCTTGCGCGTCTTTCTCGACGCGGAACTGGACGGAGATGTAACCCGTCTCGCCGTCGGCGTAGATGATGCGGTGCTCGAGCTGCCGGCTGAAATGGGGCTCGGTGGTCTCGATGGCCTTCTGGATCTCGACCCCGACGACCGGCGCATCGTCGGGATGGACGAAGCGCTCGGCGTAGCGCGCGGAGCGCATGGTGTAGCCGCCTTCCCGCTCGGCGGTGGTGCGCAACAGCGCGTAGAACTGATCGTTGAAGGTAAACGTGTCGTTGAGGACGTCGTACTCCCAGTTGCCGATATGCGCAATGCGCATGGCCTCAGCTAGCCGGGCCTGGCTCTCGCGCAGCGCTTCCTCGGCCCGCTTGCGCGCGGTGATGTCTTCCAGCTGCGAAATAAAGTAGAGCGGGTGTCCCTGTTCGTCCCGCACGATTACCGTGAACAGTTGCACCCAGACGACCCGGCCAGTCTTGTGCAGGTAGCGTTTCTCCGCGTGGAACTTGTCGATCTCACCGGCCAGCATTTGGCGCAGGGCGATCAGGTTGCTGTCGACGTCTTCGGGGTGAGTGATGTCGCGGAAGCGCCGGGCCAGCAGCTCGGCTTCTGGGTAGCCGGTGATCGCGCACCAGGCCGGGTTCACCTGCAAGAAAAGGCCATCGCTGGACACCAACGCCATTCCCAGCGGCGTCAAGTCGAAGAGCGCTTTGAACCGGAGCTCGTACTCCCGCTCGGCGGCGGGCGGCGCGGCGCGCGCGGGGGCCAGTTCCTCCGGCGTTTCACTCTTGGCCGAGAACAGCTCTTCCAGCCGACCCTTTAAGTTGTCTTTGCTCATAAGCTGCCACTCCGTGGGCCAGGCGCAATGCGCCGCATAAGCCGGTTAGCCAAGCGCCCAGACGGCCTCGCCGTTGAGGATCTGCTTGATCTGTTCGGGGAAGTGATCGGGATCGAGGGGTTTGCCAATGAAGCCGTCGAAGCCGGAGTGGCGGGCGCGGTTGAGGGTGGATTCGCTGGCGTCGGCGGTCACTGCAACGATCAAGGTATTCTTGAAGCGCGGCTCGCCGCGCAGCCGGGCCATCGCCTCAAAGCCGTCTTCGTAGGGGAGATGGATATCCATCAGGATCAAGTCGACCTGCGGCATGCTATCGGCAAATTCCATGACTTGCCAACCGGAAGCTTTCCATTGACATTGCTTGACGCCGAGGAAGGCCATCAGCCGGGCGACCAGGACAAAGTTTTGGATGTTGTCCTCGACGATCAACACGTGTGCTTCGGAGGGTTTGATCGGCGAACGCGCGTTGACCAGCGGTCGGGTTGAGACTGCGTCAGTTGTTTTCATAGTTGCGCCTCTTTAGGAATTGGGCAATCTGCTCGGGCAGCAAGTCGATGTCAATCGGTTTCTGGATATAACCGTCGCACCCGGCGGCCAGGCTCTTCTCGCGGTCGCCTTTCATGACGTTGGCGGTCATGGCAATCACGGGGATATGGGCCAGGCCGGGGATCAGTTTGAGGCGCGCGGTCACTTCGTAGCCGTCGATCTCGGGTAAATTGATGTCCATCAAGATAAGGTCAGGCCGACCCTCTTCGGCCGCGCGCAGACCGCTGGGGCCGTCGGCGGCCTCGATCAAGGTATACCCTTCGGCGGTGAGCACGCGGCGAACGAGGATGCGGTTTTCAGGATTGTCCTCAATGTAGAGTATGCGCTTGCCTGTCATCTCTTGCTCCACTGGATACAAATCGCACGCCTCCGTGCCGGACAGGGCAGTGCGGCAGCCTGTTGGCAGGTATAGGCCTGATGAGCCACGGTCAGCATACCATGCCTGAATAGGGGTGTGACTTGCAGGAACATTGCGGGAGGCTTGCTAATACGTAATGGGCGCGGGAGATGGCAATACTTTACCCGACGCTTCAGCACGCGCAACGCTGCGCGTTATATCCTCGTTATGGCAGTGGCGCGGGAACGGCGGGTCAGGACGAAAGTCGCTGGGACGCGGGGTGATCAGCGCGCGGTTAGCGCATTGGTCAGAAAGCGCAAACCTGCCCCCGATCTGGATGAGAGACTGTCTGAAAACTAACCACCAAGTCACCACGCCTAGCGCGCCGCCTGCTCTCCACAGGAGAGCAGGAAACGGCGAGACACGAAGAAAACCTGGAGATTCTTTATGGAGGCCTTTTTCAGGTAGGCTCTGAACGTGGCGGCAGGAAGCCCCAGCCCGAGGCGCGCGGTCGGTTTTTACGCCCGGGGCGGACGCGGCTCGGCCACAAGCATGTACCCGGCCGCGCGCACCGTCAGCAGCCGTTCGGGATGATCGGGGTCGCTTTCGATCTTCTGGCGCAGGCGATGAATGTGCACGCGCATAATGGGCCGGGCTTCGTGCTCGGTGGTGTCGTAATTGTGGACGGCGCGCACCAGTTCGCGACATGACACTACGCGATCGGCGTGCTGCACCAGGTAAGCCAGCGTATCGAATTCGGTCGGCGTGAGCACGAGCAGTTGGCCGGACACGTGCGCCTCGCGTCGTTGCAGATCGATGCGAATCGGCCCGACCTCTAACGCGCCGCTCGGCGTGGTGACGGAGGTGCGCTCGGTGAGCGGTCGGGGTTCGCCGCCCCGCAGCGCGTTGACCGTCTGCTCCATCAGGCCAACGAGATTCTGCCGCCGAATGTATTCCTGCCGCTTGACCAGCGCGCGCTCGACCACTTCGACGATCGTGCGCGGCTGGGCCGGCTTGAGGATGTAATCGAACACGCCCTGCCGCAACGCGCTGATCGCCGAATCGACCGAGGCGTGGGCCGTGAGCAGGATGATCACCGTGCCGGGCGCGATACGCTGCACTTCCTCGGCCACTTGCAGACCGTTCAGTCCCGGCATCTTGAGATCGAGGACGATCAGATCGACCGGCGACTCGCGCAGCCGATTGACCGCCTCTTGTCCATCGGCGGCCATCACCACGTGCGCGCCGCGCAGCGTGAAAATCTCGGACAGCGACAGGCGCGTCGTGCGTTCATCGTCGACGATCATCAGGCGCGCGCCGTTCAACAACGTGCTATCGGTTGGAGTGGTCATCACACTCTCCTAATCCTCAACCACAAAGTCACGAAAACACTAATAACGAATGGGGCTAGTACCCTGACCACTTAATTTTGCGGGGTTCGGACGGCACAACCCTCTTCGCTGCGCTCGTGGGCAGGCCGCCGCCCGTCCTTATAGCTGACAATGAAAGGCGGCGGCTGGCACTGCCGTCCGCCGCAGTGCTGGCCGCCGCCCGCCCTCCTAAACTGCAAATGAGGGCGGCGGTCATGCGGCGGGAACTACGCAACTTCAGATTGTTG
>DATDPU010000155.1:0-119878 GCA_035292585.1 Anaerolineae bacterium | reverse complement strand
CAAACCCGACTTCGATGCGGCGGCCGCGCTGCAGTTGATCCGCTACTACCAGAAGCGTAATCATGTGGCCTACCTCTCACATCGCAAAACGAGGTTGGAGCAGCTTACTGCTTCTGGCAACTTTGCGCTGTAATACTAGGCTGTAGCGGAAATAGTCGCATAGCCCCCTGCTTGCGCCCCCGTGTGGGGTTGTGGGCGTCGAAATCGTGCGAGAACGCGCACGAGGCGCTATGCTACGCTGTTATTTCCGATAGAGTCTACTGTTTACTAATAACCGTTCAGGGAACAGGCTACTCAAGAGACGATTATGCTTAGACCCTCCCTCACCACAGATATGAGTGCGGTGCGCGAACGCATCGTCGGCGTGAAACAGCGCGTGCCGCTGCTCAACGGTGAGACGCGAACTTATCTCAACTTCGACAACGCCGCCTCCACGCCGGCCTTGAGCGAGGTGCGGGATACGGTCAACAATTTCCTGGGCTGGTATTCCAGCGTGCATCGCGGCGCCGGCTTCAAGAGCCGTATCGCCACACAGGCTTACGACGACGCGCGCGAGATCGTCGCGAAGTTCGTCGGCGCGAACCCCCGCGAGCACGTGGTCATCTTCGGCAAGAACACGACCGAGGCGATCAATAAGCTGGCGCGACGATTCCCGCTATCTAAAGAGGATGTCGTGCTGGTCTCGCTGCTCGAACATCACAGCAACGATCTGCCCTGGCGCAACGTGGCGACGGTCGATCACGTCACGGCGAACAGGCTAGGCGAGCTGGATGAAGCCGATTTCGATCGCAAGCTCGAACGGTATGCGGGCCGTCTCAAGCTGGTCGCCATCACCGGCGCGTCCAACGTCACCGGCTTCCTGCCGCCGATCCATCGGCTGGCCGAGAAAGCCCACGCGGCCGGCGCGCAAATCCTGGTCGATGGCGCGCAGCTCGCGCCGCACCGTCCCATCTCCGTCGGCGCGCTCGACGATCCGGCGCACCTGGATTATGTGGCGATTTCGGCGCACAAGATGTATGCGCCTTTCGGCGCCGGCGCGCTGATCGGCCGCCGCGACACCTTCGCGCACGGCGCGCCCGATTACAGCGGCGGCGGGACGATCGAGATCGTCACCGTCGACTCGATCGAATGGGCCGAGCCGCCCGATCGGGATGAAGCTGGATCGCCGAACGTCGTCGGCGCAGTCGCCCTGGCCGCCGCGGCCAAGGCGCTGCAAGCGATCGGCATGACAGCCATCGCCGATCACGAAGCCGAGCTGACTGCCTACACGCTCGAACGGCTGCGCGCGATCGACGGCGTCGAGATTTACGGCGACCCGAACCCCGCCTCGACGACCAGCCGGCTGGGCGTGATCCCGTTCAACATCAAAGGTCTGTCGCACTTTTTAGTCGCGGTGATCCTCGGCGCCGAGTTCGGCATCGGCGTGCGCAACGGTTGTTTCTGCGCCCACCCCTACTTGCTGCACCTGCTCGGCCTGTCGCCGGAAGAAGCAGAGGATGTCCGCCGGCAGATGCAGGCCCGCGACCGCCGCGAGATGCCCGGCATGGTGCGCATCTCGTTTGGGATGTACAACACGGCGGAAGAAGTCGACGTGTTGATCGACGCGGTGCAGCGCATCGCGCGCGGCAAGTATTACGGCCGGTATCAGCAGGACACGGCCACCGGCGAATATCGTCCGGTCGATTGGAACCCGGACCTGGGCCGATATTTCAAATTGTAAACTCTATGTGGGAGTCGTCTCCAGACGACGACAAGATCGCCTCCTACAAAGTCGTGTCCTACATTTGACCATGCTCACCACTCGCGCGCTGACCGTGGCCGATGTGCCGCACCTCGACCAGATCGACGCCAACTTCGAATCGCAAGGCTTCCTGGACCTCAAGAAATCGATCGACGGCGCGCGCGTAGTGTGGGAGCTGACTGAACGCTCGCTCGACCCGCCGTTCGCCTCGACCGACTACAACTTTCAGGCCAGTGAGCGCGCGGCGTTGATCGAGCGGCTGCATCAGAACGCTGGTCTCTATTTACTGGTCGAAGACGGCCAGCGCCCCGTGGCCCTGCTCGACGTCGAAGCCGAGCACTGGCGCCAGGCCGCCAATGTGTGGCATCTCTTCGTCGATCGCGCGTATCGCGGGCAGGGCCGGGGCCGGCAGCTCCTGCAGCGCGCCGTCGAGTGGGCAGTTGAAGCCGGGCTGCGCGGCATCGTGTGCGAAACGCAGACCAACAACTGGCCGGCCTGCCGCTTCTATCAGAAGTTCGGCTTCCAGTTGGGCGGCCTCGACGATCACTTTTACTCTAATGCGGATAGCGCCCTGAAGGAAGTGGCGGTGTTTTGGTGGTACGAGCTGAAAGGATGAATGCGGAGTGCAGAATGTAGAATGAATCGAAGCGTGTTATCCTGCATTCAGGTTCGACTGCTCATTCAGGCCAAACGGGAACATCGCAGTCGCGCCACCACTTCGCTCGATCTAGGTTTGACGACCGGCGAGGCGCGCTTGCACGCAGATCGAGTTGAATTGTCGGACGGGCAAACGCTGACGTGGGAGACGCTCGAAAAGATTGCTGCGGATGAAGTCGGCTGCTTTGTGATCGAACACGGCCGGGCGCAGAAGATTCAAGTTTACTCCGAGGAGTTCGATCGCGTCTACAGCTTGATGCCTACCCAACGCGCGCCGACGCTGCTGATCTCCGGGCTGCCGATGCACCGCATCAAAGACATCGATCCGGTTGAAGACACACGGCGCAAAGTCCGCGCGGTTGCGCCGCTAACGGGTCGTATCCTGGATACCGCTACCGGGCTGGGTTATACCGCGATCGAGGCCGCTCGGACCGCCGCGCAAGTTGTCACCATCGAGATCGACCCGGCCGCCCAGTGGGTGGCGCGGCTCAACCCGTGGTCGCAAGCGTTATTCGACAACCCAAAGATTCAACCGATCATCGGCGACGCCTTTGCCGAGGCGCCGCATCTCGAAGCAGGCGCGTTTTCTCGCATCCTCCACGACCCGCCGACCTTCAGCCTGGCCGGTGAGCTGTATTCCGAAGAGATGTACCGGCGTTTGTTTCGCGTGCTGCGGCGCGGCGGGCGCATGTTCCACTACATCGGCAACCTGGATAGCTCATCGGGTCAGCGCGTGCTGAAAGGCGTGGTGCGCCGCCTGCAAGCTGCGGGCTTCACCCGGATCACGCGCAAGCCGGAAGCGTTCGGCCTGGTCGCTCATAAGGAGTGAACCGTAGCCAGTGAATAGCGACCGGTGGTATCATCAACGCAAGCGCCAAACTCAAACTCTCAAGTCTTACTCTCACTCCCAACTCTAACTGGACACCTGCATGGCCGAAGTGACACTCTACTTTCCCAAAGGCTTCAAGTGGGGCTGCGCAACTTCACCGTATCAGACCGAAGGCGAAAACACCAACAGCGATTGGTGGGCCTGGGAACAGGGCGAAGGCCATATCGCGGGCGGACAGAAATCGGGGAAGTCCTGCGACTGGTGGGGCGACGGCTTTTTGACCGACCTGGAGTGGATGGCTCGCCTGAACAACAACGCGCAACGCTTGGGCGTCGAGTGGAGCCGTATCGAGCCGAAAGAAGGCGCGTTCGACGACGCGGCCCTCGAGCGCTATCGCTTCATGCTCAAGTCGCTGCGCGAGCGCGGCATCGAACCGCTGGTCACGCTGCATCACTTCAGCAACCCGATCTGGATCGCCGAACGCGGCGGTTGGGAGACGCCCGAGATCTTGCCGCTCTTCGAGCGGTATGTGACCAAAGTGGTCGAGCGCCTCAAAGACCTGTGCGATTTCTGGATCACGATCAACGAGCCGATGATCCACGCCGCGCTGGGCTACTTACAAGCGGCGGGCGACGGCGTGCGCCACCAAACGACTTTCCCGCCCGGCAAAAACGATCTCAAACTGATGCTAAACGTTGTGGAAAATATGCTGCTGGGTCATGCGGGCGCGTACCACACGCTGCATCGCCTGCAACCCGAAGCGCGCGTCGGCATTGCACACAATATGGCCTATCTGGAACCGGCGAACCCGCGCTCGCCGTTCGATCGTTTCTTCACCGGCGTACACGAGCGGCTGGTCAATCGGGGCATGGCCGAAGCCGTGTTGTACGGCCGCATACCGCGCCTCGTCGGTTCACGCCGGGTGCGCGCGTTGCGCAACTCCGTCGACTTTATCGGCCTGGACTACTACACCCGCGAGCTGGTCAAGTTTGATCGCCAGGCAGCGGACTCTGGTTTCAGTCGCCGCCTGCAGAATCGGGCGGGTGAGATGAGCGATGGCAACTACGGCGAGGTCTATCCGCGCGGGCTGTATCACCTGCTGCGCCGACTCGGCCGCTACGGTAAACCGCTTTACATCACGGAAAACGGCATCCCGGATCACGATGACGATCGGCGTCCCGCCTTCCTGATCAACCACCTCAAGCAGGTGTGGCACGCCATCAACGAGAACGTGCCGGTGCTGGGCTACTATCACTGGACCTTGACCGACAACTTCGAATGGGCCGAGGGCTGGAACCTGCGCTTCGGGCTGATCGAACTCGATCCGGAAACCTGCACCCGGACGCTGCGCAAGAGCGGCGAGCTCTACGCCGAGATTTGCCAGGCGAACCTGCTCAACACCGATATGGTGAGCCGTTATGCGCCGGAGCTGATGGAAACGGTGTTTAAAGGCTGAAGGATGAAACTTCCGTTTTCATCCTTCAGCCCTCAGCCTTCATTTGGCCGTGGTATAATTCGCGCGGGCATAGCCCCAACTGGAGAGGTAGCGTAGTCTGGCCTAACGCGCGCGCCTGGAGAGCGCGTGTGCCGCAAGGCACCGTGGGTTCAAATCCCACCCTCTCCGCCTGATCAACTCGTGGGATGCTCATCGCCACGAGTTATTTTTTACACCGCCTCCAGATGATAGACTTCGGGCGGCTCATCTTCCCAATCCTCAAAGTTATCGCCTTGTATGGCCTCTGCCATCGCCGGGCGCGCGGCCAGCCACGCTGCCTTCGAATCCCACATCGCCAGCCCGATCAAGTTGCCGGTCTTTTGATCCTTCAACGTGTGCACCTGCTGCAAGCCGGCCTGGCCGATCAGCGCCGCGCCGAAGCGATGCATCGAGTCGATCAACGGTGCGGTCTTATCCGGGCGTGGGCGGTGGATGGCAAGGTGAACGAACATGTTGCTCCGATCCAACGGACGAAGTCAGGCCGCCTGCAGAACGGGCCGCCGCGCGATCAGCGCATCGATCTGCCGGTGGTGAAACGCCTCATGACCGCCGTAAGCTGCCAGCCACTCGGCGCCATTCATCGGCTCCAGACCGCCGGGGTGCTTCAAGTCGAGATGCGCATCGGCGGGCCAGGCCTCAATCAAGCGGCGCGTCATCTCCCGCGCTCGCGCGAACCAAAACTGGATCACGTCTTTCGATAGACCGTAAGGCGGCGGCGGCGGCAGAAACAGCACGCCGTCCGGCGGCTTGATGCCTTCCAGCAGCGGTCGCGCGATCTGCTCGCGCAAATAGTGCTCGTCGCTGGCGAGGTGCATGAACACCTCGCCGAGCGACCATTTCTCTTCACCGGAGCCTGAAATCTCGGGCCGCCAATCGAGCTGCTCCTGCGTCAATCCATCTAAACGCTTCAACGTCTCCGCGCGGATCGCATCCAGTTTTGCCAGGATTGCACGGGGTTCAGTCATCATCTCCTACCTCCCGCTGAGTGATTCAGATACAATCGCTCTGGCAAGAATTTTGATAACAAGTTCAGTCATCATCTTCTACCTCCCGCTGAGTGATTCCGCAGGTCAGACAGATTCGATGTGCAGCTTGGACTTGCTCAACAGATCGCCCCAACCCATCTGGTAACCCGAGCGCTGTGCAGCCCCATCGGGCAGGCGCTCGAAGCCTTCGTGGACGAGCGTCACTCGCGTCCCCTGCCCTTCCGGCTCAAGCGTCACCCACACTACTGTCGCAGCGCCCGTCCAGGCCTTCTCTGTCCACGTAAACGCGAGGCGCTGCGGCGGCAGCCACTCGATCACGTGGCCGAGCAGGTAGCCGGCGCCTTGTTCACCCCACATTTCGATGAAACGTCCTCCCAACTGCGGCTCCAACACCAACCCGGTCACACGTTCAGGGTCGATGAAATAGGGTCGGGTCCACCACTTCGAAATCTCAGCCGTCCAGGCCCGCCACACCCGTTCCGGTTTGGCGGCGATGGAAATGGATTGCTCAACCTTCAGCATCGGGTTCCTCCAGTTTCGATTCCGACTCGACGTAGTCCTTGAGCGATTGCAGCTGCTCCTCCCAGAACACTTCATACGCGCGCACCCAATCCGCCACAGCGCGCAAGGGTGCGGCATTGAGTGCGTACAGTTGCTCTCGGCCCTGCTTTTTCGTCGCGACTAATCGAGAGCGCCGCAGGATCGCCAGGTGCTTGGAGACCGCCGGCCGGCTGATACGCGGGAAGCGCTGGG
Organism: Anaerolineae bacterium; assembly: GCA_035292585.1. GTDB lineage: Bacteria > Chloroflexota > Anaerolineae > Fen-1058 > Fen-1058 > DASSFZ01. The sequence continues at coordinate 113,417 of DATDPU010000155.1, read as the reverse complement.
CAATGGCCCCAGCCGAGAGTTTTTCCTCGCGCAACAGGTCTAGAATCCGCCGGCGTGTGCCATCCGCAATGGCCTTGTAAGGGGTAAGTGCAGCGCTCATATGTAACCAAATGGTTACATATTTTCCGCCGTTTGTCAAGAGGGAATTTCTGGTGATCGCACGCAAGCCTGGCTCTTATATCGCTCCATACATCTTGTTTCTTGCGCATCCGCTCTCATCTGTTTGTCCGTTCAAGCGTCCGTTGAGCGCATCCGTTGCCGCAGTTGACCGTTCCTGGCAACCGTGATACCATACCGCCCGGTCGTGCTAGATGGGGAGCTAGCGGCGCCTTCTCGGCCTCAGGCCGTGCCCGCAATCCGCTTAGCGGGGTCGAACTCCCCCTCGAGGGTTGATCTGCCCCCGCCCGCCCAGGGTAAGTGGTGATGACGATCGGGTCCGGCGCGGCAGAAGACTTCGAACCCCGCCAGGTCCGGAAGGAAGCAACGGTAAGGAGACCCTTCTGGGTGTCGCCGGGTAGCCTGGTCTGAGCTGGCTGCCTGAGGTGGACGGTGGCAGTAGATTCGACAGGGGGTGCACGACCAACTTCATCAGTGTGTGTATAATCACGAGAGGGCGTTCACGCCCTCTTCGCCTTTCCCCGCCCAAGCCCTCCCCCATTTTCTGAAGACTAGCAGGTGGAGGGTTCAGGAGTCTTGTGGAGTTAGAGCAACATCCGTGGGTTAAACGTCGATCGGCTCGTTCTGGCAGCGCGGCCGGGCCGGGCGCGATCCTCGCCATCGGGGCGCTGCTGGGCATTTTTGGCGTGATGGCTGCCGGTTATGCCGGCCGGTTGAACGCGGTCACGCTGGTGATCGACGGCCAACCGCGCAGTGTGCGCACGAATCAAACGACCGTCGAGGGCGTGCTGCGCGACGCCGGGCTAGCGCTCGACCCCGCCGATCGCGTTCAACCCGGACCCGATGCCGAGCTGGCGTCGAACAGCATCATCCAGATCGAGCGTGCTCGACCGGTTACGCTCCTCGTCGACGGTCGAACTCTGCGCCTCCGCACCCATGCCGCAACACTGGTCGATCTCTTTGCCGAGCAAAAGATCGAGGTAGGCCCCAGCGATGCGCTGTTCATCGATGGCGATGCCGCCGCGATCGGCTCGGGCTTCACCACCGCGCCGGCGACGCCGCACACCGTCACGATCCGCCGGGCCGTTCCCCTGACCGTTTCGTTTGACGATGGGACAGCGCGCACGTTGCTCACCACCCAACCGACGATCGGCCAGGCCTTGAACGAAGCGGGCATCGAAACCTACCTGGCGGATCACCTCACACCCAACGCCAGCGCGCGCGTCACCGCCGGCAGCACGGTATTCGTCGACCGATCGATGCCTGTCACGGTGCAACTCGACGGCCGATCCATTCACACTCGAACCCAGCGCGAACGTGTGGGCGATGTGCTGGCCGAGCTGGGCGTGGCATTGCAGGGCGAGGATTATACCCAACCCCCGCTTGATGGGCCGGTGCAGCCCGACCTGACGGTGCGCGTCGTGCGGGTGAGCGAAACCTTCTTGATCGAGCAAGAACCGGTCGCCTTCGAGACGCAAGTTTTGCCGAACGCCGATCTGGAAATCGATGTGCAGCAGCTCGTGCAAGAGGGTGAGAGCGGCGTGTTGCAGAAGCGCATCCGCGTGCGATACGAGGATGGTCAGGAAGTGGGTCGGCTGATCGAGGATCAAACGCTCGTCCGCGCGCCCAGGCCGAAGATCGTCAACTACGGCACGCAGATCAGCGTGCGGACGATCGACACGCCCAACGGCCCGCGCGAATACTGGCGGCACTTCCGCGCGCTCGCCACGTCTTATAGTGCGGCCACGGCCGGCGTCCCGCGATCGAATCCGCACTATGGGAGAACGGCGCTGGGCTTACCGATGCGCAAAGGTATCGTCGCCGTCGATCCCGCGATCATCCCGATGCGCAGCGAGATGTTCGTGCCAGGTTACGGCGTCGGGATGGCCGGCGACACCGGCGGCGCGATCATCGGTAAGCACATCGACCTCGGCTACGACGACGATAATCTCGTCATCTGGTATCGCTGGGTCGACGTATACCTGCTCACCCCGATCCCGCCTGCCAACCAGATTCAATATACCCTGCCCAACTGGCCCGTCGAAAGGCGTTGAGGATAGAGCGTGAAACGTGAGGTACGTTTCACGCTTCACGCCACACCATGTCTTCTGCTTCCGAAGTCCGCGACCTGCTCTCTCGTTTCAATCTCCGCGCGCGCAAGAGCCTGGGCCAGAATTTTCTGATCGACACTGCCGCGCTTGATCGGATCGTCGCCGCCGCCGAGCTGACCCCGGACGATACCGTGCTCGAGATCGGGCCGGGGCTGGGCGCGCTCACACAGCGACTCGCACAAGCGGCGGGCCGGGTCATCGCCGTCGAGCTCGACCAAAACCTGATCCCGGCATTGCGCTACACCCTGGCCGCCTACTCCAACGTCGAGCTCGTCCACGGCGACATCCTCCAGCTCGACCCGGCTACGCTGGTAACCAACAATCAAACGCGCCAACTAGCTGGAGATTCAGGTAGACAGGTAGGCCAGTATCGAGTAGACGGGTATAAGGTCGTCGCCAATCTCCCCTACTACATCACGTCCGCCGCCCTTCGCCATTTGCTTGAAGCGGCGGTACGGCCGTCAGTGCTGATCCTCACCCTGCAACTCGAAGTGGCGCAGCGCCTGGCGGCTAAGCCGGGCAATTTGAGCCTGCTGGCCGTGAGCGTTCAGTTCTACGGCAAACCCTTGTTGGTGACTCGCATCCACGCCGGATCGTTCTATCCGGTCCCGCAAGTCGATTCAGCCGTGGTCCGCATCGACGTGTATCCGCACCCGCCGGCTGAGGTGCGGGATGTCGATCAGTTCTTCGTTGTTGTGAAGGCAGGCTTCGGCCAGAAGCGCAAGCAGATTCACAACGCGCTGAAAGTGGGGCTAGCTCTGCCGGCTGAAACGATCGCCGCTGCGCTCAGGCAAGCCGGGATCGACCCCACCCGCCGCGCGGAAACACTCGCGCTCAACGAGTGGGCCGCGCTCGCGAATGCGCTACGCGACGCAACAAAAAAGTGACGCGCATCTGTCGACCACGTGCGCCGTGGCTTAGGGCCTTGTGCCCGTTGCACGCCCACGAGGGGCTACGCGACGCAACAAAAAAGTGACGCGCATCTGTCGACCACGTGCGCCGTAGCCCAGGGCCTTGTGCCCGTTGCACGCCCACGAACGCGCTACGCGACGCAACAAAAAAGTGACGCGCATCTGTCGACCACGTGCGCCGTGGCCCAGGGCCTTGTGCCCGTTGCACGCCCACGAGGGGCTATGCGACGCAACAAAAAAGTGACGCGCATCTGTCGACCACGTGCGCCGTAGCCTAGGGCCTTGTGCCCGTTGCACGCCCACGAGGGGCTACGCGACGCAACAAAAAAGTGACGCGCATGTCGACCACGTGCGCCGTAGCCTAGGGCCTTGTGCCCGTTGCACGCCCACGAGGGGCTATGCTACTTGTTCTGAGCGTGAGCCAAAATAATGACGGGCGCCCGCGCAGCGGGTGGGAGCGGTTAGGTGAGATCAGTATACACCCCGCGATACTTCGGCGGCAGCAGCGCCGCCATCCGGTGCATGATCAGCTCAGTATACTCGCGCAACTTCTCGGCGTCGGCGCGGCCTTCCGGTAGCCGGAACGGCGAACTCACCCGCACGTGCACCAGAGTGCGCCTGAACCGCCGCAGGTTGTGTTTGACTTGTTCGGTGCCCCATAACACCGCCGGCACGATCGGCGCGTTGGCGCGCGTTGCCAGATAAGCGGCGCCGGTCTTACCTTCCAGCAGCGCGCCGGTCTTGCTGCGCGTCCCTTCCGGCGCGATGCCGAACGTCGTCCCGTGCGCCAGCTCATTCAACGCGAGGCGCAGCGCCTCGCGGCTCGGCTCGCCGCGATGAATCCAGATCGCGCCCAACCGATCCAGCGCCCAACCGAAGATGAAATCCTGCCGGTGCTCGATCGCGGCAAACAGCGTGACCGGGCGCACCGGGATGACGGCGAGCATCACTAGCGGGTCGAACGCGCTCAAATGATTCATCACCCCGACGATTGCGCCATGAGGCGGGATGTGCTCCAAGCCTTGCACATCCAAACGCATCAGGCACTTCACGACCCAGTGCGCCGCCGTTTTCGTCAGCCGATGAAAACCGGGCGTCGAGTAGCGGCGCGGCAAATTTGATCCAGGTGGCGTCATGGTTGAGCGGTCCGTCCTTGCGCCGCTAAGACGTAATGATCCGGAATCGACCCAACCGGGCCGTTGGGCACAATGTCGATGGTAAACTCGGCTGCGCCCCCGGCGGCGAGCGTTCCATCGCCCACCGTGATTTGCCGGTAGCCGGTCACGCGGCCGGTCGCATCATAAGTCGTCAACACCACGCTGACACCGGCTGCGTTGAAATTGCCTTGATTGACCAGCGAGCCGTTCACCTTGAACTGAAGCCCAGCCAGCGCGCTTTCCTGGCTGGCAATCGCGATCGGCATGTAGCGATTACCCGGTTCCGGGGAAGCCTCGGCGCGGATGACGGTGACCGTGAAGGAAACGGCCGCCGGCGGCGCTACGAACAGCACGCCAAACGGCGACGCGCCATTGGCCGGAATGACATCCAATGCCGTAAAAGCGTTGCCCGACGCGACTTCCGCGCCCGAGGCGTCCAGCAACGCCACGCGCACCTGCGTATTCTCCAGTGAGGCGGCTCCCGGATTATGCACCTCGCCCAGCACCCACACGCTGCCGGCGGGAGTCTCGTAGAGCGCCGTGCCCTGTATCGTGACGGGCACGGGCGTGGGGGTGGGCAACAGCAATCCGCCGCCTGGAGCCGGTTGCGCACCACTCCCAATCGGGATGATCAATTGCTGGCCGATTTGGAGCGTTTCCGGGGTGAGCACCCCATTCGCCGCCTGCAACGCATCGAGCGTGATGCCGTACTGTTGTGCGATATCGATCAGCGTCTCGCCGGGTTGAACGATGTGGACGACGGGCGTCGGCGTAGGGGCGGGTGTGAAGGTCGGGAGCGGGGTGCGCTCACCTGGCAAACGAGTCGCGCGGGGAGTGAACGTAGGCAAAATGACGCCGAGCGGGCCGGGAGTCGGCGTGGGAGTATCGGTTGGCCGGGCACAGCCGGTTAACACACCGACAACGATTGCCATCCAATACGTTGAGCGTCGCATCAGGTTAGTATCCATTAACCAAGTAGCGCGATTATACCAGCTGGCATGCCTTGTGTAACCTTGTCGCTGCCTATGTTCTGTGCTACACTTTTTCGGGCTGCATACCTGCCCGAATCCTTGCCTGTGCCGCCCGGCCATAAGACAACTTTGCCGACTGGCGTATATGCCACCCTTCCCGACACTGATCCTTTCTGATTGCCGCATTCCCAACTAGGCGTAAGGCATGACCGCGCGTCACTTACCGGATGTCCACCTCCTGGCGAATAGGCTCTTGTCGTCTAGCGCCGGCCTGATCGCGCTCCTGGTCGTCGTTTGGGCCTCGAGCCAGCTGCCGCCGACCGGTCTGCCCTGGCTAGACCTGGTAGCCTGGATCGCGCTGTATACTTCCGCCCGCCTGCTGACCTTTAACCTGCTCGGCGCAGAGTTTACTTTCGGCCACATTCTATTGCTGGCCGCCTTCCTGTCCTTCGATCTCACGCTGGCGTTGTGGATGGGTTGCGCCGGTATCGTCATCGAACAAGTTGTCCGCACACTGACCCGCGCGCGAAGACGTTTGGAGCCGGGCAGCATTTGGGCTGCACTCGCCCGCATCGGGCTGGCGCTGGCCCGGATCGTGTTCAGCCTGACGCTGGCCGCCCTGGCTTTCAAGTCTGCCGGCGGGCATGCGCCGCTGATAGATGTCAACCTGCCCGATGTGTGGCCGTTCACGGCGCTCTTCGGGGTGTATGCCGCCGTCACCCTCCTGATCCATCTCGTGTTCGCCTCATTCGAAGCGCGCGCGTCGCTGCTTGAGTGGTCGCGCCAAAACGTGCAACACCTCTTGTTGGTCATTCCCCTATTGCTGCTGCTGCCGCTAGCGATCGTGATTGCGCTGCACTATTTGCGCACCTCGTTCGCGCTGTTCACTTCCTTCAGTGTGCTCCTGATTCTATTCATGGTGATGATCTACAACTTGAGCGCGGCGCGGGCGACGCTGGAGAAGCGACTGCGGGAACGCGCCTCGGTCAGCGCCGTCGGCCAGGCCATCACCACCAGCCTCGACCTGCCCGAGCTGCTCGAAGCGATCCATCGCCAGATCGGCGCGCTGATGGACGCGCGCAACTTTTACTTCGCACTCTACAACGAAGACTACGACGAACTCTCTTTCCCGTTGGTCTACGAAGACGGCCAGCCGGCGCGTTATCGCAGCCGCAGCATGCGCAACGGCCTCACCGAATATGTTCTGCGCACCCGCACCCCGCTGCTCCTACCCGCCGATGTGGCGAGTGTGATCAGGCGGCTCGGCCTCGAAGCGGCGCCCGGCCGAGAAGCGCGCAGCTGGCTGGGCGTGCCGATCACCATCGGCGATCGAGCGCTGGGCGTGATCACCGTGCAAAGCCTCGACCGGTCGAATGCCTACGGCCTGGACGATCTAGAGCTGTTGCTAACGCTGGCCGCGCACACGGCGGTCGCCATCGAAAACGCGCAGCTGTACGCCTCGATGCGCCGCCGCGCGGCCGAACTGGCGATCCTCAATTCGGTCTCCACCGTCGTCGGGTCTTCGCTCAACCTCGATCAGGTGATGCAAGCCATCATCACTTCGGTCGGCCCGGTGGTCGGTTGTCAAAAGGCGGCGATCTTGCTGGTGCAGGAAGGCGGGCGCAGCCTGGCGCCGGCGGCGGCGCGCGGGTTAGCCCCGGCCTTCCTCGACCAGCTGCCGGCGATGATGCGCCTGGCGCGCGGCGAGGTCTCGCTGGCCAGCGTCGAGCGCCAGCCGCTGATCGTCAACGATGTGCACTCCGATCCGCGCCTGGAGAACTTCCGCGAACTGGCCGAGACCGAACGCATTCGCGCCTTTGCCGATATGCCGCTCCAGGCGCGCGAGCACATCATCGGCACGCTGACGGTGTGTTACACCGAGCCGCATCGCTTTACCATCGCCGAACTCGATCTGATCACAACCTTCGCCAATCAGGCGGCCGTGGCCGTATCGAACGCCGCGTTGTACGCCCAAACCGATCAAGCCTTGACGCGGCGCGTCGAAGAGCTGGCGGCGCTCGAAGCGATCGGCCGCGAGCTGGGCAGCACGCTCGACTTCAACCGCGTGATCGAGCGCGTCCTCGATACGGCGATCGAATCCGCCGGCGCGACGCGCGGGCTGGTCGCCCTGTACGATACCGAACGGCACGCGCTCAATCTGGTGGCCGCGCGCGGCTACCCGCCCGGCACGCTGGCGCGCGCCGACATCGAACACTGGCCCGCCGATCAAGGCGCGATCGGCGGCGCGCTGCGCGACCGAACGGCGGTGTGGATCGACGACGTGCATGAATCGCACCTCTACACCGCCAACGATCCGACGATCCGAGCCGCGCTCGTCGTCCCGATCCTGCGCGAGGGCGCGCCGCTGGGCGTGATCAACCTGGAAAGCACCCGCCGGGAAGTGTTCAACGCAGCAACGGCCGCGTTCATCGGCCAGCTCGCCACTCAGGCGGCGGTCTCCATTCGCAATGCGCAGCTCTACCAGGTGTCGCAGAACCGCCTGCGCGAGATGTCGATCCTGTTCGAGCTCAGCCGCCAGGTCACTTCGATGATCCTCGATCTGCCGGAGCTGGGGCGCGAACTGACGCGCCAGTTGGCGCAAGCGCTGAACACCTCGCATTGCACGCTCGAGCTCATCGCCGGCAGCGCCAACCAGCTCGAATCGATCGCCGAATACGCTGCGCCGGGCACGGACCCGATCGCCCTGCCGCCGCCCCAATCCGGCGTGCTGCACGCGATCGACCTTGACGAGTTGCGGCGCAGCCGCCAGCCAGCCATTCTTTACGCCAGCGATCTGCTGGAGCGGGCCGACGACGAATTCCTACATACCCGACAGCTGTATGCGCTGTTGGCGTTGCCGCTCATTGCGGGCAACGAGGTCATCGGCCGCATCGTCTGGTTGCACAGCAGCCCGCGCCTACACTTCTCCACCGACGAGATCCGCCTGGCGCAAACCCTGGCCAACCAGGCCGGCGTGGCGGTCGAAAACGCCCGCCTGTTCCACGAGCGCGCGCGCCGGATCAACGATCTGGCGCAGCTGTATCAGGCCAGCCTAGCGCTGGCGGCCAGCATCGAGTTCGACGAAGCGCTCAGCCGCATCGCGCTGATCGCGCGCGAGATCACCGATTCGGACTCGGTCACGGTGTTCCTGTACGATGCCGGTACCGACCAGATCACTCACGGCAGCCAACTGGCCGGGCCAGATAACCTGTTCGATCCGTCGGCGGTGCGCCCCCACGGCATGACCCGGCGCGTCATCCGTACCCACCAGCCGGTGCTGCTCAATGACACGCTGCACGAACCCGATATGAACCCGCGCGTCCTCGAAGCCGGCTTCCGCTCGATGATCGGCATGCCGATCATGCGCAAGGACCAGGTGGTGGGCGTGTTGTACGTCAACAGTCGCACGCCCGGCAAATACACGGCCGACAGCCTGCAGTTGGTGCAACTGCTGGCGAACGAGGCCGCCGTCACCATCGAGAACGCGCAATTGTTCAGCCAGGTGGCCGAGGCGCGCGATCGGCTGGCGGCGATCTTGAATTCCTCGCGCGATGGCGTGCTGATGTTCGACGTGTCGGGCTGCGTCGTCGTCGCCAACCCGATGCTGGAACAATTGTGGGGGATACACCGGCGCGATCTGGAAGGCCAATCGCTCGTGCAACTGCTCGACGCGCCGGAGCTCGAGCTGGCCGCACGCCTGGGCTACACGCCGCGCGCGCTGCGCGCATTGCTGGGGCAGGCCACCGCCGGCGTTCAAGTCCAGTGGGGCAAAGAGGTCTTCACCCTCTCCGGCGGCGCGCGCCCGCGCTCGATCGAGCGCAGTGGCCTGCCCGTCCAGGACGAGCACGGCGGGCTGGTGGGCTGGATGATCGTGCTGCGCGATGTCACCGAGGAACGCGAGTTGCAGCAGATGCGTGAAGACCTCAGCAACATGATCGTCCACGATCTGCGCAGCCCGCTCGTCGCCATCCTGGATTCGTACGAACTGATCGGCGAAGCGCTGCCGCCCTTAACGCTTGGCGTGTTGGCCGGCCCCGCCCTCGACGTGGGCCAGCGCAGCACGCGCAAGCTGCTCGATCTGGTCAACTCGCTGCTCGATATCAGCCGCTTCGAGCACGGCCATGCCTCGATCGATACCCAGTTCGCCGCGTTGCGCCCGCTGGCCGAGAACGCCTTCGAGCAACTCGCGCCTATGCTGGCCGATCGCGGCTTGACTGTGCGCAACGAAGTGAGCGACGAGTTGCCGCTGGTAAAAGTCGATGAAGACCAGATCACGCGGGTCCTGATCAACCTCATCGACAACGCCGCCAAGTTCAGCCCGGCCAGCGGCCAGGTGATCGTTTCGGCGCGGCTGGAGACCGACGGCGCCGACGTGACGACGCACGTGATCGTGTGCAGCGTGCGCGATATGGGGCCGGGCATCCCGCTCGAACACCGCGAACGGATCTTCGAGCGCTTCGTGCAGCTCAGCGAGGGCCTGGAGCGCCGGCGCGGCACCGGGTTGGGACTGGCCTTCTGCAAAATGGCGATCGAAGCTCACGGCGGATCGATCTGGGTCGAAGACCCGCCCGATGGCCGGGGCAGCCAGTTCAGCTTTACCTTGCCCGTCGCCATCCTACTGCCGTCCCCACTGTGAACGTACTCGACGCTCGCCCGGATCAGGTAAAGGATACACGCAATATTTTTGTCTTCGCGGCGATCCTGTCGGCGGGATTTGCCGCCATTGGCCTGATCGGCGAGTCGTTGGAGGTCGTCGCCTACTCGCTCATTCCGGCGGCGTTGTGCGGCGTGGGCGGTGTGCTCCTGTCGCTGATCGGCTTGCTGTTGGCGCCCGGCGTGCGCAACCTGTACCGGTTGAGCACGTTACTGCTCAGCGCGTACGTTTTCGTCGCTACTCTGGCGATTCACTTCGCCGGCGGGCCACAGTCGTTCCTGACCGCGCTGTATATCGGCATCACCGTGGGCGCAGCGTTCCTGATCGGCCGGCGCGGCGCAGTAAGCATCGCCATCCTCTCCACGGCCTGCTTCAGCCTGCTGGTGTGGCTGGAGTTCAGCGGCCTGATCGCGATCCATCCGATCTGGGAAGCCGCCCTTAATCTGGACGGTCGCGGCGTAGTGCTGGCGGGCTTGATCTTCAGCATGGTGGTGCCGACCGTCGTCGTCGCCTATGTCACCGGCACGCTGGCCGATCGGCTCGCGCAGCGCACCGCCGAGCAGCTGGCGCTGGCGTTGATCGCGCGCGACGTGGCCTCCCGCCTGAACCCCGACGAAGTGATCCATACCGTGCTGCAACGCGCCATCGCTAACACACCCAGCGACCGGGGCGCGATCTACTTGTACGATTCCGACCGCCTACGCTTGAGCGAGGCGGCGTCGGTCAACATGCTGCGCTCGTTGGAAGAGGGCTATGCCGATCTCTCGTGGAACGAGGTGCAGGGTGTGATCGGCCGCGTGCTGCGCACCGGCCAGACGGCCTGCATCGATGATGTGGCGCACGATCCGGATTACACGGTCGCCGCCCCGGACTCGCGCTCAGAATTGTGCGTGCCGATCATTCAGGACGGCCATACGGAAGGCATCCTCAACCTGGAGAGCAACCGCCTCAACGCCTACGCCGATACACACCAGCGCTTTGTGGAACAGCTGGCGCAACACGCGGCGCTCGCCCTGAAGAACGCGCGGCTGTACGCCAAGACCGAGCGTAACCTGTACGAGGTGGCGCGCGCCAACCTGGAAATCCGCGCGCTCCAGGAAAGCCTGTCGGCCATTCAGTCCGCGCTCGAACTCGATGCGGTGTTGCAGCGCATTTGCGATGCGGTGGTCACGCTGGGTTACGATCTGGCGACGCTGGCGATCATCGATCGCTCCGGCGTGTATCTCACCGTCCGCGCCAACGCGGCCGCCGATGCCGAGCTCCTCGCTTCACTTCGGTCGAAGCTGGGGCTGGAACTGATGGGGCTGCGCACCAAGCTCCGGCCCACCCCCGGCGCACGCAACATCGGCCTGCGCGCGCTGGCCGAACGGCGCGTGCTGGTCAGCAAGCACACAGTCGATTTTCTCTACCCGGCGGCCGGAAGCAGCGGGGCGCGCAGCAAAGCTTTGGAAGCCCTCGGCTTACGCATCGGCGCGGCCATCCCGCTCATCGCGCGCAACGTGCCGCTGGGGATTCTGTACGTCTTCAACCGCAAGCCCGAATTGTCGGCCATGGACCTGTCGTCGCTGCAAGCGTTCGGCGCGCAGGCGGCAGTCGCTTTGGACAAGGCGAATCTATTCGAGGATGCGCGCACCGTGCGCGATCGGTTGCAGGCGGTGCTGGACGCCACGCACGACGGGTTGATCCTGTACGATGCGCAGACGCGCATGGTGTTGACCAATCGGGCCGCCGAGCAGTTGCTGGGCATTTCGCTGACGTCGCACCTGGGCCGGCCGATGGCAAGCGTGCTGAACCGCAGCGGCTTGATCGACTTGCTGTATCCCAAGCTGAACGCCGAAGAACGGCAGGCCGTGATCGACACGGAAGTGAATGTGATGACCGCCGGCCTGCGCGACGGCGCCAGCGAGGTCGCCCGCCGGCTCATCACCGTGCCGGGGTCTGAAACACGCTTCGTGGAAGAGTTCAATTTGCGCGTGCAGGATGAGCACGGGCAGCTGATGGGGCGGCTGGTCGTGTTGCACAACGTGACGGATCAGAAACAGCTGGAAGCCGACCGTGACGCGTTCACCCAAATGCTGGTGCACGATCTACGCAGCCCGCTCAGCGCCATCATCAGCGGGTTGCAGCTGATTCAACTCAGCATTGAAGAGGGTGATCCGGCGGAGCTATTGTTGAAGAGTGTGCGGGTGGCGCTGGCCAGCTCCAACAAGCTACTCGGCTTGATCGGGTCACTGCTCGACGTGCAAAAGCTGGAGACCGGTCAACTGGAGCTGCAGGCGCAACCGCTGGCGCCGGCTTCGCTGATCGAGGAAGCGTTGGAGGCCCTGCGCCCCCTGGCGGAGCTGTCCGACATCACGCTCGACATGGAAGCCGATTACGATCTGCCCCCGGTGCAAGGTGATTCCGATCACCTGCGCCGCGTGTTGACCAATCTGGTCGACAATGCGCTCAAGTTCGTGGGGTCGGGCGGGCGCATTCGCGTATCGGCCCAGGCGGGCGACGGTTTTATACAATTCTCCGTCGCGGACAATGGCCCCGGTATCCCGCCGGATTATCGTGAGCGCATCTTCGAGCGCTACGTGCAGGTGCCGGGTCGCGCCGGACGCCGGCGCGGCACCGGCCTCGGCCTGACCTATTGCCGGATGGTCGTCGAGATGCACGGCGGACGGATTCGAGTGGATACCTCGCCGGAAGGCGGGAGCAACTTCGTCTTCACTTTGCCCACGGCGCGAACCCCGAACACGGGCGAGCGGGGCTGACCTTTAGACGGTCACAGGTTGGGGCGACACAACCGCCGCCATTCGTGAAGGAGACCTCGGAGGTCTCAGCTCGCTACGGCGAGCGCTTCAACACCACCGGCAGGTACACGCGAATGTTAGACCGATCGGGCACAACCACCGCGTAGACGTTGTTATACTCATCGCTCTCCGGCACCAAACCAAACGGCGAGTTGGAGGGCAGACAGGGATCGCCAGTCACACAATCCCAGTTGTCAGCCTTGAAGTAGAGCATGAATTCATCGCCTACATTGAATTTGAGGTTCTTGATCTTAACGGTCGCCGCAACGCCTGGCGCTAACGAACCGACCCCCGCGTAGGTATCCCAATGGGACGAGTAAGCATCGGTGGCAGGCGGCGCGTCGGGAGCGATGAAAACGTCCAGGCCAAACCCGCCGCACCCCGCCACTTTGGGGTTGCAGGCGCGCCCGGCGCCTTCATTGCGGATGATCACAGTGGCCGTAAACAGCTCCCCCGCTACGACCGCGCCCGGCGACAGGCTGACGTTCTCGATCAGGAGATCGGGCACACCCAGCGTCGCCGTCGTAACGGCCGTCGCGACCGGCAATCCGGTCGGGCCATCATCATGGATCAAGAAGTTGTTCACGAACGATTCGGTTCCAGACAGGTAGGGGGACGGCAGGCGCATCACGTAAGGGGCGCTGCCCGATGCGCCGGCAGCGAGTGAACCGATGGCGCGTGTGTAGATGTTCCCACCGGCGAACGTCCAGCCCGATGGAACGTAGGTCGCAAACGGCGACTGGGTCACGCTGATCACGACGCCGGTCGTGCTCATGGCGGCGGTGTTAGTGTAACGCAGCGTGTAGGTGATGAGCTTGGTCGGGTACGGGGGGATGGAATCGAATGCGGCGCGGATCGCAAGTTGAGGTACTGTGGTGATGGTATCGACATCCACCGCGAAGTTATTGGACGGATTATCGCCGCCGGTGGTGGTGAGGATGCGGGCCGTGTTGGTAATCGCGCGCAGCCCGAGCGGCAGCGGCGAATCCACCTCTACCTCCAGCGTGACGTTCCCGGTCTTGGCTGCGTCGAGCGTGTCGAGCGTGAACGAGTACACGCCGCCGCCCAGCGCGGTGCACGCGGGCGTACACGCTTCGAAGACGACATTAGCCGGAATCCGATCCGTGATCACCACGTTCCGCGCCGGCGCGGCGCCGGTGTTCGCATAAGATAAAACGTAAGTCAGATCATCGTCGGCCGCCGTTTGTGATACGCCATCGCTCTTGGAGAGGCTAATCTCAGGCGCACTGGAGACCGTGTTGGTGATGCGGGCAAACGCCGAGATGTTCTCGACGGCCGCGATTCGCGCGGTGTTGGTGAGGAGTGTGCCATTGTTCAGGTTGTTGGCGACGTTGACCGCCAGCGTCAGAGAGTGGCTGGAATGAGCAGGAACCTGTCCCACCTCCCAGGTCACGATCCCGCCGTTATGGCTACACGCGACCGGCGCGCACGCAAGGTAAGTGGCGTTGAGGGGGACGGCGTCGGTCACCACGACGCCCGAAGCATAAGTCGAACCGCTGTTGGTGTAGCGCAGGGTGTAGGTGAGCACGTTGTTGGCGAGCGGCGGGTTCGGGCTGGCGGACTTCGTCAATGCGATCACCGGCGCTTGAACGGTGGTGCCCTGATTGGCAACGAGCGGCGCGGTTTCGTTGGTATCGAGCACGACCTGATTGGCCAGAGCAGCGCCATCGCTCAATGGACTTTTAACCCGCACCGTCACGTAGATCAGGCGCGACTGTCCCAGGCCGCCGAGCGTGCTTGGCAACCATACGTTGTTGCCGGCATCGGGCGGCGGATTGGCCGATTCAAAGGTGACCTGGCTGGGATACGTCTCCGTGATCCGGATGCCGGTAACGGGCGCATCCCCGTCGTTTTTGTACTGGATGGTGTAAATCAGCGAGTCGCCCGGACGCACGGGGTCCTCGCTATCCGATTTGGTGATGCTCAAATCGGGCGCAGAGTTGACCTGCGTGGTTTCGGTAAAGCTCACCAGCGGAAGACTCGATCCATGGATGCGGACGGTGTTGGTCAAGACGGTTCCGACCGGCAGCTGGTTCGCCACCGTCACCACGGCGGTGATGACGCCCGTCGCGCCGGGAGCCAGATTGCCAATCGACCAGACGTTGTTGCCGGTGGTGGGCGACGGTAAGGCGAAGAAGTAAGTTGTATTACTTGGGTAGGTCTCGGTGATGACGACGTTAGACGCGCTGGCGTCGCCTGCATTGCTATAGACGATGGTGTAGCGTAACGTCGCGCCCGGTGTGACGGGATCGAGGTCCTCCGACTTGCTGATCTGCAACACCGGCCCCGTTTGCTGTGAAGGCGCTCGAACGACGCGGGCCGGCGGCAACCAGACGCGCGCTGCGCCCCCTGCCACCGCCGTGAGAGCGCCTCTGGGCAGAAGAAGTTGGGGGACGAGCAGCTGTGTCGCGAGGCTGGAGCTGATGAGGGTAAGGGCGATCAGTAGGCGCGCAGAATAGCTGACGAGCAAGACCATTCTCGGAACTCCCTCTCAATGAGACGATGACCCGCTGGAATCCAACCGATTGGAAGACATCTGGGATCACAGAACCACTATATATCAAGCGAGAAGGAAAGTTCCGGGCAAGATATTCGGTTAGTACAAATTTCACATTCAGAAAATAAACCCGAAACTGCGGGGATTTTGCTCGGAATAAAGGCTTCGCCAGTGAAAAGTCAGAAACGCACCATCAATCGACAAACCAAAAACAAACACCCGGCCTTACACCGGGTGTTTTTGATTCAGTAGCGATTGGTGTCGTGACTTCAGTCGCACCGTTCTGTCGGATTATGCTGGCTCTACCGGGTTCAACGGGAAAGCATCTCTGGGACACGGAGGAACGCGGATCCACGCGGATTTTGATCGATTTCTGTGTTTGTCCGCGTGCATCCGTGTCCGATTTCCCGCCCAAGCCGGAAGAGCCATTCGCTCATGTATTGAACACGCGCGCCGTAGTGTAGGGCCTCGTGCCCGTTGCACGCCCACCAGGGGCTAAGCTGCTGTCCATGCACTTGTTCTGAACATGAGCCGAGCCATTATTCTTCGGCCAACACAATCACGCGATCTTCTTCGGCGAAAGTGAGCGTTGCAGATTTCCGAGGATTGATAACCACGCCATGAGCTTTGGCCGCATCCTCGGCGTGCGCGCGCAGCCGATACCCCAGGGCAATCTCGCCGCGCCGCCGCGCCGCTTCCACCACGGTATAGAAGGTGAGCGGCCGGCCGAGCTGCACGTAGTCGCCCGCCGGCTTCAGATACAATTCGGCGCCCGCCGGGTCAAACAAGTCCGCGAACACAGCCGCCAGGTCCTTGTTTTCGGACACCTGGGACAGCATCAGGCTGACCAGGCGATCGCTGACGATAAAGTCATCGGCGCGCGTGACTTCGGCCAGCTCCCGATTGCGCATATCGAGCATCTCGCTGACGATCGAGAAGTTGTGGCCGGCGCGCTCGGCGATATCGCGCAAATGCAGCAGCGTGATCAGCGTGCGCGCATCGGCTTCCTGCTGGCCCAGCGCATCGGAGTAACCGAGCACGATCACATGCTGATAGGTCGCAAGCGCCAGGTCTTCCAGCGTGCGGCGATCGGTCGTATCGCCCGGCCGGAAAGACGCCGTCTGGTGGCGCAGGCCGGCGCAGCGTTCGGCCATGAGCGCTTCGGCCTCGAGGCTATCCGCCATCACTTGCACTTCCGAACCCGGCGCAACATAGCTGTCCAGTTCGTTGACGATCGTCGGCGCGCGCAGATTCCAGCCCAGGATCAGCGTCCGCTCCGGAGTGCGTTCTTTGGGCGGCGCTGCACAAATCGCAGCGGCGGCGATCGGAACGTTCGCCAGCCCGGACAGCCGCACCGTGTCGTCGTCGGCTGAAATCGCGATCACCTGATCATCGGAAGCGATGCGCGTATCCAACGGCGGCTTCAGTTGAACCCGGCCGTCGCCAAAGCGCAGGCCGATCAGCGCCGAGTCTTCGTACGCCAGCAGCGCTGCGCCGAACGTTTTACCGGCCAACCCCGGCTCGGCGTGGAAGTAAATTTCGTCGCCGCCAAAATCGAGCAGCTCGGTGTACACGACCGATAGGCCAGCCTGGCGGCAAGTCTGCACCGCGATCCGGGCAATCAAATCGCCGGCCACGATCAGCTGTGCTTCGTCGCGCCCGACCATTTTCGCAACTTCCAAATTCTTCGCATCGCGAATCTCGGCGATGATGTGGTAAGGCGTCGCGCGGCGCTGGGGGTTGTTGGTAAGCGCCAGGATGGTCTTGATGACGTGCGAATCGGGGTCGGCGCTTTCGGGCGAGAGAATGATGATCGCGCGCGCCGCATGCGGGTTGACGATCTCCAGATCGGCCAGGTCGATCGGGCTGCCGGTGCGGCAGACGATGCGCGTGCGGCCGGTGCCCCCGACCCGCGCACGGATCGCATCCTCCATCTCGACTTTATCCTGCTCGGCCAGGACGGCGATACATGCGCGCGACTGGTTCGCGTTGGCGATCACCAGCTCGGAAATGATCGAGAACACCTGGGGCGACCAACCGAGGATGACGGTATGGTTCGCTTCGACGACGAACGAGCGGCCTTTGCGCAGGTCGCCGAGCTTGTGCTCGATGCCGCTGGTGAGCACGCCGATGAGGGTGCTGACGACGAAGATCCCGCCGAACGTCACGACGAGCATCGAGAGGCGGAAACCCCAACCTGCGTCGCCGCCCATCGTCCCGGCGTCGAGGGTGCGCATCAGGCTCAACCAGATCGTCTCCAACAGGCTCAACTGTTCGCCGTCTTCCGGGCGGATGCCGGCGATGATCACAATCACGGATAGGATGAAGATGAAGATGGCCGAGGCGAGAAACAGCCAGCCGATCAGCGCAATCGGGCCTTTAGACATCGTGTTGTCAAATCGGTAACGTAGACGATCGGCCAAGGTGATCTGCCGCATACGGGTTCCTCCGTGTGAAGTGGGCTGTGATCGCGCCCAGGGCAATCGCATCTAAATTCTCGCACAGCGCAAATACAGACGGGATGGCTCACCGTCCGCGTCCCCGTCCGCTTCGCGCGGCCCGCGCGGACGCGGGCCGAGAGCAGTGGCCTAGTTTCAGGGCCGATCGGCTATTGACATATTAGATGCGATTGCCCTAGATCGCGCCGGGCCGCAGCACAGGCAGACCGGCCTTTGTGTTATACTCGACGTCCGGCCGACCGTCAATTCAAAATGCATAACAGAATTCCAAAGGAGAATGGGCTTATCAGGACTTACGCAGTTGGCGCGGCAGTTGCACTGCCGCCGCCTCATCTGCCGCAGTACAACTGCGGCAGCAACATGCAGCTGCGTAAGTCCTGCTTATGCAGTATGGCCTGGCTCTTCCGAATGGAGGCGTGTGCGGCGATGGCCGTGCGGACGGAGCGCGTTCGCCGGGGCGACCTGGTGGATCGAATACCTTCCGCCCGACGAGTATCAGGGGATGCGGGCCTGCATCGAGCGCGGCCCGCTGCGGATCGAGTAGCGCCAAGACCTCGCAGATTTTTCAAACCTGCGAGGTCTCCGTTACAATCCTCCCATATCGCCTCACCCAACGGTTGGCCTGGAATAAACCTGACTCAATCACGGCAGGGTCAACCATGAAAACTCGCGGGCACGCCCTATTTCACCTCAGTACGCTCTGGCTCATCTGTCTGGGCCTGGTCGCCATTGCACGCGCGGAACCGGCAGCGCCCCACGCGCCGCCCACGCTGGCCGGTTGCCCGGTCCTGCCGGCCGAGAACATCTGGAACGTCCCGGTCGATAATCTGCCGCTCGATCCCAACTCGGCGGCCTACGTCAACACGATCGGGGCGTCGGCGCACGTCCACGCCGATTTCGGATCGGGCGAGTGGGAGGGCGGCCCGATCGGCATCCCCTACCTCGACGTGCCCGGCAGCCAGCCCAAGGTGAACGTCACGTTTGATTACGACGACGAAAGCGATCACGCCCTCTACCCGATCCCGGCTAACGCGCCGATCGAAGGCGGCCCGAATAGCGACGGCGATCGGCACGTGCTGGTGCTCGATCGCGATGCGTGCGTGTTATACGAACTGTTCTACGCCTTCCCGCAAGCGGGCGGCAACTGGCACGCCGGGTCGGGCGCGATCTTCAATTTACGCTCGAACGCGCTGCGCCAGGAAACCTGGACCTCAGCCGATGCCGCCGGCCTGCCGATCCTGCCGGGGCTGGTGCGCTACGCCGAAGTCGCCGCCGGCGAGATCAACCACGCGATCCGGTTCACCGCGCCCGAGACGCGCCGAGCCTACGTGTGGCCGGCCCGCCACTACGCCTCGAGCCGCACCGGATCGCAATACCCGCCGATGGGCCAGCGCTTTCGGTTGAAAGCCAATTATGATATCTCAGGGTTTCATCCGCAGGTGCAGGTCATCCTGCGCGCGATGAAGAAGTACGGCATCGTCCTGGCTGATAACGGCTCGGCCTGGTATATCTCCGGCGCTCCCCACGCGCAGTGGGACAACGACATCCTTCACCAGCTGCACAACGTTCCTGGATCGGCGTTTGAGGCCGTCAACGTGTCGTCGCTGATGGTCGACCCAAACTCAGGTCAGGTGATCAAGAGTTTCACGCTGAACACGCTACCCGCCGGACAAGCGATCCAACCCGGCAGCAGCGCGCGTTACTACGTGACCTTGACCGCCCTCGGCATCTTCACCGATGTCGTAACCCTGACGGCCGCCAGCCCTTCGCCCAGCCTGACGCTGGCGTTGACGTCGCTGGCGCTCACGCCGCCGGGCCTGATCACGCTCACCGTGACCGATACGCATCCTGCCGGCCCGCTCTTGCCCGGCGTGTTCTATAGCATCCCGATCACGGCCACCGGCGGCAGCGTGCTGCGAACGACCGCTGTCGGCTTGCTCGTCGGCGGCGCGCGTGTCTACCTGCCGGTCATACTCAAGAACAGATAGTGCCTATCGATTATCAGGCCGTGGGCGGCGTGCCGGATGCGGGGGCCTCGTCGCTGAGACAGCGCGCCCAAGAACTTTATACGCGCCGCCGGCTCCAGCGCCTGCGCCGGGGGCAGAATGACAAGCGGCCTCAACAACGAAGCGCCCACCCAAACGGTGATGCCGAGCAGGTGAAACCAAAAGAGTCATGCGAGCATCAAAGGTCTTCCTCCAGGGAGGATGCAGGATGAATGCCGCATTTCATTCCTGCGTCACCTGCCTCTCTCGCGCAAGAGAGGGGTTTGTCTTTCGTCAGCTAAGCGCTTGCACTTCGGCCAGCACTTTCTCGACGTCCGGCGGCCCCTTCGGAATCACCCCGACGTAGCGCACGACGCCCGCGCGATCGATAATGATGACGGCGCGCTGGCTATTGCCCTTGTCTTCCCGCCACAATCCATACGCCTGGGTGACCGCGCCCTTCGGATGAAAATCGGCCAGGAGCGGAAACGTAATGCCGCCGAGCTGTTCGGCGAACGCGCGATGGGAGTGCACGCTGTCCACGCTGATGCCCAAGACCTGGGCATGCATCGCCTCGAAGCGGGATAGGTTCTTCTGCAACGAGGCGAGCTCCGTCCGTCAAGTCTCCGTGAAGTCGAGGACGTAAAACGCGAGCACGACGATCTGGCCGCGCAACTCGGATAGGCTCAACGGGCTTTTGCCCACGCTTGCCGGCAACGAGAAATCCGGCGCGAGTTGACCGACCGGGATAGGTTCATCGTATGCAACATCAGACATAAACTCTCCTTCGACCCAAAGGTTAGGCAAAACGCTCTAACCGTAACGGCGGCTGAGAAGGTGCGGATGAATTGGCAATCGCGGGTGGGTGAGCCTTGGCTTGTCTACGGCGCAATCGATCATACAATCACACAAACAAAAGAGCAAATTCCGTACCAATTGATCGAACCGATGCGCGCGAGCGGTTTCCCTTGTGCGCAGACCAGGACTTGGGCTATACTCCGTTCAACCCACCTCGGAGGGCACGCTTATGAGTATCCTGATCCTCACCCACGCCGAAGTTGAACAATTGCTGCCGATGGAGGAGTGCATCGACGTGATGGCCGAGGCGCTGGCCGCCCTGGCGCAAGGCCAAGTCCATCAACCGCTGCGCATGGTCGTCCATCCACCGGATGCCGCCGGGTTGCTGGCTTTAATGCCAGCCTATAAAGCCGGCGCGCAGCCCGCTTATGGACTGAAAGCGGTGTGCGTCTTTCCCGGCAACGTAGCCAAAGGCACAGATGCCCATCAGGGCGCGGTCATGCTATTCAGCGGTGAAAGCGGTGAGCTGCTGGCGCTGCTGAATGCGTCTGCTATCACCGCGATTCGCACGGCTGCCGTTTCGGCCGTGGCGACCAACCTGCTGGCGCGTCAAGACGCGACCGATCTCGCCATTATCGGGACGGGTGCGCAAGCGCGCGCCCACCTGGCGGCGATGGCGGCCGTTCGTCCGATCAAGCGCGTGCGCGTGGCCAGCCGCAATTTCGAGCACGCGCGGGCGTTCGCCGACGAGATGACGTTTCACGTGCTGGCCCCGATTGATCCGGTCGACAGCGTCGAAGCAGCGGTGATCGGCGCCGACATCATCGTGACGGCGACGACGGCCGCCGAGCCGATCCTGAAACGCGAGTGGATCGCGCCGGGCGCGCACATCAACGCCATAGGAGCGAGCCTCCCCACCACGCGGGAGGTCGATACGGCGACGCTGGCGGCAGCCGGCTTGTTTGTCGATCGGCGCGAGTCGACCCTGAATGAGTCGGGGGATTACCTGTTCGCGCTGCGCGAAGGCGCGATCGGGCCGGAGCACATTCGGGCCGAGATTGGCGAGGTGCTGCTCGACGCCCGACCGGGTCGGATGTCCGATGACGAGATCACGCTGTTCAAGTCCCTCGGCTTGGCGGTGGAAGACCTGGCAGCGGCAGAGTACGTCTATCGCACAGCGCAGCAGGCGGGCGTGGGCACGTGGGTCGATTTTTGATTGCGGATTTCGGATTGCGGACTATAGTCCTCGGATTGTGGATCGTGTGGAAATCTGTAGGAGGCGTCTCCAGACGCCGATAGTCATCCAGCACCCCGAAAGGAGTTGCCATGTCCGAACCGGCAAGGCGCGGCGGTTTATCCCACCTGGTCACGCGCCTGATTCGCGGATCTGAAAAATCCCCGGCCACCCCGGAGCGCGAAGTCCCCACTCTGCGCGTCACCACGCACGTTGCGCGCGATCTCCTGCAGAACGCCGCCTACTTCAACAGCATTCCCAAGACCGTGGCAGAATACGTGACGAACGCGATCGACAACCGGTTGCCCGACCAGCCGGTCCACTGCGAAGTGACGCTCTCGCGCCAGGCGATCCGGATTGCCGACGACGCGGGCGGCATGACCCACACCGAGCTCTCGAACTTTTTTCAGATGCACGGCGAGAACGCGCAGCGCCGGCGCGGGCGCGCGGTGCGCGGCAAGTTCGGCACCGGCAAATCCGCCGCGTTCGGCATCGCCAACACGCTGCGCGTCGAGACGGTGAAAGCAGGCCGGCGCAACGTCGTCGAGCTGCGGCGCGCCGACGTGGAAGCGGCCAGGGACGGCCAGCCGATTCCCGTGCACGAAGTCATCGTCGATGCAGCGACCGGCGCACACAGCGGGACGTTGATCGTCATCAACGACCTCAACGTGAAAAACGTAGACGCCGATGCGGTGCGCGCTTATCTCGAAAAGACGCTGGGGCGACATTTGCGGCTGCAGCAAGTCGCCGTCAACGACGTGGCGTGCAAGTATCGCGAGCCGGCCTCGGCCAAATCGTTCCGGTTCAAAGCGCCGCGCGAGACGGTACAGTTGGCCGGACCGGCGACGTGCGTCTTGAAAATCAGCCGCGAGCCGTTGGGGCGCGACGAGAACACGATTGCCGTTTTGTGCAACGGCTTTCTGCATGCGACGACGCTGGCCGGGAAACAGGCCGAGCCATTCGTCGAGTACATTTTCGGCGAGGTCGAAGCGCCGGGCCTCGACGCAGACGGCGAGCCGCTCCCCGCGTTCGACAACACGCGCAGCCTGACCCTCAACCCGCAGAACCCGCGCGTGCAGGCGCTGCTCGATTGGCTGGCCGAGTGCATCGAGACGGTGCGGCGAGAACTGGTCGCACGCGATAAGCGGCGGCGTTACTCCAAAGAGATGCGGCTGCTGCGCCGGGTCGCGGGTGAGATTCAAGATTTTCTCGACGAAGATTTCCGCGTGGTGCAGGCGACCATGCCCTGGGCCACGTTATCAGGTCGGCGGCGGGGCAAAAGCAAACGCCGTTCCGCGCCAGATGCTACCGCCCCGGCCGCGCCTTCACCCGGCATCACCCTGCTCGAACGCGGGCGTGTCCTGGTGAATCGAGTGTTAGGTCGGGAAGCGCCCACCGCTCAGGCTGATGCCGGCCAGGCGCTCGCCAATCTCCGGCGCGGCGGGCGCGTGCGCTTCGAGATTCACTATGTTCGATTAGGCCCCGCTGCGCCGCGTTCGCGTTTCATCGCCAATCGCCGCGCGCTTTACCTCAATCGCGATCACCCGCAGTTGCGCGCCGCGGAAGGCGAAGCCGGCGTCGAGAGCCTGACGTTCCGGCTGCTCTCGTCCGAAATCGCCTTCACGGCTTACGCGCTCGCCGTCGTCTCGCAGCTGGCCGACCAGGGCATCGAGGTCGCCGACCCGATCGACGCCAGCGAGATGATACAAGAAATCCTCGATCGATTGGGGCGCAAGGCGGCGGAGCGCTTCACGCTTCAAGCCAGCGCTGCGCCCGGCGTGGAAGACTCTCTGGCCGGGGGCGGGGCAGAGACGCCCGAAGTCCAAGTCGAGTCCCGCGACGGCGAATCCCAGGCGTAACACACAAACCTCCGAAGTTGCGGTCTGGCGCTTGCGCACATTCCACGGTAAACTTACCCGCTAAATCAATCCTGCTTCAATTCAATTAAAGGGGGACATCATGAGTGATCAGACCAAGTTCTTGTTGGATGAAAGTCGGCTGCCCAAAGCCTGGTACAACATCAACGCCGACATGCCCGTCTCGCCCGGCCCACTGCTGCATCCGGCAACCAAGGAACCGGTCACGCCCGAATTTCTGGCCGTGCTCTTTCCGATGAAGTTCATCCTGGAAGCAGTAAGCGCCGAACGTTGGATCGAGATCCCCGAACCGGTGCGCGAGATTTATCGCTTGTGGCGTCCCTCGCCGCTCATTCGCGCCCGGCGCCTGGAGCAAGCGCTCGATACGCCGGCGCACATCTACTACAAGTACGAAGGCGTCTCGCCGGTCGGCTCGCACAAGCCGAATACGGCGGTGGCCCAGGCCTTCTACGCCAAGGAAGAGGGCGTCAAAGGTTTCACCACCGAGACGGGCGCGGGCCAATGGGGCAGCGCGTTGGCGATGGCCTGCAACTTCTTCGGCCTGGAATGTCATGTCTATATGGTGCGGGTGTCTTACAACCAGAAGCCCTACCGCCGGGTCATCATGGAAACCTTCGGCGCGACGGTCGTGCCCAGCCCTTCGGATCAGACCGAGTACGGCCGGAAGTTGTTGGCCGAACAAGCCGACCACCCCGGCTCGCTGGGTATTGCGATTTCCGAAGGCGTCGAAGCGGCGGTGACCTCGAACGGAAAATTCAAGTATTCGTTGGGGTCGGTGCTGCCGCCCGTGCTGATGCACCAAACCATCATCGGGCTGGAGGCGTTACAGCAGTTCGAGCTGGCGGGCGAGTATCCCGATATGGTCATCGGCTGCGTCGGCGGGGGCAGCAACTTCTCGGGCTTCGTATTTCCCTTCTTGCATCAAAACTTCACCGCCGGGAAGAAAACGCGCGTGATCGCGGTCGAGCCGATGGCCTGCCCCTCGTTGACCAAAGGCAAGTACACGTTCGACTATGGCGACACCGCCGAGACGGCCCCGATCGTCAAGATGCACACGCTGGGCCACACGTTTGTGCCGGCGGGCATCCATGCCGGCGGGTTACGCTATCACGGTATGGCGCCGCACGTGTGCGCGTTGTACGACCACGGCGACATCGAAGCCGTAGCGGTGCATCAGCTGCCGACCTTCCAGGCGGCCATGCAGTTCACGCGAGCGGAAGGCATCCTCCCCGCGCCCGAATCGGCGCACGCGATCCGCGTCGCGATCGATGAAGCGCTCAAGTGCAAAGCGGAGGGTACGCGCCGGGTGATCGCCTTCAACCTGTCCGGTCACGGTCACTTCGACCTGGGCGCTTATGACGCCTATCTGCACGGCCAACTCGAAGACTACGAGTATCCGGCCGCGCTGGTCGAGGAGGCGATGACGCATCTGCCGCAGGTGCCGGCGCTGTAAGAACAAGCTGGGTGATGCGAGATTGAGCGGACGGCGTGTCTCGACAGTGTCGGAGCGCGCCGTCCTTTCCTGTCCGTATATTCTGCTCTGTTGTATAATCCGGCGCAATCTCCACTCGCTAATTTCCGAGACATTTTCACGAGGCAGATAGAGCAAGATGGCAAATCAGAAACGCGCGCACAATTTCAACCCGGGGCCGGCGATACTCCCGCTGCCGGTGCTAGAGCAGATGCAGGCCGAGCTGTTGAGCTATCAAGGTACGGGGATGTCGGTGATGGAACTGAGCCATCGTTCCGCCGAATTCGAGGACATTCTCAAGCGGGCCGAAGCCGATCTCCGCACGCTGTTGAACGTCCCCGCTTCCTATTCGATCCTCTTTCTGCAAGGCGGCGCCAACTTGCAGTTCGCGATGGCGCCGATGAATCTGCGCCCCAGCGGCGCAGCGGCCGATTACGTTCTGACTGGCGCGTGGTCGCAGGCGGCGGTTAAGGAAGCCGAGAAACTGGGTCGGGTTCACATCGTCGCCTCGACTGCGGAGAGCAACTTCAGCTACATCCCGGCGCAAGCCGACCTGCAACTCGATCCGCAGGCCGCCTATGTGCACTTCACCTCGAACGAGACGATCCAGGGCATCGAGTGGCCGAGCGAACCGCAGCCGCCAAACGGTGTGCCCCTGGTCTGCGATGCTTCATCGGACATTTTAAGCCGCCCGATCGACGTGACAAAGTATGGCCTGATCTACGCCGGCGCGCAGAAGAACCTGGGGCCGGCCGGCGTCGCCCTTGTTATCATCCGAAGCGATCTATTGGAGCGAACCCCGCCGCAGCTGCCCGCGTTGCTCGATTACAAATTGATGGCGAAGAACAAATCGCTGTACAACACGCCGCCCACGTTCGGCGTGTACACGGTGGGGCTGGTGCTGCATTGGATGATCGAGCTGGGCGGGCTGGCCGAGATCGATCGGCGCAACGCGGCAAAGGCGCAGCGGCTCTACGCTGTGATCGATGCCAGCGGCGGATTCTATCGCGGGCATGCCCGGCCGGATAGTCGCTCGCGGATGAACGTCACTTTCCGATTGCCCAGCGAAGACCTGGAAAAGCAGTTCGTCAAGAAGTCCCAGGCGGAAGGCTTCGTCGGCTTGAAGGGACATCGCTCGGTCGGCGGGCTGCGCGCCTCGTTGTACAATGCATTGCCGCTCGAATCGGCTGAAGCGCTGGCGCAGTTTATGCAAGAGTTTCAGCGGATGAATGGGTGAGCAAATAGCGAGTAGACAAGTAGAAGGTAGCAAGTAGACAGGCGTTACCCAGCTACTTTTTACCTGTTTACTTGCTACCTATGTACCTGTTACTTGTGTATTCATTACCCCATCACCAGATACGGAAAACCCACCATGACTACACACAAAATTCTCGTCTCCGATGGTCTGTCCGAAGCCGGCCTGACGCTGCTGCGCGCGGTCGGCGAAGTTACCTCCAGCCCCAAGATCACGCCGGCCGAGTTGCTCGCGGCGCTGCCCGAATATCACGCGTTGATCGTCCGCTCGCGTACCAAGGTCACCGCGCCCGTGGTGCAGGCCGGGAAGCAGCTCAAGGTCATCGGGCGCGCGGGCGTCGGCGTGGATAACATCGACGTGGCGGCGGCCGTGGCAGCGGGTATCACCGTGGTCAACAGCCCGCTCGCCGCGTCGGTCGCCGTGGCCGAGCACACGTTGGGCTTGATGCTGGCGCTGGCGCGCGCGATCCCCGCCGCCGACGCCGTGCTGAAGCAGGGACGTTGGGAGAAGAGCGCGTTTATGGGCAGCGAGCTGTCCGGCAAGACGCTCGGCTTGATCGGCATCGGCCGCATCGGCGTCGAAGTCGCCCAGCGCGCCATCGCCTTCGATATGTCAGTGCTGGCCTTCGATCCATACCTGACGGCGGCGCAAATTCGTGAACGCTACGCCGAGCCGGTCACGCTCGACGAAGTGCTCGCCCGTTCCGATTACGTCTCGCTGCATCTCCCGCTTACAAATGAGACTCAGGGTCTGATCGGGCCAGGGCAGTTCGATCGGATGAAGAAAGGCGCGCGGCTGATTTGCGCGGCGCGCGGCGGTGTGGTCGATGAAGACGCGCTGCGTGCGGCGCTCGATTCCGGTCAGTTGGCCGGCGCGGCGCTCGATGTGTTCGCAGCCGAGCCGCCCCCGCCCGACTCGATCGCCATGCATCCCAAAATGATCGCCACGCCGCACATCGGCGCGCAGACCGCCGAAGCGCAGGCGCGCGCCGGCATCGCCATCGCCGAAGAGGTGATCGCCGTCTTGCAGGGACGCGAGCCGCGCTGGCGGGTGACGGCGAACGAGTAGCGGGTCAGCGACTAAAGTCGCTACTACCCGCGTACCACCCCATTGCCGACCCCTTCAGTCGTAAATTCTCCGCCCCGCTCATGTATCGAACACGTGCGACGTAGCATCGGGCCTCATCTGCGGCGCAGGTGAGGCCCGATGTTCTGAACATGAGCCTCTGCCCAACCACACGTGACATTAAGCCTGGGGATTTATGCCCGGCGTCACTTGCCAGCAACCACCCGATCGATAGCATGGTTACAAGGTAGCGTGAGCTGCTCCTGGGCTCTTTTGACGACCGGAAACTCGGCGCGATCTTGCAGCCAGCGTTGAGTTCAGGGCCTTCGCTCCACGCGGCGCCTCGCCCTAGGCGCAACGACTCAGGAGGAAACCGTCATGAAGGCTTATGTGTTGATACGCGCGCAATTGATGGAGACAGCCACCGTCGTCGAGATGCTGCGGCGAGTGCTAGGCGTCACCGCGGCCGATGTAACCTTCGGGCCTTACGATGCCGTCGCTCAAGTGGAGGCCGGCGACCTGGATGCGCTCAGCCGGATCATCATCCAGGAAATCCGCACCCTACCCGGCGTGCTCGACACGCTGACCTGTCTCGCCGCTAAGTCACCCAACTAGCTCACTTTCCGGCGGCGCTTTGCCTGTGATCGATTACAGCCGCTTGCTTTCGACGCGGCCCACTTATCTGTATGGAGGATGGTATGCTTTCAGACAAGCCCGGTATCTCGAAAGAAGAACTGCTGGCCAAAGCGAAGAAACCGGCCGAAGACGCGATGCGGCTGCACGCCTTCTATCGCGGCAAGATGGAGACCGTGTTGAAGTGCCGTGTGCGCGACATCGATGACTTTGCCATTTGGTACACGCCCGGCGTCGCCGCGCCGTGCAAGGCGATTCAGGCCGACCCGGAGCGGGTGTACGAACTGACGAACAAGTGGAACACGATCGCGGTCGTGTCCGACGGCACGCGCGTGCTCGGCCTGGGCGACATCGGCCCCAAGGCCGGGCTGCCGGTGATGGAAGGCAAAGCGTTGTTGTTCAAGTATTTAGGCGGCGTCGACGCGGTGCCGATCATGCTCGACACCAAACACCCGGACGAGATCATCCAGGCGGTGAAGTGGTTGCAGCCCGCGTTCGGCGGCGTCAACCTCGAAGACCTGGCGCAGCCCAAATGCTTCCGCATCCTCGATACGCTGCGCGCCGAAGCCGAAATTCCGATCTGGCACGACGATCAGCAAGGCACGGCGACGGTGACGCTGGCCGGGCTGATCAACGCGCTCCAGGTCGTGAACAAGAAAATCGACGAGGTGCGCGTGACCTTCGTCGGTTCGGGCGCCTCGAATGTCGCCTGCTCGCGCCTGGCGTTTGCCGCCGGCCTGCGGCCCGAACTCACGCTGATGGTCGATAGCAAGGGCATCCTCAACAAAAAGCGGCGCGACATCGAGCTGCGCAAGGCCGAGTTTGTCAACAAGTGGCGGCTGTGCCAGATCACCAACGAGGATCAGCGCGAGGGCGGCGTCGCCGAGGCGCTTGAAGGCGCCGACGTGTGTATCGCGCTCTCCACGCCCGGCCCGGACACGATCCAAAAAGAGTGGGTCGCCAAGATGGCGAAGAACGCGATCGTCTTCTTGTGCGCCAACCCCATTCCCGAGATGTGGCCCTGGGAGGCGATCGAGGCCGGCGCGGCGGTGGTCGCTACCGGCCGCAGCGATTTCCCCAATCAGGTCAACAACTCGCTCGGTTTCCCCGGCATCTTCCGGGGCGCGCTCGACGTGCGCGCCAAGACGATCACCGATGAGATGTGCATCGCCGCGGCGCAGGCGCTGGCGGGCATGGCGGGCGATCAACTCGCGCCCGATCACATCCTGCCGACGATGGACGACTGGGAAGTCTTCCCGCGCGAAGCGGTCGCCGTCGGCATGAAGGCGCAGGAGCAGGGCGTGGCCCGGTTGTATATCGACGAGAACGAACTGTATCAGCACGCCGAAGCGATGATCAAGCGCGCGCGCGACATGGTGCACGAGCACATGGAGCGCGGCTACATCGCTCATAGCGAATGAAGAGTAAACAGGTAGCCAAGTAGCAGGGAAATTGGTACGTTGTCCACGTACCTGTATACCGGTTACCTGTCTACCTCATACCTGTATGCTTGAACCAAAGGAGGCGCCATGTACGACCTGATCATCATCGGCGGCGGGCCGGCCGGGCTGACGGCGGCTATCTACGCGATCCGCAAACGATTGGAAACGCTACTGATCAGCAAAGACTTGGGCGGCAAGACCAACTTCACGCTCGAGCTGCCCGACGTGGAGCTGCACAACGTGATCAGCGGGCAGGAGATCATCGGAAAGTTCCGACGCGAGATCGAGTATCTCGACTTCGCCCACGTGCTGGACGGCGCAGAGAAGGTGGAGACGCTGGAGCGCGGTTACACGGTGACGACGACGAGCGGGAAACGGTTTACGGCCAAGGCGCTGATCGTCGCCACCGGCGCGCGTGGGCGGCGCTTGAACGTGCCCGGCGAGAAAGAATTCATGATGCGCGGTCTGTGCTACTCGGCCGTCTCCTACGCGCCGCTCTTCATCGAGAAGCGCGCGATCGTCATCGGCGATCGGCCGCTGGCGTTGCGGGCGGCGGCGGAGCTGGCGCAAGTCGCCAACCAGGTCACGTTGGTCGCGCCCGAACCCGATAAGCTCGACACGCCGCTGGGCCGCAAGCTGCGCAAGACCAAGAACGTGACGGTGCTGGAAGGCTTCCAGGTGCGCGAGGTCAAAGGCGATCGGTTCGCCCGCAGCGTCGTCGTGGGCAGCGACGGCGATGTGCGCGAGATCGAGATGGACGCGGCGTTCGTCGAACTCGAACTGCTGCCGCGCTCCGAAGCGGTGGCGCATCTCGTCGAGCTCGACCCGCAAGGCCGCGTCAAGATCGACGCCGAGAACCGCACCAGCCGGCTTGGCATCTTCGCCGCCGGCGACGTGACCAACATCCACGCCGAGCAGGTGCTCATTTCCGTCGGTGAAGGCGCGAAGGCGGCTTTGAGCGCGTACGAGTATCTGTTGAAAGAGTGGGACTAAATTATCTGCTCCCGATCAGAAACCGGGTTTCTGAAAGAAACCCGGTTTCTTTTATTCCTTCTCAAGCGCAATCGAAAAGTAACCTTGCGCGCCAACGGATACGGTGTACGGCATGAGCAGGCCGGCAACCGCGTTCTTGATCATGCGCGGCGGACAAAGCCTCGCCAGCAACCGGCCGAGGGCAGGTATCTTGAAGAAGGCCTGCGCCATCGCATGAAACCGCAGCAGATTGGGGATGATCGCTTCGGAGACATCTCGAACACCCAGCACGCGAAAGCCCTGCCGGCGCGCCAGGTCAAGCCACGCGTCTAATAGCCAACCTCTTGGAATCGCCATCGCTTTCTCAACCAGGCGACCGGCCACTTGCAGATCGCGGTTAGCGCCATCCAAGGCATCCAGGTCCACTTTGCGGAAACCATCGATCACGACAAAGCGCCCGCCGCGCTTCAACACTCTAAAGGATTCGGACACGGCCCTGGGCATATCCGTGGCATAGCATAGGCTCTCGATCACGCACACCAGATCGAACCGCTCTGAGGGAAATGGCAATCGCTGAAAGTCGCCCCGTTCAAAATGCAGATTGGCCGCGCCGGCCGCCAGCTTGCGAGCAGCGGCGATTTGCGCCGGCGTCAAGTCGATTCCAAAGAATTCAATCTCTTTGGGGTTGTGATCGACGAGATACTTGGAATTGAACCCGCGCCCGCTGGCAAGTTCTAACACGGCTGCCGGGTGGACCTGCTGCACCTGTTCTTGCACCAGCCTGACCTGGCCGTAGTATCCATCCGGGTCGAACTTGCCATCAAAGTTAAGCGCCACGTGGATAGCGCCGGTGTTGGAGTGAAAGAGCGAATAGGCCGTGTAGCTCTGCTGATAATACGTTACGACGTCGGCACTCTCGATGGGATCGGCCAGGATGTCTTCGACATCGAAGACCTGACGAACCTGGTCAAGCTGCGTGGATAGCTCTCCCAAATCAAGCTTGGTCGATCGATTCAGGTAGATCGGCAGAACTTGGGACTCGGACATTTAGAAAATCAATGATGTTGGTGGAGGACATTGCGCCTTGTAGTTTAGCCCTTCGTGGGCCTTGCGCTTGAAGCAACCGCGCACAAGGCGCTAAACTACGGGCAGGTCTGGCAAATCGACAGGGGCAACGCCGGGTTGCCCTGACTGTTTACGCCGGCTGCGATTGCTCGCCGCTCAATCGGGCAGCTGCTTTCCGGCGCGATTCCATGATCGCGTACAGCGCGCCGAAGCCGGCGACGGTGAAGACGACGGTCCCCACATAAACCCAGGTGAGCAGGTTCGACGGATCGAAGTCGCCCCAGGCGCGCACGATGCTGACGAGCAGCATCCCCGCGAAGACCAGGCTGCCTCGGACGGCGATGCGCGCGGCGCTCCAGCGCGGATCGCGAGCGATCACCAGCGCCGTCGCGCCCGACAGCGCATACCAGCCGCCGATCACGCGCGCAGTCAACGGCGTCAAAGTCCACGGCCAGACCTGAATGGCCTGTTCAGGCAACAGAAACAGGAAGGCCGTCAGGGCAACGCCGACCCACCCGCCCAGGCGCAACACCCAACGCGCTGGCTTCGGCAGGAGCGCATCGTCGGGGTCGGGCGTTCCCGGATCGGTGACGCGATTACGCAACCACAACACCGGCAGCAGGAGCGGCGTCGCCGCGTAGACGACGACCCAGACCCAAAACCAGATTTGGTCATGATGGAACCGATCCCAGTGCAGGATCGTCGCGCCGGCCATCGCCACCGTGAATGGCTCGACCGCCAGGAATGAGAAGGCGACGTGATGCCAGCGCACTCCGCGAATCAATAGATGGGAGAACGCATAGGCGCCAGCCAGGTAACCCGAGGCCATCAGCAAGGGCGTCATGCGCGGCGTGATCGTCCAGGCGAACAGCCGCTCGGTGTCATCCGGCCAGAAGAAGAGCGTGATGAAGGCCGAGAGGAGCACCAGGATCACCGGAATGACCGCGATGCGCGTCTCCGGGAAAATGCGGTCGTCACGGATCGAGGTATTCATGCGTGGCTTCCTTGCTGTGAGCGATCGCGCAGGAGTAGAAACACTGCGCCGATGAATAAGACGACGTACACGCCGAGATAGAACGCGCCGCCCGGTCGCGTTGCGAAGTCGAACTGGTTGAAATAGAACAGCGCCGCGGCGGTGATGGTGACGACGAAGGCGATGCCATTCCGCCCATAGCCGAGTATCGGCCCCATGCCCCGCGCCCAAATGAGCGGTATGGCCCCGATGCCGACCGCCGCATAAAACGCCCCAAACGCGCGCACGGTGAACAGCGTCATCTGGTCAGGGAAGAAGCCGCCTTGCGTCACGGCGCCGCCCGCTCGCGCGATGATCGTGCCAAAGGCGATGAAGGCGGCCAGCCCCACAAACGCGACGGTCGCCACGCGCACCCAGGCCGCCACCGGCGCGCCTACCACTGCCGGTTGCGGGCGCAGTCGTATGGCATCGATAATGCCCAGCACGGCGGCGATGACGTTGACGAGCAGCGCCGCCAGGTACAGCCAAGCCTGAAAGCCGTTCAACGTCATGTTCGCGCTGAACGCCACCAGGACGACCCCTTGCAGCAACCCGAACGCCCACAGATAAACCAGCGAGGGATAAGTCACCGACCAGTCCCAGCGCTGCGCGGCGTCCCAGGCGTGTACCGCGTTGCCCAGGCACCATGCGCCGATCGTCATCATCGAAAACGGCGCAACCCGCCAGGCGAACACCGCAGACGAACTCTCCGGCGTTAAGAAGAGAATAAGACCGAGCACTCCGTACAACACGGCCAGGAGACGGGTCAGTAGACGAGAGGTTGAAGAGAGCATGATGACTCCTTTTAGAATTGGGCTGGAATGGACTTATTGATCGAGCGCCAGGGGGTGCGCCCCCCTGGCCTTGGCGCTCAGATAGTATGCCTGCTTGCGAGCGCGATTCAAACTTCCGAGAGGTCGCAGATGCGCCGTGTTCCAGGGATTAAATGCCTCGCTATTCTCAATTGTATCCGCCTTTGCCGCATCGAAATCCTGGTGCGTGACCGTGAGTGAACCGATGCATACAAGCGGCGCATCCTGCTCCCGCCACTCCTGGGATGCATTTTCAATGGGTGTTTTTTCTTCAGCGACGAACAACTGCACATACGCTTTGAATTTTCTCGGCCCCTGGCTCAAGTCCTTTTTGAGTTGTTCTGTGAGGAAGTGCGGCCCTTTCGCGACAGCCCTGACTTGCTCCTTGGGGTCCGGCACGACGGCGATTTTCACCGCGGCGGAACCGAGTTGAAACGGCGTCTGGCTCCAATAGGGTTGAGACGTAAAGCTGATGTCACGTTTGGGCGTCCTGAATAACGACCGCAGCGCAATGGCAAATGCCTTTTGCGGACCCAGCGCCAGCATCAACTTGAAGGGCACCGTGAGCAAGGCGTTTTTGGCAAGGACCTCACTCACTCTGACGAAGGTAACCGGGTCGGGCGTAAAAAACGTGGGCGTGTTTGCCAGTACGAAGTCTTGAGGGCCGTCCGCCGTTATGATCCGAAAAGCAAAACCGCGTTCGTCGAGTTCTGTGTCGTGTTGATTGAGGCTCGAAGAGCGCGAGAATCTTCCGAAGCCCGCGTACGTTGCGCCCGGTTCAAGAAAGCCGACCTGTAAATGCGGGGGCAGATCATCCGCCGCCTCAAAGACAACCCTCACGGGGTCGCCCCGGTTGTGCAGCGCGCGCCTGACGCTGGCAGATTGCCGCGCCGCGACAGCCGATTGGATGACAGCAATTCGCGGAAATACCTCTTGCGCGAACAGTTTTTCCTCTTGCTCCAGGCTGCCGCCCAGGTAACTCTCTCGCCAACCCGTTCCTGGCTGAAGCGCTGGTTTTGCACTCATCGATGATTCCTCGGTGTGTTGACCCGCCGTAATCACTTATACCTCTTCAGGCGGCAAGGAGTTAAATCCGCCGCTGGCTCGCCAGCGCTTGCCGGATCTGCGCGACAATCTGCGGCCAGTCCGTCCCTTTCTCGATGAAACCGTCGCTGCCGGCATCTGCACCCTGTTGCCGTGAAAGCCCATCTCCGTGGACGGACAGCAGGATGACGAGCGGTGGGCGGGGCAGGCGCTTGAGCGATCGGGTGACGGCATACCCATCCAGATCGGGCAGTTCGATATCGAGGATCACCACATCGGGTGCGAGCAGGGTCGCGCGCTCCAGTGCCTGGGCGCCGTCGCCGGCTTCGCCCACTACTTCCAGGTCCGGCTCGTTGTCCAGTAACCAGCGCAACGCCTCGCGCACGCTCGGCACGTCGTCGACGATCAGAATGCGGTGTGGAATTGCCTGGGCCATCGTTTCAGCCGCCATGCACGAACCCTCAGCCTGGGAAAGAACACTTGTCGGGGCCTGGACAGTATGCAAAGTAAGCCCCACCAACAGGATATGTGAAACGCGGCGGCTGGGGAGTCGTCTAGGGATAGGTTTCGGACAGGAAATCAGTCAGTACGCCCGGCTAACCGAAGTGAGGAGGAAAACCTGTCGAAGGTCAGGTAGAGAGAGGGATGCGAATGCCGGGTCGCGGAGCGCAAGAAGTAGCGCAGCAACATCGGCGCCGTTCAGGCTGGGGCGCGGCGATAGCGCGCCTGCCAGAGCATGCCCAGGCTCGCCACGGTCATCCCGGCGAACGCGCCGAGCCACAGCCAGGCGCCGGGCTGTCGGTAATCGACGCGCTGCGTCGAGGCGTCGACGAGCAAAACGCCCAGGATCGCGAACAGGCCGAAAACGCCCTGCGCCAGCGCGGCAATCAACCACTCGCTGCGGGCGGCGACGCGCGAAACCATGAACGCGCCAATCGCGCCGGAGGCAAAGGCGGCGCTGTACATCTGCGCATGGAAAGCATCGATCGGCCAGGGCCAAAACGCGCTAAAGGTCGCGGGCGCGACCAGCAGGCCCACACTGTACAACCCCAGGCCGAGCGCCACGATCGATAGGTAGGCCCGCCAGCCTGCCGGCGTCGGCGTGGGATCGGCGGGCGGCAACTTGCGATACAACCACAGATGGTAGGCGGCGCTCAACGGCAGTACGCTATACAGGGGAAACCAGATCACGACGGTGCTCCAGCGTCCGAAGTCAAATTGATTGAGGTTGAGCAGCGATACGATCAGGACGATGAGCGTGAAGCCGAACAGCGCCGGCAGCACGACGCGGGCCGGCGCCCAGCGCGCGCCGAGCGCCAGCATAATGACGGTCACCAACGAGGCCAGGTAAGTTGCTCCCAGGAAGCGCGTGTTAAACGGGGCCGGCGACCAGGGCCACTGTGGGCGTATGAGCTCCGGCGCGAAGAACAGGCCCAGCCCCGCTCCGAGGAGAACCAGCACTTCGATGAACGTGATCAGGCGAAGCCACGGCGTGATGGGCGGATTGTCGCTCGTCGCCAGCATAGTCAGCCTCTCCCCTGAACATTTGCGCGCGACTCGGGGCCGTGCGCTCAACAGCGTACTGCTAAACTCGCCGGACGCAAGGCCATGCGAGCCTGTCTGAAAAGGCCCGATTGTTAACCAGCCAGACACGACCCCGCAGAAAGATGCGGGGCAAGCGACGCCAAGAAACACCAAGAAAACCTTAGTGCTGCTGTGTGCCTCGCCGTTGCCGACTGTCCGGTGGACAGTCGGCGGCGCGCCAGGCGCGGAGCGGCGCTCGTGCGGAAACCGGCGCACTCCGCGCCTCGGCTTGTGCCCGCGACGCGCTGTACCGATCAGCTGATCTCCGGTTGAGCCTGGCTGATCCGTCTGGCCTGCCTGGCCTGGCGGAACCCCACCAACCGGCGCTGCTGTTCATCCCACAACTTGAAGAAGATCGCCCTGAAGCTCTGCGGCAACGTGATCGTCGTCACCTGCTGGAACGGCGGGTTCGCATCGTGGCAGGCCTGCAAGTTGTAGTTGGGAATGCGCGGGCTGAGATGGTGAATGTGGTGCAGGCCGATGTTGCCGGTGAACCACTGGAGAAGCTTGGGCAGCCTGTAATATGAGCTGCCCTGTAGCGCAGCCGCCACATAATCCCATTCGCCGTGTTCGGCCCAGTACGTCCCCTCGAACTGATGCTGGACGTAGAACATCCACACGCCCGCCGCGCCGGAGACCACCATAATGGGCAGCATGACCAACAGGTACTTGTCAAACCCGATCAGCCCGATCAATAGCAGGGTGTAAGCCAGGATCGCCAGGTTGGTCCAATACACGCTGTAGCGTTCGCGCCGCTTCGAGTTGCGCGCCGGGAAGCGATGCGCGATCAGAAACATGAACATGGGTCCTAACAGAAACATGATCAACGGATTGCGGTACAGGCGATAGCCCAGCCGTTTCCACCACGGCATACGGCGATACTCTTCTACGGTCAGGGTCAGCACGTCACCCACGCCGCGCCGATCCAGATCGCCGGCCGTCGCGTGATGGATCGCGTGTGCATGGCGCCATTCGAAATAGGGTGTGAACACTAGCACGCCGCAGATCGATCCGATGACGTGGTTCCACTTTTGCGCCTCAAAAAATGAGCCGTGCCCGCAATCGTGAAAGATGATGAAGATACGCATGAGGAAGCCGCCGGCCAACACGGCCAGGGCCAGCGTCAAGCCGTAGGATACCGCCAGGCTCCGATACATGAGGTACCCGAGCGCGAGGTAAGGCACGAGGCTGGTGGCAACTTGTCCGAGGCTGGCGCGCAGGCTCGGGCGGGTGTAGCGGGCCACCGCCGCCTGCCATGCAAAGTCTGACTGCGCCGGTGCAGCCGTTTTCGAGTTTGGGGTCATGGTGATTCTCCTGGTTCGCTTGAGGTTATGTGCTGGGCGTGGCAACGACCGGTGTAGATTTTGCTCTAAACCCCCACGCACCCAAGATCAGAGCAAGCGGGCCGACGACGAAGTGAAAGCGGTTCTCGCCCGGCCCCAGCCGCAGCCCGAAGGGATAATGGATCAACACGCCCAGAAAAGCAAGCACCGAGTAGCGCGACTGAAGTCGCAACTACGCTTAAACTAAACCGTAGTGCGACTAGGCCGCGTTTGGGCCGAGGCCATGCTTGACCGCATACAGCGCCGCCTGCGTGCGATCCGCCACGCCGAGCTTGGCAAGGATCGCGCTGACGTAGCCTTTGACCGTGCCCTCGGTCAGATGCAATATAGCGGCGATCTCTTTGTTGCTCTGACCGCCGGCGAGCAATTGCAACACGCTCAACTCGCGCTCGGTCAGGCTGTCGTGCGGCTGGGCTTCTGCGCGAATCGCCTGGCGCATCAAGTAGTGCTGCGCATCGGGATGCAGCGTCGAGCGGCCTTGCGCCGCGTTATGGATCGCGCGCAGCAGATCGGGCTTGAGCACATCTTTGAGTAGGTAGCCGATCGCGCCGGCCTGGATCGCTTCACGCACGCGCCGATCGTCGGCAAAGCTGGTCAAGACCAGGACTCGGCTCGCCGGGCTGGTCGCCTGCATGCGGCGCGTCACCTCGATGCCATCCAGCCCTGGCATCACCAGGTCCATCAAAATCACTTCGGGGTTTAAGGCGGCGGCCAGCCGCAGCGCTTCTTCGCCGTTGGCCGCTTCGCCGACCACTTCGACATCCGGTTCTTCAGACAGCAGCGTTTGCAATCCTTCGCGAACGATCTCATGATCATCGACGATTAGCACACGCACGGGTGAGGTCATCGGTTCCGATCCTCTCTGGAAATGACTAACCGAAAATTTTCCGCGAATCTGCGCGAATGGACACGAATGGATGAGTGCAAATGTATCTTAGCGGAGGACTGGCCTAGTGGTCAGTCCAGTTGATTTTGATGGGTGTAGCCTAGGGCCTCACCTGCACCGCACCTGCGGTGCGCCGCAGGTGCAGGTGTGTGCCCGTTAACGACGCCCACGAGGGGCTAGGCTACCCATCATTTTCCTTGTGGCGGAGTATTCGCTGCTCTCGGCAATATCACCTCCACGGTCGTCCCGCGACCAGGCGTACTCGTCACACTGAGCGTCCCGCCCAACGCTTCGGCGCGTTCGCGCATCGACTTCAGACCCAGCCCGCTGCGCTGCTCAACCGATCCATTGGCGGCTTGTTCGGGCGCAAAACCCAGCCCATCATCCTTCACCGACACCTGGAGCGCGCCGGCGGTTGCGCTCAACCGGACACGGGCCTGCCCGGCGCGGGCATGCTTGACGACGTTGTTGAGCGCCTCCTGTACGATGCGGAAAATCGCCTCTTCGTATGTGAGCGGAAGGCGGGCGCCATCGGTTGAATAACCGTGCGCCTCTACCTCGACTTGCAACCCATCGCGCGCCAGATCGGCCGCGTGCTGCTGCAGCGCCGCCGCCAGCCCGTCGCGTTGAACACGCACCAAGCCGGGAACCGGCCTGCCCCCACTCGCCGCCGATTTCGACAGGCCGGCGCTGGAAGGCCGCAGATCAAACAGCAACGCCCGCATTTCGGCCAGGGCCGCCTGCGAAAGTTCCAACAACCGATTGACGCGCCGTTCACCCTCGGCCGGGTCGCGCCGCCAGGCCGAGGCAATCGATTGCGCGATCAGCGTGGTGCTG
Organism: Anaerolineae bacterium; assembly: GCA_035292585.1. Taxonomy (GTDB): domain Bacteria; phylum Chloroflexota; class Anaerolineae; order Fen-1058; family Fen-1058; genus DASSFZ01. The sequence goes on along the minus strand of DATDPU010000155.1, from coordinate 74,406 downwards.
AAGATCAGCTGCGTCACCGAATCGTGCAATTCGCGCGAGAGACGCTGGCGCTCTTCCAGCACGGCCACCTGCCGCCCTTGCTCGGCCAGGAGCAGCTGTTGCCGCCGGCCGTCGATCGCCGTCGCCAGTTGCGCCGCCGTCGCCTGATAGGGTCGCAGATCGGCATCACTCCACTGGTGAACGAACGGCGAGCCTAATATCACTAACCCGATCCGGCGGTCCCGCGCCATCAGCGGAATCATCGCCAGCGCCGGCCGGCTATCGCGCGTTTGGATCTCACGCAGTTCCGGCGAAGCGCGCGGATCGGTGTGCACATCGGCAATGGCGATCGTCTGCCCGGCATCGAGCGGCGGATCGAGCGCGTCATACGAGTGGGGCAGGCGCGTTTCCGGCCGAACCAGACCAGTCTGGGGCGTCCATTGGCCGCGCAGCAACACGGCGGCGCGCGCGCCGGCCTCATCAAACTCGTACAGCACCACGCTGCAGGCATAGTGGCCGCGCGCCGCCACCTGCTCCAGATAGACCTCGATCACGTCGTCGATGTCCATCGAGACGCTGATGCGCTGGCTGGTTTCGTACAGCAACTTCGTCTCGTCCAGCGCCTGCTGGGTCTGCGCGAAGAGCTGCGCGTTGTCGATGGCGACGGCCAACTGGTCGGCGACAATCTGTGCGGCGGCAACGTCTTCGGCGCGGAAGGGCCGGACACCAGCCAGGTCCAGCACGCCCAACAGCCGCTCGCCGAGCAGGATCGGCACAGCCAGCTCAGAACGCAGGCCATCGGCCGCCGGCACGGCGACATAGCGCGGGTCGGCCGCGACCTCATTGACCCGCTCAGGCAGGCGCTGGCGCGCCGCCGCGCCAATGATACCCTGTTCGATCGACTGGCGATAACCGGTAGCCTCGCCGCGCGGCCAGCGGCTGGCGCGCGCGCGCTGCACCAAATAGGTCGGCTCGGCCGGGTCGAGCAAGAAGAGCGAGACGTGATCGTAACCCAGCCGCCCGTGCAGTTCCTCGACCGTCGCATCAAATAACTCGCCGGGATCGAGCCGGAGGGCAATGCGCTGACCGACGCGCGCGATCAACCCCAACCGTTCCGTGCGTCGTTTCTCCTCTTCGTACCGGCGCGCATGGTCGATGGCGACGGCGAGCTCATCGGCGACGATCTCCAGCCCGGTCGCATCCTCTTCGGCAATGCGCTGACCCGACTCGATATTCAACACGCCCAACAGCTGCTCGCCGGCGATGATCGGCAGCGCCAGCTCGGAGCGGATCTCGCTCACGCCGGGCACGGGAATGTAGCGCGGGTCGCTCCGCACATCCTCGATCAGGATACGCCGGCGCGCGCGCGCCGCCGCGCCGATAATGCCCTGCTCGATACTTTGGCGATACGCGCCCACGCGATTGCCGGTGTAGATGCCGCTGCGTGCGCGCAATACCAGCGTCTGCGGATCGCCGGGATCGATGAGCAGCAGGGCGACGTTAGGATAGGGCAGATATTCGGAGATGGCTTCGGCGGCCGTCTGGAGAATCTGGTCGGGGCTGAGACTGCTGTTGATCAGGCGGCCAATGCGGTTGACGATCGTCATCCGGGCCAGGCGGCGTTGCTCGGCCTCGAACAGTGAAGCATTTTGAATGGCGAGGGCAATATGCTGGGCAAACAGCGTCAGCGTCTCGACGTCCCGCTCGTCGAAGCGGCGCGGCGCGGCGGCGCCGATGCCGAGGAAGCCGATGATCCGCTCCGCCCACTTGACCGGAATACCGACGACGGCGTGATCGGCCAGCTCCGGCAGCGTAGGCCGATCGAGGTCGCCGTAGCGATCGAACCGGACCGCGCGCTGCTCCAGCAGGACACGTCCGGCCAGGCCGATGCCGGCCGGCATCTCGGCGCCCAGCTCGCCCGGCGGCATGTTGTGCACCGCGGCCGTCCGCACACTAGGGCCATCCGGCCGCTCGACCACCAGGCCAATTGTGCCGTAACCCGCGCCGATCAATTCGACGGCGCTATCGAGAATGCGCACCAGCAACGGCTCGAGCGACAACCCGCTGCCGATCGATTCGATCACGCGCTGCAAGATTTCAGCGCGGCGCGTGGCATCGGCCAGCTGTTGTTGTAGCGTATGAACATCAGCGCCTGCCCCTGTCGGCACGGTTGCCCTCCCCTGGCGCCGTCCATTCTAACGCAGTTCGGGACGACTGAGAAATAATAGGCGAATCGCGCCATTGGCCTGCGGTTTGCAGCCTGGGGGCCATTACGTTTCACCCTATCCGCAGTGGCAAATCACCCTAATTGGATGACTTATATCACTATAACTCACGCTTATGGCTGACTAAAATGTTAACTAATCTGAGCCGCGCTACCAGGCAGATTAGCGTAGTCTAGCCCCTTGCGGGCGGGCGCGAGGCCCTATGCTACAGCTAAACTAAACGCGATTGATCTTAGTCCAGGAAAACACGACTATGCCGAGTAAACGCCGAATATTGTTTCCGTTGATCGCTATCCTGCTGATTCTGAGTAGCCTGACGACCGGGTGCAGCGGGAGCGCCGCCGACAAGGCGGAACACGAGATCAAGTTGGCGCCGTTGGCTGCGATGCCGGCCGAGGTGCAGAGCGCGCCGGTCACGGTGCAGCAAGCCTACCAATTCGCCGTCGCCAATCCCGACGTGCTGCAACGCCTTCCGTGCTATTGCGGCTGCGGCGCGATGGGGCACACCTCGAACTATGCGTGCTACGTGGCCGGGACCGCCGCCGACGGATCGACTGAGTTCGATCCCCACGCGCTGGGCTGCTCGATCTGCGTCGATATCACGCAAGATGCGATGCGTCTGCTCAAACAGGGTCAGGACGTAACGAATATCAAGGCTTACGTCGACGGGGCGTATTCGCGCTTCGGCCCGACGAACATGCCCTAGAGATCGATGCAGAATGCAGAATGAACGACGGAAGCGCGTCAAGTGGTGGAGGGCGATGGCGATCGGGCTTATCGGGCTGGTAATCGTCGTCGTCCCCATCCCGACGCTTTCCGCTGCCCCAACCGATCGACATTTCCGCATCGAAGCCGGCAGCTTTGCCTACACCCCGGCCGATATCGCCGTCAATCCCGGCGACCGGGTGACGATCGATCTCGCTGCGACCGACGTGGTCCACGGTTTGTACCTCGACGGCTACGATCTGAACATCACCGCCGATCCGGGTCAGACTGCCCGCCTGGCCTTCACCGCCGATCAGCCCGGCGCGTTTCGCTTCCGCTGCTCGGTGACGTGCGGCGCGCTGCACCCCTTCATGATCGGCAAACTCAACGTCGGTCCCAATGCGCTGCTGTGGCGTGCGATCGGGCTGGCGGTGCTCGTCGCCTTTGCCGGGATATGGTTACGATTAGGACGCGGATGAACACAGATCGATTTATCAGCGTTAATCCGCGTTTATCCGCGTCCAATAAAGCCATTGCGACACGCATCGAGATCACGCGCGTTCCGCTATTCAAGACCCTGCTGCGCAACCGTTGGCCGCAGTTCATCCTCCGCGTACTCGCGCTGGCCGGGTTCGTCTTCGCGATCGTCGCCGGGCTGGCCGGGACGCCGGTGGGCAGCCGCAACTTCGGCATCGTGTTCGTGTGGATCGCGTGGTGGGCGCTGCTCATGTTGATCGCCGTGCCGGTGTTCGGGCGCGGCTGGTGCAGCATTTGCCCGATCCCGTTACCCGGCGAATGGCTGCAAAACGGAGCGATCCTCGGGCCGCGCGGAAAAGGGATCGGGCTGGGCAGGCGTTGGCCGAACAAGTTTCGCAACATCTGGTTGCAGAACGTCACGTTTGCGCTCGTCGCGCTGTTCAGTTCGATCGTGCTCACCCAGCCGAGCGTGACTGCACTCGTCCTCGCGCTGTTTCTGGCCCTCGCCATCGGCGCCAGCCTGATCTTCGAGCGACGCGCGTTCTGCCGCTACCTGTGCCCGGTGGGCGGCTTCATCGGCCTGTACGCGCAGCTCGCGCCGATCGAGTTGCGCGTGAAAGATACGGCCGTCTGCGCGGCGCACACGACTAAGACGTGCTACACCGGCAACGCCGACGGCTACGGCTGTCCCTGGCAGGTCTTCCCCGGCGGCCTGGTGAAGAACACCTACTGCGGCGCGTGCATGGAGTGCCTGCGGACTTGCCCGCACGACAACATCGCCGTGAACCTGCGCGCGTTCGGCGCGGACTTGTGGCAGCCGACAAGCCGGAAACTCGACGAGGCGTTCAAAGCTTTCATCATGCTGGGCAGCGCGATCGTTTACTCTGCGGTGATGTTGGGGCCGTGGGGAAATCTCAAATCAGCTGCCTATGCCATCGGATCGGGCGAGTGGCTCATCTACGCAGCGGGATTCCTCGCGCTGCTTTTCGGCGTGTTGCCCGGCGCGTTCCTGATCGCCGTCCACCTCGGGCGCCGGCTATCCGGCTCGAAAGTCAAAGCGAAAAAAGCGTTCGCGTCGTTTGCGTATGCGCTCATCCCACTCGGCCTGGCGGCGTGGATCGCGTTCAGCCTGTCGTTCGTGTTCGCCAACCTCTCGTATGTGTGGCCAGCGTTGTCCGACCCGCTGGGGCGCGGCTGGAACTTGCTCGGCGCTGCACAGATCAGTTGGACGCCTTACCTCATGCAGATCGTGCCCTTCTTGCAGACCGTTGTCTTGCTCGGCGGGCTGGCGTGGGCGAGCGTGGCTGTTCACCGCATCGCCTCTGAACAGTTACCGGGTCGGACGGCGACGAAACAAGCGGCGCCGGTGATGGGTTTCTGTTTGATGGTGACGATCGGCTTGCTGGGGTTGTTGATCGGATGAACGCCGAACGCCTCGCTCGCCTGATGGTGTTCGCGCTGGCTATCGTGCTGCCGGTGATCGCGCTCGTCGCGGGCAACACCGAATCGGCGGCCGGACAGACAATCGAGATTCACGGTGTGATGTCGGAAGTGGGCGGTTGGACGCCGGCCGATCTCACGGCAACGGTCGGTCAGCCGCTGCACCTGCGCCTGACTTCCGATGACGTGATGCACGGCTTCGCTGTCGGCCAGACCGATTGGCCCGCCATCGACGTGAAGCCGGGCGAAATTACCGAAACGACACTCAGGTTCGACACGCCGGGCAAGTACACATTCTATTGCACACGCTGGTGCGGGCCGAATCATTGGCGTATGCGCGGGATGATCGAGGTGAGCGGGCCGGGCGCGATCCCCGCTGCGGAGCCGCCGTTGTACGTGACGCTCGGCCTCGACATCGATGCGCCGCACGAAGCGCAGGTTATCCCCGATCGAATGCCCTCTGCCGCGCGCGGCGCGCAACTCGGCGTGACGATTCCGAAGACTTATCTTACAACCGACACTTATCGCGCACACAGCCCGGCCCAGGTTTGGCAGGAACTCCGCGCCGAACCGTTCACCCGCGATTTAACCGACGCGCAAGTTTGGGACCTGGTTGCGTTTATCTGGCAGTCGAACACAACGCCGCAGCCGCTGGAGGTTGGCCGAAAACTGTATGCCGCGAACTGCGCGGCGTGCCACGGCGAGACCGGCGCGGGCGACGGTGTGATGGCCGAGTCGCTGACAGGGCAAGCACACGGCGATCTAAGCCGCGATACGCAAACGCCAGCCGATTTCACCGACGCGGTGAAGATGCTCGGCGCAAGTCCCGCGTTACTGCAGGGCAAAATGGTGCGCGGCGGCATGGGCACCGGCATGCCCTATTGGGGACCGATTTTTACCGACAGCCAGTCGTGGGCCATCGACGATTATTTGTGGACGTTCCAGTTTCAGACATACCCATATACCAACATGCAGGTAGATAGGTAGTGCTCCGCCACAGTGATTTTGATGGGCGTAGCGTAGGGCCTCGTGCCCGTCAGACGCCCACCAGGGGTTGAGCTACTTGGATCGGTCACCTCGTTCACGTGCATAGCGCTCAGCTCGTGCCCGTCAGACGCCCACAAGGGGCTAAGCTACCCGTCATTTTCCCTGTGGCGGAGCAGTAGTTGGTATACAGGTAAACACCCCAGTGACTGGGTGATTAAGGACGAGGGGAGGTATGAAGCGTGAGTAGCAAGAAGAAATCGAGACGACCGGTGCCGAAACAAGCGCCATCTGCGTCGATCAACCCGTTGCTGATCATAGTCGGCGGGGTCGTATTGGTGGCGATCGCCGCGCTAGTGATCTTCGGCGCGGGTGGAAACACCGCCGGCCCGCAGCCCACCCCGGAAGTGACCGGCGCGCCGAAACTGAAGGCCGATCAGGAACGGGTCGATTTGGGGAATGTGCGGCTGGGCCAGCCGGTCAGTGTGAATTTCGAACTGACTAACACCGGCGATCAACCGCTCTACTTTAAAGAGAAGCCTTACGTCGAAGTTGTGGAGGGATGTTGACCGCCCACACCGACCATCGGTTCGATGGTCCTCAATCCCGGCGAGCGCACGCGCTTATCGATGCAGTTCATGATGCACGGGGCCGAAATGGGCGGGCGGCATAACTTCGCCGTCCACGTGCCGACGAACGACCCGACCCAACCCGATCGAATCCTCGCCGTCATTTCGAATTGGGTGCCGTGAACAGCCTTGAACTCGCCGTTACGCAATCGCTCAGCGGCGAGGTTAGCGCCTATAGTTTCAAACTAGTGCTTCAACAATCTGAAGTTGCGTAGTTCCCGCCGCAGTTGCACTGCGGCGGACGGCAGTGCCAGCCGCCGCCTTTCATGGCCTTCTAAAGAGGGCGGCGGTTGTGCCGTCCCAACCCCGCAAAATTAAGTGGTCGGGGTACTAGAGGGAAATGATGGACACCTGCGTGATTCCCCTCGGCGATGCCGCGAACGCTGATAGATTCATCCTCTATCGGCCCCTGGCCGGCCTGGCCTTCGTCGGCAACCGTGCGATGGCGAACCTCGCTCGCGCCGGCGAAACCGCTGTCCGCGCCGCGAATAGCGACGTGCATGAATTTCTGCGCGCGATCGGTTTCTACGAACCAGATCCGCCGGCGCCCGAACCGCCGGGCGCAGACTTTCGGCCTACCACCGCCGTTCTCCTGCTCACCAATCAATGCCAGCTGCGCTGCACCTACTGCTATACCTCGGCCGGCGAGTTGCCCCGGCAACAGTTGTCGTTCGAGCTGGGCCGCGCGGCCATCGATTACGTCTGCCAAATCGCCAGTGAGCTGGGCCAGTCGCAGTTCGAGGTCTCCTTCCACGGCGGCGGCGAGCCGACCTACGCCTGGCGCGTATTGACCGCGTGTACCGACTATGCGCGCCGGCGCTCGCTTCCGGCAAAAATCAGATTGACCTCCAACGGGCTGTGGTCTGCGCGCCAGTGCGCCTGGATCATCGACCAGCTGGATGGACTCAGCCTCTCGCTCGACGGCAGCCCGGAAACCCAGAACCGCCAGCGGCCGCTCGCGTCCGGCCGCCCCTCGTCGCCGCAGGTCATGCGCACCGTCGCCGAACTCGACCGCCGCGCCTTTCCCTACGGCATTCGCATGACGGCGACTGCGCCCTGGAGCAACTTTCCGCGCGACGTCCGTTTCCTGTGTGGGGAAACGCAATGCGAATCGATGCAGGTCGAGCCGGCTTTCAGCAGCGCGCGCGGCGGGCCCGGCCAGCCGGATGCGGCTGAAGCGCAGGCGTTTGTCGAAGCGTTTCTCGAAGCGTTCGACGTTGCGTCGAGTCACGGGCGGCGCTTGCTATATTCGGGCGCGCGCTTGGGAACGGTGACCACGGCTTTCTGCGCCGCTCCCTTCAGCGCCCTGATCGTCAACGCGAACGGCGAGTTGGTCACGTGCTACGAAATCGCCGGGCCGGCTCATCCCCTGGCCGGGCGGTCCGTCATCGGCCGGATCGAAAATGGAAACGTGGTGTTAGACCGCGCCGCGCGCGCCCGGCTGCACGCGCTCCTGCAAGAACGGCGCGACACGTGTCGCGACTGCTTTTGCTACTGGTCGTGCGCCGGCGATTGCTACCCGCGCGTCTTCGGCCGCGAGGCCGGCGCGCACCTGCGCCATAGTCCACGCTGCGAGATCAATCGCTCGATCACGCGACAACTGCTGTTGAGGCGCATCGCCGATAGCGGCGGGGTGTGGCGCGAAACCCTGCGTCGCGCACAATAGAACCGCTCGCCGATCCGGCTTGAACTGCCGCCGGATGCACATCGGCGCGTGGTTTACCGGCGATCTGATCGTCGAAGCGACTCTTTGCCGCGCGCTTCCCACCACGCCTTCAAGTCGCGCAGCGCCTCGGCGCTGAGTTTGTGCCCGGTGTTGTACTCGTGATACTCCAGCCGCGCGCCCGCCGCACGCAGCGTCCGCGCGCACGCCTGCGAGCGCTCCAGCGGGATACGCTCGTCCTCCTGGCCGACCGCCATGAAGGCCAGCAAATCCTTCAGCGCCGCCAGGCTCGCCGCGTCAGCGCAATCGGTCGGTATAAACCCGACCAACGCCGCAATCCCTTGCACCAACCCCGGCTGGCGCATCGCCGTCGCGAAGGCCAGCGCCGCTCCCTGGCTGAAGCCCATCAGGTAAATGTGATCCGGGTCGGCATGGTATAGATCGGGCAGCGCACGGAGCAACCGGACTACCGTAGCGACCGCCGTATCGAACGCCTGGAGCGTCGGCCATTGATCGGGTGTGCGTGGATGCCAGGTGTAGCCGCCGTCCGGATCGGGTTGCAGGCCGCGCGGCGCGACGATCAACCAATCGCGCGGGAGCGTCGAGGCAAAAACCCACATCACATCTTCGTCGCCGCTGCGACCGTGCAGCATGACGACCGCCGGATGCGGGCCGACGCCGGCCGGCTGCCACATCCGATGGATCAAGCCGGTCGCTCCAAGGGCTGACCCATCGGCGACCAGGCGCGTTTCTGAAACATTCATGGAGCGAATTATAACCTTGAGGGCGGCTCGATGAGTCGCCCTCACGTTCAACATCCACATTGGTGTGGATGCGTGCAGATTCGTGGATGACCTAGCGCCGCCCCAGCGGCGCGTAATCGCGCGTATCGTGGCCGAGATACACCTGGCGCGGGCGGGCGATCTTCTGCTCCGGGTCTTCCAGCATCTCGACCCATTGCGCCAGCCAGCCCACCGTGCGCGGGATGGCGAACAGCACCGGGAAGAACTCGACCGGGAAGCCCAAGGCTTCGTAAATGAGGCCGGAGTAGAAATCGACGTTGGGATAGAGCTTGCGTGAGATGAAATACTCGTCCCGTAAGGCGATACGCTCCAGCTCCAGCGCGATCTCCAGTAGAGGATTAACGCCGGTGACCTTGAAGACCTCGTCGGCGGTGCGCTTGATGATCTTGGCGCGCGGGTCATAGTTCTTGTAGACGCGATGCCCGAAGCCCATCAAGCGCGTCGCGCCCCCCTTGACCCGCTCGATGAAGGCCGGGACGTGCTTGACGCGGCCGATCTCGTTGAGCATCTTCAGCACTTCCTCGTTCGCGCCGCCGTGCAACGGGCCGAACAGCGCCGCCGCCGCGCCGGCCATGGCCGTGTACGGATCGGTCAACGAGGAACCGATCGAGCGCATGGCGTTGGCGCCGCAGTTTTGCTCGTGGTCGGCGTGCAGGATGAACAGCACATCCAGCGCGCGCTCCTTGATCGGGTCGGGTTGATACCTGACCTGCGTCATCTTGTCGAGCATATTGAGAAAGTTGCCGGGGTAGCTCAGATCGTTGTCGGGATAGACATACGGCAGTCCACGGTTGTGGCGATAGGAGAACGCGGCGATGGTTGGCACTTTGGCGATGAGACGATGGATCTGCTTCAAGCGCGCTTCCGGGTTGTGTACTGCGCGCGCCTCAGGGTAAAAGGTGGAGAGCGCCGCCACGGTGCTGATGAACATCCCCATCGGGTGGGCGTCGTAACGGAACGCTTCCATGTGGTGTTTGAGGTTCTCGTGCAAGAAGGTGTGGTGGAGAATTTCGTATTCCCAGTGCTGGAGTTGATCGGCCGTGGGCAGCTCGCCGAACAGGATGAGATAAGCCGTTTCGAGGTAAGTGCTTTTTTCGGCCAGCTGCTCGATGGGATAACCGCGATAGCGCAGGATGCCCCGATCGCCGTCGATGTAGGTGATGGTGCTCCTGGTCGACGCGGTGTTCAAGAACGCCGGATCGTAACTCATCAGGCCGAAGTCGTCGGGGCCGGTCTTGATCTGGCGCAAGTCAGCCGCTCGGATTGCGCCGTGCGCGATCGGGACCTCGTAGGTTTTGCCGGTGCGATTATCCGTAACCGTCAACGTGTCAGCAGTCATGGGGCGGACTCCTCTGGAGGCGAAAGGATTTCGCGTCAGGTACGACGCGGGATAAACGCTGAAGGTGATCTCCAAACTACCAGACCTCCCAGGTCCATGAGAGACGTGGGAGGTCTACTGCCCGTCTTAAAATGTGTTCTAAGTTTACTGCGCCCGCCGGGTTTAGCAAATACGGGGCAACAACTCCCCCTGTAATACGTCGAGGATGCGACAGCTGCCGAAGGCCGTCTTCACCAACACCCGCCTCGCCGGCGCAGCCTGCACCTCGCCGATGATGACGGCCTCTGCGCCATAGCGCGCGGCGCGCATGACCTGCAAAACCCGATCGGCATCTGCGCGCCCGACCAGCGCGACCAGCTTGCCCTCGTTGGCGATATACAGCGGGTCGAAGCCGAGCAGCTCGCACGCCGCCTGCACGGCGGGCCGGACCGGGATACTCGATTCCGTCAAGGTGATCCCCATCTGCGACTGCTGCGCAATCTCGTTGAGCGTGGTCGCCAGGCCGCCGCGCGTCGGGTCGCGCAAGACATGAATCTGATCGCTGGCGTCGAGCAGCGCCGCCACGAGGTGATTCAGCGGCGCGACATCGCTCTGGACATCGGCCTCGAAGCCGAGCTCGCCGCGCGCGCTCAACACGGCGATGCCATGATCGCCGATCGGGCCGGACAGGATGACGACATCACCCGGCTGCGCCCGCGCTCCGCCAATCTCGATACCGGCTTCCAGGACGCCCACGCCGGTCGTGTTGATGTACAGACCGTCGGCTTTGCCTTTTTGCACGACTTTGGTGTCGCCCGCGATAATCTGCACGCCCGCTTCGCTTGCCGCCGCGCGCATCGAGGCGGCCACGTGCTCCAGGACGTCGAACGCCAGACCTTCTTCCAGGATGAAGCCGGCCGTCAGGTACAACGGCCGCGCGCCCAGCATCGCCACGTCGTTGACCGTGCCGCAGACGGCCAGCCGACCGATGTCGCCGCCGGGAAAGAACAACGGCCAGACGACGTGTGAATCGGTGCTGATCGCCAAGCGGGTACAGGTGTTGGCCTGCACCACGCCCGCATCATCGCCGGCGCGCAAGACCGCGTTATCGAACGGCGGCAGGAACACGCGCTTGATCAAGTCGTGCGATAACTGACCGCCGCTGCCATGCCCCAACACGATCCGAGCGTGCTGCGCGATCGGCGGCGGGCAGGCGAGGCCGTCAAGAGTTGCCGCTTCGTTTAGGGCAGGGTGAGTTGGCTGGTTGGTCGGTTGGTTATTCATCCCGCATTCCACATTCTACATTCATCCCGCATTCTACATTCTTCATTCCGCATTCTTCATTCATCCTTCATCCTTCATCCCTCATCCCTTCGATAGCGGTAATACGCCGCGCATGCGCCTTCCGCCGACACCATCAGCGCGCCGAGCGGGTGCTCGGGCGTGCACGCGCTGCCGAAGGCCGGGCACTCGTCGGGTTTCTGGCGTCCCTGCAACACCAGGCCGCTGATGCACAGCGGCGATTCGCGCGTATCGATCGCGCTCACCGCAAAGCGTTGCTCGGCATCCCACCCCACGAACTCGTCGCGCAAACGCCAGCCGCTGCGCGGAATGGCGCCGATGCCGCGCCATTTGCGGTCGCACTCGACGAACACGCGCTCGATCATGTCTTGCGCGGGCCGGTTGCCCTCGAACGTCACCACGCGCGCGTAAGCATTTTCAACCTCGTGCCGGCCCGCCTCCAACTGCTTCACAGCCTGGAGGATACCTTCGATCAGATCGACCGGCTCAAAGCCGGTGATGACGATCGGGACTTTGAACGCTGCGGCGAGCGGCGGATACTCCCCATAGCCCATCACCGCGCAGACGTGACCGGCGGCGAGAAAAGCCTGCACCTGGTTGTAGGGCGAGGCGAGGATCGCGCGCATGGCCGGCGGCACGCGCACGTGCGAGACCAGGATGGAATAATTCTGGATGCCCAGTTGCCGGGCCTGCCACACGCTCATCGCGTTGGCGGGCGCGGTCGTCTCAAAGCCGATGGCGAAGAAGACCACTTGCTTATCCGGGTTCTGTTGCGCGAGATTGAGCGCGTCGAGCGGCGAGTACACTACGCGCACGTCGCCGCCGCCGGCTTTGGTTCGGAACAAATCCTCAGCGGAACCGGGCACGCGCAACATATCGCCGAAGGACGCGAAGATCACATCGGGCCGCGCGGCGATGGCGATCGCTTTATCGATCAGTTCCAGCGGCGTGACGCAGACCGGGCAGCCGGGGCCGTGGATCAGCGTGATCTCCGGCGGCAGCAACTCATCCAGGCCGTGCCGCATGATCGAGTGCGTCTGCCCGCCGCAGATCTCCATGATCGCCCAGGAGCGCGTGACGGTGCGCCGGAGCTCGTCCAGGCCCTTTTTCACCAGCTCGGCGTCGCGATACTCGTCAAGGTACTTCATCAATTTAGGCCCCAGTTTGAAGAAGACGAATGGCCAACCCCCGCCGCTGTGCGGCAAGGGCAGGCGACGAAAGATGAATGTTCTGGCCTTCGTCTATGGTCTTTCGTCATTCGTCAGGCCACAGCACCCAGCTCCTCGTCCATCGCGCCGATCTGCCGCAGCAAATCGAGCGTCTCCAACGCCTCGGCCGCGTCGATCAGGTTGAGGGCAAAACCGACATGGATCAGCGCGTAATCGCCGATCTGCGCTTGCGGCACGTAGGCCAGGCACACTTCCTTCAGCACGCCGCCAAAGTCGATCTTGCCCATTTGCAGGCCGTTGCTTTCGTAGACGTCGATGATTTTACCGGGGACGCCGAGGCACATAGGATACTCCGTGATGAGGTTAGAGATTGGAGATTGGAGATTAGAGATTGGAGATTGCGATAGCGGCCTGGCCCAGCGCCAGCCCGCCGTCGTTGGGCGGGACGAGCCGGTGCGTGTAGACCGTGAAGCCCGCCGTGTGCAATCGCTTGAGCGTGGCGGTGAGCAAGGTGACGTTTTGGAAGACGCCGCCGCTCAACGCAACTTCGTTCAGGCCGCGCGCGTCACGGATCAGGACGCAGACATCGCGCACCATGTTGGCGATACCGGTGTGAAACCGCGCGGAGATGATCGGGGCCGGCACGCCCGCGCGAACGTCCTTCACCACCGCCCGGATCACCGGCGCAACGCTCACGCTACACCGCTCACCCGGCGCTCCATCAATCTCGAATCCATAATAACCATTCTCGTTTTTGTCCGCCAACGCCTCCAGCTCGATCGCCGCCTGACCCTCGTAGTTGACCGCTTGCCGCACGCCGGCAAGCGACGCGACGGCATCGAACAAGCGCCCCAGGCTGGAGGTGAGCGGCGCGTTAAGACCCGACTCGAGCTGCCGGGCGATGGCCGCGCGCTCGGCCAGGCTGGCGGTAGCCACCGGGGCCAGGTCATTCGTCCACTCAAGCCCGGCGCTGCGCAGATAACTGAGCGCCATGCGGTAAGGGTTGCGCGTGGCCGCATCGCCGCCGGGCAGAGGCGCGTAGGCCAGGTGCGCGCTGCGCTCGAAGCGGGCATAGTCGGCGATCAGAAACTCTCCGCCCCAGATCGCGCCATCGCTGCCATAGCCCGTGCCGTCGAACGCGACGCCGATCACGGGTTGCTCGCCGCTCAGGCCATTCTCGACCAAACAGGCGGCGATGTGGGCGTGATGATGTTGTACCCCGATCGCCCGCAGCCCAGCGCGCTCAGCGCGCTCCAGCGCGTAGCGCGTGGCGAGGTAATTGGGATGCAGATCGTGCGCGATCACTTCCGGCTGGATGCGAAACAACCGCTCGAAGTGCGCGACGCCCGCTTCGAACGAGCGCAACGTCTCGTAGTTCTCCATGTCGCCGATGTGATGGCTGACAAACGCATAAGCGTCGCGCGTGACACAGAACGTGTTCTTGAGTTCGGCGCCGGTCGCCAATGCCGGCGGCCCAGCGAGCGGCAGTCTGACCGGATAGGGTGCGTAACCGCGCGAACGGCGGAGGAAGAGAGTGGGCAGTGAGCAGTGGGCAGTGAGCAGTGATGACTGCTCGCTGCTCACTCTTACAACGGAATCGTCACAACGAATGTGAATATCGCGGTTGTGCAGCAGGAACGCATCCGCTAACGGCGCAAGCCGCTCTAGCGCATCGTCGTTGTCGGTGGCGATCGGCTCTTCGCTGAAATTGCCGCTGGTCATGACCAGGGACGAAAGACGAATGACCGACGACGAAGATTCGTCATCCGTCATCCATCCTTCGTCAAATAGCAGATAGTGCAGTGGCGTGTACGGCAGCATGACGCCGAGGGTCGCCTGGCCGGGGGCGACGTGCAGGGAGATGGTGGGTTGGTTAGTTGATTGGTTGGCTGGTTTATTGAGGAGGACAATCGGGCGCTGGGATGATTGGAGCAGCGCGCGTTCGGCAGTGTTGACGGCGCAGAACTGCTCAATTGTCTCCAGGTCGGGCAGCATCAGCGCGAGGGCTTTATCGACGCGGCCCTTGCGGCGGCGCAGTTCGGCCACCGCCGCGTCGTTCGTCGCATCGCAGGCGAGATGGAATCCCCCCAGCCCCTTGATCGCGACGATCTTACCTTGCGCCAGAAGCCGTCTCGCTTCAAGGATCGCCGTATTACCGACAACAGAATCTGAGGACACAGACAAACATGGATACATACTGACAGCTTCTTCGAGCGGTGTTTGTCCGTGTTGATCCGTGTCCGACTTTCTGACCAGCCACACCTGTGGCCCGCACTTGGGGCACGCCACCGGCTGCGCGTGAAAGCGTCGATTCAGAGGGTCTGCATACTCCGCTGCACAATCCGGGCACATCTCAAACGGCGCCATCGTCGTGTAAGGTCGATCGTAGGGCAGGTCTTTGATGATCGTAAAGCGCGGCCCGCAGTTCGTGCAGTTGATGAACGAGTAGTGGTAACGTCGATCGGCCGGATCGAACAGTTCGCGCAGGCAATCGGGACAGATACCCACGTCCGGCGCAATCGGTTGAGAGGCGTCGGGCCAAGACTCCGAATGGAATATCTCGAACGCGGCGAAGCCATTCGGCTCGCGCGGCTCCACCTGCAAGGTGTCGATGTGGGCGAGCGGAGGCGCTTGCGCGCGCAGCGATTCGACGAACGCGGCCAGAGCCGCCGGTGTTCCATCGATTTCGATGTCCACGCCGGCCGAAGTGTTGCGCACCCAACCCGCCAACGCCAGGCGCGTCGCCAGCCCGTACACAAACGGCCGGAACCCGACCCCTTGAACGATGCCCGTAATATGAATGTGAGCGCCGTGAAGTTCACTCATACTCAAGCGTGAAGCGTAACAATCCGTCGATTTACGTTTCGACTTCGATCGCTTCCAGGTAGAATTCCTCACCGGCGGCTAGGATCACCTGGGCGCCGCCACACTGGGGGCAGGCGGCTGTGTCATTCTCCAGGGTGAAGCGCCCGCCGCAGGTATGGCATTGCCACTCGGCTGGGACATTCCGGAAATGTAGCCGGGCGCCTTCGGCCGGCGTGCCCTGGCTGATCATCTGCCAGTAAAACTGCACCGATTCGTCCGTGACGCCCGCCAGTTGTCCGACGACAAGGTGCAGCTCAGTGATACGGGCGGCATGGGCCTGAGCGGCCTGGCTTAAGGCAATTTTCAAAAGGTCTTCGGTCATCGTGAGTTCATGCATAAGAAATACCCTCAGGGCAGTAGCCATCTTCGCATAAAAAAGATGGGGCTTATCCCATTCTGATGCAGGGTAAGCCCCAACCACTAGTGGACTTAGTCACTTCCCACTGCGCCAAGTGTCACGCAAAACCCGGTATCCGGGCTGAAATGGTGGGCGCAGGCGGCAGCCGTGTCAGTCCTCCGCCAAAGCGTAAGCGATCGCTTGTTCAAGTGTCATGGTTCGCCCGGCAGCCCAGACTTTTTGGAAGGCATCCTCGCCCAGCGAAGCGCGCATATCAGCCCGTGCACGGTCATATTCGGTGCGGTTGGCCGGGTGCAGGGCGAGCTCCTGTGTTTGACGCAAGCTTTCCAACGCGCCCAGCAGTTGAGTCGCGCGGCCGGCATCTCCCTTCCGATTAGCGACCCAGGCCAATCCGGCCAGAACCTGGGCCGCATCCAGTCCCGCCGGGTTCATCCTGAGGAGCGACAGGCTTTCTTTAAACCGCAGCGCGGCGAGATTCAAGTTGCCCTGTTGGTAGGCGGTGTACCCCATTACGCCGAGTGTGTAGGCGACGTAGTTCTGATCGCCTTGTGCGCGGTGGAGAGTCAGGCTGGCCTCCAGCAACGCCTCCGCCTGCGCAAAATCTCCCTCGGCCCGCGCAACCCGTCCCAGGTGCAACAACGAAAAAGCGAGCCAGCGCTTGTTGCCCACAGCCTGCCATAAGGTTCGCGCTTCTTGATAGCACGTTCTCGCTCGCACGTAATCGCCCTGCGCCCGCGCCACATGTCCAAGCCCAAAGAATGAATAAGCCATACCATCGGTATCGCCTAATTCTCGGCGCAACCTCAGCGCCTCTTGAATGAGCGCTTCGGCTCGCGAGTAGTGACCTTGCTCTAGCGCGAGAAACCCCAGTACGTTATCGAGCAACTGGGCCGTCCCGAATGGCGACCCGATTTCACGCATGAGCGCCAGGCCCTCTTCAGCGAGCAGCGCCGCGCGCGAGTAGTCGCTTTGATCCTCCGCGAAAATCGCCAGGTTAGCGAGTGTGAAGGCAATGCCAGACGAGTCATTCAATTCTCGGAACAGGGCCAGAGCCTCTTCTGAGAGCGATACCGCTTGCGCCAAATCGCCGTGCAGCCATTCCAGCCAGCCAGCCGCTTGAAGAGCTTTGGCCCGGGCCTGCCGTGTCGGCTGCGAAACCTGACTCGTTGTCGCAGCCGACAGCATTCTGTTCAACCAATCCCGTCCCTCGCCGTAATGGCCGCGCAGATGCCAAAACCAATGTAAAGCGCCGGCCAGGCGCAACCCGGCGTCCACCTCGGCTGGATGCTCCAGACACCAGGCCAGCGCCGCACGCAGGTTATCGTATTCTCGATCTAATTGGTTTAGCCAGGCGATACTGTTTGGCCCACGTAACTCCTGCTCGGCCTGTTCGGCCAATGCCAGGAACCAGTCTCGATGCCGGCGGCGTACGCTTTCGGCGTCGCCGGTTGCTTGCAGCTTATGCCGGGCATATTCGCCAATGGTCTCTAGCATCACGAAGCGCCGCTCAGCCTGGGGAACGGTCGGCCGGCTGAGTTGCACCAGCTTCTTGTCCGCCAGCGCCTCCAGCGTTTTCTCCAATTCAGCATGCGCCTCGGGCTGGAGGGGTTGGTCGCCTGGTGCGCAGACCACGCCGACCGCTGGCAGAGCGCCGCCTCCGGCAAACGCTGCCAATCGCGCGAAGAGTTCTTGCTCTTCCGAGGCCAGCAAGGCATAACTCCAATCAATCGCCTCGCGTAAAGTCTGATGCCGGGCCGGCCGATCGCGCGCGCCTCCGGTCAGCAGCGCCAGACGACGATCGTTCAACTGAGCCAGGATATCGTGCGGAGAAAGCCGCTTGATGCGCGCCGCGATCAGCTCGATCGCCAGCGGCAAGCCGTCGAGCCGGGCGCAGATTTCGGCTACGGCCGCAGCGTTGTTGCGGGTCAATCGAAAATCAAAGTTGGCCGCGCGGGCGCGTTCGATGAACAACCTCACCGCCGAGGAATGCGTGACCGCTTCGACGCTGTGACATTGTCCCGGATCAGGGAAGGCCAGCGGCTGTACCAGGAACTCGTGCTCGCCGTAAACCCGCAGCGGCTCGCGGCTGGTGACAAGCACTTTTAAGCGCGGGGCGGCCTGCAGCAGCTCGACCACCAGCGGCGCAGCCAGCACGACCTGCTCAAAATTGTCGAGCAATAAGAGCAGGTGCTTGCCGTGCACGCGTTCCGTTAATTGAGCCGCCAACGATTGGCTTGGGGCTTCCCCCACCCCTAGCACCGGGGCGATGGCGCTCACGACCAAATCGGGATCGCGGATGGGGGCTAAAGGCACGAAGAAGGCGCCATCATCGAAGGCCGTTTGTAGATCGGAAGCGAGCTGCAGCGCCAGGCGCGTTTTGCCTACGCCGGGCGCGCCCGTCAGGGTGAGCAGTCGCACATCGTCAGATCGGAAGTAGTCGAGCGCCGCCGCCAAGTCGTCTTCGCGCCCGATCAAGGGTGTGAGCGGCGCAGGCAGAGTGGAAAGGCGATAGCCGGTTGCCGATTGGGGCGGTGCAGCCGGGGCCCGATCGGGGAAAAGGAACGGTGTTTCAGTGGGAAGGTTCGGGGGGAAAAGTTCATCGCATAGGGCAGTAGGATTGGGATGATCGGCGCTGCGTAGAAACTGTTCGAGCCAGGCGCGATCTAAACGCCCGCGCCTGACGATCTCTCGCGCCAGGCTTTCGACATCGGACAACTTACTGGGGAGGTAGCCTTTGCGCCAATGGGCAATCGACGCGCCGCCTTTTTTCCAGAGGACTTGCCCCAATTCATCCTGAACCAGTTGGATCGTCTTCGCTTCAGACAGGCGCACGCGATAGATGCCTTCTGTGAGCAGCCGGGCAAACCGATGATCTGATCGAGCAGGCATGCGGCTGTCGCCTTCCGTAATTTAGGAATGAATCGGGAACGGAATTCTACCAATTGGGAAGCCAAGTGTGGAATATTATAGCCGGTGCGGAAGAATTCGCCTGACGCATCGGCCGAGGCGTTGTTTTCCCCGAACGAAGTAAACTCTCTACTGAGGAGGCTGAAACCAATGAAAGTGAAATGGCTTACGTGGTTAGTGGTTGGCGGGCTGGCGATCGCTGCCTGTACGAGTGCGCCGACAACGACATCAGAACCACCCACTCTAGCCCCTGCCCCATCGACGCCGACTGAAGCAGCACCTCCAGCCACACCTACCCCAGAGGATAGTGCTCCGCGCGAAGTGACCTTTCAGACCGAAGACGGCATCACATTGGGTGGAACCCTGTTCGGCCAGGGAACGGTTGGCGTGGTGCTCTTGCACATGCTTCCGACCAACCAGACCTCGTGGCACGACTTTGCAGAGATACTGGCCGAAAATGGCTATATGGCGTTGGCGTTCGACTTTCGCGGCTACGGGAAATCGGATGGCACTCGACAAATCGCGCAGATGGATGGCGATGTCCGCGCGGCGAGCGGTTTCCTCAAGGAACAGGGCGCGCAGCAGATTGTTTTGATCGGCGCGAGCATGGGCGGCACGGTCTCGGCTAAAGCCGCGGCGGCAGTTGGAGCGGATGGCCTGGTTGTGCTGTCAAGCCCCATGCGCATCGGCAGCTTGAACGTGACCGAGGACGATGTCAAATCATTCCAAGGCGCGTCACTGTGGGTGGTGAGCGAAGGCGATAGAGATTTTGTCCCCGACATCAATCGAATGCACACATTGGCGAACGAGCCGAAGACGCTGCACGTTTATGAAGGCAGCGCGCACGGCACGGATATCTTCGGCACGGCGAGGGCCGAGGAGCTCCGCCAGGAAATTCTAGATTTTCTGTCGAGCCTAGGCGGGTGACGGCACATAAGCCCGTTCGCTCCCGTTCGCTCCCGTTCGCCCACAGTTGTACCGCGGGCGCGCGGGTAAACAACGGGCGGACAGCAGTGCAACTGCTGTCCGAACCTCTGATAATCACCACAGCCCACAGCCCGTTCACTTGACTCTCTAACGTGTATATGTTATTCTGTGCCCAATTTGACCTTAGACATAACTGTGCGGCTAGAGGGGAGGCGCGGAATGACCTTGACCAAAACGCGAGTGAGCGGGTTGATGGGGTTAGCGTTGGCTGCATTTCTCATCGCAGGCTGCGAACGCGCAGCCGCCGTCGATCCGCTGGCCACGACGGGTGCGCAGAATGCTCAGGTGACGGCCACACCGAGGGATTTCCCGACCCCAACGGGTATCCCTGTGGCCGGAAGCACTTCACCCATCCCCTCACCGACGCAAATTCCGGCGGTAACGAACACCCCCGCCCCCGTGACTCTCCCGCCTGCCCAAACGCCGACGGCGACCCTGCCTCCCGCGACACAACAACCTGGCGGCACGTATACCGTGCAGACCGGTGACCGCTTGTTCAGCATTGGCCGGAGGTTTGGGGTCAACCCATATTCGATCGCACAAGCGAACAATATCCCACCACCGTATATCATCTACCCCGGTCAAGTTTTAAGGATACCGAGCGGTGGTGGCACGACGCCGCCACCCAGCGGGCGCACGCACGTCGTCCAGCGCGGTGAGAACCTGTTCCGCATCTCGCTCCGCTACGGCACCACGGTGCCGGCGCTGGCCGCGGCAAACAACATCTCCAACGTCAATCTGATCTTTGTTGGGCAAGTCCTGAGGCTTCCTTAAATCGAGGCTCGGCATAGGCGGCTACCTCACCAGGTAGCCGCTTTTGTTTGCGGAGGAAAACATGGAGCACGAAGTCGTACTCACCACCCGTAGAATTTATGCAGGTCGCATCGTCAATCTGCGTGTCGATGACGTGCGCACGCCGGACGGCTACGAAACGATCCGCGAGATCGTCGAACACCCTGGCGCGGTGGCGCTGGTCGTAATCGACGACAGCGATAACGTGCTGCTCGTGAAACAGTATCGGCACGCCGTGCGCCGAATCACCACGGAAATCCCGGCTGGCACACTCGCGCCAGGTGAAGACCCGGCAGTGGCCGCGCCGCGCGAGCTCGAAGAGGAGACCGGTTATACCGCCGCGCGCTTCGAGCGCATCGGCGGCGTTCACCCCAGTCCGGGCTTCTGCACCGAGTACATCCATCTGTTCGTCGTGACCGGCCTGACGCACGGTACGCCGCATCCCGAAGTGGACGAGGAAATCGAAGTAGAGCACGTGCCGTGGGCCGAGGCGCTGCGCCGGGTGCGCGCGGGCGAAATCTACGACGCTAAAAGCGTGAGCGCTTTGCTGCTGGCCGATGCCCTACGGCGAGCGGCATAGACCTCCGGGGCCTCGAAGACCTCGCAGTTCGCTCCGCAGTTGCACTGCGGAGTGCGGGCCGCAGTGCAGCTGCTGCCCAAACTACAGGCATGATGACTCACCGTCCGCTTCACGCGGCCCGCGCGGACGCGGGCCAAGAGCAGTAGCACATTTTCAGGGCGATCGGGTATTGACATATTAGATGCGGTTGCCCTATGCTGATCGCGCCGGCCCTTGTCGAGGCCGTTCGGGTGTGGTATACTTTGCCTCGGTCGCGGCCTCGCCGCGACCTATCATGCACGCCCTTTGATCAACGAAGCGTGCCGGCTGGCAGGGCGCCGGCTTTCCGCGAGATGAGAAGGGCGGAAGTACAAAACGCAAAGGAGAACTGAATATGGCAGTCATTTCGATGAAGGCACTCCTGGAAACCGGTGTGCACTTCGGTCACCGCACCCGGCGCTGGAACCCGAAGATGAAGCCCTTCATCTTCACCGAGCGCAACGGCATCCACATCATCGACTTGCAACAAACCATCCAGTCGCTGGACAACGCCTACAACCTGGTACGCGACACGTTTACCGGCGGCGGCACGGTCTTGTTCGTGGGCACCAAGCCGCAGGCACAGGAAGTCATCACCAAAGAATGCCAGCGCGCCAACGTGCCGTACGTCACCCAGCGCTGGTTGGGCGGAACGCTCACCAATTGGCGCACTATCCGCCAGCGCATCGATACGCTACTCAACTTAGAGGCGCGCCGTGATCGCGGCGAGTTCGAGCTGCTCCTCAAGAAGGAAGCGCTGCAGCTCAACCGGCTGATCGAGAAGCTCAACGCCCGCCTGGGCGGCATCAAGACATTGCGCACACTACCCAGCTCCCTGTTCGTGGTCGATGTGCGCCGTGAAGAGACGGCGGTCCGCGAAGCCAATGCGCTCGACATCCCCGTTATCGCCATGGTCGATACCAATTGCGATCCCGATCCGATCGACCTGATTATCCCGGCCAACGACGATGCTATCCGCGCGATCAAGCTCGTCGTCGGCAAGCTGGCCGATGCCGCGCTCGAAGGCGTGGCGATGCGCAAGGATGTGCCGGCCGCCGGGGCTGAAGAGACGGTTGAGACCGATGAGCACTACCTGGGTGAGGCCACCCTCGCCAAGCTGCGCGCCGGCGAGCTCGATTTCGGGGCCGAGGAACCCCTCGGCCTGGAAGACGAAACCGAGAGCCCGGATGAACCTGCATAAAGGCATGACCAGAATCCGGCCTCGCAGCGCGCAAGCGCTACTGAGGAAAACCGGGTTTTTAGAGAGGTTGATTGAAGAGGAGCATAATCGTGGAGATTACCGCTGAACAGATCAAGCAGCTGCGCGACGCGACCGGCGCCGGCATCATGGACAGCCGGGAGGCGCTGCGCCAGACCAACGGCGACTTTGACAAAGCTGCGACCTACTTGCGCGAAAAAGGTCTAACGAAAGCATCCAAGAAGGCTGAACGCCAGGCCCGCGATGGCCTCATCGGCTCCTACATTCACCATAACGGGCGCGTCGCCGTGCTGGTGGAGGTCAACACCGAGACCGACTTTGTCGCGCGCACCCCGGACTTCGGCGCGCTGGCGCAAAGCCTGGCGCTGCACATCGCCATGGCCAATCCCCGTTACCTCGCGCCGGAAGACGTGCCGGCCGACGTGCTGGAAACCGAGCGCGCCAAATATCGCCAGGAAGCAGAGAGCACTGGCAAACCGGCCCAGGTGGTTGATAGAATCGTCGAAGGCAAGCTGGACAAGTTTTATGACGAAGTGTGCTTGTTGCGCCAACCCTACGTCAAAGATGACAAGGTGCGCATCGGCGACTTGCTCAGCCAGGCGATCGCCAAACTCGGCGAGAACATCGTCATTCGACGTTTCGCCCGATTCGAAGTCGGCGGCGAGTAAGTTCAAATGACCGGCACTGAGCAAGCGCCGGTCATTTTTAGATAGCGCTTGAGTGAGGCAACATGGCCGTTCCTAAATACAAACGCATTCTCTTGAAGCTCGGCGGCGAAGCGCTGGCCGGGCCGGGCGGCTACGGCATCAGCCCGGATATGGCCGAAGAAGTCGCGGCCAAAATCAAGTCGGTTAAGGACCTCGAAGTAGAGGTTGCCATCGTCCTGGGCGCAGGCAATCTGTGGCGCGGCAAGGATGGGCTGGCGCATGGGATGGAACGCGCGACGGCCGATCACATGGGCATGATTGCGACGGTGATGAATGCGCTGGCGCTGCAAGACGCGCTGGAGCGCATCGGCCTCAATACGCGCGTGCAGACGGCTATCAATATGCAATCGGTGGCCGAGCCGTACATCCGGTTGCGGGCGATCCGGCACCTGGAGAAAGGCCGCGTCGTCATCATCGGCGCCGGAACCGGCAACCCGTTCTTCACCACCGATACGGCTGGCGCGCTCCGCGCCATGGAAATTGCCGCCGACATTTTGATCAAAGCTACCAAGGTCGATGCGGTCTATGGCGAAGACCCCCGCATCAACCCGCAGGCCAAGCGCTTCGAATCACTGACCTTCATTGAAGCGCTCAACCTGCGCGTGGGCGTGATGGATTCTACGGCGATCTCGTTATGCATGGACAACGAGATGCCGATCCTGGTGCTCGACCTGTGGCAACCCAACAGCCTGGAGCGGGCCGTGTTGGGTGAACCGATCGGCACGCTCATCCACACCAAGTAGCCCGTTGCACGCTTACCAGGGCAATCGACTTGCCACAAAGTTCAACCGCGCTTACAATTAAGCCTACCTCATTCCTGAGTTGAAGGTTTCCCGCGATGGTCAAAGACATCCTCAAAGCTGCTGAAGGCCACATGCATAAATCGATCGAGGTGCTGGAGCAGGAACTCAAAGGCATCCGGACGGGCCGCGCCGCGCCCGCGCTGGTCGAGCGATTGCCCGTACCGTATTACGGCACGCCGACGCCGTTGGAGCAACTCGCGACGATTTCTGCGCCGGAGCCGCAGCTGTTGACGATCCGGCCCTACGATCCGAACTCGTTGAAAGACATCGAACGCGCCATCCTGAGCTCTGAACTCGGGCTCACCCCGAATAACGACGGCAAGATGATCCGCCTGCAAATCCCGCGTTTGACGGAGGAGCGACGCCACGAGCTGGTCAAACTCGTCCACAAACGCCTCGAAGAGACGCGCGTCGCCGTGCGCAACGTCCGGCGTGACGCCCAAGATCAGCTGCGCGATGCACAGAAGGAGAAGTTGATCTCGGAGGACGATCTGAAACGCGGCCGCGACGATTTGCAGAAGCTCACCGATAAGATGATGGAGCGGGTCGAGGCGATCGGTCAGCGCAAAGAAGACGAGATTCGAGAAGTCTAGCTGCCCCGCGCCGCTCGGCCCGCGACCGCTCATGAGCAATTTACCCCAACCGCCTGCAGTGCCTTACCATTTAGCCATTATCATGGATGGCAATGGCCGGTGGGCGCAGGCCCGCCACTTGCCGCGCCTGGCCGGTCACCGCGCGGGCACCGAGAATCTGCGCCGCGTCCTGCGCGCCTGCAAGAATGTCGGCATCAAAGTCCTGACCGTGTACGCCTTTTCGACGGAAAACTGGCGCCGCCCCAAAGAAGAAGTCAGCGGCCTGATGAACATCCTCGATCACTACATCGTCCGCGAGATGCGTAACTTGAATGAAGAAGGGGTGCAAATCCGTCACTTGGGGAAGATGGACGGCGTCGCGCCTAGCCTGCAGAAGAAGATTCGGCAGGCGCTGGAACTCACGCACGACAACACGACGCTGATTCTAAATATCGCGTTCAATTATGGTGGGCGACAGGAAATCCTGGATGCCGTGCGCGCAATCCTGGCCGACCATGTCGCGTCCGAGGACGTCGACGAGGCCCTGTTCAGTCGCTATCTGTACATGGCCGATCTGCCCGACCCGGATTTGATCATCCGCACCAGCGGTGAAGTGCGCATCAGCAACTTCCTTTTGTGGCAGGGCGCGTATGCCGAGCTTTACTCTACCCCCGTTTTCTGGCCGGACTTCGACGAGAAAGAATTGCGCAAAGCCCTGGCGCATTACGCTCAGCGCGAACGCCGCTTCGGGTTGACCACGGCGCAGCTGGCAGCTGTGCGCTGACGGCAATACCGGCGCCGCTCGCGCTTACAACGCTGACCTTGACACCTTTGAACCACAACCGCGCAGCAACTCCAGCGCTCGTCCCGACGCCCGCTCGATGCTGCTGACCCGTACCCTCAGCGCGCTCGTCCTGGCCCCGATTGCCGTCGCCGCGATTCTGCTTGGCGGCTGGATCTTGATCGGGCTATTGGCGATCGGGTTGGGCCTCGCGGCGTGGGAATACGTTCGGTTGATGCGGCAGGGCGGTTATCAGCCGGTGTGGTGGGTGGCGCTGATTCTGATCGTCGTGTTGCTCATAGACCCCGCTCAGTCTGCAACGCTTCCGACTTCCGCCGAGCTGAGCGCAACGTTGACCCGGTTAGCGCCAGCTGTCGTCAGCCTGGTGTTGTTGGGATCGCTCACCTGGCATTTGGGGCATCGCAGCGCGACAGTCACCGCCGATTGGGCGCTCGCGGTTGCCGGCGGCATCTACCTGGGGTGGGCCGGACGGCAGTTCGTCCAAATCCGCGCCTTCGATAACGGGGCGGCCTGGCTGCTGCTGGTACTGGCCGGCGTCTGGTTGGCCGATACCGGCGCTTACCTTATCGGCGTGCGCTGGGGCCGGCACAAAATGACGCCTGCGCTCAGCCCCAAGAAAAGCTGGGAAGGACTGATGGGTGGGAGCGCGGCGGGGCTAATCGGAAACGGGTTGCTTGCCGCGGTGCTCGGCCTGCCGGCCATTCACGGCGTCGCGCTCGGCCTGCTCGGCGCGACCATCGGCACGCTGGGCGATCTAGCCATCTCGATGATCAAGCGGCAGGTTGGGGCGAAGGATTCGGGCCAGCTGATCCCCGGACATGGCGGGGCGCTGGATCGCGTCGATAGCCTGCTGTTCGCGGTGATCGCGGGCCAGCTCTATCTGGTGTGGATTGCCGGCCTGCCTGCCGCGTCTTAGAGCGGATTCCACTTGGCTTTACGGATTACGGAATACCTCGCGCCGTAGAGCGTATCCCACTCCGCTACGCTACGGGGACTGTAGTTCCGTAAATCAACCTGGATGCCGCGCTAGGTTTCGACGGCAAGGCCCAAACGAATAGCCAGGGGAGCAAGGCGTATGGGGCTTTCCATTCCACCGGATCCCGATCGCAACTTAGCGCTCGAACTCGTGCGCTGCACCGAGGCCGCCGCGCTGGCCGCCGGCCGCTGGATGGGTCGGGGCGATAAGAACGCCGCCGATCAGGCCGCCGTCACCGCCATGCGCACGATGTTCAATACCGTCAGCATGGATGGCGTAGTCGTCATCGGTGAAGGCGAGAAAGATCAGGCGCCAATGCTGTACAACGGCGAGCGGCTCGGCAGCGGCGAACCGCCGCTGGTGGACATCGCGGTCGATCCGATCGATGGTACGCGGCTTACCGCGCTGGGCTTGCCCGGCGCAATCGCCGTGGCAGCCGTCGCGGAGCGCGGCGTCCTGTACAATCCACAACACATCGTCTACATGAACAAGATCGCCGTCGGTCCCGGCGCTAAGGGCGCGGTCAGCCTGGATGCGCCGGTAAAGGACAACCTGCGGCGCGTCGCCAAAGCGCTGGGCAAAGACCTCAACGATTTAACCGTGGTCGTGCTCGATCGCCCGCGCCATGATGAACTGTTGAAAGAAATCCGCATGACCGGCGCGCGCATCAAGCTGATTCCCGATGGAGATGTGTCGGGCGGCCTGCTGACGGCAGCTGAAGACGGCGGCGTGGATATTTTGCTGGGCATCGGCGGCTCGCCGGAGGCGGTGATCACCGCCTGCGCGCTCAAATGCCTGGGGGGTGAAATCCAGTGTAAGCTGTGGCCGCGTGACGAAGCAGAACGCCGCCGCGCGCGCGAGCTAGGGATGGATCTGGAGCAGGTGTTCACGACCGATGATCTGGTCGGCGGCGATAACGTCTTCTTCGTGGCGACCGGCGTCACCGATGGGGAGTGGTTGAGCGGCGTCAAGTACACCGGCACAGGCGCCCACACGAGCTCGGTCGTCATGCGCAGTCGTTCCGGAACCGTGCGCACGGTGGAAGCTCGACATCGCCTGGAAAAATTGGCGCAGCTCACCGATCTGTACGGGTAAAGATGTATCCCATTTCCCGGTTGACTTTCAAATCGGAGGTGTTATAATCACCGTGAAGCTCCACGCCCGCAATTTAGCAGCACGCTGACTCCGGTAACTCCTTACTGAACCAACCGATTCCACTATCTCACTTTACAACTCCAACACGCGTCTGGCGACCTGCCTCATCGGTTCTCGTTTCCGACGCATTGCGAGTGATGCGTCAGCTACTAGCGGCCCGAGGCGCGCGGCGCCAGTGTGTAAACGACCTGCCCTGCTTGAATCCGCTGTCCCAAACCACAGCGATCATTTTCATTCTACTTTGGATGGAGCATAACACGTGGATTTCATCGAACTCGAAGCAAAAACGTTGACTGAGCTGCGCGACCTGGCGCGCTCCATGGACCTGTCGGGCACCAGCCGGCTCAAGAAAGAAGATTTGATCTTGCGCCTGTTGCGCGCCAAGGCCGAACAGCAGGGGTACATCTTCGGCGGCGGCGTGCTGGACATCGTCGAGGATGGTATCGGCTTCTTACGCAGCGATCACTACCTGCCCGGCCCGGAAGATGTGTACGTCTCCCAATCGCAAATTCGCCGCTTCGGCTTGCGCACCGGGGACATGGTGGTCGGCCAGGTTCGCCCGCCCAAAGACAGCGAAAAATACTATGGCTTGCTGCGCGTGGAGGCCGTTAACGGTCTGGACCCGGAAGCCGCTAAGGCCCGGCCCCAATTCGAGAAACTCACCCCGATCTTCCCGAACGAGCGCTTCAACCTGGAGAACGAGTCGAACAACCTTACCACGCGCCTGATCGACATCATCTCGCCGATCGGGCGCGGCCAGCGCGGCCTGATTGTTTCACCGCCCAAGGCCGGCAAGACGACCGTGCTCAAGCATATCGCCAACGCGATTTCCAAGCGTTACCTCGACGTGCACCTGATGGTGGCGCTGATCGGCGAGCGCCCGGAAGAAGTCACCGACATGGACCGCTCGGTCGAGGCGGAGGTCATCAGCAGCACCTTCGACGAACCGCCCACCAGTCACGTGCATGTGGCGGAGATGGCCCTGGCGCGCGCCAAGCGCCTGGTGGAAGGCGGGCGGCACGTCGTCATCCTGCTCGATTCCATCACCCGGCTCGGACGCGCCTACAACAACACCGTCGCCTCGAGTGGCCGGACGCTATCGGGCGGCATTGACCCGGCGGCGCTGTATCCACCTAAGGGTTTCTTCGGAGCGGCGCGCAACATCGAAGAAGGCGGCAGCCTCACCATCATCGCCACCTGCCTGGTCGACACCGGCAGCCGCATGGACGACGTGATTTACGAAGAGTTCAAGGGCACCGGCAACATGGAGTTGCACCTGAGCCGGCGCTTGCAAGAACGCCGTATCTTCCCGGCCTTTGAAATCGAGCGCTCGGGCACCCGGCGCGAGGAGCTGCTGCTGGATCAAGAAACGCTCAGCAAGACCTGGCTCATCCGCCGTATGCTGGATCAAATGACCAGCAGCGCCGGCATGTCAGAGGTTCAAGCGCTGGAAGCGTTGCTTGCCCGGATGGCGCGCACCAAGACCAACTCCGAATTCCTATCCTCGCTACGAGATGGGATTTAAGCGAAGAAACCCGGTTTCTGTTGTCCAAGGGTGGTTAAAACGCCCCTCCTCAGCAAATGTAACCATTTCAAACACACCCACAAATCCAAATCTGGTTTCCTACCCAGGAAATCCACCCATATTTGGGGGTAAGTGCTAGGCTTGCCCCCATTTATCGATATCCCGCAGGACAATCGTCACTTGCCCCTTCGACTCTTTATGGTATAATCGCGGGCGGTTCGGGAAAGTCCTAGTCTTCGGTAGGGATTTCCCGTAATTGCCTCCACTATGGACACTCCTGACTTAATTCCACGCTCTGCCCTGCGGCGAATCTCTTCCGAGGAACCTGTCGCCGTGGACAGGCCGAGTGCTGCGGCGATATTCCCTGTGCGGATCGTGCAGGGAATCGCCATGCTCGCCCGGTTCTTCAGCAGAATTGCGTGGCACGTCACAAGCGATTTTACCCCCACTGATTTTGCGCGATTTACTTCACATGTTGCCATCCTGGGCGTGAGCATTGCCGCGGTTGCCTTGAGCGCTGGCGCAGCGAATGTTGCGTCGCCCGAACTCAGTCCCAATACCGTGCTGCGCGCCGTGCCCACGGCCGATCTTCAGATCGCGGACCTCGCGCTCTATGCCGCCGGGGGTTCCCTGCTCTTCCAGCAATCCAACATCGTGCGGCAGGCCGATCCGTTTACGATCATCCCGGATCGCCCGCGCCGGGGAGTCATCGAGTACATGGTTCAGACCGGCGACACGCTGTTTGCCATCGCCGGCCGCTTCGGCGTAGAGCCGCAGTACATCCTCTGGAGTAACCAGGAGACGCTAAAAAACGAAGCGGGCAACACCGATCCGCACAAGATCCTGCCCGGTACCGTGCTGTTGATCCCGCCGACTAACGGCATCGTCCACACGATCCAGGAAGGTGAGACGCTGGAGAGTATCGCCGCCAAGTACCAGGTGACGGCCGATGCAATCGTCGTCGAAGGCGCGCAGTGGAACAACATTGTCGAGGGCCTGATGCCGCCGGTTGGCTCCAGCTTGATCGTGCCGGGTGGACAGCTGGAATTCAAGGGGTGGGAGCTGCCCAGAGCGGCGCGCGCCAGTTCAAACGGCGGCACGGCCCCGACGCTTGGCTTGTGTACGAATACGACCGGCAGCATGCAAGGCAGTGGCGCGTTCATCTGGCCCGTCAACAGCCACTGGGTTAGCGGCTACAACTATTCGGCCTGGCACCCAGGCCTGGACCTCGCCGGTCGGCTAGGCGACCCCGTCGTCGCCTCGGATAGCGGCTTTGTCGTATACGCCGGCTGGAGCAGCGTCGGGTACGGCAACCTGGTCGTGATCGACCACGCCAATGGCTGGCAGACGTGGTACGCGCATCTCAGCCTGATCTACGTCACCTGCGGCCAAGACGTGTGGCAAGGCGGAGGCGTTGGCGCCGTAGGCTCGACCGGCAACTCCAGCGGACCGCATCTCCATTTCGAGACGCGCTACCAAGGCAGTTACCCCAACCCCTTCAACATCCTGCCGCCGGAGTAATCGCGTTGTTGCCTGTCCTGCGATCCCGGATCGATCCATGAACCTTCGCTCGCATCCACTCTTTGCGCGTGCGCGCAATACCTATCGCGAGAGGAGCACCTCATCCGAGCGTGAGCCGGGTTCTCTGGCTTATCGGATCGGGTCGGCCGTGGCTGCCGTCAACGAGATGGCGCTCAATAACCTGGGCGGACGCTTGGGGCGCTATGCCGTCCATGCGACGATCCTAAGCCTGTCGATCGTGGTGTTCGCGTTCAGCGCCGCGCCGCCGGTCGAACCGTTCTCCGCGACGCTGTCTGCCACGATCACCGATCTGCCTGCCCCGCCGTTTGAACTGTTCGTCACCCGAGGCTTCTTTACCAGCAATGGCAATCAGATCGCGCGCCTGGCCGATTCACACACCAGCATCCCCTACCGCATCCGGCGCGATATCATCGTCTACCACGTGCAGAGCGGCGACACCGTTCAAGGCATCGCCGCCGCGTTCGGGCTGAAGCCCGAGACCCTCATGTGGGCTAACCCGGAGATCGAAGACCTGCCGGACCTGCTGCGCATCGGCCAGGAAGTCGTCATCCTCCCGATCGACGGGGTGTACCACGAGGTCAAAGCGGGTGATACGTTGGCATCGATCGTCGCCAAGTACAGCGTCGATATCGAAGCCATCACCGGCGCGGCCAACGAGTGGAACGGGTTGCAGCCGCCCGACTTTACTATTTCGGCCGGCATGAAGCTGATCGTCGCCGGCGGCGCCAAGCCCTACGTGCCGAAGGTGGTGACCGCTTACAACGGCCCCATTCCGAGCGGCGCGCGCGGCACCGGGCGCTTCCAGTGGCCGGTCATCGGTTCCATCACGCAAGATTACTGGTATGGTCACCGTGCCCTCGACATCGCGGCTCCCACCGGCGCCGGCGTTTACGTGGCCGACGGCGGGTTCGTCACCTTCGTCGGCTGGACGGATATCGGCTACGGCAACTTGATCCGCATCGACCACGGCAACGGCTTCGCCACGTGGTACGCGCACCTCAACGGCTTCAACGTCGTGCTGGGACAGGCCGTCAGGCGCGGCGATCTGATCGGCTACGTCGGATCGACCGGTCGCTCTAGCGGCCCGCACCTCCACTTCGAAATTCGCACCAGCGATGGGCTGCTGAATCCCAGGCTCTACCTGCCATAGTGAGTTCGCCGGTTGGATGGTTGGCGAGGCGCATCGCTACCACCAGACGACCTAAAGCGGTTTCCTATAAAACTGGATTTTCCTCCAAACAAAAGAGACGCCGATCGGCGTCTCTTTACCTGCTACCTGTGTACCGATTTACCCGCTACTTCGCATAATCTACTGCGCGTGTCTCGCGGATCACCGTCACCTTGATCTGGCCGGGATACTGCATCGTCTCCTCGATCCGGCGCGCGATATTCTTGCTCAGCTGCAGCGACGCCAGGTCGTCGATATCTTCCGGCCGGACGACGATACGGATCTCGCGCCCGGCCTGAATCGCGTACGATTGCGCCACCCCCTCGAACGAATTGGCGATGTCTTCCAGATCCTTCACGCGCTTGAGATACAGCTCGATCGATTCGCGCCGCGCCCCTGGCCGCGAGCCGGAGATCGCATCGGCGGCTTCGACGATCACCGCCTCGATCGACTCGGCCTCGATCTCGTGGTGATGGCTGGCGACGCAGTTCACCACCCGCGCATCGACCCCGTAGCGTTTGGCGTAGTCCGCGCCC
Organism: Anaerolineae bacterium; assembly: GCA_035292585.1. Lineage (GTDB taxonomy): Bacteria > Chloroflexota > Anaerolineae > Fen-1058 > Fen-1058 > DASSFZ01. The sequence goes on along the minus strand of DATDPU010000155.1, from coordinate 42,200 downwards.
AGCATCGCGTGCGAACCTTCCATCTCGTGATCCATCGCCTTGCCCAGATCGTGCAGCAGGCCGCCGGCTTTGCACACCTTCACATCCGCGCCCAATTCGGCGGCCATGATGCCGGCCAGCCGCGCTGTCTCGATGGCGTGCGCGTGCTGATTTTGGCCGTAAGACGTGCGGAACTTCAACCGGCCGAGCATCCTCAAGACTTCCGGGTGCAGTCCCGGCACACCCGCCTCGATGGCCGCGCGCTCGCCCTCTTCCTTGATCACGCGATTGACTTCGGCCGTGGCATCTTCCACCAGCTTCTCGATGCGCGCCGGGTGAATCCGCCCATCCTGGATCAGGGTATTCAGCGCCACGCGCGCCACCTCGCGGCGCACCGGGTCGAACGACGAGAGCGTTACCGCTTCCGGCGTGTCATCGACGATGATGTCCACCCCGGTCGCCTTTTCGATCGCGCGAATATTGCGCCCGTTGCGGCCGATGATGCGCCCCTTCATTTCGTCGCTGGGCAGCGGCACCACGCTCACGGCCACATCGCCGCCCGCCTCGCTGGCGATGCGCTGGACGGCCAACGCGACCAGCTCGCGCGCACGCTTGTCCGCCTCTTCTTTGATCTCCGCTTCCACCTGGCGGATCACCCGCGCCATGTCATCGCGCGCCTGTTTCTCGACCGCGGCCAGCAGCTCCTTCTTCGCGTCCGCCACAGTCATTTGCGCAATGCGCGCCAACTCGGCGGTGCGCTGCTGTTCAAGCTTGGCCAGGTCGGTGGCCTGCTTATCCAACTGGCCCTGGCGCTGATTGAGTTTGCGATCGCGTTGCTCGACTCTTTCCAGTTTCTCATCGAGCTGTTCACGTTTGCGGCCGAGCCGCTCTTCCTCGCGTTGAAACTCGGCCCGGCGGCGCGCCGTCTCCTTCTCCGCCTCGTCGCGGATGCGGATCGCTTCGTCGCGCGCCCGCAGTTCCTCTTCCTTGGCGTGCGTCTGCGCCTCGTCGATCAGGCGCTGCATCTCCTGCCGCGTCTGAGTGCCCTGCTGTTGCACGCGGTAATGATAGATAGAGTAGCCGATAGCGCCGCCGACAATCACGGCGACTACCATCAGCGCGATAGTTCCAAAATCCATGTTAATCCTCACTGGTTAGATCAAATGTTGAATCAGATGATTCCGCGCGGACCTCTTCCCAGGCCCGGCGCACGGCTTCTGAAGCGACTTCATAGGTGAAGCCGCGCCGCAGCAGGTACGCGCCTAATTTCTGCTTGAACTCGCGCAGTTCCAGCCGGGTTAAGCGCCGCGCGCGCGGCAGCGCCGCCTGGAACGCCGCCTCGTTTTCATCGTGCGCGACCGCTTGCAGTACTTCGTCGATCGTTTCGGCGGTAATCCCCTTCTGCCGCAACTCGCTCTTCAACACCCGCGCCGAGCGCGGGCTGAACTGGCCCCGATTCTCCAACCAATACTGCGTGAACGCCCGATCGTCTACCAAGCCCGCTCGCTTCAAGCGCTCGATAACCATCTCGATAGCTTCCGGCGCGGCTTTGGCATCGGCCAGGTTGCGCCGCACCTCGGCCTCGCTGCGCGGCCTAAAACTGAGGAAGTGTAACGCGCGTTCGTGCGCTTTCTCGACGTCATCGCGCTCGCGCAGGCGTGCGATGTCCTCGTCGCGCAACACCTGGCCGCGCTTGAGTTTGACCGCTTCGATCGCCGCCAGCCCAAAGGCAAACTTGCCATCCAGATACACGCTGACCCGGTCTTTGTTTTTCTTCTGTGCAACCAGCGCCGTAATGGTTCCGGCCATAAAAACACGCGAGCCGTGGCATTCGCGCCACAGCTCGCGCGGGGTTTGCGACACCCGTCGATTGAATTCAACCAAGATACACGAGAACGCCGGCGATTCCTAAACGCACCGCTCTATTCGTTTCGCACCAGGTAAGCTTAAGCCAGCCCTCTACCGTCCGGGCTGAGCCGGGCCATCGCTCTAAGCGATTGTCTCGGCTGCGGAGCGTTTCACGCTCCCACGCGCCCTCGCCTGGAGGCGAGGCACTTACTCGCTGGCCGTCACGCCCTGCACGGTCTTAGGGCCGGCCGTGTATCTGCGCTCATCGACGGATCGCCTCCCTCTCTTGGCAACTACGCTGTGGCGATCCTGACTATTCGGCCAAAATAATGAAAATGAAGCCGAATAATAAAACCCTTGCGTCTACCGCAAGTTCCGCCGCGACCGGTTGTATCCACGCGGCGTCATAACACCGAGAATAATCGAGCCTGACTACTCGTCGTCGTCTGCTGCGGCTGCGCCCGCGACGGCGACCGTGCCGCTGCCGCCCAGCCGTGTCATTTGCGTCGCCTCGGCCGAGCGGATGCGAATCTCATTTTCGATCTGCGCGGCGATGGCCGGGTTGTGCTTCAAGAACTCCTTCGCTTTCTCACGCCCCTGCCCGAGCTTCGTCTCGCCGTAAGCGAAGAACGCGCCGCGCTTGGCGACGATCTCCAGGTTGGTCCCGATATCCAGGATGTCGCCCGATTTGCTGATGCCCTCATTATACATGATGTCGAACTCGGCTTCGCGAAACGGCGGCGCGACCTTGTTCTTGGTGACGCGCACGCGCACGCGGCTGCCCGCCGCCTCGCCTTCGGTCTTGATCGTCTGGATGCGCCGCACATCCAGCCGCACGCTGGCGTAAAACTTGAGCGCATTGCCGCCGGTCGTCGTTTCGGGATTGCCGAACATCACGCCGATCTTCATGCGCAACTGGTTGGTGAAGATCATCGCCGTGTTGCTGGCCTTGATTGCGCCGGCCAGCTTGCGCAGCGCCTGCGACATCAAGCGGGCGTGCAGCCCCATGTGGCTATCGCCCATCTCGCCTTCGATCTCGGCGCGCGGCACCAAGGCCGCGACCGAATCGATCACCACCACGTCGATCGCATTAGAATGAATCAGCGCGTCGGCGATTTCCAGCGCCTGCTCGCCGGTATCGGGCTGCGAGATATATAGATTGTCGATGTCCACGCCGCAGCGGGCCGCGTAGTTCGGGTCGAGCGCGTGTTCCATGTCGACATACGCGCACGTGCCGCCCATCCGCTGCGCTTCGGCCACGAGATGCTGGCAAATCGTCGTCTTGCCGGACGCCTCAGGCCCGTAAATCTCGGTGATGCGGCCGCGTGGAATGCCGCCCACGCCCAACGCCAGATCGAGCGCCAGCGAACCGGTCGGGATTGCCTCTACCTGCAGGTGCGTGGCTTCGCCCAGCCGCATGATCGTGCCCTCGCCATATTTCTTGGCGAGGTTCGCCAGCGTCGTCTCCAGCGCTTTCGTCTTTCCGGCAGATGGCATCCTGGGTTCTCCTGGCCTGTAAATCAGCGTACCGTGGGATAGTGTACATTAGCTGCAACCAGAGTGCAAGTTGGAAAGTGTTGGTTTTGAACCTGAGCGAAGGAACAAGTGTATTTAAGAGACGATGACAAACCGCAGGAAGTTATGGATCATTCTCGTTTCGAGCGCCGCCGTGACTGCGCTCATTCTGCTGGCGGGCGGCCTGTCCCGGATCGAGCTGCAGCCGGGCCGGCTCTTCGCCCTCGGGAGCGGCACAGCGACTGCGCCCGGCAGCAACTTGCCTTCCGGCGAAGGCATCTTGGCCGTATGGCGCACACTGATGACAGCGCTAATGGCGCTCCTGCCGGCGGCGATTATTGTGTTGATCGTCTCGCCGCGCGCGCGCAAGCGGGTGCTCCGGCTTCTGCTGTACCTGGGGTTGCTGTTGCTGGTCGTTTATCTCGCGCTCATCAACCGGCAAATCGTTGGGACAGATTCGGCGCCGCTCGATGCCGCGCCCACTCCCGACCTCGCCGCGACGCCTGAAGTCATCGGCGAGTTCGCTGCCCGGCCCCCGGAGTGGCTCGTATTCATGTTCAGCCTGAGCCTGATCGCCCTGGCGGCGGGCGTGGCCTGGCTGCTATGGCGTCGGGCGCATCCACCCGCGCCTCTGTTCGAGCAAGTGGCGCACGAGGCTCAACAGGCGCTCACCGAGCTGCGCGCCGGTGGTGATGTGAAGGATGTGGTGCTGCGGTGTTACCTTGAGATGAGCCTGGCGATCAACGCGCAGCGCGGTGTGCGCCGGCAACCCGGCATGACGCCCCGCGAGTTCGAGCGGCGGCTGGCAGGCATCGGGTTCCCGCCCGATCCGGTGCAGCGGCTCACCCGCTTGTTCGAGCGTGCGCGTTACGGCAGCAAAGTCGCCGGCGCGCGCGAGCAAAACGAAGCGATCGCCTGCCTGACGGCGATCGTAGAAGCCGGTGGAATAGCGGCATGAACAAGCGACGCCTGCTGGTCAGTCTCGCGCTCCTCCTTGCGCTCGTGCTCGCCAGCGTGCTCAGAGATTTTGTGCGCGATAACGTCCTGACGCCCGCCTTGCATCTGCTCTGGCTGCTCCGCCTGGAGTTCGAACGCCTGCCGCAGTCGTATTTGTGGATCGCGCTGATCGTGATCGGCTTGCTCCTGGCTGGCAGCCAGCTGCTGGCGCATACTCGCCCCGCGCGCAGGTTCATCGCAACCGGCCTGGAGCGCGGTGGGCCGATCGAGACGCTGACGCGCTGGTTCGACCTGGCGCTGTACGCCGATTACTACAAATGGCGCATCGCGCAGCGCCTGGGGGAATTGGCGCTCGACGTGCTGGCCGAGCGCGAGCAGCTGAACCGCGAGCAGGTCAAAGCACGTCTGGCAGCCGGCCAGCTCGATCTGCCGCCGGAGATTCGCGCCTACCTTCAAGCCGGACTCTCGCCCGACACCCTGAACGATCTGTCCCGACCGACCTTTCGTTTTTCGTCCCACGCGCTCTTCTCTCCGCTCGATCTGCCGCCGGAGAAAGTGGTTCAGTATCTGGAGACTAAGCGGGAGCAGTAGTATCTTGATAAAGGCACATTTGCTCGAAGCCCGCGTCTTCGCGGGCGTGCCGACCCCGCAGAGCGGGGACGCGGTCGGTGAGCGAGGTCTTTCCTGAAATATGACGTCGTCGAAGTATTTCAGCTCTCTGAAGATGTTTTAACCGCAGCGCGCGCTGAGAACGCTGAGGATTCGTTAATCTCTAAGTCCTCCGCGTTCTCGGCGGTGAAAACCAAACGGTAGTGAAAGAGCATAGGCGGAGGTTCACCGTGACCATCGGGATTGAGCAAGTCGCGCAGATCGGCGAGCGCGTGATCCACGAAGTAGAGCGCGCCATCGTCGGCAAGCGCCCGCTGCTCGGCAAGATCATGGCCGCCATCCTGGCGGGCGGGCACGTTCTGTTGGAAGACTATCCGGGATTGGGTAAAACTCTGCTTGCCAAGAGCTTCGCCGTCACGCTCGGCCTCGACTTCAAGCGCATCCAGTTCACGCCCGACCTGTTGCCCGGCGACATCACCGGCAGCTACGTATACGATCGTGTTCAGAACCGCTTTGAGCTGCGCCAGGGGCCGATCTTCGCCAACATCATCCTGGCCGACGAGATCAACCGCGCCTCACCCAAGACGCAATCGGCGTTATTGGAAGCGATGCAAGAGTATCAGGTCACGCTCGAAGGCGAGACGATGAAGCTGGCCGAGCCGTTCTTCGTGATCGCCACCCAAAACCCGATCGAGTACGAAGGCACCTTCCCCTTGCCCGAAGCGCAACTCGACCGCTTCATCATGAAGCTCTCGGTTGGCTATCCGCTGCCGGACGAAGAGTTGGAAATTCTGCGGCGGCGGCGCGAGCGCCGGCATGATGAGGTCGATCTGGCATGCACGACCAACGCCGCCGAACTGCTGGCGATGCGCGCAGCGATCGAGGACGTGTTCGTCGATCCCGATATCGAGCAGTACATCACCCGTTTGGTGTTCGCCACGCGGCAGGATAAGCGTGTGGCAGTAGGCGCCAGTCCGCGCGGATCGCTGGCGTTGTTGAAGCTCGCCCGCGCCTGGGCCGCGCTGGATGGGCGTGATTACGTGCTCCCTGACGATATCAAGTTGTTCATCAGTTCGGCCTTGATGCACCGGTTGATCCTGGTTCCCGATCTGTGGATGAAGCGCTCCGCCGCCGAAGAAGTGATCATGACCATCGTTCAATCGGTGCCGGTCCCGGTTTTGGAGGGAGTGTAGGAGGCAACTCCCGTTGCCGACTACCGGCATCTGATATGCCCTGGTTCGGGCCAGGTCGCATGACCGGCCCGAAGGAGAGACCGCAGGTCTCTTGTCCGGCTCGCTCGGGAGACCTTCGCCGAACCGGGGTCGGCAGCTGGAGATGCCTCCTACATCGGAAATGCCGATGCCAAGAACATTCACGCGCTCCTTGCTGCTCAACGGTCTGGTCTATGGCCTGGTGTTGGTCGGATTGGCCAGCCTCAATGGCGGCTTGCTGGCGCTCGTCATCCCGTTTGTGATCTACCTGGCCGCCGGGCTGATGGGTGCGCCGGAAAAGCTGCAGCTCACCGCCACCCACGCGGTGAGCGACGAACGGGCAGCGCAGGGTGCGCCCATCGTCGTCAAGCTCTCGGTCACCAACGCCGGAGCGCACCTGGCCGAAGTCCTCATTGAGGATGTGCTCTCCCGCCCGCTCGACGTGATCGGCGGCGAGTCGCGCTTGATGACGCAACTGGCGCCCGGCGCAACCGTCGAACTCCGGTACATCTTGCGCGCGGCGCGCGGCGCGTATCGGTTTCAGGGCATTCGCGTCACGGCTTACGATCACTTCGGCCTGTTTCAGCGGCAGACGACCCTGCCGGTTTCCAACCGCCTGATCGTCATGCCACAGATTGCCAAACTGCGCCGGGTGGCGATCCGGCCACGACAGACGCGGGCGTATGCCGGGCCGATCCCGGCTCGGCGCGGCGGGCCGGGCGTCGAATTTTTCGGCGTGCGCGGCTATCAGCCGGGTGATTCGCAGCGCTGGATCAACTGGAAGGCCAGCGCGCGCCATCCGGGCGCGCTCTTCACCACCGAGTTCGAGCAAGAGCGCGTGGCCGACGTGGGCCTGATCCTCGATGCGCGCCGCCGCACCCATACGCCAGCGCTGGGCGACTCGTTGTTTGAGTTGATGGCGCAGGCTGCGGCGGCGTTGGCTGAGCCGATCCTGAACGAGGGAAACCGCGTCGGCCTGCTGATCTACGGCAGCTTCCTCGATTGGACAATTCCCGGTTACGGCAAAGTGCAGCGCGAGCGCATTCTGCAAGCGCTGGCGAAGGCCGAACCGGGCGACAGCCAAGTCTTCGACAAGCTCGACCTGCTGCCGACGCGGCTGTTCCCGCCGGAATCGCAGCTCATCCTCATCAGCCCGCTGGTCAAAGACGACTTGCCCGTATTGACTCGGCTGCGCGCGCGGGGGTATCAGTTGCTCGTCGTCAGCCCCGATCCCACTCCGCTGGAAGCCGAGGCGCTTGGCCGGCGGCCCGGTATCGAGTTGGCTGCCCGCATCGCGCGCATGGAGCGCTCCTTGCTGCTGCATCAACTGCGGCACGCCGGCATCCGCATCGTGGACTGGCAAATCGACGCGCCGCTCGATCACATCGTCCACGCCTCGCTGGGCCGGACGCCGGTCTGGTTTCGCGGTGAACGTGTGGAGTCAAGGCAATGGTAAATCTGCTGTCAATCAGCCTGGGTTTAGCGACCGGCGCGCTGGCGCTGGGTTACGCCGTGAGGGGGGAATGGATCGGTGCGCTGCTGATCGTCGCGCTTGGCCTCAGCTGGTGGGTGGGGCAACGCCGGGGATGGAATCGAGTTACGCCGGCGGGGTTGATCAGCTTTACAGTGCTGGCGGCGTTCGGTGTCTGGCGCGGCGTGTCGGCGGCGTGGATGGTCGTGGGCGTGGCGGCTACACTGGCGACCTGGGACCTCGATCACTTCGATCGGCGGCTGCGGGCCATCAACCGGGTCGAGGGTGAGCGTGAACTGATCCGGGCGCACGCCCGGCGCTTGTTCGGCGTGGCCGGGCTGGGCCTGGTGCTCGCCTGGATCGCGTCAGGTGTCCGCGTCGAGCTCACGTTTGCCTGGGCGCTGCTGTTGGGCCTGATCGCACTGCTGGCGTTGAGTCGGGCAGTCAAGCTCCTGCCACGACCGGAGGAGTAGCGGAGGCCCTCAACGGACTTAGAACGGATAAGCGGATAGAAACGGATGCCGTCCGCTCCTATCCGTTAATCCGTTCTAAGTCCGTTGACAGCGTCCGTTGACAACCGCGCCCTTCCGGTGCTATATTCCCCGCCATGCAGCGATTCTTATCCCGGCGTCCATCTGCGCACACGCCCTTCGAGATGCGCCCGGCGACCCTGGCCGATCGCGCCGCGTTGACTGGCCTCACGGAGCATGCCCGGCGCACACACTTTCATCTCGATTGGTGGTCAGTCGAAGACTGGATCAAAGAGTCGACGAGTGGCGCGTGGGTGGCTCTGAATGGCAAGCAGATCGCCGGTACGCTGATCGCCCCGTTGGAGGATGCGCCGATCGCCTGGGTCCGGCTGATCGCCATCGCCGACGATTACGCTTCCGACGATATACTCACCGCGCTCTTCTCTGTCGCGCTCGAGTCGCTGCAAGCGGCCGGGATCGAGTCGTTGGCCTGTTTATCGCACCCCGATTGGCTGATCAAGCGCTTGCCCCGGCTCGGCTTCACGCCCTTCATCGACGTCACGCATTATCGCAAAGATGATCGCAGCATCCCCGACACTGACGCGCCCGAAGTCACCATCCGCCCGGTCACGCCGGGCGAGCTCCCCACTGTGCTGGCCAACGACCGCGCGGCCTTCGACCCGATCTGGTGGCACACGCTCGCCTCGCTCCAACGTATCCTGCGCGATGCCGCCGATTTCATCGTGGCAGAACTCGATGGCCGGATCATCGGCCACGCCTTTAGCGACCTGTACAGCGGGCAGGGACACTTGATCCGCCTCGCCGTGCATCCCGCTTATCAGAAACGCGGCATCGGCGCGCGGCTGCTGGCCGAAGCGCTGACCCACCTCCTGGCGGCCGGCGCCTACCCGCTCACGCTGAACACGCAAGTGGATAACTACACCTCGCAGTCACTGTATCGCCGTTTCGGTTTTCATCCAACGGGGGATTCGACGACGGTGATGATGCGTAAAACGTGAAGCGTGAAACGTGATACGTAAAGAGAGGCGAGCATGAATTACGAAGAGTGGTTGGTATCCGTTTCCGAGGAAATCACGGGCGATTCGTTGTGGAAGATGGAGGCGTATCGGCTGGCGCTTTTCGCGTCAGATTTGGGTTGGCATGATGTGACGAAGCTCATGCACGATAAACGGACAGTGGGGGTGTCCGATCAACTTTGCCGGGCGTTGGGTTCGATCAGCGCAAATCTGGCTGAGGGTTATTCACGCGGCACAGGTAAAGACCGCGCGCGCTTTTATGAGTACGCGCTGGGTTCGGCCCGCGAAAGCCGCGACTGGTATTACAAGAGCCGGCACGTATTGAGCGAAGAAGTCACTCAGCATCGTATCCATCTACTCACACAAATCATTCGCTTGCTGTTGACCACAGTACCCCAACAGCGCGGCCACGTCCTCCATGAAGCCGGTCTTGAGTATCAAGTTCATTTGGCGAATATCCAACGTGAGGAGAACGTTGACCAAGAAGTTCTTAGCGATCTACGGCGCGAAGTTCCCCTTCCATGAATCAATCGCGTTTCCCGTATCACGCTTCACGTTTCACGCATCACGGTGTTGGCGGCAGCGTCGGGACGACCAGCGGCGTCTCGGTGGGTATCACGCCGCGATTGACCTGTACCCGCGCGCGCGCCTCGGTCGTTCCACCGCTCTGCGCATAGACTACCAGGCGCAGCACGTACTCGCCTTCCTCCAGAATGTTCGTATCCCACGTCGTCAGCACGCCGGCGTGCACTGGCGCGAGATGCGGCCCGCTGATCCAGCGCCATTCCTCGACGCCAGCCTCTCTGAACAGCAGCTCGTAATGCTCGAAATCGGACATTTGCGCCGTACCGATGAGCTCCACGTTGCCGTTGACGATCCCGCCTTCCGGCGGATAGGTGAGCGTGACAATCGATGAGGACGGGCCGGCCAGGCAAGTCTCCATCGGCGCCACTTCGAGACCGTTCTGCTGCGCCCACTCGCGCCCTTCCTCCGGCACCACCGCCATCACCTTTTCGATCACGTCGCCGGTGCAGCCCGCGGTCCACAACAGGCCCGAGACGGCATCGAGCCGGACGAGCTGATACCAATCGTGCTCCGGGCCGGGCGGCGGCTGATCGGCGGCGAAGAACTCCGCGCGCCGCCGGGGGCAATATGGCGAAGGCTGCGTACCGGAATCGGCGCAAACTTCCATCTCGATGATGCCGGGCGGGCGCGGAAAGTCGAGGGCGGGTTTACCTTCCAATGCCAGCACCATGAAGTTGTGCCAGATCGGCCCCGCGCCCGTCACGCCGCTGATGTTCTTCATCTCCGATCGATCGGCATTGCCGACCCACACCCCGGTGAGCAAATCGGGCGTGAAACCAACCGTCCAGTTATCGCGATAGTCGTTTGTCGTCCCGGTCTTGACCGCAGCCGGCCGGCCGATCTCCAAAACATTGGGACAGCCAAACGCCGGGCAGCGCGCCGCGTTGTCCGATAAGATACTGGTGATGAGATAAGCGTGCTGCGGCCGAATCACTTCCGCGCCGGCCGTCGCCGAGAACTCGCACTGCGGCACGCCAAGCACGTCTTGACCGGGCGGCGTGAATTGACACTGCACATCGCCCTGCACATTTGTGATGCGCTCGATGACGACCGGCGGGCGGTGTACCCCGGCATTGGCGAACAGTTGAAACGCGCCGGCCATCTCGATCAGCGGCGCTTCGCCCCCACCCAGCGTGAGCGACAGGCCGTAGTCGGGCCGGGTGAACGTGGTGATGCCCATGCGCTGCGCCACCGCCAGAAATTCCGGCACCGTCACAAACTCCAGCGTCTTCACCGCCGGGATGTTGTAGGAATTGGCCAGCGCCGTGCGGACCGTCTGCGGGCCGTGGAACTTGCCATCGTAGTTGCGCGGCTCGTACACGCCGCCGGCAAAATCGGGATATTTCACCGGCACGTCCCAGATGGAAGTCGCCGGCGTCCAACCTTTCTCGAAAGCCGCCAGGTAAGTCAACGGCTTGATCGCCGAGCCGGTCTGGCGCGGCGCAATCGTCATGTTGATCTGGCCCGCGTGCTCTTCGCTGTCATAATCGGGGCTGCCGACCAGCGCCAGCACGCGCCCGGTGTTCGGCTCCAGCGCCACCAACGCCGCATCGGTTACGTTGCGATCGGCCAGTGCGGCGATTTGCTCGCGCACGACGTTTTCGGCGATCGACTGCAAATGCGGATCGAGCGTGGTGTAAATCTTCAACCCGCCCCGATACAACGCCTCCGGCCCGAACTGCGCCTCGGCGATTTGTCGCACGTACTGCACGAAGTGCGGTGCGGGAATTTCGACGTTGATGCGCGGCCGCTGGAACTCATACGCGGCCATCTCGGTGGCGACGGCTTCAGCCTGAGCGCGCGTGATATCGCCCGCTTCGACCATCAAACGCAGCACGGTGCGCTGGCGGGCCAGCGCGACCTGGCGTCCATCCGGTGTGAATGGATCGTAGATGGAAGGCGCTTGCACCAGTCCGGCGAGGAACGAGCCTTCGGCCAGCGACAGGTTTTGAGCGCTCTTCTGGAAATACGTTTGCGCCGCCGCTTCGACGCCATAGGCCAGGTTGCCGTAATACACCGAGTTGAGATACAACTCTAGAATCTTGTCGCGCGGATATTGCCGCGTCACCTCGGCCGCCAGGACGATCTCTTTAATCTTGCGATTCGCCGTGCGCTCGGCGCGTTCTTCGGCCGGGAGCATCAGGTTGCGCACGAGCTGCTGCGCGATCGTGCTCGCGCCCGATACCGTTTCGCCCTCGCGCAGGTTCTGGGCGACCGCGCGCGCGATGCCGATCGGATCGAAGCCGGGGTGCCGGTAGAAGCGCGGGTCTTCGGTATCGATCGTACCGGTGATCACCCAGGGCGACATCTGCTCGAGCTTGATCACGGTGCGGCGACCGCCTTGCGGGTCGAGCAGTTCGAAGAGCTGGTTGCCGTCCTTGTCGTAGATCTGGCTGCTGGTGAAGAGCTGTGTCGCGCGCTGCGAGAGCTCTTCGGGCGAAGGCAGCTGTGCGGCAAGGTACATGTAACCGGCGACGCCGGTCGCCACCACGCACATCAGGGTGACGCCGGCCAGGATCGCCATGATGAAGAAAGCGCGGGCGAATAGCGGCCAGAAGGGTTCGGACTGCGTGGCAGCGGGCCGGTGAGAGGGGCGGCGACTAGAGTCGCCGCCTACAGGCGTTTTGGTCTTCGGGTAAGCGGGCGGCGGAGGCGGGGCCGAGCGCGTCGAGTCGCGCCAGCCGCTTTGGGCGTGCTGCGCCGGACGAACTTCTTCGGTTGGCTCCAACGGGGAGCGTGGCGGCGGCACGTTGGAATCAGCGCCAGACGCAGCGCGGGGCCGCCAGCGGCTGGCCCGCTGCGTTTCGTCGGCGTTGAAATGCGTCGTCTGATTTTCATCAGGCTGATCGGATTTGGGCAGGTTGTTGTCCACGTTGATCTATTTTCCAGTTGATAAACTCTTGGATCGAAGACGCCCGGCCGCGTAGGGCGGTTCCCGGGCGTGGGCGAAGACTATTATAACGTTCGGGGGTGTGCTGTCAATTGCGCGCAGCCTCCGGGAGCGGCGGATGTGATCAACGGACTTTACAACGGACAAACGGATAAAAACGGATACCATCCGCTCCTATCCGTTAGTCCGTTAAAGAGTCCGTTGACAAGCCTACCCCGTTGTAGAGTATAATTTACGCAGCCAATGAACCGTCCTTCCGAGAAAGCAAACGTAACTCAACCCTCCGGCGAGCGGCTGGCGCTGCTGTATCGCGTCTCGCAGACGTTCAACTCGTCGCTCGATCTCGACGAAGTGTTGAACCGCGTGATCGACGAAGTCATCGCCGCCACGCGCGCCGAACGCGGCTTCGTGATGCTGCGCGACGAGAGCGGCCGGCTGACGTTTCGCGCCGCGCGCGGCATGGATCAGCGCACCATCGACGCGCCGGCATTCCAGATCTCGCGCACGGTGATCGAGCGGGTGGCGCGCGAGAGCCGGCCGCTGTTGACCCACAACGCACAGAATGACGAGTGGCTGCGCGAGCGCACGAGCGTGATCGCGTTGGGCCTGCGCTCGGTCTTATGCGTGCCGTTGATGCTCAAGGGCGAGAGCATCGGCGTGGTCTACGTCGATAACCGGCTGCAGACCGGGCTGTTCACCTCGGGCGATTTGGAGCTGCTCACGGCGATTGCCTCCAGCGCCTCGGTGGCGATCGACAATGCCCGGTTATATCAGGTGGCAGTCGAGAAGGGCCGGCTGGAACACGAGCTGCAAGTGGCGCGCGAGGTGCAGGTCAGCCTGCTGCCGCGCGAAACGCCGCGTGTGCCGGGGTGGGAGTTCGCCGCGCACTGGCAGCCGGCGCGCGAAGTCAGCGGCGACTTCTACGACTTTATCGAGAGCGGGCCGGACCGGTTGGGGATTGTCATCGCGGATGTGTCGGACAAGGGTATGCCGGCGGCGCTGTTCATGGCGCTCACCCGCAGCATTCTCCGCGCCAGCGCCGCCGCGGCGGAGTCGCCGGCGCAGTGCATCACGCAAGCCAATCGCTTGATCTGCGCCGACGCGACCAACGGCATGTTCGTCACGCTCTGCTACGCGCAGCTCAACTCGGCTGCCGGCGAGCTGACGTACGTCAACGCCGGGCACAACCCGCCGCTACGCTATCGCGCGCAAGATGATCAGCTGATCGAGTTGGAGCGCACGGGCGCCATCCTCGGCTTCGATGAAGCCCTGCCGTTCGAGCAGCGCACGTTCCCGGTGGCTGCCGGCGACTTCATCTTCTTGTACACGGACGGCGTGACGGAGGCGCTCGACGCGCAACAGCGGGAGTTTGGCAAAGAGCGCTTGCGGCAACTGCTGTGGGCGCAGCGGCGCGCCTCGGCCGAGGTCATCGTGGCCGCGCTGGAGCAGGCCATCGGCAGTTTCACCGGTTCGACCGCGCCGTTCGACGATATTACCTTTGCGATCGCAAAGTGTCTTTGAGCATGAAAGGATCGAATCCATTCATGGATCAGTTGCTCATCAGCCACGTACCACTATTTGCCTCGCTCGCGCCGAGTGAGTTAAACGAGTTGGCCGTCACGTTGCGTCCAGCCCGCTTTCCGGCCAGCGTGGTTCTCTTTCGCGAGGGCGACCACGGCGACCGCTTCTACGTCATCCTCGAGGGCGAGATCGAAGTGATCAAGGCGCTCGACACGGCCGAGGAGAAGCTGTTAAGCGTGCGCGGCGCGGGCGAATACCTGGGCGAGATGGGCCTGCTCAGCGGCGATCGGCTGCGCACCGCGAGCGTGCGGACGCGCACCCCGGTCGAACTGTTGGAGATGACGCACGCCGATTTCAACGCACTGCTGTATCGGCAGCCGGTGGTGGCGTACGAATTGATGCGCGCGCTGAGCGCACGCCTGAACCAGGTGCAGAGCGCGACGATTCGTGATTTGCAGGAGAAGAATCGGGAGCTCGCGCAAGCGTATCAGGACTTGCAAGCCGCGCAGGCGCAAATCGTCGAAAAAGAAAAACTGGAGCGGGAACTGGAGGTGGCGCTCCAGGTACAGGTCAGCCTGTTGCCGCGCGGCACGCCGAAGCTGCCCGGCTGGGAATTTGCCGCGCGGTGGCAGCCGGCGCGTTACGTAGCCGGCGACTTCTACGACTTCATCCCGCTCAACCGCGCGCAGGCTTTGGAACCTGCGCACGGGTTGGGCATCGTCATCGCCGACGTATCGGATAAGGGGATGCCGGCCGCATTGTTCATGGCGCTCTCGCGCAGCACGATCCGCGCCAGCCTGGGACATGCCCGATCGCCCGCGGAGTCGATCGGCCAGTCCAATCGCTTGATCTGCGCCGATGCCGTCAATGGCACGTTCGTCACCTTGTTTTACGCGCAGCTCGATCCGCGCTCCGGCGAGCTGACGTACGTGAACGCCGGGCACAACCCGCCACTGTTCTATCGAGCCGCGCAGGACGAGTTGACCGAGCTGGCGAACACGGGCATGGCGCTGGGCCTGTTCGATACCGTCCAGTTCGAGCAGCGCTGCGTGCAACTGGCTGCCGGCGATTTTGTGTTGATGTATACCGATGGCGTGACCGAGGCGATGGATACCCAGCATCGCGAGTTTGGCGAGGCGCGTCTGCGCCGGCTCGTGCTCGAACACCAGCGCGCCTCGGCGGCGGAGCTGGCAACCGCGTTGGAGCAGGCGCTGGCGGACTTCATCGGTTTGCGGACTCCATCGGATGATATTACGGTCGTCGTCGCCAAGCGACTGTAACTCACCTTACGCAGTTTGCTCCCCGACCGCGTCCTCGCGGTCGAGTGCATGGCTGGAAACGCCCGCGCGGATGCGGGCTTCGAGCGAAGTTGAACGGCGGCTGCGTAAGGTGAGCTGTGAGCAAACCGCCGAGGTCTATCCGGCGCTCAGGAGCGGCCCGGGGACGGTCACCACATCGACGCTGATTCGCGCCGGAAGATTGTCAGCGATCCGCGACTATTTCCAGTTCGTTATGCGAGGGAGGAAACATGGACGTCCGCGTATCACAGGAGCAGGGCCGGGTGCCCGTGACCGTCTTCTATGTGCAGGGCGACATCAATATGGAGTCCTACGAGCAGCTCGAGCAACAGGCTCGGCAGGCCCACGCTACGGGCATGCGCGACCTCATCATCGATATCTCCGAGGTCCCGTATATGAGCAGCGCCGGGATCCGCGTCCTCAACAGCGTGTTCAATCTGTTGCGCTCCGATTCACCCGACGAAAGCGATGAGGCGATGCGGAAAGGGATCAGCGCCGGCACGTTCAAGTCGCCGCATCTCAAGCTGGTCAGCCCCACCAAGCGCGTGCATGAAGTGCTGAAAATGGCCGGCTTCGACATGTTTCTGGAAATTCATCGTAGCGTGAAGGAGGCCGTTGCTTCTTTCTGACTCGCCGCGAACTGGCGTGCGCTCGATGGCCGGCGTACAAGAGACGAATGACCAACCTCCGCCGCTGCGCTACGACCCTCGCCCCTTCGGGTCAAGGGCAGGTGGCAGGCGACGCAGGATGAACTGTGGTCATTCGTCGTTCATCTTTTGTCAGCATCGATCATGATCGGCACATTGCTTCAGGGCCGTTACCGCCTCGACGCCGAACTGGGTCGGGGCGGCATGGGCGCCGTTTATCGCGCTCACGATACATTGCTCGACCGCACCGTCGCAGTCAAGCTGCTCGCAAGCGCCACACTCGGCAGCGAGGGTCGCGCGCGTTTACTGCGCGAGGCGCAGGCCGTAGCCAAACTCAATCATCCCAATATCGTCTCCATTTACGACGCGGGCGAAGTAGACCCCTCGGCTGCGCCGGAGACCGACCGGGTTCCTTTCATCGTGATGGAGTTGGTCGAGGGCCAGTCGCTGTTCGAGCGCAACCCGCACGCGCTCGACGAGATTCGTTCCATCGCCCAGCAAATCTGCGCGGCGCTGGATCATGCCCACGCGCATGGCATCGTTCACCGCGACCTGAAACCGGAAAACGTGATTATCACCTTCAGCCCCGAGCCTGCTGGGCTGGCAGTTGAACTGCCAGCCCAGCCCCTGCGGGTCAAACTCATGGACTTCGGCCTGGCGCGCTCGACCGCCTCGCGCCTCACTGTAGAAGGCGCGCTGATCGGCACGGTGTTCTATCTCGCGCCGGAGCAGGCGCTGGGCCAGCCGGTCGATAGGCGCGCCGATCTGTACGCGCTCGGCGTCATGCTGTATGAGCTGACCACGGGTCGCCTGCCGTTTGAGGGCGATGATCCATTGGCCGTCATCGCGCAGCACATTCATGCACCCGTCACGCCCCCCGGCTCTTATCGCGCCGACCTGCCCGCTGCGTTCGAAGCCGTCATTCTCAAGCTGCTGGCGAAGAACCCGGCCGATCGGTTTGCCTCCGCGCGCGAAGTCGCGCGGGCGCTGGCCGAAGTTGACCAGAAACCAGGTTTCTTGCAAAGTCCTTCTGAAGTGCGGCGCAGTGAGATCGAGAAACCTGGTTTCTCAAAGCCCCGCAACAACCTGCCGCTGCAATTGAGCCGCTTCATCGGCCGCGAACAAGAGATCGATGAAGTGAAGCAGCTGCTGTCGGCATTGCGCCTGGTGACACTTACCGGAGCGGGCGGCAGCGGCAAGACGCGACTGGCGCTGCAAGTTGCCATCGAGCTGTTGCAGACCTTTCCCGACGGCGCATGGTTGGTCGAGCTGGCCCCACTGTCCGATCCGGCGCTCGTGCCGCAAGCGGTCGCGTCAACGCTGGAACTGCGCGAACAATCGGAACGCCCGGTCATCGATTCGTTATCCGATTATCTCCACGGCCGACGGTTGCTCCTGGTGCTGGACAACTGCGAACATCTCTTGCAGCCGTGCGCCGAACTGATCCAAAGGCTGCTCCAGGCGTGCCCCGATTTGAGCGTTCTGGCGACGAGCCGCGAGGCGATTGGCATCACCGGCGAGAGCGCCTGGATGGTGCCGTCGCTGTCGGCGCCCGATCCGCAACAGCTCTCGACACACACTGCCGACCTTGTTCCGGCACTCTTGCAGTACGAGGCGATCCGCCTTTTTGTGGAACGCGCATCTGCGGTTCAACCGACTTTCGCGCTGACCACTCAGAATGCGCTCACCGTAGCCCAAATCTGCCATCGGCTGGACGGCATCCCGTTGGCGATCGAGCTGGCGGCGGCGCGCTTGAAAGCTTTGACTGTGGAACAGATCGCGGCGCGCCTGGACGATCGCCTCAACTTGCTGACTGTCGGCAGCCGGACGGCGCTGCCCCGGCACCAAACGCTGCGCGGCGCGATCGATTGGAGCTACGGGCTGTTATCGGAAATTGAGCGCGTGCTGCTCGCGCACTTATCGGTCTTCGCGCATGGCTGGACATTGGAAGCGGCGGAGTTTGTGTGCCAGGATGATGCTCAGTCACCAACCATTCCTCATCACCTGCCCCCGCGTAGCGGGGGTTCACCCCTCACCCTTCCGCCTTCGGCTGTGCTCGATACGCTCACGCACCTCGTTGACAAGTCCCTCGTCATCGTCGAGCAACATCAGAATCAGGCGCGTTATCACTTTCTCGAAACGATCCGCCAGTACGCGCAGGAAAAGCTGGCCGAGTCGGACGAAGCGGAGCGGGTTCAAGCGCGTCACGTGTCGTATTACTTAAACATGGTCGAAACGGCGGAGCCGCATTTGCGCGACGCCGAGCAACTGACGTGGCTGGAGCGTTTAGAAGACGAACACGACAACTTGCGGGCGGCGCTGGAATGGTCGCTGGCGCGTGGTCGAACCGAAGCGGCGCTGCGCCTGGTCGGCGCGCTGGCGCGGTTCTGGTACTTGCGCGGTTATTGGAGCGAAGGTCGTGAGTGGCTTCAGCGGGTGTTGGCGCGTCAGGATAGCCAAACCGATGCCCTGAAGGCGGAAAGAGCGAAGGCGCTGTACGGCGCGGGCTGGCTGGCCGACGAGACCGGCCCGCAGGTGCCGCTGTACCAGGAGAGCCTGGCGTTGTGTCGCGAGGTGGACGACAAATGGGGCACGGCTTTTTCGCTGCGAGGTCTGGGGGTGTCGGAAGCGGATTGGGGTGACGATACGCGCGCGCTGGCGCACCTGAACGAAAGCCTGGCTTTGTTTCGAGAGGTGGGGGATCGGTGGGGCATCGCGCTGGCGCTCTTCAACCAGGGTTGGCTCTCCTCGTACCACAACGATCAAGCCGAATCGGTGTGGGAAGAGAGTCTAAGCCTGTTTCGCACCGTGGGCGATCGCTGGGGCATGGCGGTTACGATTGGCGCCTTAGGGTTCGTCGCCCGGATACGCGGCGACTACAAACCGGCCACCCGGCTATCGAAAGAGAGTCTTCAACTGTTCCGCGAACTCGGCGACCGGGCGGGCATCGCCACGTCGCTTGGGCGGTTGGGTCAGGTGGCATATCGCCGCGACGATCTCAAACAGACCGTGACATTCTTCGAGGAGAGCCTGGCGCTACAGCGGGAACTGGGATACCAATCGGAGGTTGCATTCTCGCTTTATATGCTGGGACTGGCGGCCTGCTATCAGGGCGATTATCTGCGCGCCAGCGCGTTCTTAGAAGACAGCCTGACCCGATCGCGGGACATCGGCGATCGCCGGGGCATTGCCGTCGCGTTGGATGGCCTGGCGCTGCTGGCGCATTATCAGTCGGATGACATGCGCGCAGCCGACCTGTGGGAAGAGAGCCTGACCTTGTTCCGGGAGCTGGACGACAAAAGCGGCAGCGCGTCCGCGCTGCACGGGTTGGGCTGCATCGCGCTGCGGCAAGGCGATCACATGCGCGCACACGATTGGCTGGCGCAGAGCCTGAGCTTATATCGAGAAGTCGGGGATAAGCTGAACATCGCCATCGCGCTCAACGCATTGGGCAGGCAGGCGCACGCGCAAGGTGATCCGGCGCGGGCAGCCGCCTTATATCGCGAGAGCCTGACCCTGCGGCGCGATATGGGCGCCAGGCGCGGCATCGCCGAATCGCTGGAAGACCTGGCGCGCTTAAGCGCCGTGCAGGACGGGCGCGCTGAAGTTGCCGCGCGTCTGTTCGGCGCCGCCGAGGCGATGCGCGAAGCGCTCGGCACGCCGCGCCCGCCGGTCGAGCTGCCGGATTACGAGCGTGGGGTATCCACCGCGCGCACGGCATCAGGTGATGACGCCTTCGTAGCTGCGTGGGCGGAAGGGCGGTCGATGACGATCGAGCAGGCGATTACGCTGGCGTCGGAGAAGACGAAAGACGAATGACGAAAGACCAAAGCATTCGTCCTTCGTCTTTGGTCACCCACCCTTATAGCGTAGCGAAGAAAGGCTGTCGTGGTAGCGACTTTAGTCGCTGGAACGACTGACCCCACTCCGACCTGCCCTCTGCAAGAGGGTACGCTGCGGGGGCAAGTGAGTCGTTACGACGTGCTTTCGCGTCCTTCGTCTTCCGTCATAGATTACACAATGATTGGCGCCACTATCCAAAACCGCTATCGCATCGAGACCGAGCTGGGTCAGGGCGGCATGGGTGTCGTGTATCGCGCCCACGACGAGTTGCTCGATCGCGCCGTCGCCGTCAAACTGCTGAGCGAGACGCGGCTGGGCACTGACGGGCGCGCCCGCCTGTTGCGCGAGGCGCAAGCGGCGGCCCGGCTCAACCATCCCAACATCGTGACCGTGCACGATGCGGGCGAGACAGACCCCGCGACGCCGGGAGCAAGCGGCGTCCCCTTCATCGTGATGGAGCTGGTCGAGGGTGAATCGCTTTACAGCCGCCGTCCGGCCACGATCGGCGAGTTGCTCGTGATCGCACGCCAGGTCTGCGACGCGCTCGACCACGCGCACGCGCAGGGCATCGTGCACCGCGATATCAAGCCGGAAAACATCCTCGTCATCGAGCCTGCTGGGATGGCAGTTGAACTGCCATCCCAACCCGTGAGGGTGAAACTTATGGACTTCGGCCTGGCGCGCTCTGGGGCCTCGCGGCTGACGGCCGAGGGCGCGCTCGTCGGCACGGTGTTCTATCTAGCGCCTGAGCAGGCTCTGGGGCAGGCGATCGACGGCCGCACCGATCTGTATGCGCTTGGCGTCGTGCTATACGAACTCAGCGCCGGCCGGCTGCCCTTCACCGGCGACGATCCGCTCACGATCATCTCCCAACATCTGCACGCCCCGCCGGTCCCACCCAGCACCTACAACCCTGAGATTCCGCCGGCGCTCGATGCGCTCATCCTACGCTTGCTGAGCAAACGACCCGACGATCGACCCGCCTCCGCAGCCGAAGTGCGCCAGGCGCTGGACAGTGGGGACAGCGCTTCAACGTCGATCCCGACATTGCTGCTCGACCGGATTGTGCGCGGGCGACTCGTGGCGCGCGAACGCGAACTGACTGAAGCGCGCGCGCTCTGGCAGAAAGCGTTGAGCGGCGAGAGCAGCGTGTTGCTCGTCAGCGGCGAGCCGGGCATCGGCAAAACGCGGCTGGCGCGCGAGCTGGCCGATCGGGCGCAGGTATCCGGCGCGACGGTGTTGCTGGGCGAGTGCTACGCCGAAGGCGGCGCGCCCTACGCGCCGATCGCGCACATCATCCAAAACATCGTAGACCTGCCAAGTCTTGGAGACCTGGCAGGTCTTTCCCCTTCTGTTCTGGCCGATCTCATCACGCTGACCCCCGACCTGGCCCTGCGCTATCCCGACGTTCCCCCTAACCCGCCGCTCGATCCGCAGGCCGATCAGCAGCGGCTGTTCGAGAGCGTCGTCAAGCTATGCGCGGCGCTCGCCGCCCGCGCGCCCGTGCTGCTCGCGCTCGACGACGCGCACTGGGCCGACGGCGGCACGCTGATCCTGTTGCGCCATTTGGCCCGCCGCGCCGCCAGGCTCAAACTCCGAGTGCTGCTTATGCTGACGTATCGCGAAGTCGAGCTGGACGAGGCGCGCGCCCTCAACGAAGTGCTGCTCGACCTGAACCGCGAACGATTGGCGACTCGCGTCAAGCTGGGCCGGCTCACGCTCGAGCAGACGCGCGACCTGCTGGCGGCGATGTTCGCCGAAGATATCACGCCCGAATTTCTCGACGGCATCTATCGGGAGACGGAAGGCAATCCCTTCTTCATCGAGGAAGTCTGCAAGGCGTTGATCGAAGACGGAAAACTCTATCACGCCGACGGGCGCTGGCGCCGGCCGAGCATGGACGAGATTCAAGTTCCGCAGAGCGTGCGGGTGACCATCCAGGCGCGCATCGCCAAACTTCCCACGTTAGCCCAAGACGTGTTGCGGCTGGCCGCCATCTTCGGGCGCGAGTTCGATTTCGATGTGCTGAACCAGGCGAGCGACGCGACAGACGATGCGCTGATCGATGCGCTGGAAAGCGCCGAGCGCGCGCAGCTGATCGGCGAGGTCCGGCGCCCCGGCTCGCCGCGCACGACGTTTGCCTTCGCCCACGCGCTCGTCCCGGCGGCGCTGCGCGAAAGCATCAGCAGCCTGCGCCGCCAGCGCTTGCATCGGCGTGTCGCGGCGGCGATCCAGGCGCTGCGCCCGGACGACTACGAGGTGCTCGCCTATCACTTCGATCAGGCCGGCGCCGAGGAGCAATCCCGGCGATACTACGTGCACGCGGGCGACCGCGCCCGGCGGCTCGTCGCGCTGCAAGACGCCCTGCGACATTACACGGCCGCGCTCGAACGTTGCCCGGAGACCGAGTCGGCCGAGCGCGCCGAGCTCCTGCACAAACTCGGCGAGTGCCAATGGATCACGTTCGACACGCGCGGCGCACTGGCAACGCTCGAATCCGCCTACACGGCCTTTGAGGCGTTAGGCACTCGCGTCAAGGCCGGCGAGATGCAGCGCATGATCGGCCGCCTGTACTGGGAACTGGCCGATCGCCGGGCGGCGCTGGAGCACTATCAACATGCGCTCGCGATCCTGGAGCAAGGCCCGGAGACGGCCGAGCTGGCCTGGGCGTTCAGCTCGATCGCGCAGATGCACATGCTGGCCGCCGATTTCGACCAGGCTATTGCCTGGGGCGAGCGGGCGCTGGCGCTGGCGGAGCGGCTGGGCGCAGAACAGGTCGTCATGCACGCGCTCAACAATATCGGCTCGGCCCGCATTCAAGTCTACGATCGAGACCCGGAGCGCGGCGCGGCGATGCTGCAAGACAGCTGGCGCCGCGCGCTGGCGCTGGGCATGCCGCACGACGCCTGCCGGGCGGCTAACAACCGGGGTGAAGCGCTGATCGGGCTGTGCCGCTACGAGGAGGCGCGGCAGACATTTGAAGAACTGCTCGCCTACGCCACGCGCGTGCAGGCGCTGCCCTTCGCCGGCGTCGCCTACCGTCACCTCTTGGAACTCGACTGGCTCGCGGGACAATGGTCGGCGGCGCTGGCCCGCTGGCCGCAGCTCACCGAATTCACGCTAGGCTCATGGTCAATCTGGTCGGCTGAGACCAGCGCCCGATTGAATAACGATCTGGGCCGGCCCGAGGCGGCGCGGCAAGAACTGGAGCAAACGCTGCCGCAGGCGATGCAGTGGGATGAGATCCAAACGATCGTGCCGCATCTGCATCAGCTGGCGCGGGCGTATGCGGCGCTGGGCTTGCAGACCGAGACGGCGCAAGCCTTAAATAAGTATCTCGATCGGATCGACCGGAATCCTTATCTGGAGTGGCAGTGCGGCGCGGCGATCTTGTTCGCCTGTCAATGGTTCGCCGCTCAGACAACACCCGACGCGCTCGACGCGGCCCGCGCCTGCCTGCCCCGGCTGGAGCGCGCCGACCGGCAGTGGCGCATCCTGAAAACCGATACCATGCTCGCCCAGGGACATGGAGTTGTGGCGCACGCGGAAGGCAACCCGGTCGAGGCGGCGGAATACTATCGGCGTGCGGCTCAGGGTTGGGCGAAGTTGAACCGTCCATTTGACCAGGCGCGCGCGCTCGGCAGTCTCGGCCAGGCGCGGGCCGCAGCGGGGCAATCCAGCCCGGCCCGCGAGGCATTCGATCAGGCGCTCGGCGTTTACGACGCGCTTGCCGCGCAAATCGAAGACGTTGAGCTCAAGGCGTCGTTTCTCCGCTCGCAGCCGGTTCGCATGGTGCGCGAAGCGCGCGGCTGAGTCTTCTTCCACGTATGCCCGCTACTTGCGATGTGCTCGTCATCGGCGTTGCCTCGTTGGATGTGCTGCACTTGATCGGGCAGACCGTATCAGCGCCGGGCGGAGCTGGACTATACACGGCGCTCGCGGCGCAGCGCGCCGGCGCGCACGCCGGTCTGTTCGCGCCTCGACCCGAGCCCCTGCCCGATCCCCTGAAACCCGCCGCCGATCGACTCATCTGGATCGGCCCGGCCGTTTCGCCCGATCGGCTGCCACGCCTGGAGATCGCGCATCACGGCGGCGGACGCGCCACGCTGATCGATGCCGCGTGGGGCGCGGAAAGCGCGCTCACACCCGACCTGCTCCCGCCCGATCTGCTCGGCGCGTCGATCGTCCATGTTGCGGCGCTGAGCACGGCTGAACGCCAGTTGAGGTTCGCGCAGGCGTGTCGGGCGCGCGGCGCGGCTCGCATCTCGGCCGGCATTTACGCCCGGTCGATCATGGCCGAGCCGGATCAGGCCCGCGCGCTATTCGAGGCCGTCGATCTCTTTTTCATGAACGAGAACGAGGCCCACTTGCTCTTCGGCAGCATCGATGCGGCGCGCACACGATCCGGGCACACTCTGTTCGTCACACTCGGCGCGCAGGGAGCGCTCGTCATCGAAGGCGATGGCGTCACGCACATTCCCGGTCGGCCGGCGCATGAACTCGATCCGACCGGCGCGGGCGATACATTGTGTGGAACCGTCCTGGCGGGGTTAGCGCGCGGAGAAGATGCGGTGATAGCCGCGCAAGCCGGCATCGCGCTGGCCGCCGAGATGATCGGCGAGATCGGCCCGGCGCGGCTACTGCGTTAATACCTGTTACCTGTCTACCTGTGTACGGGGTAATGGTAAACAGGTAGCAGGTAGACAGGTACAGACGTGATTAATGCTCACGCCGAAAGACGGCGATGTTCCACGGCCCCGATCGCCTCTGGAAGACCGGCGCCAGCCCGGCTTGTTTCACCGTCGCCACGATCTCGGAGGGTGGGTGCAGGTAAAAACGGAAAGTGTTGCGCGTGATCGTCATCCACACGTTCATCAGCTTGCCGCCCAGTCGCATCCACCACACATCGCGCGGAAACGTGAGCGCCACCAGCCGCCGGGCATGCCCGGCGGCCGCCGTGACCAACGCCGGCATATCGGGATAACAACACACTACCCGATTCATCACCACCACGTCGGCCTCGGCAACTTCGTTCGACTGCCGCGCAAAATCGAGCAAGTGATGCTCGACGGCATTCGCGAAACCGAGCCGTGCAGCCAGGCGCTGCGCCGTCTCGATATATGCCGGCGCTAGATCGACCGAGGTGGCGCGCGCCGCGCCGGACTTCAACAGCTCCAGATGCAGCGCGCCGACGCCGCTGCCGACCTCCAACACGCTCGCGCCCGCGATGCCTTGCGCCGCCAGCGCCGACACGACCAGGTGGGCGGGCTTATCGAGTCCCTGGCGCAGGTAGCGCGATACATCATCGCGGGCGAGCGATTCGTCGAAAACTTTGTCCAACCCATTCGGCGAGCCGCAACAGTTCACTGCTCCACCTCCCAGTCTCCGCTTTCAGTGTTGATGCGGCTAGACCGTTCACCGACAGTTGTTCAAATTGGGCGAGGTAATTTTAGGGCCGATGACGCCAAAGGTCAAAAACCGTTTAAGGCGTGGCTTCTGCCCGCCCCATCTGCCTGACCTTGACGGACAAATGAACCGGGGTCGAGCGTTCTCGACCCCGGCGGCGTGACACATGGATGTGAGCTGGACGGCTTCACGACCTTACGGCTGCCTCTGCGTTGAACACGGGGTCATCGGATTGAACTGCCTGCGGCATATCGGGCTGCTGGCTCACCACGGCGTAGGTGTTCGAGGTACAGGTGATCTTATTGCCAGCGCGTTCGAGAACGTAACCTGCCTTATAAGCCAGGCGGACAAAACGCTTCGCTTCGTCTTCCGTCTCAAACGTGTAACTGTAAAACTGGTGCTCTGCAGGTTGTGTGGACATTGCTCCTCCTCTCGAAATTGCATAGTTCCCGCCGCCCTTCATCCCTGCACGGCGCCGGGCGAGCGGCGGTTGTGGGGCGGACAGCGGGCAATACAGCTCGGTCACTGAGCAGGATCACCTAGTATCAATAACATCAAACCGCATAGTTCCCGCCGCAGTTGCACTGCAGCGGACGGCAGTCCAACTGCCGTCCGAACCCCGCATCACTGAGCAGGATCACCTAGTATCAATAACATCAAACCCGGCCACTGGCTATATATCTTCGATATAGAAATGGCGCAAAAAGATATAGGTCGGGATACAAACGGCTGCTGATAAAGCGTATTTTGGAGTTACGTCGAGGCTTAACGGGGAATCGCAGGCGGAAGTGCGGCTGAGTACAAACGCCCGCCGCTAATCACGTACAGGCGGCCGGCGCGCTCATCGACCAGCAAATCTTCGAGCGCAGCGAACTCGCCGCCGACCGCGCGCACCTGGCGCACAAACTGGCCGTCGGCGGTGAAATGCACAATTCGCGCGCCGGCAACATCGGCGATATACACCCCGCTATCGGTCGGGGTATACGGATCGACCGACACGGCAACCGGCCGGCCGAGCGGCTCCGGCAAGCCGCTCACGCTGAACGGCGCTTCACTGCCTCCGCGATACTTATACACCGTGCCGTTCGTCAACAGGATATACACGTTGCCGTCGATCGCCAGATCGATGGCGGTCTCGATGCCGGACGGCGGCGTCTGGAAATACACTTCCGGCAGCGCGGTATAGCCATCGGCCGCCGCGAGATATTTCCAGATCTGCCGCTCGATCACATCGAGGATATACAGGTTGCCTTCGAACGTGTCGAGCCGGCGCGCGCCGGTGCGCACCGGCGCTTCGGCGAAACGGACCGCCGCCGGGCCAAACGCCAGGTCGTACTCGATCAGCCCGCCGCGCTCCAACACGATCAGCGCGCTCTTCTGGCGCTGGCCGCCGGCGTCGACCCAGGCGATATCGATCAGATCGCCCACCACCCGATCGTCGACGGTGATGCCTTTGGCGGCCGCCAGCGCCGGTTCGCCGCCCTCGATGCCATCGCCCCGGCTGTTGAGCGTCAACCGATCGATGCGGCCCTCGGCCTGATCGAGCACAAACAGCGACACACCCTGCGCCACCAACCGATGCGATCCGGCCTGCTCAAAATCGTACAGCAATACCGGCGACACGCGCTGCGTGCCATCGAGTCGATCGAGCTGCGCTTGCGTCTGCGTGCGGAGCTCGAGCGCAAGCGGGTCATCGGGCGCCAACGCCAGGGCCGCGTTCGCTTTCGTCAGCGCGGCCTGCCAGCGCTCACGCTTGGCGTCGAGCGTCGGCTCGCGGTCGGCGTCGGCGATCAACTGGCGCGCGTCGTCGAGGAACGTTGCGACTTGCGCGGTCGTGCTGCGGTCCAGGTACATCGCCGTGACCACGAGCGCGACGATCAAGGGAATGCCGATGGCGATGGCCGTCATCAGCGAGGTATGCCGCTCCAGCGCCGCAGGCCCGCGCCGCCGGGTCTGCCGTGACACCGGCCGATCGGGCAACGTGCGCTGGAAGAGCGCGCCGAAGGCCGCGCCCAGCGAACCGGCGCTGCGCGCCACGCCTTTGCCCAACGCGCCCGCCCACTCGCCCACCGCTGGAGCCGGGCGAGGCGCGGCCGCGCCAGGGGCGCGAGAGGGGGCGCGCTCCGGCGCTGGCGGCTCGCGCGCTGCGGATCGGCTGGGGGCCGGTGGCAGGGCCGCTTGAACAGACGCTTCCAGCGGAGCCGCCGCTGCCAGCTCGACCACCAGGGCGTGAAAACTATCGCTGCCCGCCAGGTGTTCCAGGTTGTTCAGCGCGGTCTCGACACCCACGTACACGATGGCCGAGGCGATCGCTTCCTCCGGCATCCGCGCCGGGAAATCGGCATCGACCAACAGCAGCATATCGCCGGGCTGCAGATCGGCGCGCGAGTAACGGACTTCGACGGCGCGCGCGACGCCGAGCGGCGGCAGGCTGCTGCCCGCCACATCGCCGCGCGGGAAGCGCTCCAGCCGACCTTGGTGGGCCACGTAGGCGCACGACGGCCCGGCCTGCGCGATGAAGACCTCCGAGCCGCGCAGCACGGCGCAGGTGACGCCGGCGCGCGTCGAGCCGGCCGCCGTCCGATTGTGATCGACCAGC
Source organism: Anaerolineae bacterium (assembly GCA_035292585.1). Taxonomy (GTDB): domain Bacteria; phylum Chloroflexota; class Anaerolineae; order Fen-1058; family Fen-1058; genus DASSFZ01. The sequence continues at coordinate 14,314 of DATDPU010000155.1, read as the reverse complement.
CAGTTGTTGCCGGTCTCGATGGCGGTGCGCACCCCGGCCGTCACGCTGCCCGGCGTATGCCAGTACGTCTGGTGGATGTGTTGAATGAGCTCGGGGATAGACGAGGACGACGAACCGTCGGCGTCGATCAGGATGAACAGCGTATCTTCCTGGCGGCCACGCGCGCCGCGTCGAGGCGCAGTAAACGCGCCGGTGGACGGCGTTATACTTTGCCGCCGACCATTGACGATGTGCAGTTCACCGACGACCGAATCAAGCGCGATCATGCCGTTTCGAGGTCATTGTAGCACAGGTGAATGAGGAAGGTAGAATGCAGAATGAAGAAACAGTCCACCTTCTAATCAGGGTGGGCCCAACTGCTCGACCGGCGTATTGCGGTGCTTGTCACCTTCTTCGATGAGCATGACCGGGATATCATCGCGGATGGGGTACTTGCGATTGCAGTCGGGTTCCTGGCACACCAGCCAAACCTCCTTGACGAGTGTGAGGCGGCCGGGATCGGGGCCTTCGCGGCGAGTCGGCCCGCTGACACAGTGCGGGCAGCGTAGAATTTCGAGCAGGTCGGCGCTGACCATGAGCGTTCTCCTCGGTGGGTTGAATCGGACGGATGCGACCTGATTCTAGCATAAGCCGGATCGATCGGCAACGAGTGTTTGACAGTGCTTTTGGCGCATGGTATACTCGCGGCGCGTTGAGGGAAAGGCCCGCACCGGGAGGGATGGCCGAGTGGCCTAAGGCGGTGGTCTTGAAAACCACTATGGGGGCAACCTCATCGGGGGTTCGAATCCCTCTCCCTCCGCCTCCAGTCGTTGGCGGGTCATCGGGGAGATGCCGGAGTGGACGATCGGAGCCGCCTGCTAAGCGGTTGTGGGGGTAAAACTCCACCCAGGGTTCGAATCCCTGTCTCCCCGCCTCACTCGGCATGCGAGTGAGCCTTTGGCAAGCAGCACAAGAAACCGCATGCCCCTGTAGCTCAGCGGATAGAGCGCAGCCCTGCGGAGGCTGAGGCCCAGGTTCAATTCCTGGCAGGGGTACCTCGCTCATTCAATATGCTCCACGATACCCTCGTGGAGCGTTTTGTTTTCTAGCCAGGTATATCGCGCCCAGCAAGACCAGTGACTAATTCACCTTACGCAGCCACCGGTCAAATCCTGCTCTAAGCCCGCGTCCACGCGGTCGGGGAGCAAACCGCGTAAGGTGAGTGACTAAGATGAAAGACGAAGCTTGTGGCTACAGATGAGCCGTTCGTCCTCCGCCCTCCGTCAAATTGGAGCAGCCATGATCCTCAAAGACCGCGTAGCGATCATCACCGGCGCATCGAGCGGGATTGGCGCGGCGACGGCGCAGGCTTTCGGGCGCGCCGGTATGCGGGTGGCGCTGTTCGCCCGCCGCGCGGATCGCTTGGAACAAGTGGCAACCGAGGTGCATGCAGCGGGAGGACAGGCGATCGTTGTGCCGGGCGATATCCGCGACCGGGGGACGATCATCGAGTTGGTCGATCGAACGCTGGCGGAGTTCGGGCAGATCGACGTGTTGTTCAACAACGCGGGTCTCGGCCGATTGGGCTGGCTGGAGACGCTCGACCCGGCCGACGTGCGGCTGCAACTCGACGTGAACCTGCTCGGCCTGATCGATCTCACGCAGGTTGCGCTGCCGCACATGCTGCACCGGCGTAGCGGTCACATCATCAACATGGCCTCGCTGGCGGGGAAGATCGGCACGCCGACCTACACGGTCTACGCAGCGACGAAATTCGGCGTGGCGGGGTTCAGCGAGGCGCTGCGGCGCGAGGTCGCGCCGTGGGGCGTTCATGTCTCAGCGCTGTATCCGGGCGGCGTCGCGACGGAGTGGGGCCAGCAGGTGGGTTATCGCCGCCGGAGCGCACTCGCTTTCGCGCGTCGCGTGCGGATGCCCGCAGGAGATGTGGCGCGCGCCGTTGTCGCTCTGGTGAAGCGCCCGCGTCGTGAGGTGATCTTGCCGCCGGCGGCGCGCGTGCTCGTCGGGTTCAACCGGATCGCGCCGTGGCTGGCAGATTGGGTGACGCGCCGGTTTGTGTCGGCGGAACGAAGGATCGATGCTCTCAGTTGAAGACATTCACACTTACTACGGCGATAGTCACGTGTTACAGGGCGTATCGCTGACCGTACAATCGGGTGAAGTGGTGGCGCTGCTCGGCCGCAACGGCGTGGGCAAGTCAACGACCATCCACTCGATCATCGGCTTCACCCCGCCGCGCCAGGGCCGCATTCTGCTGCGCGATCGAGATATCACGCGCCTGCCCTCGCATGAAACCGCGCGTTTGGGCGTGGGCCTGGCGCCGCAGGGGCGCGGTATCTTCCCCGCGTTGACCGTGCGCGAGAACATCACGCTGGCGGCGCGGGGGCCGTCGGCAGAGTCGGCATCAGGCGGGCCGGCATCAGGCGGGTCGGCATCAGGCGGGTCGGCATCGGGCGGGTCGGCATCGGGCGGGTCGGCATCTGGAGATGCCTCCTACAGCAATGCGGTGTTTGATTTCTTCATCGATCCGCAGATCGACGCGAACCGTCGCCAGTGGCTGGAACGCGAACGCTGGCCAGGCATGGTCACGGCCATCGTCGGCGCTTTTATCCGGCGCGCCAAGGACTTGCAGCTGACGCCCGCCGCCATCCGGGCGCGGATGCCGTCGTTTGAAGCCGACTGGCTGCTCAGCAAGATGTGTCTGGAAATCTACGAGGACTATCAGCGCGCGCTGGCCAACCGGGGCAGCGTCGATTTTGACGATCTCATCCGCCTGGCGCTGGAAGCGCTCCAGATCGATGCCGATCTGCTGGCGCGGTTGCAGCGCAAGTGGCCGTACATTCTGGAAGACGAAGCGCAAGATAGCAGCTATCTGCAAGAGCGAATCTTGCGCTTGTTGACCGACGAAGGTAACTGGGTGCGCGTGGGCGACCCCAACCAGTCGATCAATACCACCTTCACCACGTCCGATATCCGTTTCCTCAATCAGTTTCTCGACGAAGAAGATGTGGTCGATAGCCCGCTGCTGCATTCGGGCCGGTCGACGCAGCGCATCGTCGATCTGGCGAATTATCTGGTGGAATGGACGAACATGGCGCACCCGAACCCGGTCGTGCGCGAACGCGCCTTTCGGACACAGCGCATCTATCCGGTTCCGCCCGGCGATGCTCAACCCAACCCGGCTGATACGCCCGACCTGGTGGTTCAGCTCTACAACGAGGCGCTTGCGCCAGAGAAAGAGATCGATCTGGTCGTCCGCTCGCTGCAGCGTTGGCTGCCCGAGCACAAACACGCGACGGTCGCCGTGCTGGCTCCGGACAACACGCGCGGCTTCAAAGTGAGCGAGCGGCTCAAAGCGGCCGGGATCGAATACGATGAATTGCTGCGCAGCACCGCGTCGACGCGCGAGGCAACCCGCCGGTTGGCGCACGTGCTGCGCTATCTGTCGGCGCCGCTGTCGGGTTCGCTGCTGGCCAAAGTGTTTGAAGTCTATGCGCGGCCGGCTGAGGGGGACGAAGCCGATGCGCAGGCGGCGCGGGATCGGAAGCTGATCTTGACCGGCCTGCGCCGGCTGGATCAGGTCGAAGCGTTCATCTGGCCGCGCCCCGATCGCGATGAGCTGCCTGAGTTTGCGCCCGCATCCGACCCGGCGATCCGCGCCCAGCTGATCGAATTCCGGCGCGTCGTCCAACGCTGGCTGGCTGCGTCGCACCTGCCGATCGACCAGCTGGTTCTGACGGTCGCGCAGGATGTGTATCGGGAGGGCGACGCCGATCAGGTTGTCCGTCATCTCGCGCTGGCGCATAAGATCGCGCTGGTGCTGCGCCGGCTGGCGGCAGATCGGCCCGAGTGGCGCCTGCCCGATCTCGCCGCCGAACTGGATCGGGTGGCGAACAACGAGCAGCGCTTTCTGGGCTTCAGCGAAGATGACTTGAGCTTCACCCCGCGACCTGGCCGGGTCACCGTCGCCACGATGCACAAGGCGAAGGGGCTGGAATGGGATCGCGTCTATCTGCTCGGCGTGAACAACTTCGATTTTCCATCGGCCGCGCCGGGCGACGTTTATCGCGGCGAGACGTGGTACGTGCGCGGGCGCTTGAACCTCGAAGCCGAAGGCGTGGCGCAGCTGGAGACGCTGGCCGAGGGCGGCGGCTACGTGCCCGGTGTGGCGACGAACGAGGCGCGGTTGGCTTACGCCGAGGAACGGCTGCGCCTGCTGTACGTGGGCATTACGCGCGCCCGGCGCGAGCTGATCATCACCTGGAACACCGGGCCGCGCGAAGACGAACCGCACCAGGCAGCGGCGGCGTTTTTAGGATTGTGGTCGTATTGGGAATCGGTGCAGAAACCGGCTGGCGAGTAGGACGGCTTGCCTGGCAAAGTGACAATCGTCACTTGATTGCACCCGCCCATTGGAATACGCTACAGTCCGTAGCCCGTCAGGCCACTCGCCTGCGTCGAGAGCCAACACTACCAAGTGCCAGGGAATCAATGTTGATGAGCGCAATTATGCGCACCACAGATTCCCACTCTAATTCCTAGAGGCTCTACCGAACGCGGGAATACTTCCCGGCGGGCTTTTTCTGAACCCGGTTTCTCTGGAAACCGGGTTTTTGCGTCTTGTTGTGTATAATGCCTACTATTGATGAGGTTGCAGGAGAGGAGATCAGGCTGCTATGGATGAGGCCGCTAAGAAAACGGTGTTACGTTGGTTCACTTACGGGTTGCACGTCGTCGCCGCAGCGCACGATGGCGAGCTGGCGCTGATGACGGCGAATTTCATCACCCAATCCAGCTTCGAGCCGCCGCATGTCGCGCTGGCAGTGGAAGTAGACAGCAAGACGCATCGGTTGATTGAAGCCAGCCGCGCGTTTGCCGTCAATGTGTTGAGCGCGGATCAGCGCGAGCTGGCGGGTCAGTTGGGTCGGAAGTCGGTGAAAGCGCCGAGCAAGACCGAGGGTATTGCGTGGCGGCCTGGCGCGGCGACCGGCGCACCGATCGTCGAGTCGTGCCTGGGCTGGATCGAGTGCCGCGTGACCGGTTCACTGCCTTCGGGCGATCACACGGTTTACGTGGCCCAGGTGGTGGAAGCGGGAATTAATCGCGAGGGGGCGCCGCTGACGCTGGCGGAAGCGGGTTTCAGACATTCTGGCTGAGGGGGTTGTCTTGACCGGGCCTACGCCATCGACGACTGGTTTTGCAGACGTAAATGGGGCGCGACTGTTCAAGGAGACACCCGACTCGATTGAGTCGGGTGTCTCGCCTGGTGGAGATGGCGAGAATCGAACTCGCGTCCGAAGAAGGTGATCACGCATGCCTACAAGCTTAGTCGGTTGCTGTGTCTCGCCCCGGCGACCTCAACCGACAAGGTTTCGCCAGAGCCAGCCGAGGGTGTCTTTGGCTCGCCGCATCGGCGTCAGGCGAGCCGCACGCCGGCATTGTCACGCCCGGCCCTGGACCCACCGGCGCGGGATCGAGGCGGACGGGTCACCCGCAGGTGACCAGGCTCACGCCTCGCTTATGCAGCGAGGGGAAGAGCCGCGTATTGGGTGCGGTTGGCACCTAAAGGTTGCTCCGTTGTTGACGAGGTGCAGAGCGCCCCGGCTTGCCACACGTGACTCGACCATTCCCCGTCGAAGCCAGTGCATCCCCATGCGGCGTCAATTATAACAGGTCTGGCGCTGTCAGGCAATCCTCACTTCGCTGGTGATTGCACACACGTGCTCTAGGCCCGCGTCTCGCGGGCCGTCCGCGACGACGCGGACGGTGAGCCATTGAGATGTGAATAACCACCAGTCACTTCGCCGTCGCCGCTATTGACGAGGCGGGAGGGCTGCGGTTGCCCATTCGCATCGGGCGCGAGGTTGAGCGCAGCCCGGACCTTGGGATGCGTCTCGTTCAAGGAGTACGAGGTAATGCTGTACCCCATGCCCGTATCGACTTCCTCGCGGATGACGATGCCCTCGCGCACCGCCGCTTCGAGCGCCAGTTTGGCCTTTTCCAGATCGCCCACCCGGTTAGGATTGCGCTCGGATGAAGCTTTCTCGGCCAGGAAGTTGAACGAACGGTAAGGCCGGTCCTGGTGGAATTGGATCGAGCGGATCAACCGCAGCTCTTCGTCGGAGACTTCGCTGGCAGTGTTGAACAGCGGCGGCGGCGGCAGGAGGACCTCTTCCACGGCGGCCAGCACTTCCGGCTCGGCAACGGGTGAGACGAGTGGATCGAGCGCATCGGCCGCGGCGGCCAGATCGCGGCTAACCGTTTCCGGCACACCCGAGATGACGACGCGCTTGCCAAAGCGATGGCGGGCCATTGTCACCAGGCGAATCAAATCCCGATCGCCCGTCATCAACATCAGCGTGGTAATGGTCGGCTTGTCCAGCAACAGCTCGAACACGTCCAGCACCATCGCGATTTCGGGCGACGATTTCTTGCTGCGGTTTTTGACGCCGCCGCCTTTGGGGATATCCCGCACGTCGATGCCGGCCACCTCCAGGCTGCGCCGGAACTCGGGCGGGTGCTCAGAAAAATCGGCGTAGGCTTTGGCGGCGACGACGCGGCCGTACTTCTTGGCCTTCGCCATCAGTTCGCGCGGGTCGATCCCTTTGCCGCGCTCGTTCATCAAAGAATAACGCACGTTGTCGAAATCAATAAATAACGCCACACCTTCTATTTCAGGCATGACTGACCTCCTCTTTTGCAATGACGATGGGCGACTTGAAAGATTGAAGTCAACCAGGGATTCCTTCGGTTGTTAAAGGCATTGGCTGAAGCGCAAATAGAAATAGACGGGCATAATGCCGCCGGCTGACACACTCGACGTACCGGTTGCGGGTCGGATTGGGATGTTGCAGTTGGGCTAATTTTACCACAGGACATCGGGAAAGGCGCAAGCGCCAGCCGCTGGCTCACTCGCGCGGTTCCTTCAAGGCGCGCTCGATCTGACGCTGCGCATCGCGCTGGGCGATGGCCGCGCGCTTGTCGTATTGCCGCTTGCCGCGCGCCAGCGCGATCTCGAGCTTGAGGCGGCCGTTTTTTAAGTACATTTTCAAGGGGACGATCGTCCAGCCCCGTTCCTGAACCCCGGCCGCCAGCTTCGTGATTTCTTTTTTGTGCAGGAGCAGCTTGCGCGGCCGCAACGGATCGTGTCCTTCGCGGCCGGCCGGATCGTAGGGCGCGATATGGGCGTTGAGGAGGAACACCTCGCCATTACGCACCTGCACGTAACCTTCGCGCAAGTTAGCGCGGCCGGCGCGCACCGATTTGACTTCGGCGCCGAGTAACGCCACGCCCGCCTCAAACCGTTGGTCGAGCGTGTAGTCATGCGTTGCGCTACGGTTGGTGGCGACGACCTTGATGTCGGAATTCGACGTTTTCGCCATAGGCGACTCCTGTCGCCGACAGTCGGCATCAGGAGACACTTGCGCCTGCGCTGCAAGTGCAGGTGTGCCTCCTACAGTTGCATTCGTTGTCTACTTGCCGGTGCGCAAATATTCCACGGCCCGATCGAGCTGCGGGTCTTGCGACGCATTCTCCCCTGGCGCGACGACGATGTCCGGCTCCAACCCTTCACCGTGAATGGCGCGATTGTTCGGCGTGAACCAGCGCGCGATGGTCACGCGCAACTGGCTCCCGTCGGACAGCGTGTTCACGCGCTGCACCGAGCCTTTGCCAAACGTGAGCGTACCGATCAGGACGCCTCGATCTCGATCTTGCACCGCGCCGGCCACAATTTCGCTGGCGCTGGCCGAACCGCCATCGACGAGCACGACCAGCGGGGTTTCCTCGCCGGCGTCGCCGCTGTCGCTGCGGAAGGTCTCCTCGCCGCCGTCGCGCTGGCGCTCGATCATGACCAGGCCCTCATTCAGGAACAGGTCGGCCACATCGATGGCCTCGTCGAGAAAACCGCCGGGATTACCGCGCAGATCGAGGATCAACCCCTTGGGATTACGCGCGAGCAACGCCTCGATTTCCGTGTTGAGCCGTTCCGCAGCCGTCACCACTTGAAAATCAGTCAGGCTGACGTAGGCCACATCCGATCCGATCATGCGCGCCTCGACCAGCGGTGTTTCAATGCGGGCGCGGGTAACGGTGATCTCGAACGGGGCTTCGGCGTCCGGTCGCTGGATGGTCAGCCTCACCTGCGAGCCGGCCGGGCCGCGAATCAGCGCGATCGCTTCGTAGATCCCGAAGCCGATAATCGACTCGCCATCGACCGCCGCAATTTGATCGCCGGCGCGGAGACCCACCTGCTCGGCCGGCGAGCCTTTGATGATGCGCACCAACTCGACGCGCTGGCTGTTGTTGATGCGCACGAATGCGCCGATGCCCTCGAACGCGCCGGAGGCATCCTCTTCTTCGATCTTGACGATGGCGGGATCAAGAAAGGAGGTATAGTCATCGCCCAGGCGCTGCAGCATCCCGCGAATCGCGCCGTACGCCAGCTGGGCATCTTCGGGAACCTCCCCATAGTATTGCGCTTTGATCAGGTTGTACGCTTCCTCCAGCAGCTGGAGATTTTGTTCAAAATCGAGACTGGCCGGTGTGGATGAGCCGGCTGGGAGATCGAGGCTTACCTGTGGTGCAGTCAGCGTTGTCGATTCAGCCCGGCCCAAACTCAACCCGAGGACGAAGGTGCTTGAGCCCACTCCGACCAGGATGATGACAGATAGCAACCCATATACTAAATAGCGTGCACTTCGGTCCATGTCCCCTTCTCGTCTTTCCAGTTTCACGCCGGCCCATGTTGTATGCTGCGACCCCGTCACTGGTTCAGGCTGGCTCATGTTCAGAACAAGTGCATGGACAGTAGCTTAGCCCCCTGCTTGCGCCCCCTTGTGGGGTCGTGGGCGAGCAACGGGCACGAGGCCCTACACTACGGCTTACTCATGGCTGGGTCTGCAAATAAGCAATCGCGCGATCCAGAACCGGATCGCGCCCGATCGCCTGATCCTCGGCGGTGCGCGCGACTTCGATGTCGGGCAGTAAACCGCGACCGTTGAAGGCGGTGCGCTTGGGCGTGAACCACTCGGCCGTCGTGATGTGCAACGACGATCCATCCGCCAGCGAATAGATACTCTGCACCGAGCCTTTGCCGAAGGTATGTTCGCCGATCAGGATGGCGCGTTCCCGATCGCGCAGCGCGCCGGCGAGGATTTCGCTGGCGCTGGCCGTGCTGTGATTGACCAGGACGACCAGCGGCAGATCGAGCGCCGCGCCGCCCGGCGGAACGGTGAACTGGCGCTCGCCGCCCTCGCGTTGGCGTTCGATCATCACCACCCCGGCGACGAACTGGCCGGTCACGTCGATAGCCGATTGCAGCAAGCCGCCTCCGTTGTCGCGCACGTCGAGGATCAGCGCGTGCGCGCCGCGCCGGCGGAGCTCGTCAACGGCCTGGCGCACTTCGGTCACCGTCCGATCGGTGAACACTCGAATAGAAATATAGCCCATCTCCGGTGCGTTGTCGATGATACGCCAGGTTGTGGACGGCGGCGCGATTTGCACGCGCTCGATTTCGATCTCGAACGTCTGGCCGTTGCGCGCCAATGCCAGGCGCACCCGGCTGCCGATATCCCCCCGCAGCTGCGTCTCAATCTCGTCCAGCCGTTGCTCCGGTTGGATAGGCGCCGCCTCGATCGCCATGAGTTGATCACCATCGACGACGCCGGCGCGCGCGCTCGGCCCATCAGGGTAGGGGGCCAATAGCGTGCGGCCGTCGGCGTCGCGTCTCAAATCGGCGCCGATGCCGCCGAACTGTCCGCGCAGCTGATCGTTTTCCAGACGCGCGGCGGGCGGCTCGATCAATACCGTATACGGATCATTCAACGCGTCGAGCAGACCGCGAATGGCCGCATACGCGCGGGTCTGGGTGGGTGGGAGGGTATTCAGGAAGTGGCTTTCGATCAGTTGCCAGGCTTCCTCGATCCGGGCCGAAGCAGACGGATCGCTTGAGGCGACCGGCTGAATCACCGTCGCAGTGAGCAGGCCGGCCACGAAACCCAGGCCCAAGGCAAGCGATACAAACAAAACGCCGGCAATCCGGCGAAAAGTCGATGGCGTCACACGAGCATTCTCGCTAGTCAACTCTGCGCATCGATTTTAGCATGCTTCGTGAGGGTGGACAAGAAATGCGGTGCAGGTAGGTACTTTTTAGTTCCAGCGGGCGAGTTCGCCGTGCGCGACCTGAATCACTTGTTGGATAGAGTTCAGGTCGCCGGCTTTCGGTTTGAGCGCGGCGTACGCAACCAGCAAATCGATGGCGCGGCGAAAAGCGCCCAGCCGGAAATGAATGAGGCCCAGATCGCGCACGTGTTCGGGCGCGGCGGGATCGAGCTCGAGCAGACGTTCGATCACCGTCCGGGCCTGGGCGAACTGTTCATGCTGGACGTAGATCACCTGGAGATTGGTAAGCATGCGGGTGATGATCTGGCGGCGCGTGACGGGTTGCAGCAGAGCCGGGCTGAACGGCAAGTCGCCGACCGACTGCCGCACCAGGCGCGCGCAATCCGCCTCGCTGAGCACGTCGCCGCGATGAAACGGATCGATGAACCAAGTGCGCTTGTCTAGATCGCAGCGCACGATGAAGTGCCCCGGCAGTCCGACGCCGCTCACCGGCAGCCCCACCCGCCAGCCAATTTCCAGGTAGATCACCGACAGCGCAATCGGCAAGCCGGTGCGGCGCTCGATCACCTCGTTGAGGTACGAATTGCGCGGGTCGTAGTAATCGGTGTCGTTGCCGTAAAAACCCAGCTGATCGAACAGCAGATCGTTCAAGACTTCAAAAGGCGGTTCACTCCGGCGCGAGGCGAGCGCTGGACGGATGGCATCCGCCCAGACATCGAGCTGGTGTAGATAGCGATCGGGATCGAGCCCAGGATAAGCGTCGCGCGCAAAGAGCAGCGCGGCGCGGGCCAGATCGATCTGGTGATCGAGAGAGGAAATTGCGGCGGCGAAATCGGTGGTCATCGATACGTCTCCAGACCTCGGAGGTTTTTGCAGAGCACCCCGAAGCGGCGAGGGCCAAACCTCCGAGGTCTTTTCGGGTCTAGAAACAGCACGAGCGGGGCGAAACCCGCTCGAGCCGTACGCGCCAACACCCATTTAGCGTGCGCGCGGAAAACTGAATTGTCAGTCTGAATCAGAACAGGCCCCACTCGGCCGGCGGGCCGCCCTCCATCATCGACGGCTCCCACATTTCCATGCCCAGCGTGATCTTGATCGGGCCTTGCACGTGTTTCTCGGCGGCGCGGCGGGTCTGCTCGATCAGCGCCGGGCCGTAAGGGCAGAAAGGCGTCGTCATGATCATCGTCAGCTCAGTCAAATCGGGTTGAAAATCGACCTGGCGAATCAGCCCCAGTTCGACGATGCTCATGCCCAGTTCCGGATCGATGACTTCGCGCAGCGCATCGCGTAAGGCTTGCTCTTTCTCACTGTATTGGACGGTCGTTTCCTCGGTGATATCCGACATGCAGTCTCCCTATGCGTTCACGTGGTCCGCGTTGACCTTGACGTGGAAGGTGCAAACGTGGTCGCCGTTGAGAATCCAGCTGCCGCGTTCGACCGGCGTGCCCAGGGTCGCGTTGATCAATTGAAGGTCGATCGCGCAGATGCTGGGATGTCGTTCGACGACATATTGGTAAGGGCAGCCGCATTGCGTGAGCTGAAAATCCTGCCCGACCTTTTCTACGCGCGAGAAGAACCCTTCTTCGCCCAACAAGCCAACGAGAACTTCAATCTTATCTTCTAAGGACTTATCTTTGAAATCCGCGCCACGTTCGGTAGCGATGTCCGCAACGATGCGGTTGAACACCGCCTCGATCTGCTGTGGCGTCAACTGCGCCTGGAGCGCGTCCAGCAAGCGATCGGCCAGCCGGTGAGTGGATTGGGGGAACTGTTCCAATGCGGCGCCGGCGAGCGAATAGAGGTATTTCGGACGCCCGACCCCTTGCCGCAACGGTTCGACAACGACCAACCCCTCGCGCTCAAGGCGACCCAGGTGGTAATGTGCGTTGACCGGGGACATCCCGACCGCATCGGCGATTTCAACCGCGGTCGCTTGACCCCGTTCTCGTAACAGGTTCAGAATTGCATTACGAATATCTTGCATACGCTTGTTTTCAGCCAAAAGACCAAAATCCGAGGGAAGTATATCACAAGGGTAGGGGTATGTCAATATTTCAATTTTCTTGAGAAGTATTGACAAATATAAGCCCGCGTGTTAGAATCCGCACGAATAAAGGTAATTCCAGGACTTACGCAGCTGCATGTTGCTGCCGCAGTTGTACTGCGGCAGATGAGGCGGCGGCAGTGCAACTGCCGCGCCAACTGCGTAAGTCCTGGAATTCGAGAAATCTTGAACGGAGGCAGCAGTACCTTATGGCTGATCAGCTCGTTATTCGTGACCTGCGGGTCAGGGTCGAAGACAATGAAATCCTGAAGGGCGTGAACCTCACAGTCGATCAGGGTCAGGTTCACGCGCTCATGGGGCCGAACGGATCCGGCAAGAGCACATTGGCCTACGTGATCGCGGGCCACCCCGGCTATGAGGTCGTCGGCGGTGAAGTCCTCTGGAAAGGGCAGAATGTTTTAGAGCTCAGTGCGGATGAGCGATCGCGACTTGGGCTTTTTTTGGCGTTCCAGTATCCGGTGTCGATTCCGGGCGTCACTGTAGCCAACTTCCTGCGGACGGCGCTCAATGCGCGCCTGAAAGCTGCCGAAGAGGCAGCCGGCGCAACGGGCGGCTCAACCGGCCCGCTGCTCGCGACGCAGGCCACGGGCAAGAAAGGCATTTCGATCCCGGAGTTCCGCAAGCTGCTGATCAGCAAGATGAAGCTGCTCAAGATGGATCAGGCGTTTGCCGGTCGATATTTGAACGAGGGTTTCTCCGGCGGCGAGAAGAAGCGCAACGAGATCCTTCAGATGGCCGTGCTCGAACCGGAGATGGCGATCCTGGATGAAACGGACTCCGGGCTGGATATCGATGCGTTGAAACTGGTGGCCGAGGGCGTCAATACGCTGCTCGGCCCGAAGATGGGCGCGCTGGTGATCACCCACTATCAACGGCTGTTGAATTACATCAAGCCGGAGGTGGTCAGCATCATGTACGATGGCCGCATCGTGTTGACCGCCGGCCCGGAGCTGGCGCTGGAACTCGAGGCGGGCGGCTACGAAACGATTCGCCAGCGTTTAGGTTTACCGGCTGTTGCCGAATCGGCTTGATCGGGCAAGGGAGAACTCAATGGCGACGCAAGAAAAAGAACTACAACAGTTGAAAGAGTACAAGTACGGGTTTGCCGATCAGGCGAGCTACGTCTTTAAATCGGGCAAGGGCTTCACCCGTGAAGTGGTCGAAGCGATCTCGCACATGAAGGGTGAGCCGGAATGGATGCGCAAATTCCGGTTGAAGGCATACGAGCACGCGATCAAACGCCCGACGCCCACCTGGGGAGCTGACCTGTCCGGCCTGAACCTGGACGAGATTTATTTCTACATCCGCCCCTCCGAAAAAACGGAGGGTAGTTGGGACGAGGTTCCCGAAACGATCAAGAATACTTTCGACAAGCTGGGCATCCCCGAAGCCGAGCGCAAGTTTCTGGCGGGCGTCGGCGCCCAGTAGGAAAGCGAGATGGTTTACCACAGCATTCAGGAGAACCTCGAGAAGCAGGGCGTGATTTTCCTGAGCAGCGACGACGGCCTCAAGCGCTACCCCGACCTGTTCAGAGAGCATTTCGGCACGATCATTCCGATCCAGGACAACAAGTTCGCCGCGATCAACAGCGCGGTATGGTCGGGCGGGTCGTTCGTGTACGTGCCCAAGGGCGTGCACGTCGAGATGCCTTTGCAGGCCTACTTTCGCCTCAACTCGGAGAGTGTGGGCCAGTTCGAGCGCACGCTGATCATCGTGGACGAAGGCGCGCAGGTGCATTACGTTGAGGGTTGCACCGCGCCGGTCTACTCGCGCGATTCGTTCCACTCCGGCGTGATCGAGATCGTCGTGAAGAAGGGCGCGCGCTGCCGCTATACCACGATCCAGAACTGGTCGGCCAACGTCTATAACCTGGTCACCCAGCGCGCCATCGTCGAGGAGGACGCGACGATGGAGTGGACCGACGCTAACCTGGGCAGTAAGCTGACGATGAAGTATCCGTCGTGCTACTTGATGGGCAAGGGCGCCAAGGGCGAGATTCTGTCGATGGCCTTCGCCGGCACGGGCCAGCACCAGGACACCGGCGGCAAGGTGGTGCACGTCGCGCCGTACACTCGCAGCAAGATCACGTCCAAGTCGATCAGCATGAACAGGGGTCGCGCCTCTTACCGC
>DATDPU010000154.1:0-55451 GCA_035292585.1 Anaerolineae bacterium | reverse complement strand
CCCCGGTGCCCAGTGGAATGTGGAAGGCGCCGTCCACACGGCCAAAGCCCGTGCGGCGTGGCTCAGCGGCGACTGGGACATCCTGTGCGCTCGACGGGCGGCCCGGCCGTTGGCCGTCTGACAACCTTTGCGTGCACACCTCGCAGACTAACCCGGTTCACGCCGCAGATGCCCTGCGGCGCTTAGACAGCAGTACAACTGCTGTCCAAACTCTGAATACGAAGCCGCATCTCAGCGGCCTCGGTCGGGAGACCTTCGGCCAGCATGGCCTTCTGCCTTCGTCTTTCGTCTTCCGTCCTTCGTCCCGTTGTTTACGGCACGCGCTCGGCCTCGGCGTGGTCGACCACGGTGACCAATCCGCCAAACAGCCGGTACTCGTCCATGCGGCACGAGTTGATCAGCTGCCCGTTCCACACCGTCATGTCGGGGCAGCTATCGCACATGTCGGCCGTGCCGTCGGCCATGATGTCGGGCGCCTGGATCACGCCGATGCTTTGGATGTACACCGAATCGAACACGCGCAAGGGATGGCGCACGAGGTCGCCGAGATAGCGCCGGTAGGCGGCGCGCACGGTCTTGTCAAATATCGACAGCCAGAAGATCTTGCGCCCGATCTTCGCCTGGCTCAGGTAAGCCAGGTAGCGACCCTTAAACAGGTGATGGCCGGCCTGCGCCAGTTCCATCGTCTTCGCGCCGATCGAGCCGTACATGCGTCGCCGCGTGCCGATCATCGCGCCCGCCAGCCACTTGATCGACTCGACCTTCCACGTTCCACCCAGATACCCTGATGCATCGAACTCCGAGAAGTGCTCTTTGATGATGTCGTGAACCTCATACGAGGTGATGTCGCGCTCGGCGGGCGTCTCGCTGGCGTAACTCAGGTGGCGCGCATCGACGATCTCGTCGCCGCGTTGATACGTGACTTCTTCCTCCAGCGGCGCGGTGCGGAAGCAAATGAAGACTAGGCCGTGCACCCGATCCAGGTTGCGTTGACCCCAGCGCACCACGTCGGGAATGTATTGCACCGTCGAGGGATAGACCGTGCTGTTGAAGATCAGGTACAACCCGCCGACCTCGTGAATCAAATCGGCGTAGTGCTGGCGCAAGTCGTTCGTCTCGGCCTCGTTCTTATCGCGCCAATGCGGCCGGCCCTGGTTGCTGTCGATGTGGATCGTGAAGCCGGACAGGCCCGCCTTCTTCAGTTCCACAACCATGTGGCGATCGAGCTTGATCGCGTTCGTCAACAGGATCGGCTTCATATCGTTTTGCGCAATGAAGGCGACGGCGTCGAGGATGTGGGGATGCAGCAGCGGCTCGCCCCCGGCAATCGAAATATTGTCGCAGTTGCGCCAGCGTTTGAAGAACAGGATTTCTTCTTTGATCTGATCGAGCGATTTGTGCCCGGTGAGCTTCTGGCGATAGCAGCCCAGACAGTGGATGTTGCAGATATCGGTCACTTCCAGCCAGCCGATCGGGTTGTCGTTCTTCGACCAGGGGAAACGGTAGAGGTTACGCTTGTCGAGCGCCATCCATAACTCCTTGGTGAATGAGATTGTGAAACACGATAACGCCAGCCCAGCGCCGTATCAAGTGATGTCTGTAGCCCGTCTCACTGACATTTATCGCAGATAATGGCCGGCGAGATTTTCAAGTATGAACACTTGAAGCGGAGCGGGGTGGCGGCGCGCGGAATAAGCGTATCCGAGACGAGTATTAATCCGTGCGCCAAACAAAAAGCGCCCAGACCGTGTCTGATCCAGGCGCATGAACTGGTTGCCTAATCGGTCACAACAACCTACTCTGCTCGACCTTCACGCCGCTCTCAGGCGTGTCCCACGGCAACGGATCGACTTGCACCCGCGCGGCGACACGCTCATAGAGCGCCCGACAGATTTGGGGCGAGACGGTCACATCGGGTGCGTGGCAAAACGCATACACGTCGATGCCTTCCCTGAGCCAAGCCGCCAGCCGATCCGCCCACTCGTCGAGCAACGGCAAGTTGAGATCCACCTGCGGGTGTCCGATATAGCGCACCAGCGTGAAGGGCGCCGTCAGTTCGGGGACGAGGGGCACATCGGGCTTGCGCTCCAACGCCCGCTCGACCCGCGCCTGCAAGCGACTATCCTCAACTTTGTCTTCGGGCACATCGCGGATCGGCCGCACGTCGAACAACACCCGCGCCAGCGCGAATTCTCGGAGCAGCGCGTGCAGCCGTTGATGGTTGGGCGACTTGAACCAGTCGGCGTGGCGCACCTCGACGGCGAGCGCAACCTCGCGCGGCCAGGCAACCAGGAAGCTGCGCAGATCGTCGATCGCTGTGGGCGAGTAACGCGGCGGCAGTTGCAGAAACATCGGGCCGAGCCGTGTCCCCAGGCCGCGCATCAGGTCGACGAAGTTGCGCGCCTCGTCGAGATGGGGCAGCAGCGGCCCGGCGTGGCTGATCGCACGCGGGAGTTTCAGGCAGAATCGAAAGGTGTCCGATGTGTCATCGCGCCAACGCTGCACGGTGTCCGGCGCCGGGACGGCATAGAACGTCGTGTTGCCCTCGACCGTCGTCAGGCGTTTGGCATATTCGCACAGATAATCGGCCGACTTCGAGCCTTTCGGAAAGAAGTTGCCGACCCAACCTTTATGCGCCCAGACCGGCGCGCCGATGTAGAATGCCATGAGCGTAAAACGTGAAGCGTGACGCGTTGACTTGAGAAACTGCTTAAACTTCACCGCCAAGACACCAGGACACTAAGAGCCTCTCCGAAAACGTAGTCTAGCCCCTTGCGGGCGGCGGGCGCAAGGCCCTATGCTACGGAATGTCGAGCCTGTCCAGACCGGCTCTGAGGAGGCCAGGTGCGCTACACCGGCAAGTACACCCGGTCGCCGACCGAGATGATCAGCGGCCCGTGCACGTTGCCCGGCGTCGCGTAGAACCCCCGCATGCCGTCTTCCAAGAACTGGAGTGTCGTCTTGATTATATCGCTACTCTTCTCCGCTTGTGGGTGTTGCAGCGAGTAACGGCTAAACTCCACACAGGGATGCGCGACGAGAATCTCGCCGAGCCACAGCTCCGCGTCGGCTACGCTGCACCGGATCATCACGCCGCGCCCAAGATCGGCCAGCGCGAAGGACTCGCCTGTCTCGATCAGGATGTTTTCACCCGCGCAGCCGTGGATGATATGCTCGCCGAACCGTTCGCGCATCTTCGCGTAATTCGCGGTGAAGCCGATCGAGACGCTGTTCCCAACCGCCTGTTGCGAATCGGGATGATCGCGATGATGAACGTCGAGCAATGTCTGGCCGTCCGGCGGTAGCGCGACCACACCGGCCGGCGAGATGCTCACCTGCCGAACGTCGAGCAGCGGCGACGGGTCGTAAGTGCGATAAGGCTTCTGGCCGATTTTCAACGACGAACGCTGGATTTGGAGCCGCGCCACGGTTCCGATTTCGCGAAGATTCATTGTCGCCCTCCTCAGCGCGGGCTGTACACGCTGACTGCGCTGGAAGCATACACCGGTTGAAGATATGGGGCGCGCGCCGGATCGAACGCGCCCAGCGCCCGCTCGTGCGAACCGAATAGAACGAAGCGAACACCTAGCTGTTTCAACAGCTCGACCCGATCGGCATCCGGCGTCGCCGCATCGTAGAACCTAGCTATATCGCGCTGCCGATCGGCATACGCGACCGTCTCCGCCCAATGACCCAGCGCCACGCGCTGGCCGATCCGGGCCGGGATCAGGCTGCCGGTCGGCTCGGCCGCCAACACGGTGTCATCCCAGACCGAATGCGCGCCCAGCCAGTCGACGACGGCAATCAGATCGCCTGAATGGAAAAAAGCCTCGCTACGCATCGCCGCCGCGGTCGTGTAACCGACGACCAGGTACATCGTCGACAGCGATGCGAGCGCTAACGTGAGGTTGACGATCACGAAGCGGGTCCGCGCTGCCAGGCGCTCCGTCAATCGCACCAGCCCGTATGCGGCGATCAGCGAGAGCGGAACGTGTATCCCCTCGATGAAGCGGCGTTGAATGCCCACGGGCAGATAGATCAGGCCGGCGACGAGCGCGATCCAGATCAGTATGAAAACAGCGCGGTCGCCATTTTCGCGCACGAACTGCTTCAGCCCCACGAACGCCAGCGCCAATACCAAACCAAAGCCGAGCACGTAGTAGATCGGCGGCGGCGAAGGCGTGAGATTCTGAGCCGCCCATGCTCTGAACACCGGCTCACTACCAAACACAATTGCGCTGTACAGCAACACCGGCGCAGCGCCGATTAGCGTTCCAGTGACAAACATCCACCAGGCGCGCGCCGGTGGTCGGCCCCGAAGCGCCTGCGCCGCCCCAAAGATAGCGGCCGGCCCGACGATAAGGGCCATGAGATACGGATGTATGGTCGCCAGCAGAAAAGCGAATAAGGCGACCGAGAAAGTATCCAGAGGCCTGGGAACACGTGGTGGGATCGCCCGGTCAAGTTCAAGCGCCTGGATCAGCCGTCTGAAGATTTCGAGCAATAACGCCATGGCCGCCGTGAAGTGCGGGAAGATGAAAATCGAAAAGAACGAATTGGCGTCGATCAGCCAGAAGTCGATCGGCGAGATGCCGTCCGGCCCGGCCGGCGCCAGCATCTGCATCAGCCAGCCCAGCCCTGACGAGAACGCTACCAGCGTGAAGGCGACGCGCCGCACTTCCGGCCGAGACGCCAGCGCGGCGATGAAACGATAAGCGGCGACGAGGAACAGTGCGCCAAACACAAGGCGCGCGATCTGGTAAACCAGCGGCAATGACAAGTCGAAAATCCGGGCTACGTGCCCCAGCGCAATGAAGAAGGTGCGCATCAGCACACCAGCATGATTCTCCGAGGTGGACAATACCCGGTGCAACCACTCGCCGCGCAGACCGAGCTGCATCTCGCCCAAATGCGTGTGATAATCGGGCAGATCGAACACGGCGCCGTCGAAGACCTGCTGCGGCGTCTGCGCGGCGTAGCCCGCCAGGTAGGGCAGGCTCGACAACAGCAAAGCGGCGATACCAGTGATAAGGGCGTGGCGAGCGACCGGGGAGAGTCGGGACGAGAGGTTCATGAGCCGTCGCGCATCCACAAGATAACCTCAACAGCGCCATATACTTCTCGTTCCAGCATATCATAGCGCGCCGCGATCGCCGTCCAATTTGGATCATCGTCGAACCCGGCGGCGCGGTAATCGTCACGGGCGCGCGAGAAGATCACCAACCAGACGCGCCCCCGGTTGGCGAGGGCCTCGGCGCTCGGCGTGGCCGGCAGACCGAGCGCTTGCTGCGTCGCGGGCGCGAGCGTATCCGACCCGATACCGGTCACATCGGGCAAATACACTTGAGGCAGATCGGGATCGACGACGTGCATCGGAAAAAAGCTGAGTTTGTTGTCGTGGACGATGGCATCGCCCGCAATCGCATTGGACCGCAAATAGGCCGTGATCGCGTCCCAGAGCGCGCGGGGGAAATCGGTGTAAGTGTAGTGCGCTACCAGCGCAAAGAACAGGATCGCGCCGAGCAAGGCAGCCGATCCAACTTGCACGACACGCGGCAGCTTCGCCGTGGCCCACGCCGCCAGCAGCAAGAACGCCAGTTGCGATGGCATCAAGCCGCGAATGAGATAGATCGGCTTGAGCGCATACGAGATAACAACCAGCACCAGGATCGGGACAAACAGCAGCGTCACCAGCAGCCCAACCCGCGCATCGAATTCGCGCCGCCGCTGAACCAGCTCATGCGCGATCAGCGCCACGAGCAGAATCGATCCGGCCAGCAGCGCGGCGGCCAGCAGCGGCGGCGCCGCCTGGTTATCCGTCCAGAATCCGAAAGCGATCAAGGTCTGGACGAAGGTCGCCCCGGTCGGTGGGGGGACCCAGTAAGCCTGCGCGATCCGGCTGAATTGCGCCGGCAGCTGGCTGAGCCACGGCGAGAACAGCGCGCCCATGATCAGCCCGCCGGTGATCGCGCCGGTCAAGAGCGCCGTCCGCAGCACGCGCCGCGCCAGGCCCATCACAAAGCGCGCGACGACGAACAGGCCCAGCGCCGCCAGAAACGCAAACGCCAGGTTGTGCGAGTATAGCAGCGCCGCGCCGCACAGCCCGAATGCAAGCCAGGCCTTCCAGCTATTCGTGCGCGCCCCGCGCACAAAAGCCCACAGCGTCGCCGCGCCCCAGAAGCCCAACTGCGCATACATGCGCGCTTCCTGCCCGTAGGCGATCTGAAACGGCGACAGCGCGAGGAACAGCGCCGCCATCAATCCGACCCGCCGATCGAACAACTCGCGCATCAGCGCGTAGGCCAGCCCGATCGTCCCGACGCTGAAGACCAGCGAGAGCCAGCGCGCCCCTGCCGGCGAATCCCCGAAGACCTGCAGCCAGGTGTGCAGCGTCGAGTAGTAGAACAGCGGGTGCACATCGGCCGCCGCGCCTTGCGCCTGCGCGAGCGTGCCCTGCAACATCGCATCGTATGGCAGGCGCGCATACAGCATCGAGAACGCCTCATCGTACCACAGCGGCCGGCCGCCCAGATTGATCAGGCGCAGCACAGCGCCGATCGCGATCACGATCAGCAGGCTTCGCTGCTCGCGCCAGTTACGCACGGGATACCTCGCGTGGCATGCGCGGCCGCAGGAGCGCCAGCGCCAGCGCCAAGGCCAATGGCAGAATCGGATTGACGATCTGGTGCTGCCACACGCGATGCTCCGCCGTATTCAGCTCGGGCGCAGCGGCGAAATCCAGTAGCCAGATGCCGACCAGTAATCCAAGCTCGATCGCTGCGACAAGATCGTTCCGCGATATCCGCGCGAACACGAGGAACAGCGGCAACAGCAGCGCGGCCTGGTTCGCCTGCGTCGTGCGCGGCGCGATCAAGGCGCTCAAGACCAGCGCCGCTGCCAGCGCCCAGTCGAGCGCGCGGCCATCGCGATCGGCCGCGCGCCGCCACTGCCACACCACGCCCGCCATCAACGCCGCCGCGAACAGGCCGGCCAGCGCAGGCGATCCGGTCAGCGCGACCAGCGGCGGATCGAAGAAAGTGTAACCGGCGTAGCGCCCCAGCGCCTCCAGCCATTCGAGCGGCCAGCGCGGGAGCCACAGCATCGGCGCGAGGATCAATACGGCCAACATCACGGCGAATGACGACACGAGCGCCCAGCGCTTGCGATAGATGCCCCAGGCCAGCAACACCGGCACGAACAGAAAAGATACTTGCGGCTTGATCGTCGCCAGCGCCAGGCAGACGCCGGCAAGTTGCCAGTGTTCGTTCCGAACGCTCCACCACGCCAGCACGATCAACGCAGCGGCGACGAGCGATACCTGTCCCAGGATGACGGCCCACACGTTCTGATAGAGTCCCACAGCGAAAAACGCCGTCAACCCCAACAGCCCCGCCGGGGGATGCCATCCAATCGTACGCGATCCGATGAATGCGATCACCACTACGCACAGCATGAGCAACGCCAACCAGATCGCCTGCGCCGCCGGCAGCGGCAACAGCGACAATGGGCCGACGATCACCATCAAGTACAGCGGATACACGAACGCGTACTGATCCTCGCCGGGAGCGGCCGTCTGGCCGAGCATCTGCGACTGAATGAGCTGCGTAACCGGCTCGCTATATGGATCCACGCCAGCGTGCAGCATCGCCCGCAGCGCCAGCCAGGGCGGGTGGAAATCCCACACGGCAATGTTAAACCGCGACGTAAATGCCAGGTACACACCGGCTGTCAAAACGAACCAGGCGACTAACACGACAACACCTATACGCATGACCTGCCAGCGATTTTTCATTAGCGAAACTCATCTAGTACTTCGACAACTTGAAGTTGCGTAGTTCCTGCCGCAGTTGCACTGCGGCGGACGGCAGTGCAACTGCCGTCCCAACCCCGCAGAATTAGGCGGTGAGGGTACTAGTGGTCAGTCCACTTGATTTTGATGGGTAGCCTAGGGCCTTGTGCCCGCCGAAGGCGCCCACAACCCCACACGGGGGCGCAAGCAGGGGGCTAGGCTACGGCCCATCGCTTTCAAGTGGACTGACCATTAGCCGTTCACATCCGTTGCCCATTCAGCGTGCCATATGGCTCACGACCCCAATGGGAACCGGACCGGGCGGCTCAAATTCCAGAACACCCTGAAAATATCGATCTGGCTCGTGTCGTGTTCAATCATGTTTGTCGAGAGGTAGCCGGCGAAAGCCTCCGCTTCATCCGAGCCTGCGACGAACACGTAAGCCGGGTTCTCCGCCCGATCGACCTCTTTGGCGTAGGGCGGATAGCGATTCCAGCCGGGCCGCAGATCGGCAGTAATAATGTAAGGCACGACGCGCTCCTGGCTATCGAACGCGATCCAGTACCCGATCCAGAAATCAGCGTAGATGTGCCGAATACCCCGATCATCCAGCCACTCGACGAGCGAATCGTTATTTGCCAGGGTTTGGCCAGAAATGTACGGCAGGTTCAACGCCGGGGCCAGCGTGAGGTTGCCGTACAGGTTGAAGGCGATCAATCCACCCAGCAGGACAACGCGCAACACCATTGACTTGCGCGTCAGCTCGAACAGCGCCAGCCCGACGAGCGGGATCGCGCTGTAAAGCGGCAGCAGGTAACGGGGTTCGTGCAGCAACGCCGTCGGGCTGCGCCCCAGAGTGAACAGCAGGCCGAAGACGATGATCGCACTGGCGACATACAGCGGCAGCAGGCGGTCACCCTTCGACAGCTGCCGCATCCCCATCCAGACGACGAGCGCGCCCACCCCGATCGCAACGCCGACTCCCAAAACGTACACGCCGCCGAGCTCGGCGATCTGCCCGGCAAACAGCGCCGGCGCAGCGCTGGGCTGCACGAACCCCAGCAACACCGGCAGCGCAATCACGAAGAAGTCTATCGTCGTGCGTGTGAAGTCGGTGGGCGTCAGGCCCAGCGCCGATAAAACGCCGCACAAACTTATCAACGCGATGATCGACAGAGCCGCGACGGCGAGGCGCGCCCCAAGCGATGCGGGTCGTCGTGGGAATGCGCCGCTGCGCGCGCGAAACCGGTGCACGCCCCAGGTCAACCAAATCGCCAGGACGTAGTATATGGTAACGTAGTGAACCCAGAAGCTCAGGCCGAGCAAAGCGATCAACAGAGCGGCCTTGCCGGCGCTCGCATGACGCAGTACACCGATCGTTAGCGCAAGCCCAAGCGTACCTAGCACCAGCACGACGATGTAACCCGCGCCGAACTTCAAGCCCCAGATCGTCAGCATCGGCGCGGGCAGCGCGGCATACATCGCACTGAATAGACCCACGCCCCGCCCATATAGCTGTCTACCCAGAACGTACACCGCGCCGATGAAAGCCAGCGATAGCACCAATGGCGCCAGGTGCAGGCTCAGGCGCTCCATGCCCAACAGCGCAAACAGCGGAGCCGTCAGATAAGACTCCAATGGACCGTGATACGCCAGACTATAATCGAACAGCGGGCGCGCGCCAAAGCGAATGTGCTGCGCCATCAAGCCGGGCACCGCCTCATCGCTCGAAATCGGGTCGAGCGGGCCGGACACCAGGTACACGCGAACCAGCACCCCGGCAAGCAGCGCCGCTGCCAGCAGAAGCTTCTCCAGCCGGCTCGCCAACCGGCTATCCCGCATGGCCCGCCAGCACCCCCGGCAGCACGAGCAGTAACACCCCGCTCGGCAGCCATAACGCGGCGAAGTACGGCAGCCAGCGCCGCCGCCCGGTCGCCGCCAGCCAGAGGAACGCCGCCGCCAGCATGCCTGCCGCCAGGCGCAGCACGGCGAAGGCGTCGATGTACGATGCGCGCGGCAGAAACATCACGAAGAGTAGGTTCGCACTGAGCAAAAGGGCGAACAGCCCGTGCTCGCCGCGCCGCGCGTCGCGGATCAGCAGCGCGGCTAACACCAGGCACGGGATCACGATCCAGATCACCAGGATCAATTGAGCGGGCGGCGGCTCCAGGTAGGGCAGCCCACCGAAGGGGATCGCTTCAAACTGGGTGCGTTCGGTGGCAAAGGGTGACTGGCCGAGCCAGGCGCTGATCAGCAGGCCCCACACCAGCGCCGGCCCCAGGGTTCCCAATCCAACGCCGATTGCCCTACGCCAACGCCGCGCGGCCAACAACCCCAGCACGACGCCGCCCGCGTAGATGTAACCCGTTTCTTTCGTCAGTGCGCTGAGCGCCAGTAAAACCGTAACCAATAACCAATTACCAGTTCCTTCCTGGCGATAGGTATCGGATAGCGCTACTATCGCTCCCAGCGCCAGCGCCAGCGCCAGCGGCTCGTTCAAGTCGGCGCGCAACGCGAATAACATCCCCGCCGTCAAAGGCACGCCGAGGCCATACCACCGGCTCGCGCCCAACCGCGCCAGCAGTTCACCCAACAGAATCGCAATCGCGCCAAGCGCGACGACGTTGATGCCGATCAGCGCCCACGGCGCGAGCGCCGCTTGTCCGCCTAGCGACAACAACCACCCCAGCGCCGGATACACGATGCGCAAATAGCGATACGCCGCCGCATCCATATTGTCTGCCGCGCCGATCGGGTCGGTGGCGATATAATACGCGAACTGGCCGTCATAGCCCTTACTGCCCGACGCGGTTCGCTGCTCGAAACGTTGGCCGATGAGCGCGAACGATCGCGCATCCCAATTCTGAACGGACAGCGAGAGCGCGACGAACACCAGCGCGAATAGCCCGACCACCAAACCCGGCCCCAAGCGGGTCAACCGTTTGTGAGTTAGCTGGCTCGTTAGTTGGCGAGTGTGTTGGTTAGTTCGTTGGTTCGTTAGTGGGTTCACCGATTATCCGTTTATTCGCCTGCCCTCGCCCATCGGTTGCCATGCGCTGACAGCGTCGCACCACTTCGATCAGCAGCACGATCAGCAGCAGCGTCCGCAGCAGGATCGTGACGATCACCAATCCCCACAGCCCGCGTGAGATCAACACCGGATACTCGGCCAAGTTGATCAGGCCGAAGATCAACACAAACCCGATGCCCGACGCATTCGGCAGCATCAACAGGATCAGCGGGATCAACGTCACTTGCCACTGCGGACTCCACCCCTTCGACCACAGGATAAAGACGAGATACGTCACCGTCAATATTCCAACCGTCCTGTAGGAGGCGACTCCAGTCGCCGATTCCCCAATCGCCGATTCCCCAATCGCCGACTGCGCAGATGCCGATCTCATCCGCCGCAGAATCAGCACATACACTATACCGAACCCGATCGCCTTCAACCAGTCGGGGAGGCGTGAAGGGTTGCCTACCGGCGTCGTCGCCAGGGCGTTATCGAAATGAATATCGATCCCGCCGAGCAGACCGGTGCGAAAGTTGCCGTCGATCAACGCCCACACCGTCTCCCACGACGACCAGGCCAGCGGCGAGGCCAGGGACGCGCGGGTCGTATCGGGCGCGGCGACAAACAACGGCGCAGCGATCAACAGAACCAGCCCGGCGACAATCCCCACATAGCGCGCTGTTTTTCGGATCGGCCGCGTCAGCGCCACGGCGGGCACGATCAACAGCGGCACCAGCTTCAGCATCACGCCGAGGCCGGCGGCGATGGCGGAAGGCACGTCGCGCCCCTCGAGCAACCGATCGAGCGCGAACAGGATGCAGCAGGCCGTGATCGTCTCAAATTGCCACCAGGTAAAAATCAGCGGCACGAACAGCGCCGAGTAGACCCAGCCCAAACGTGTCGCCCGCTCAGCGCCATGCAGGCGCGTCGCGAGCCGCATCAAGAGGATCAGGTTGGCAGCGCCGAACAACACGTTGAGCGCGCTCAGGGTCAGCGTATAGGCCGCGTAGCCGCCCGATGCAGTAAGCCGGTAAATCAGCGTCGAGAGGAACGGGAAAATCGGCGGATATTCCATCCAGTAGTGCAGATACGGCCACAGCCCGCGATCAGACAACTGCGCCAATTCGTAATAGTAAGGATAATCGCCGAAGAAGGTGAGGGGCTCCGGCCGCAGCGTGATCAACATCATCAGCCGGAAGGCGAGGAACACGCCGAGGATCAGCCCGGCTTCCCGCGGCAGGCGCAGCCGGTCGGCCGCGTGAACGAGCGCGCGCTCAAGGCGAGGTCGACTGCGCATTGCGTTCTCGATAGACCAACAACTGCTGGCTGCCAAACGTGCCGGAGGCGTAAGTGTGGATCAAGTCGTAGTTCCGAGCGATCACCGGGCTGGCGCTCAGCGCCTCGGCGAAAACGTCCAGGGTCACAATGTAGTCCGGCAGGTAGGCCTCGATCAACTTCGGTGAAATCGCGTGCCCCAATCTGGACGCGGCGGACAGCTTGGGGTCCAGGTAGCGTAGCGCCTCGGGGGAGACCAGGCCCGCCGTATCCAGAATGCGCGCCGGCAAATAATAGCCGAGCGCGCCGATCTCCGGGGCGGCAACCACCGTTTGCGAATCGACCATTGGCGCTAGCCGCCTGGACACTTGTATGTACAGCGCTTCTCGCTCGGCGGTGGTAGCGATGCCCCACACCAGTTGGCGCGGCCGCACCCGCCCGTCCTCAAGCGAGTACCCGTCGGCGACGGCAAGCACTATCGCCAGCAGCGCCAGGCGGTGAATCAGGTCGGGTCGAGGCCCGTGCGCAATCAGGCTGGCGCTGCCCAATACCAGACCGATCGTTACGGCAGGCAGTAGCGGCCCCACGTACCAATAGAAAATGTACGGCTGGCCGATCAAGTAGAACAGGAGGAAAACCGGCGCGAAAGCCAGCACCGGCCAGGCGGGATCGCGCCGCCGAATCGCTCGGTAAAGCCCCAGCGCAAATAGCCCGACGGTCAGGCTTAACAGCAGCGCCAGCGCGAGCGATCGGCTGAGACTCGCCTGGCTCCAATGCAGAAATCCGTTGAGCAGAAAGACCAGGTCGGACAGTGTCCGTTCGACGCTGTGCTGAACGTACATCGCCATTTTGGCTGTGACGGAATGCGGCACCAGCGCGCCAAAGTAGGCGACGGCAAACAGGAGCCAGGGGCCAACGGCCAGTCCGACACATCCCATCAAATGGGGTAAGCGACGAGGTCGCTGCCAGGCTGCATCCACCAGGAGCAAGACGACCAGCAGGCCGACCTCGGGCCGGAGCAAGGTTCCCAGGCCGGCCAGGCAGAGCGCCAGGGCATAGCGCCGCCCACGATTGGCGAGCCAGACGGCTACGATCGTCGCCATGGTCAGAGAAGTCTCCATACCGCTCAACCCGATGAGCAACCGCAACGGCGAAAGCGCATACAAGATCGTCCCGGCGGCCGCCAACACACGCATCCGCGTCGACCTGACCAGGCCCAGGTACAACATGACGATAGTGCAGGCATCGGCTAGCAGACCGATCCACCGTGCGAGATCGACCAGCGACACATCGGGCAACCAGCGCGCCGGAAGCGCCATAAGCAGTACGTACAGCGGCGCGGTGCTGCCCAACACCCGTTCGCCGCTATTATAGACAAAGCCGGCGCCGTGGCCGAGATTGCGGGCGTAGCGCAGGCTAATGTAGGCGTCGTCTACCAGCTGCACGCCCATCAGGAGAACGAGCACCACGACGAGCGCTAACAGCCCGAGCAGGAACACGGCATCACGACGCTGCCAGGTCCACGGAGATGAGGAAAGGGTAACGTCGGGTTCGTTCATGGTTGCGCTGCGCGCCGAAACATAACGGCCAGTTTGTCACGATAAACATTCGCCCACTGCGTCTCGCGCGACAACGCCGCATCCAACGCCGAATTTGCCTCGATGATGATCCAGTCAACTTGGTTCCGATCGAGAATCGTTTCGAAACCGGGTTGTGCGCCGGCAACCTCCAGATAATCGCGCAGAAAGGCATCGTCATACAGATCGGTTCGCCCGTCGACGTACACCGCATACTCCGGCCACAGCCGCCAGATCAAGTAGCCGCCCCAGTTGTATGAGTTGAACATCGAGCCGGTTGGCCGGTTCGCCTCGATCCAATTTGCGGCGTCCACCGGCAGCATGTCGCGCTCGGCTTTCTCCTGGACCACCGGCGCCAACGCCGCAACGATCTTCACCGCGGCTAGAAGCAACACACTGGTCAGAATGATCCAGTTGAGAGCCACAATCCCCTTGTAGGAGGCATCTCTCGAAGACCCCCGCAGCGGAGCGGAGGGGGCAGATGCCGACTCTGCAGATGGTCGGCGACCAGGGCCGCCTCCTACAACGGCCTCTCCCGATGCCGACTCTGCAGATGGTCGGCGACCGGAGTCGCCTCCTACAACGGCGCCTCTCGATGCCGACCGAACACGTTCGATCGCCGGGCGCGCATAGCGCGACAGGATCGGCGCAGCCACCAGGGCGAACGGCGCAATGTTGCGTCCGGCCAGCAGCGCGCTGTACGCGAACCCGGCCAGCAGCGCGAAATCGCCGCCGTCCAACCGGCGGCCGCTCCAGCCGATCGCCGCCAGCGTGGCGATCAACATCCAGATGAAGGGCTGCACGAACAGCAGGTGGAAATCGGGCGAAGACCATTCCTGAATGAAGTCGCGCAACACGCCGATGTTGACCGTGCGCAGCGGATAGGTGTACAGCGCGGTCGTGTTAGGATTGAGGATCAGCAGCGCGTACGACGCCGCCGCCAACCCGGCCAGCTTGCCCAAGCGCCGCCAGGACAGCACTTCGGGGCCGTCATGCCTGAGCAGATGATTGATGACCTCGCCGCCAATCGCCCCGGCGAGCAAAATGAAACCCACTGCGAATCCGCCGTGCAAGTTGGCCCACAACACGAACAGCGGCGGCAGCAGCCACAACCGATCGACTTGCCGCCACTTGTACAAGTAGATGAGGTAACCGACGACTGCCGTCAACGCAAAGGTGAACATCTGCGGGCGCGGCGCCCAGATCACCGCCGAGGTCGAGGCCGCCAGCACGAGGATGAATGCGCGCAGGAACGGCCCGCCCTCCATCTGCTTCCACGCAAACCCAAAGGCGACCAGCACCAGTAGCGCCGCCAGCAGCGCCAACGCCGGAAATGACGCGAGTGCATACGCGCTGTACAGCGCGATCTGCGCCAGCCAGCTGTGATTGACCCACGGCTCGCCGGCTTTCGTGTGCGAGAACGGATCGGTCAGCGGAAGCGTCTGCGTCTCGACGATATATTGCCCGCTGCGCAGGTGCCACCACATGTCGGTGTCGGCGGGGGTGCGCACGGCCATCGCGAAGAGACTGGCGAAGGCAATCGCCACAACGAGTCGCGGCAGCGTCAAAGACTTCATCTCGATTATCCCACCCAGCCCCAGATCGCGAACTGTCCCGACATGAATAATAAGCCGGCCCAGGACGCATACAGAATCGCCCGGTTGACCCAGGGGCGCCGTCCCCACAGGCCGAAGAGCATAAAGGCCGGAAAGAGCGATAAGACGTAGCGCGCCATGCCGAGCAGCGGTTGTACGCCCGCGATCCGCGTCAGGTACAGCGCCAGGAACGCCAGGTAGTACACGCCATAGATGCGCGGCAAACGCCGCCACACGGGCAACGCGCAGACAAGGAAGATCGTGAGAAACGCCAGGTCCAGCATGTCTGCCAAAACGTACTCGCCGGCCAGGATGTGTTTAGCCGCCTCGATCAAACTTGCACCCGGCCAGGTCAACCCCCCGGCGAAACGAGCGCCCTGCACTGTCAAGGGTGTCCAGGGCGGCAGATGCAATACCAGCCAGATATAAAGCGGAAAGGCTGCCGCTCCCAGCAGCGCCAGGCCGAGCGCGCCCCAGGCCCGCCGGCGGCGCTCACGGAAGCGATTGACCCAGGCTGCATAGGCAAGTGGCGCGATTGCGAGCGCGCCCGTCACACGTGACAAGGCGGCCAGGCCAGTCGCCACGCCGGCCGGCCACCACATTTCACGCCGAATCGCGTAGAGGGTCATCACCCCGGCCAACAGAAACAGCGACTCCGTGTATGCGGCC
Organism: Anaerolineae bacterium; assembly: GCA_035292585.1. Taxonomy (GTDB): domain Bacteria; phylum Chloroflexota; class Anaerolineae; order Fen-1058; family Fen-1058; genus DASSFZ01. The sequence goes on along the minus strand of DATDPU010000154.1, from coordinate 39,533 downwards.
AGAAAGAAGAACGCCGCTGGGAATGACGCTAGATAGATAATCGTTCGCTGCGCGGCGTCGGCATCGCCGGTCTCGTGCAGGGTCAAACGATACAGCATCACCAGCGCCGCCAGATAAGCGAGATTGGCAATGATGATCCCCGCCAGCAGCGTCTGCCCGCCCAAAACTGTCCCCAGCCACCACATCAACAGCGGATACGCCGGCGGAACGAAGAGCGCCGTGTCAAACGCCGCGTAACCCTGCTCGGCAATTGCCTGATAGTGCAGCGTATCCCAGCGCTGCCAGGGTTCCAACCAGGCGTGCGTCTCGACCGCTACGTTGAAGTAGGGCCGCTGTACCGGATCGGGCGGGAGCGGCGCGGTGTACACCTGCCGGATGCCCCACAGCCATACGCTCAACACCACGCGGGCGACGAGGAAGACGGTCAACGCTACACGCAGGCTACGATCCTGCCACACCCGATTGAGCACTCGTCTCATAACGCTCTGCCTTCACCGCTCCGCCAAAATATCCTCCGGCTCGACCTTGCGCGACAGGCCGTAAAAGAGCTGATAACTGCCGATGCGCTTCTCCTGAAACACGACACTCCGCTCCGACAAACGCTCGCGGATCAAGGCATCTAACCGGGGATGATTTGTCGTCACGTAAAACGCGCGCAGGGAGTCTGACACAGCCTGCGTATAGGGCAGGTAGCGATCATCGCGGCGCGTATATCGAAAATCGAGATGGTAGGGCAAGCGAGCCGCGCTGACGATCTGCTCACCGGATAGAAACGCGATCGGGTACGCCACCCAATAGTTGGTGTAGCCGTGCGTCTCGCCCTGAGCCAGCAGAAAGTCGATCAATTCGCGATCATGCGCGTGATCAATCCAGGTCACGGCATCGAACTGCGTGGTGATGCCCGGCGGCTTCTGCAGCGCCGCCCGCGCAGCGCCGACCACATTGTAACTGAGGAGGAACACAACCAGGAAACCGGCTAACCAACCAGTTTGCCGCGCGCGCAATCGCTCGATCAGCAGCGCCGTAAAGATCGACAACGGCAAATATAGCGGGAGGAAGTAGCGACCCGATGGATCGCCGCCGAAAGGCGTGGTGAGATATACGATCAACAGCACGCCGATCATGCCCCATAGCAGGCGTGACCCACGCCGAACGGCGTACACGAGCGCCGCGAGATAAAGCGCAGCGATCGTGAGGCCGATGAGTGGGAAGATGAACTCCGGCGACCAGGGATAGCGCAGCCCAAACCAGGCCGCCGCGCCGAACACGAAGAAATTGAGCAGCCGCACGCCCAGACTGCCCAGCAGCGTCGGCGCAGCTACCGTACTCGCCACCGCCGACCCGGCCAGCTCACCGATCAACGCGCTGCCCATTTGACCGAACGCCAGCCACCACGGCGCGCTGCCGATCGCAAAACCCAACCCAGCCACGGCATACCCCGGCCAGGCGCTGAGTCGCTGCCGGTGCAGGAGCCAGAGCGCTATCGGAATCAGGTAGATCAAAATCAGCCCGAACGTCCAGAAGGCGAACCCGGCCAATAACCCGAACAACGCCCAACGAAGTAGAGAACCAGCCGAGTACGTGATACGTGAAGCGTGTGGGGCGCCGAGTGACCTTGCAGTTAGTATCAGCAGATTGCCCAAGAATAGCGTTTCGCCATAGCCGCCCAGCGTAGCCGTGGTGTACAGCGTCAGCAGCGGCGGCGGCAGGGCCATGAGCAGCACGGCTAACCGGGCGCCGGGTTCTGCCAACCCTAAGCGCCGGGCGACCGCATAGGTCGTGATCAGCGTGCCGGCGAACAGCGCGATTTGCACCAGGCGAATCGCCAGGACGGATGGCCCGATGATCGAGAACGCGATCGACACCAGCCAGGCATCGGTGCTGCCCAGGTAGGCCTGACCATAAAAGAAGGCGGGCCGTTCGCCGTGCAGGATATGGCGCGCCATCAAGCCGACGATCGCTTCGTCGCTGTTGAAGGGCACGGCATCGGCGGCCAGCAGCGCCAGCTTCAGGCTCACCATCGCAGCGACGATCAAGGCGAGCGCTGCCCAGCGCCTGCCCGTATCAGACAGCTTGCTGCGCACGCTCATCGGCAACCAACAACGCGCTGATTCCGCGCCGAGGACTTTTGTCTTTTGGAATTGCGCTCGAACTGCGGCGTAGCGCCTGGATCATGTCAGTGACCCGTTCACGTTGCCCACAACTATCACGCGGTTGGAAGGATATAGAGGATGCCGGCGGGCGGCATAGAAGCAGCCAGGGTAAGAGACATCGACTCATGCTCAAGGTAGTTTGATCGGCGCTATTCTACACGCCCCGCCCAACCTCGAGCATTGCAAATTGATCAGGGTTTCATTGCATACGCCGTGAACAGGTCGCCCAGGTTAATGGGGATCGGCGCCTGGCGCAAGTGCAGCAGCCCGAATAGTCCGCCCAACACCCGGCCCGCCGGCGGGCCGAGTAGCCCGCCCACCCGTGTGGCAAAATAGCCGAGCCGTAAGTAACGCCCCTGCGGTGTCGCCCGGATCACGCGCAAGCCGGCTTTCTCCAGCATCGCCCGCAGTGTGCGATGCGAAAAGTAATACAGGTGCATCTCCATCAGCCACGGCCAGCGCGGCCCCATCAGCCGCGCGAACAAGCTGTCGATGTCCATCGTGTGCAAGACCAGCAACCCGCCGGGCTTGAGCAGCCGATACGCGCGCTGAATCTCGACGAACGGATCGGTGACATGCTCGATCACATCCCAGAGCGTGATCACGTCATACGCCGCCTCAGGCAGATCGACCGAATCGAGCGTGCCCTCGATCATGGGCAGGTTCCGCTTGCGCGCTTCGGACACCGCCCACTGCGAAGGCTCCAGTCCCCCGGCTTCCCAACCATGCCGACAGGCGATCTCGACAAACACACCCGTGTACGCTCCGACGTCCAGCAGGCGGCCGGGCGGCGACTTGATCTTCTCCAGCGGCCGCAGGTGCCGCTCGAACGTCAAGACCCGGCCGTCGCGTTCCCGCAAGTACAGCGGGTCTTCGACCGCGATGTACGAATCGAGAATCGCCTGGCCGTTGAGGCGCGGGTTGGTGTACACCAAGCCGCACTGGACGCATTGCACGATCGCATAATGACGTCCGTAGCCGGAGTGCGTGCAGCGAAATGTCTCCGGGCCGCGCGGCAGCGTATCGTCGGGAATCGTGCTGGGGAAGCGCGGCCGGGTGGCGGTCGAACCGCACAAGTTGCAGGCAACGTATTGCATCGAGCGTTACGGCCTTCTGCGCAACCGATCGGCGGCGAGCCGCAGCACCGTGACCATTGCGCGATAGACTTCTTGCTTGGAAATCTTCGACGTACCGAAGCGTCGATCCTCGAACACGATCGGCACCTCGCCGACCGTCCAGCCTTTGCGCTGAACCCGATACATCATCTCGATCAGGAACGAATAGCCGTTGGACAAGATCGTATCCAGATCGATCGAGGCCAACACCTCGCGCCGGTAACAGCGGAACCCGGCCGTGCAATCGGTGGCGCGCAGACCGAGCATGAAGCGCGCGAAGGTGTTGGCCCCTCGGCTCAACGCCCGCCGCTTGAGCGTGCAGCGCAGCGTGCCCCCGCCCGGCACGTAACGCGAGCCGATTACCAGATCACGCTCGCGGCTCAGCTCGATGATGGCCGGGAGGTAACGCGGATGATGCGAGAAGTCGGCGTCCATCGTCATGATCCGGTCGAACCCGCTTTGCAGCGCGCAGCGGAAACCGGCGATGTAAGCCGTGCCGAGTCCGAGCTTGCCCGCTCGATGAACCACGCGCACCCGGCTTTCGCGCGCCACCCAGGCATCCGCCAATTGCCCCGTCCCATCCGGCGAATTGTCGTCGACGACGATCACGCTCAAAGCGACGGGCAAGGCCAGCAGCTGCGCAAGCAGCGCGTCAATGTTATCGTGTTCGTTGTAAGTAGGAACGATGACCGCAGGTTTCATAAGTCGTAAAACGTGAGACGTGATCAACCCGCTCAAACTCTCACTCCAAACTCTAAACTCTCAACTCAGGACTTACGCAGTTGCATGTTGCTGCCGCAGTTGTACTGCGGCAGATGAGGCGGCGGCAGTGCAACTGCCGCGCCAACTGCGTAAGTCCCAAACTCTAACTCACACCGGCAGACTCGATTCGTTGAGCGCCAACGCCAGCGTGAAAATCCACAGCAGCGCGTAATTCAACCCGCGCTCCGCGCGCCGTGAAGCCGCGTAAATCAATACCGACGCCACCAGCCCGACGATCAAGCGCGCCATGCCTAACGGCTCGCGGAACGTCGACTGCGGGGTGAACAATACCACCGCGGCATTGAAAAACAACAACAGCGCGGGCAGATCGAAGCGGCGTCGAGCAAAATCGCGCAGCGCCCGCCACACGCTCACCAACGCCGGAATAATCGCCATCGGCAGCACGATCAGGCTGATGACGGCGAACGCGCCCAGGTGGAGCGCGGCCAGCGACCACCAACCCCGCAACGGGATCAGCTCGAACGGCGTGCCCAGCGCCCCACCCGACCCGATCCCGAACTGCCCGAGCTGCGCGCGCAGCGCCAACTGCCAGATCGCAAATGGCAGCGTTGCCAGCAGCGCCACGACGACGGCCCACCGCGTTTGACGATTCAGCGCGGCGCTCGCGGCGACGCCGGCGGCGAACAACAGCGTCGTCTCCTTGGTCAGCGCCGCCAGCGCCAACAGTCCGCCCGACAACCACCACTGCTTGCGCAGCGCCGCCCACACGCCGCCGAGCACAAGTGCATAAGCCAGCGGCTCGGTCAGGTCGAGTCGCAGCGGCAGCAGTGTCCCCGCGAACAGGCCGTAGGCCAGCGCATACCAACGACTCGCGCCATACCCGGTCAACAGGGCCTCGAGGAGAGCCACGCCCGCGACCAACGCGATCAGGTTGATCAGGATCAGCATCCACGGAATCAGTTCCGCCGAACCCAGACCCAGCACGCGCGCCAGCATCGGGTACAGGATACGCTGGTAACGATAAGCCGGGACGTCCAGGTATTGCGCGCCGCCCACCGGATCGATCGCAATTGCGTACACAAACTGGCCGTCGTAACCGCACAAGCCGGTGCTGATCCGTTCCGGGTCGGGGCAGATGACGGCGAACGCACGCGGATCGCCGCCGAAGCGCGCCAGCGTCAGCCCGGCGTAGAACAAGCCAACGGCCCCGACCAGATGCCAGGGCCGCACGCGCTTATACCGGGCCAAGCTCGTCCCGCCAGAAGATGGGGATTTCATCCCACCAGAAGATGAGGATTTCATCGGCGCCGCCTCGCCGCGAGGATCAACCCCGTAGCGGTCACCGCCGCGCTGGTCAGCGATATCCACATGCCCGTTCGCGCCAGGCCCGATTCATATCGAAACCGAACCACGTGCTCGCCGGCCGGAAACCTCACCGCCCGGAAGGCGAAATTTGCGCGCAAGATATCTACCAGTTGATCGTCAACCGTCGCCTGCCAACCCGGATACCAGGTATCGGCCAGCACCAAATAACCATCACCCTGCGCGGCGGCGCGTATTGTAACGGTGTTCGGAGTATCCTGCAAGGAATGGAGCGTGAAGCGTGACGCTTGATGCGTGAAAGCAGATGCAACAGGGTGCGTGGACAAATCCAGGATGACGACGGCGCGCGGATCGAATGACGGGTCGAGGATGGCCGATAGCGCATCGGGTTCGACGCGCGCCGCCGGCACAAACCAGGCGCGCGGCAACGCCGATGCGTTGCGGTAAATCGTCGCCGCCGGCGTCCGCTGAACAATCGGGAGATCGAGGGCGCGCGTGCTGGCAATGTACCGCACGTGCATCAGGTCGAGCAGGCGCAGCGCCGCATCGAACGGCTGCCGCTGGAGCGCCTCGCGTAACTGCACATACCGGCCGACCAGGAGCGAATCGAAGTTGTTCGCAGCCGGAACCCCATCGATCATCGCAGTGTTGGCGATGAGAGATGCGCGGAACGACAGCCAGTGCTCAAGCGTGGCCGGCCCGAAATCGTCAAAGGGCAACGCGATCCCGAAGCGCTCCCGCACGGCTGCATCGTCGGCATCGAACATGAACACGCGCCCATCGCCCTCCGCTCGCAGCGCCTCGGCCGCCGGCGCCGGCGCGCGATACAGCGCCGGCTCGATCGTGGGGTTCAGCGCCCCATGTGCGGTGAGCAGATCGAGCGCGACGAAGCCGACGAACGCGATCGCCCAATACGCGAAACGCCGATCACGCCCCGCCGGCCGCAATCCAAACAGCAGCCCGCCGGCCCCGACCAGCACACCTAGTCGCAACACGGCATCGGGAAAAGTTGCGGCGCGCCCGCTCAAGAAAGCGCGTGAGACACTGCCCGCACCGATTAGGGCAACGCCGATTACGATCCACTTTACACTGCGCCGGAGATTGCCCGGCTTATCAAGCAGCGTTTGGGCGCCGATGCCGGCCAATACACACAGCGCGATCGTGAACACGCTCAGCCAGCGCGCCGGGCCTTGAAATAGCGCGAAACCAGGCACGACTCGAAAGAGGAAAGGATAGAGCGGCGTGAACCAGCCAAACGCGAGGACGAGCGAGAGAACGGCGATGGAGAAGAAAAAGGCGATTGGAGATTGGAGATTGGAGGTTGGAGATTGGAGACGATAGCTCTCTAAGCGCAACGGAGCGGGGTCGGAGACGACTGATTGAGGAGTGTTTTCCGCATTCGCACTTCTTAATTCTTCATTCTCCATTCTCCATTCCACCTTCATCCTTCTTCTTCGCCGTCCCCACTCCACGACCGCAAGCGCCGCCAACGCCAGCGGCAGCACGCCGATGTACGCCGCATTCTCCCAGTAGTTGTCGTAGCCCCAAAAGTTGCCGTAGGCCGGGTTACCGAACAGGTCGGGAGCGAACAGGGTCAGCAGACGCCACGGCCAGTACGAGTGCGTCATGGCGAACGTGTAGTCCAACCCACCCGCGCGCTGCGATTCGCGAGCCAGCTCGGCCGCCGGCAGCAGCTGGATCGCGGCCAACCCGACGCCGAGCAGCACACCGCTCGCAGCGAGCACGCCGCTGCGCCGCCTGCGCGCGTCGAGACTCCGATAGAGCGCGTAACCGGCGAGCAGGATCAAGCCATACAGCGCGGTCTGCGCGTGACCGGCTAAAAGCCCCAACCCGACGGCGATCGCCAGCCACAACGCATCGCGACCACGGCCCGACTGCGCGATGCGCTCCGCCCGCCACAACCACGCGGCCACCCACGGCAGCGTCACCGTAATACTGACAAAGCCGAGTCGCGCAATGAGGAAACCGCTTAACTGAAATGCAATGCCGGAAATAAGCGCCGCAAACGATCCCAGGCCAAGCGAGCGCAGGAACGCGAACAGGCATAAGCCGGCCAGCACGACGTGCAGGGCGGCCGTGTAACTCAGGGCCAATTCAGTCGGGAGGAAGAAGTAGAGGAAGTTGAGCGGGTAGAAAACGCCGCTCTGCAAGTTGGCCGCCAGCGGCGCGCCATTGCCGACCAGCGGGTTCCATAGCGGCAGCTCACCCATGCGCCACGTCTCGACGGCCAGGTGCTGCCACGGATAGAACTGCATCAGCGGCACGCCCCAATACAATACTCGTCCGCCGAAGACCAGCGGCGCGAGGAGGATCAGCGGGAGCGCAATGAGCACGACGTAAGGCGCAAATCGCTTCATGCCGCCAAGCGCCTCCGCACTCTCCACCCCGCCAACCATCCAACCAACCAACTAACGATCCACCCACCTAACCCTATGCCGCTCACGGCAACACCCACCTTCACTATCACCGGATCGTACACCAACTCGACCCGATGCAGACCTTCGTTCAGATAGACGCCGCGCAGTACACCGTTCGCCGGAACAATCGATGCAGGCGCGCCATCGATCCACGCTCGCCAATCGCGCTCGTACACTTCACTCAAGACCAACAGCCCCGGCCCGCGCGCCGACACCACAAGCCGATCCGGCTCGCGCAGGGCAACTTGTGCTTCGCTCGCCGCAGTGTTCAAATCCAACGCCCGGCCGCCTTCGACCACCGCCTCTTCGCGCACATCGTGCGCGGTCAACCAGTCGAGCGCCTGGGCCTGATCGCTCACCACCGCGACCCGGCCCACCACCCAGGCGCGCGGCCGGGCGCGTCGATTTTCGTAGACGAACGCGCCGTCCAGCCGCGCCACCTCAGCCAGGTCCGAATGCGCGATTGGGAAATGCGCCGCGACGTACTTGACGTTGAGCAAGCCGAGCAACATCGGATCAGGTACTATCTCCGCTAGCCACGTCCGCAGCGCTTCATCGCGGGTTAAACCCTCAAACGCGGGCAACGTCACCGAGTAACCCCACGCGCCCACGCCGCTCGCCCGCTGCATAAAGCGCACTGTGCGCGCCAGCTGTAACGGATCGATTCCATCGACCAACTCCAAACCCTGCGCCTGAGCCACATGTTGCGGCACGCTGTACGACGGCGAATACATCCTGTAGGAGGCGTCTCCCGACGCCGACGCGTCTCCCGATGGTCGGCGACGGGAGTCGCCTCCTACAGCCGATCGCACATACTCCGCCAGCGCCCGCCCGTCGGCGAAGGCCGCCTCGCGCCCCACGACGCGATACTGCCCCCACCCCGCCCACAGCAGATCGAGCGCGATCAGCGGCAGCATGAGCGCCGCGAAGTGTCTCGGCGCCAGCCGCCCGCGCGCCCGCGCGATCACCAGCCCGATCGTCGCCGGCAGAAAGATCGCCAACCCGACCAAACTCAGGCCGGCCCGTTCCGCGCCCGGCCCGCCGGCGAACGCAACCAGCGCGCCGCCCGCACCGAACAACACGGCCACGCAACCAACGATCCAACCAGCCAACAGCCATTTCTTCTCAAGGCGTCTGCCTGCCGTCCAGCGCAGGGCCGCATCGAGGCCCAGGCCACACGCCAGCGCTGCCGCAAACACGACGAGAAACCACGCTCGGCCCGGCGCGCGTAGCAGCGCCACACCCGGGATGCGGTACAACACTTCATACAGCGGCGTGTTCATCCCCAGCGCGACGATCACGCCCAGGACGATCAACGCGATCAACCATAGAGCTACCCGCCGTCGAGTGTGCCACACCGACCGCACGCCGATCAGCGCCAACACCAACACGGTCAGCCCGACGTAGGTCAGCCGCTCCGGATCGCCTCGACCGGCGAGCAGCAGCCCGGCGAGAGACCCCACCGGGAGCGAAAATTCGGCGGCCTCGCTCGGCGCTAAGCTGGCGCGTGTCGATTCAGCAGCCAACGCCAGCGCTGGCAGCCAGGTTGCTGCGCTGACCCAGGCCGCAACGAGCAGGATCAGCGCCAGCCGCGTTCCTTTAAAGCGCGATGAACCTTCTCCGATCAAAACAGAGCTGGTCAACGCGAGTCCGGCGTAAACGGCCAGGCGCAGATCGGCCAGCGCGCACACGCCCAGCGCGACGCCCGCTGCCAGGTCGCCGCGCCGCGATGCTTGCCGCGCGGCCCACACCGTTACCGGCAACCACGCCCACGCCTCGACGAGCGTCACGTGCCCCGCGCCCACGTGGCCGATCGCACGCGGCGCGATCGCATACGCGAGGCCCGCTGCCGTCGCGCCGATCCCGCGTGCGCCGAACGAGCGCGCCAGTTGCATCGTCGCCCAGCCGCCCAAGAATAAGTGCGCGACGATCAGCAGCTTGAAGAACCACTCCAGCGGCAGGACGATCGAAAACCAGTTCGGCGGATACCACACGCCCGATACCGAGTCGGCGGCGAACGGCGTCCCGCCCAAGATCGACGTGCGCCATAACGGGATTGAGCCGGCGGCGTGCAGCGCATCGCGGAGATACTGAAAGGCAGGCCAGTGGGTGATCGTCAAATCGGTGAACTGGCCTTGCGCCGGGTAGATCAGCCCATCGGGTTCCAGCACTGCCGGCGCGAAAAGCAGGAGGATGCTGGACAGGATAATCAACGACGAGCGCAGCGAAGCGCCAGGCGCCAGGTGCTCCAGTGCCACGTTGTCACGCATCACGTTATCACGCATCACGGTCTACGGGACTCGATAGAGGGTGACATCGCCCACGCTGAATGCCACGGGCCAGTCTGACTCCGGCGCGCCCAATCGCCTCTCCTGCGGCCCGAAGAAAATGTAATCGACGCCGTAATCGCTAATAACCGCTGGCCGTGTACTCGACTCCTCAAAAAAATCCTCAACCACCCTCCGCATCCTCTCCGCCTCGACCGTCTCGAACGGGTGGCCGTAGAGCACGCGCGTGTCGGCCCAGGCGGGCAGGAATAGTCCGGTTGCCGGCGCGGCCAGCACCACCGAGTCGTGTGGGACGTTCGCGCGCAGCCAATCGAACGCCGCCGCTTCGTCCGCCGAAACGAACAGGCGCGGATCGGGTGGGCGCAGCGCTGCGCCAGAGGTCGCCAGCAGTAGCATCAGCGTCGAGGGCAGCGCGAGCGCAAACACCAGGCGCGGTATCCAGCGCGCCAGCCGGCCGCGCAAGGCCGGAACCAGGTTTTGCATTAAACCGGTTACGCCCAACAACACGATCGGGATGTGCAGCCCAAGCGAAAACCGCCGTTGGAGCGGGAAGGGCAGGTACAGCAGGAACGCACTGGTAACCGCCCAGGCGACCAGCAATCGATCGCTGTCGCGACCGCGCCGCCAGGCCGTCCGCGCGCCTGGAATCGCCAACAGCCCCAGCAGGCCATAGCCGATAACATACTCCAGCGGGGAGGGCGAGGGGGTGAGGTTTTGCGCCGACCAGCTTTGCAAGATCGGGTCGCGCTGGGTGATCAAGTAAAAGTACAGCATCAGCGGCGTGAGGCTCAACCCGGCCACGAGCGCGGCGATCAGCTGTCGTCGCCGCGCAACCAACAGCAAATACACGCCCAGCGCGGCGAAGACCGCAATCGGTGCAAACGGTTGGATGATCGCTAACCCGATTGACGCCAGTGCAGCCGCCAGCCGCGATCCATCGAGCACCGCCATGAACACGATGAGCATCAAGGCCAGCGCCACGGCAAAATGCGCGTTGGCCAGGATGCTGAAGAACGTGTTCGACTCGGGGATGTTCAGGTCGGTCGAGGTGACGCCGATCCAGCCCAAGCCTGAGGTCGCCGCGACGAACAGCCATGCGCGCCGCCGTTCAGCCCGTGTATCGAAGACGCGGGCGATCACCCTGTAGCTGATCAACAGCAGGCCCCATCCGCCGAGGATGCGCGCCGCGTGATACAGCGCCGTGAGCGATAAGCCGGTGAGGCGCGCCAGGTGACCCAGCGCGAGATGATAGGTGAACAGGAACGCATCCGGCTCGTCCTGCGCCGTAAAAGGCAGCCGGAATAACCAGAAGCCGTCGTAGCCCTGCCGCATCTTGGCGAGGTAACTTTGCCCGTCGATCGGGTTGACCAGCGCGCCGCCGAAACGCAGCTCGGCCGGGGTGGTCAGCGCGACGACCCCATACGGCAGCGAACTGAGCAGAACGACAACCAGGGCTGCCAGCGCGACCCAACGCCCCTCTGATTTCGGAATGTGGAATGCGGAATGCGGATTGTTCATTGGGTCAATCCGAAATCAGAAATCTGAATTCGCCAATCGGCTGGGATTGTAGCACAATCGTCCGCTTGCATTCCAGTCGAGCGCCGTTATACTATTACCCATGCGCCGCGCCGCCCGTCTCCTTGAATTGCAGAAAATCGACCTGGCCCTGGATGCCGCGCGCAAACGGGCGCAGGCGATTGAAACGCTGTTGACCGAAAGCAGCGCCCTGCGCGCAGCCCGGCTGGCCGCCGAACGGGTACGCGATCGGCTGACCCAGCTGCGGACACGTTCCAAAGACCTGGAATTGCAGTCCGAGACACTGGACAACAAGATCAAGACGGTCGAAGAGCGACTGTACAGCGGCGTGGTCAAGAACCACAAAGAACTGAGCGACCTGCAGCGGGATGGCGCCGCGTTGCGGCGACACAAGGGCGAGTTGGACGATACCTTGCTCGGCGTGATGGAAGGGGTGGAGCAGGCCGAACTCGAATATGACGAAGTCCAGGCCGAGCTCGCCCGCGTCGAAGCGGCCTGGCAGACCGATCAGGCGGCGCTCGTCGTCGAGCGCAGTCATCTGCTCGAGCAAATCGAGGGGCTGACTTCGGAACAGAGCGCGCGGCGCGCGGCGCGCGCGCCCGCCGATCTCGCCCTGTACGATCGACTGCGCGCGCAGCGGCACGGTCACGCCGTGGCGCGCCTGGACGAAGGCATGTGCGGCGCGTGCGGCGTAGAACCCTCGGCCAGCAAGCTGGCGCATTTGCAGCGCGACGACGAGCTGCTCACCTGCGGCAACTGCGAACGAATTCTTGTCATCGATTGAGGCAGTGGACCTCGGAAGTCGGATGCCGGCGTGACGCCGGCGCGAAATTAGCGACGTGCCTCTGCGCGGAACGGGTTGAGATGGTCAATCAAGAAATGCCTAAGAAAATACTCCTGATCGAGGATGACGTCGGCCTGGCCGAGTTCATCCAGTATCAGCTCCAGCGCGACCGCTACGAAGTCCTGATCGCGCTGCGCGGCGAAGACGGGCTGCGCCATGCATACCAGTGGCAACCTGATCTGATTCTGCTCGATATCATGATGCCGGAGATGGACGGCTGGGTGGTGTGTCAGCGCCTGCGCGAGATGTCGAACGTGCCCATCATCTTCACCACCGCGCTCGGCGCCGAACGCGACGTGGTGCGCGGGTTGGAAATGGGCGCCGATGATTACCTGATCAAGCCCTTTGGGCCTAAAGAGTTGGGCGCGCGCATTCAAGCGGTGTTGCGCCGCCACGCGCAGAATCAGCCGCGCGGCAAGACCTATCACAATGCTCGCCTGAGCGTGAATCTCGAACAGCGCGAGGTGCGGGTCGATGGGCAGGCGATCGATCTCACGCCGATGGAATTCAAGCTGCTGGCGTGTCTCGTCAAGAATGAAGACAAGGTCGTCTCGCACGCCTATCTGCTGACCCAGGTCTGGGGCCAGACCTACGCGAACGAACGGCAATACCTCAAGTTGTACATCTGGTATCTGCGCCAGAAGCTCGAAGCCGATCCCGCCCGCCCGCAGCTGATTGTGACGGAGCGCGGCGTGGGCTATCGACTGGCGCGCACTCGTCCCGCGCCGGGCCAAGCGGCGCAGCCCAGCGCTACACCGGCTGCGGCGACCGGCGCAGAAGACAACTTCAAGTCCGTACCTGATGAAAGGTCGCCTGGCGCGACCGCTACCGAAGAGCAGACAGGTTAGCGTGGCTTACACCCTCGTGCTGATCCCGCCCACTCAAGCCGCGTGGAGGTTCGATGGCCCCTCCTTCTTCATCGGCCTCATCGTCGGCCTGCTCATCGCCGGCCTGCTCTATCTCTTCCGCCGGCCGCTGTCCGACGGGATCGAAACGCTACGCGGACGGCTGCGCGACCTGCGCGAGCGGTTGAGCGCCGGCGCCGAACGGCGTTACCAGGAAGCGCTGCGCGATCGCCTGATCGAACTGCACGTGGGCGAGCTGGCCGCGCCGTTCGAAGAGGTTTACCTCCCGCCCCGACTCGATCCGCCGCCGCCCCGCCCCTCCCTTTCGCCTGAAAGGGCCGAGTCGCGTTCGATCACATTGCACCAGGCGCTGCTCTCGACGCAGCGGCTGGGGGTGTTGGGCCTGCCCGGCTCGGGACGGACGGCGCTGCTCGTTTACCTGGCGCACGCCTTCCTGGAGAGCGAGACGCTCAACGAGGTGGGCCTGGACGAGCAGCGGCTTCCGCTCTTGATCCACCTGGCCGAGATCGATTGGCAGGTCGAATACGCCGATCCCGCCCTCGGGCTGATCGACGCCGCCATCGCGCACGCGCCTCGGCTGATCGCCGCCAACCTGGCCTCGTTGCTCAGAAGCAAAATCGCCTCGAAGGGCTTGCTCATTCTGCTCGACGGTTGGGATGAGCTGGCGCAGGCCGATCGGGACGCCGCACAAGCCTGGCTGGCCGCCCTGGTCAAACGCGCGCCGCAGCATCGGTACGTGACTACCGCTGCACCCGACGCGATCGATCTGCTGCGCGCGGTAGGCTTCGTCCCGCTCTCAATCAGCCCGTTACAACCCCGCCAGATTCGGGCGCTGGCCGATCGCTGGGCGTCCGTCGCCGAAGGCGGCGCGAGCGATGCGGCGATGCTGGCCGAGTCGATGCGCCAACCGCCGGGGGCAGCGCCGCGCCCGCTCGACTTCACGCTGGCCATCAGCGTCTGGCGCAAGCGCGGCAACATGCCGCTCACCGTGCCCGCCGCCTACGATCGCTGGATCGATCTGGCCTTGAACGAGAGCGGCGTCAGCGATACCGCAGCCGCCCGCGCCGTGCTGGGCCAGTTGGCGTGGACGCTGTTCGAGACCGATCGGTTGATCACGACCCGCGATGAGACCGCCGCGCTCACCGGCGATTCGCCGCCAACACCCGATGGCGCGGGCAAAGCGTCCAAGTCCCCCGCCGATCTCGCCAACGAGCTGGCGACCCGCTCGGCGCTGTTCATCCCGCTGGGTGAAGGGGTAGCCTTTGCGCATCGGCGGATTGCCGCCTACCTGGCCGCGACCTATGCCCGCGACACCGGCCAGGCGATGATGCTGGCAACCCGGATCGACGATCCGGCGTGGAAAGATGTCGTCTACTTCTTCGCCGCGCTGGAGGACCCGACGCCGCTGGTCAACGCCGCGCTGGCCCGGCCCGACGATCTATTCCGCACCATGCTCAAACGCCTGGGGAGTTGGGCCTCGGTCGCGCCGCCGGAAGCGGCCTGGCGCAACCGGGTGATGGGCGAGCTGGTCAAACTCCTGATGGGGCCGACCACGCCCGAGCCGCTGCGCGACGAACTGCTGCGCACGGTCGTGTCCACCCGCGACAAAAGCCTGGCGCTGCTGTTCACCCGCGCGCTGGCGCGCCCGGAGCCTTCGCTAAAACGGCTCGGCCTGCGCGGCTTCGGCCTGATGCGACGCGAAGCCGATGCCGCCGCCATCGCCCCGTTCACCGCCGATCCCGATGCCGAGGTGCGGCTCGAAGCGGTGCGGGTGCTGGGCGAGATCGGCGGCCAGGCCGCAGTCGAGGCGCTGGCGCAAGCCCTGCTCGATCTGGATGACGATGCGCGCCGCGCGGCGGCCGAGGCGCTGGCCAACTGCGGGAAAGCCGGCTGGGAACTGCTCCGGGAAGGCGCAACGCTCGTGGACGAGCAAGACCCGGACAACGTGCGGATCCGGCGCGCCGTGACGTACGGCCTGGCCCGCATCGGCGAGAGCTGGGCGCGCGACCTGTTGCTGAAGCTCGAGCGCGAAGACCGGCAGTGGTTCGTCCGCTCCGGCGCGACCGAGGCGCTCAAGTCGATGAGTCAAGACGGCGGCGACGGGCCGGCGATCGATCTGACGCCGCTCGATAAAGATAACCTGGGCTGGCTGGTGCAGTGGTCGGCGAGCAAGGGACAGCCGATCGGCCTGGGCAAATCGGCGGCGCAGGCGCTGCAACGCGCGCTCGAAGACCTTGATCCTACGGTTCGGCTGGCCGCGGTTCACTCCTATGCGTACCTCGGCGACGCGGACATCATCCCGGCGCTGCGCAATCGTCTTCAAGACGACAATCCCAGCGTGCGGGCTGCCGCTTACCGGGCGCTGGCCGAGATCGCGCGTCGGAAGAGTCAAGTTGTCCCGGCCTAAGTGCATTCAAGAAAGTCTTACGGAATATAGAGTGCTCACCGTCCGCGTCCTCGCGGACGGCCCGCGGGGACGCGGGCCAAGAGCACCAGCGTATCCTTCAGAACTTAAGAGTTGCGTATGAAACGTTTCTACTACTGGTTCACGCGTATCGATAACCGCCTGACGCTCTGGATGGCTCGTTACGGCGTCACATTGCTTCGGCTCAGTTTGGGCCTCGTCTTCTTCTGGTTCGGCGTGTTAAAGTTCTTCCCCGGTCTCAGCCCGGCCCAGGATTTGGCGACCCGCACCCTCGACCTCCTTACCTTTGGACTGATCCCCGCCGGTGTATCGCTGTTCATACTCGCGGCCTGGGAATGTTTGATCGGGCTAGGGTTGATCTTCGGGGTGTTCCTGCGCGCAACCCTGTTCCTGCTGGGCCTGCAAATGGTGGGCACGATCCTGCCCATTCTCTTTTTCCCGCAGGAAGTGTTCGTGCATATCCCCTACGCGCCCACGCTGGAAGGCCAATACATCATCAAGAACCTGGTCTTGATCAGCGCGGGTCTGGTGATTGGGGCGACCGTGCGCGGCGGCGCCATCGTAGCCGACCCGCAAATCGCCCAGGCAGCTAAGGCAGCGGAAGAGACGCGGGCCAGTAAAACACGCGTGCAAAAGATGGAGTGACCAACCGTTCGCCGGCCGCGTGGCGTTATTCAAGCAAGAGTTGCTTCAGACGCTCCGGAGTGATGCCTTCCACGCGCACCGTTTTGGTGCGACTCTTCTCTCCGCTGAGGATCGACACGGCGCTTTTACGCGCGTCCAACCGCTTCGCCAGGAACTCGATGAGCGCAGTATTGGCCGCACCTTCCACCGGCGGCGCCGTCAACTTCACCTTCAGCGCCTCGCCGTGCAGGCCGGCCAGCTCGTTGCGGCTCGAGCGCGGGATCACGCGCACGGCGAACGTCACGCCCCCACCCGACTCGGCGATCGTCCAGCCGCTCATCACGCGAGCGAGACCAGGATTCGCAGGACGATTTCTTCGGCCACGCGCAGCACGATGAAGGCGACAATCGGGCTGAAGTCGATCATCCCGGTCTGGGGCAAGAGCCGGCGGATCGGCGCCAGCAGCGGCTCGGTCAATTGATACAACAGCCGCACGAGCGGGTGGTACGGATCGAGCCGCACCCACGACGCCAGAATCCGCGCGATCAGAATCAGCGAGTACAGCTCGAACAGGAAGCGCACCAGCCCGATGATTTGGAGCATTTTGATCCTTTGGAAGTTGGAAGTTAGAGATTAGAAGTTGGAGATGAGGGGTTGGGAGATTGTCTCCGCTCCCCAAAGATCGCCCGCCCGACGCGCACGAGCGTCGCGCCCTCTTCGATTGCGACCTCGAAGTCGTCGGTCATGCCCATCGAGAGCTGTCGCCATTCGGCCTGCGGAAAGCGGCCGGCCAGCTGATCGCGCAGTTCACGCAGCGCGCGAAAGATCGGGCGCGCCGACTCCGGCGCGGCGCCGAGCGGCGCCAGCGTCATCAGCCCGGCGAGCCGCAGCTGCGGCAGCGCGCCGATCGCCTCGATCGTTTTTAGCAGTTCGCTATCGCCCGGCGCGCGCATCCCATACTTGCTCGCCTCGCCCGACACGTTGAATTCCAAGAGCACAGTCAACTGCTTGCCCTGCTGCGCGGCAAAGCGATTCAGCCGCTCGGCGAGTTTCAAGCTATCCACCGAGTGCGCCCAATCAAACAGGTTGGCGACCTGTTCCGCTTTGCGGCTTTGGATATGGCCGATCATGTGCCAAGTGACTTCGGATTGCTGATTTTTGATTGCGGATTGAACGGCCGGAATTTTCTCCAGAGCTTCTTCAACGCGGTTTTCGCCGAAGTGTCGCACGCCCAGTTCGTATGCCGCAAGAAGCGTGTCCACCGGATGCGTCTTGGTCACGGCGACCAGCGTGACTTCCGCCGGATCGCGCCCGGCTCGCCGCGCGGCCGCCCGGATGCGCTCTTGAACACGATGCAAGTTGTCGGCCAGCCGAGTCAGCATTACGCAACCAATTGTTTGCCTGTTCCCTGGTTACGAATTACCGGTATGCAAGTAGACGGGTAGCAAGTAAACAAGTAGCAGGTAGACAGGTAGTCAGCTCTAAACGTTCAACACGATCACCAATCCAAAGCGGCCGGTCTTGCCGTTTTCAGCCCGGTGCGAGAACCACTCCGCCGTGTCGCTGGCCGTGCACAGGCCCGACATTTCGATCGCGCCCACGCCGGCCGCTTGCAACTGCGCCGTGACGGCCGCCGTCAGATCGAGATGCGGGCGACCGTTCGAACCGGGCTGGGTGAGACGTGCCCCCAGCGGGCATGCGGACACCACCTGCTCGGCCACATTGGCGCCCACCTCGTAACGCTCGACGCCGATCGCCGGCCCGATGCCCGCCCACAAGCGCTGCGGGTCGCTCCCAAACGCCTGAACCATCGCCTGCACCGTCGCCGCAGCCACATTCACGACTACGCCGCGCCAGCCGGCGTGCGCAACGCCGATCGCCTGGCACACCGGATCATAGAACACGAGCGGCGCGCAGTCGGCAAAGCGCATCGCCAGCGGCAGGCCGCGTTCGCGGGTGATCAGCGCATCAACCTGGTGTGGTTCGCGATCGAGATCGGCGCGCGTGACGACGGCCACGTTACGGTCATGGACCAGCCAGGCGGTGACAGCCTGCTCGCGCCGATAACCGAAGGCGGCGAGGACACGCCGGTTGTTTTCAGCCACAGCTTCGGGATCATCGCCGACGGCGCGACTGAGGTTGAGCGACGCATACGGGCCAACGCTCACGCCGCCGTGGCGCGTGAACACGGCATGCCCAACTTCCGGGTAGGCCAGCAACCCTTCAAACTGATAAGCGGTCAGATGCCCGTTGGATGCGCGAGATGGGGCGGCAGAAAATGATACACGCTGCACAGATGACCTTTTAGAGTTTGAGTTTAGAGTTTAGAGTTTGAGTGAGAGGCGGACCGTGCCGGAGCAGCCCTCGAAGCGCAGCGGAGTGGGATTGGAGACGACTGATTGAGGAGTGTTTTCTTCATTCTCCATTCTCCATTCCTCCTTCATCCCTTTTCTCCCGGAACCGTCGCCAGTAAACGTTCATACGCGGCTTTGGCATTGATCATACCATGACCGGTGTGCGCGTCCCAGCCGGGGTCGCACAAATCGCGCGCTGACTCCATCAAGACGCGGCGCGCGTCGGCCGGCTTGATCTCGAAGAAACGCGCGTTCTTGAGCAACGCCACGACGCCGGCCGCAACCGGGCAAGCCGCCGAGGTGCCGGCATCGCACGAGTAATAGCCGGTGAAGTGCGCGGGCGCGACGATGTCGGGTTTCTGCGCGAAGAGCGCTCCCGGCCCCTGGCTGGAGTAACCTGCCCATTCACCGTTGAGGTTGGCCGCGCCGACGGTGATGACCGGCTCCAGACTGTTCGCGCCCCAAATGCTGTTGCCCGGCCCGCGATCCGATCCGCAGCGCCCGTCCGCACACACTGCGCCGCAGTTACCCGCCGCAAACAACACGACGACCCCGGCGTCGATCACTTCACGCACTTTGCGCGTGAAAGGGTGGTTGGGATTGGCAGCGTAATCGGGCGCCCAGGCTTGCTGAAAAATGCCCCAGCTGTTCGACAAGATGTGCGGGTACTTCAACGGACCGCGGTACTTATCGAGCGCCCACTGGAACCCGGTCAGCGCATTCGAGATTGCCGTCTGCGCGTCTTGGGTCTTGAGCACGCCGATGTCGCAGACCTTCGCATCGATGGCGATGCCCACCGCATCGGTCGAGGTCATACTGCCGTGGCCGTTCGCATCGGTCCCCACCGGCAAAGCGGGATCGGGCGACCAGCCATCGATCAAGCTGGGCATCACGTTGCGATCGACGCCGGTATCGCAAATGCCGATGACCACGCCGACGCCGGTGATGCGTTTCTCCCACAGTTCGGGGCAGCCCAAGTATTCGGCAACGGCTTGCAGAGTCCCTTTCGGGACGGTCGGGGTGCAATCGGCTGGAGAGCAGCTGCTGCCGCCGGCGCTAATCTGCGTGACACCTGGCGAGACTTGCAGGAACTCACGCGGCATCGGCATCCGTTCGACTTGTTGAAAGGGTGCGATCGGCGGATCGCTCCAGATCGCGATCACCTCGGGGCGTTTCTTCAGCTCGGCTTCCGCCGTCGGATCGAGCGTGCCGCGCAAGACTAACGTGCCTCCGTCCGCCGGCCCCAGCGCGACACGAACGCCGGGCCGGCCGCGCGCGCGGAGAGGCACGGCCTCGAAAGACTCGTCGCGCGCGAAGCCGGGCAGCTTGCGGCCGGACTCCATCGCGATCGACGCCGCCACCGCCGGCCGGCTCACCACCGGGGCACGGACTTCGACGAGCACGCGGCGCGGTGTGGTCATAGGCACCTCATGCATGAATGACCGGCAAGGTTTCAAATGGACTACGCAATACCCACTACGTGCCGTGTAGCGTAGTCCGTAGTGTGGAAACCCAAGTGGATGCGTCCGATGCTGCGATTACGTGACGTCGATCTTGTAGCCGACGCCGCGCACGTTTTTCAACAGAATCGGCCGGGTGGCATCCGCCTCGATCTTCTGGCGCAAGTGATGAATGTGCCACTTCACCAGTTCGCGCGCCTCTTGCTCGTCGGCTTCGTAACCCATGGCGCGGCGGGCCAACTCGATCGGTGTCACCACCGCCGGGGCGCGCTCGGCGAGATACGCCAGGATTTCAAACTCGGTCGGGGTCAGCTCCAGCGGCGTCTCACCCAGGATCGCCTCGTGACGCTCGCGGTCGATGATTAACGAGCCGGTGCGTACGAAGCGGCCGATCGTCGTCATGCCATCGCCGATCGAGTCGAGCACGGACGAGCTGGCGGGCATCTCGCCGCGCAGCGCGCGCAAGCCCAGCGTGAGCTGCTGTTCCAACGCCTGCAACAGCTCGAACCGTTTGGTGAAGCCCTGGCGCTTGGCCAGCCCTTCGCGCAGGCTGCGCCGAATCTCGGTGACCGGGCAAGGCTTGAAGAGGTAATCGTGAACGCCGGCGCGCAGGCAGGCTACGGCGCTATCGAGCGAGGGATAGGCGGTGAGGACGAGCACCACGATATCGGGCCAACGCCGGCGGATATCGCGCACCAGCTGCACGCCGTCGATGCCGGGCAATCGAATGTCGGTGATCACCAGGTCGAAGGACAGGATCGACATCTTGCGCAACGCTTCCTCACCGCTCGACGCGACGGTGATGTCGTACTCTTCACGCGTCAGGGCGGACTGGAGTAACGTGCGCAGATCATCGTCGTCTTCAACGAGCAGAATAGTGGGACGATCGGTCATGGCTCACGGTATCGGACTGCGGCGCAAACGCCGCGCCGCCAACAGGCAAGTCACGCCCGCGCCCGCGACCATCAATCCGAGCGGCAAGGCTGTCGCAACCGATCCCGCATTGGGCAGGAATCTTGGCGGAGATGTCACGGAGACCGGGTTGAAGACAGGCCCGACTGGAAAGCAGGCTAACCGCGCCGTGCCATCCCGGTAAGTCAGACCCGTGCAGTTGGTGTACGGGGTATCGCTGGCGAACTCGCTGAGGATCACCACCTCATTGGTCACGGTGACGGTCTGGCCCGGCGCGAGCGTGCCCACCCGCACGGTGATGATGCGTTGCGCCACCTCGACGTTGCCCTGGCTGGCCGAAACGCCGGCCAGCGCAATGTTATCGGGCAGCGGATCGGTGATGACCACATTCTCGGCGTTGGCGTTGCCACGGTTCGTCGCCACGATGGTGATGCGCGCCGGCTCGCCGATCTTGGGCCGCTGGGGCAACATCGTTTTGGTCAAGACCGGGTCCGGCCCGCCAAACTGGGCCGCAGCGGTCAGTACCGGCCCGAATAACAGGGCGGCGCACAGGCTCACCCAGATTAGTCGATACAGATGGTTCATGACGCACCTCGCGTCTTAACGAGCGACTGCTGGGGCGTGCGCATATAGTATACCGATGCCCCACATAACGCAAGCGCCGCAAAGTCCTGTCCACACGGAGGCCCGACACGGATGCGCACGGATTACGCGGACGTGGCGTATCCGTGAATCCGAGTGGTGGCGTGTGGCTTGACGTTCATCGGTGCATCGGGGATAATCCTGCGCATGCAAATCGGAATCCTGGGTCTCCCTCAATCGGGTAAAACCACGATCTTTCACGCCCTGGCCGGCGGTGAAAAAGCAATGGCCGCTTTCTCCTCTGGCCAGTTGAAGATTCAGACCACGGTGACGTCCGTGCCCGACGCGCGCGTCGATCGGTTGAGCGCGATGTTCAACCCGCGCAAGACGATCTACGCCAAGGTCACCTACGCCGACGTCGGGGGCATGGATAAAGGCGTCGGCAAGACGGGCCTGCCAGGCCCCTTCGTCAATCAGATCGGGCAGATGGATGCGCTCATGCACGTGCTGCGCGTGTTCGAGAACCCCAGCGTGCCGCACAGCGAGGGTGCGCTCGATCCACTGCGCGACCTGGCAATCCTCGACACCGAGTTTCTGCTCAACGATTTGGGGACGGTCGAGCGGCGCTTGGAACGCATCGACGAGAGCCTCAAGAAAGGCGCGCCGAACCGCGAACAAGCGGCGAAAGAGAAGATTCTGTTCGAGCGCTTGAAGGACGCGCTGGAATCCGAGCAACCGTTGCGCGGGCTGGGTCTGAGCGCGGAAGAGGAGCAGGGCTTGCGCGGTTACGGCTTTCTCACGCTCAAGCCCACGCTGATCGTGCTCAACCTTGATGAGAATGGCCGCGCGCCGGACGTACCGATCAACCAGCCGCACACCGCCATCGTCGCGTTGAACGGCCAGCTCGAACGCGAAATCGTCGAGCTGGCACCCGAGGATGCGGCGCTGTTTATGCAGGAGTACGGTATCGGCGAACTCAGCCGGACGAAGGTGATCGGCTTATCTTACGAGCTGCTGGGCGTGCAATCCTTTTTCACGGTGGGTGAAGATGAGGTCCGCGCCTGGACGGTGCGCCGGGGCGCGACGGCGGTCGAAGCGGCGGCCGCGATCCACACCGATCTGGCCCAGGGCTTCATCCGGGCTGAGGTCGTCGCTTACTCAGACTTGATCGAGCTCGGCGGGATGAACGAAGCGAAAGCCAAAGGCAAATTTCGGCTGGAAGGCAAAGAGTACCTCGTCAAAGATGGCGATATCGTGCACATCCGGCATAGCGGCTAGAAACCCGGTTTCTCAAAGAAACCGGGTTTCTCCGCCGCAGTGCTGGCCGCCGCCCTCTTTAAGAAGGCAGTGAAAGGCGGCGGTCATGCGGCGGGAACTACGCAACTTCAAATTGTCGGAGCGCTAGAAACCCGGTTTCTCAAAGAAACCGGGTTTATCAAAAGTGATAGGTCGTTGCCACTCACTCTTGCAACGTGGTACAATTTTCCGCACAGACCCGTCTACCTGATGTCGCATGTCACACATTTTCCTGATCCGTCACGGCCACACCGATTGGGCCGATAAAAAACTGGCTGGCTGGCTGCCGGGCGTGCTGCTCAACCCACTGGGCAAGCAACAAGCCGAAGGACTCGTCGAGCGCCTGGCCCCGGTCAAGTTCGAGGCGATTTACAGCAGCCCGCTGGAGCGGACGCTTGAGACCGCCGCGCCGCTGGCCCGGGCGCGGGGGATAAAAGTGATCCGCGCGCCCGAACTCGGCGAGGTGCGCTACGGCGACTGGCAAGGCAAGTCGCTCAGCCAGTTGTCGAAGAAGAAAGAATGGGCCACGGTGCAGATCGCGCCCAGCATGATGCGCTTTCCGAATGGCGAGTCGCTGCGCGAGATGCAAAGCCGGGCGGTCGGGGGCATTGAGCGCATCGCCGCCGCGCACCCTAAAGGCAATGTCGCCGTGTTCTCGCATGGGGATGTCATCAAAGCGATCGTCGCACACTTCATCGGCATGCCGCTCGACGCCTTCCAGCGCTTGTTGATCGCGCCCTGTTCGGTGACGGTATTGGGCCTGGGGCGTTTCGGCGCGCGCCTGCTGCGCCTGAATGACACCGGGCCATTCCAGCCGCCGGCGCCGAACGGGCGGGCGCGATCCAAGAGGACGGCATGACGCAGAAGGTGTACGAACTCAATCCGGTCATCGCGATAACAGCCGGCGCGGTGGGCGAACCCGGGCATCGCGTCTTTTACATTCAGGCGCGCACACTGGATGAGATCGTCACCCTCGTCGCCGAAAAAGAGCAGGTGCAGATGCTGGCGCGCGGCATCCATCAGTTTCTGGACGAGATCAATGAAAAGTTCCCGGCCGATTCGGAAGGCGATCCGGTCGGCCCGCTCGATCTGGAACTGCGCGGCCCGTTCGAGCCGAACTTCCGGGTCTCCCAAATGGGGTTGGGTTACGATACCGACACCGATCTGATCGTGCTGGTCGCGCACGAACTCACCGCCGAAGAACCTGAAGCCGAAACCGATCCGCCGCCCGAGCCCAAGCCCACCGCCGTGGCGCGCTTCTGGGCCAGCCGCGCGCAAATGCGCGCCATGGCCGATCATGCGCTAGCGGTCGCCGCGCACGGCCGGCCGCTGTGCCCGCTGTGCGGCCGGCCCGAAGACGCCGACGGCCACTTCTGTCCCAAGCGCAACGGGCACAGCCGCATGCTGGTGACGACGTAAACTGAAGCCACATGGCCGACTCCGCCATTCGCGCCTCTGCCGAACAGCCACCCCTCTCCATCGAATCCGCCAGCCACCTGCTGGCCCACGGCGAGCTGGAGCTGCAGGGCTTAATCCCGTGGAGCAGCAACTACACTTATCTGGCCGTCGTCACGCAGGACGACCTGCAAACGCTGGCCGTCTATAAGCCCTGCCGGGGTGAGCGGCCGTTGTGGGATTTTCCCAGCGGCACCCTCGCCGATCGCGAACTGGCCGCGTACGTGGTGAGCCAGGCGCTCGATTGGCGGCTCGTCCCGCCGACGGTGCTGCGCGACGGCCCGCACGGCCGAGGCTCGCTCCAGTTTTACATTCACGCCGACCCGGACGAGCACTATTTCACCTGCGGCAAAAAGTTCCCCGAGCAATTCAAGCAGATCGCCGTCTTCGACGCCTTGATCAACAACGCCGATCGTAAGGCCGGTCATTGCCTGTGCGACGCCGATAATCACATCTGGGCAATCGATCACGGCATCTGTTTTCACGCCGAGTCAAAACTCCGCACGGTGATTTGGGAGTTCGCGGGAGAACCGATCCCGGCCCAGCTCTTGGACGATGTGCGCCGCTTCCGCGCGCACTTAAGTTCGCGATCGGACGCGGTGACAAAGACATTGAACCGGTTGCTGGCGCGCGAAGAAATGGCGGCGCTGCGCCGCCGCGCCGATCAGCTGATCGCAGCCGCTCGATTTCCCAACCCTGGCTCCCATCGGCACATCCCGTGGCCGCCAGTGTAACTCCTTGACCATCTCCGCTTGCTGCCCTACAATAGCCCGCAATGACAAACTCGACCTCTCCCCATGCAGCTGCTTCGGACAAGCCCGCCGTGCCGGTCAACGAACGCGCCGTCGTCATGCACACCTGGACGGCCCAGGCCAATTGGAACGCGCCGACGATCGTCGGCGGCAGCGGCGCGCTCTTCTGGGATGATCAGGGTAACCACTACATCGACATGAGCAGCATGGCCGAGTGCTCGAACCTGGGCCATCAACACCCGCGCGTCGTCGAGGCGATCCGACAGCAAGCCGAGGAGCTGTGCTTCGTCACCTCAGCCTGGGGCGCGCAACCGCGCGCGCAGCTCGCCGCGCGGCTGCTGGAGCTGGCCGGCTTCGAGGGCGGGCGCGTGTTCTTCACGCTGTCCGGCGCGGACGCCAACGAGAACGCCGTGAAGTTTGCGCGCTGGGCCACCAACAAACCGATCGGCAAGATCATCACGCGCTATCGCTCGTACCACGGCGCGACGCACGCGGCCATGGAATTCTCCGGCGACGATCGCGGCTGGACGTACCCGCCCGGCGCCCCCAACGTCGTTCACGCCATCCCACCCGACTGCTATCGCTGCCCGCTTGGCCTGCAATATGACACGTGCGGAATCCGCTGCGCCGACCACGTGGCCGACCTGATCGAGTGGGAGGGGCCAGACACGGTCGCGGCCGTATTGCTGGAGCCGCATGCCGGCACGAACGGCATCGTCGCGCCGCCGGAATACTGGCCGCGCGTGCGTGAAATCTGCACTCGATACAACGTGTTGCTGATCGCCGACGAAGTGATGAGCGGCTTCGGGCGGGTCGGGCACTGGTTCGCCTGGCAGCAGTACGGCGACGCCGGCAAACCCGACCTGATGACGCTGGCGAAAGGCTTGACCGGCGCACACATCCCGTTAGGGGCAGTCGTCGTCTCAAAGAAAGTCGCCGAGTTCTTCGAACAGCGGATGCTGTACACCGGCCTGACCTACAGCGGCCATCCGCTGGCCTGCGCCGCCGGCCTGGCTGCGCTCGAGGCGTACCGCGACGAAAACCTGATCGCCCGCTCGCGCGACCTGGGCGAGCGGATGCATTCGGTCTTGCGCTTCCTGGAAGAGACGCACCCGGCGATCGGCAATATCCGGGGGCAAGGTTTGTTCGCCGTAATCGAGCTGGTCAAGAACCGCGCGACCAAAGAGCCGTTAGCGCCCTGGCCGCAGCTCGCGCCGGCGTTGCGACGGGTGGTAGAGGAAGGCCGGGCGCACGGCGTATCATTTGCCGCGCGCGGCAACTTGCTCATTCTCGCGCCGCCGCTGACGATCGAGCAGCGCCACCTGATCCGCGCAATCGAAGTGCTGGATAAGCTGCTGCCGATGTGCGATGCGGAAGTGGTGAGCGCGGCCTGAGACCGAAGGTGGTAAAGTATGGAACGCACATTGATCTTGGAAGTGCCTGAAGATGTCTATCGACCTCTAGAAAAGACTGCGAAGCAGACTGGACGGACCCCCGAAGAACAGGCTGTCGAGTGGCTGGCGACGGCTGCCCAGAGTGCTGCCGATGATCCTGTGGAGAAGTTTATCGGAGCGTTCCACAGCAATGTTTCGGACTGGGCCGACCAACATGATAAGTATCTGGGACAGACACTGATGGAGAAGAGGCGCGAAGAGGACGACAGCGGAGATGCCTGACCTATTTGTCGATACCTCGGGCTGGGGCCATCTGGTCGATCCGACCCAGTCCTATCACATGTTGGCGGCCCAAGTGTATCGCGCAGCCCGCCGGCAACAACGAAAAATTGTTACGACCAATTACATCATCACGGAACTAGCCGCGCTTCTAGCTAGCCCGTTGGACATTCCGCGACCCAAGATAATCGCCTTTATAGAGGGATTGAAGACCTCGCCTTACGTTCAAGTCGTCCATGTGGATTCAACGCTTGATGAACAAGCATGGGAAATGTTTAAGAATCGCCAGGATAAGGAATGGAGCCTGGTCGATTGCGCAAGTTTTGTGCTGATGCAACAACACAACATTCGAGAAGCGCTGGCAACCGATCACCATTTCGAGCAAGCAGGCTTCGTGTGTTTGTTAAAGTCGGAGCTGTTATCCCAATAATCAAGCGCCACACCCGATGACAAATGCTCAGACAAAGCTCGTGGAGCTTCACTTCGCCTGGTCGCCGCCGTCAGGTCAAGTGCAGGCAACCTATCGGGCCGAGATGCTGGCGTATCAGGCGGTCGGCGATCGCTATGTGTGTCGATTGGTTGAGCTGCTCGTAGTTGAACGCACTGGCTCAAGCGCTGAAGTGAGTGACGAGACGTTGCGCGGGCTGATCGGCAAGTGCGTCCGCGCGCCGGCCGAAGCGTTGGATGGGATCGTGCTGCCGCTGAAGCTGGCGACGCTCACGGGAGGATTGGCAAGACCTTACTTCTTCAATGCAGAATGAAGAATTGAGAATGCAGAAATATTCAACTCAAGGAGGTTCCGTATGGCAGTGAAGAGGACGAATATCAAAGCCGCCAAAGCTGCGCCCAAGCGATCGGCCAAACCCAAGGCCGCCGCCAAACGGGCCGCGCGCAAGACCGGCGGCAACGGCGCGTTCAAGCTGACCTACGCGACCATGTTCGATCCGCCGGAAGAACTCCATACCAAGTTCGAGAAGGCGCTGGCTCAGGCGAAGGCCGAACTGGGCAAAGACCACGGGATGCTCATCAACGGCCAGGATCGCTTCGCGGACCAGAAGTTTGACGATCGCAGCCCGATCAACGCCGAGTGGCTGCTGGGCACCTTCCAGAAAGGCGCGGCGCAGGATGCCAACGCTGCGCTGGCCGCGGCGCGCGCCGCCTGGCCGAAGTGGGCCGGGCTAAAGTGGCAGGATCGGGTCAGGCTGTTGCGCAAGGCCGCCGCGCTGATCGAGAAGCGCGTGTACGACATCGGCGCGGTGATGGCGCTCGAAGTCGGCAAGAACCGCATGGAGGCGCTGGGCGACGTGCAGGAAACCGCCGACCTGATCGCCTATTACTGCGACCAGACGGAAGCCAACACCGGCTACGTGAAACCGATGGGCGTCGATCCGCTCAAAGGTTACAAGAGCCGCAACCTGAGCGTGCTCAAGCCCTACGGCGTATGGGTGGTGATCTCGCCGTTCAACTTCCCCTTCGCGCTGGCGGGCGGCCCGAGCGGCGGGGCGCTCGTCGCGGGCAACACGGTCGTGTTCAAGCCGGCGTCGGACACGCCGTATACGGGTCGTTTGTTGGCCGAGGTTTTCCGCGATGCGGGTCTGCCCGACGGCGTGTTCAACTTTGTCACGGGCGGCGGCGCGAGCGTCGGGCAGACGTTGATCGAAAGCCCGGAGGTCGATGGCATCACCTTCACCGGCTCGTATGAGGTGGGGATGCACATCTACCGGACCTTCGCGAATGGCAAGTGGCCGAGGCCGTGCATCGCCGAGATGGGCGGCAAGAACCCGGCCATCGTCAGCCGCCACGCCGACCTGGATCGCGCGGCGATCGGCGTCCTGCGCTCGGCGTTCGGCCTGCAAGGTCAGAAGTGCTCGGCCTGCTCGCGCATCTACGTCGAGAAACCGGTGGCCGACCGGTTCAAGCAGAAGCTGCTCGACCTGACCCATCAGATCAAGATCGGCGACCCGACCCGGCGCGAAAACTGGCTGGGGCCGGTAATCAATGCCAACGCCTATCGGCAGTTCAGCGAGTTCAACGAGGAGCTGTCACACGGCGGCGCGATCCTGCGCGGCGGCAAACAGCTCGTCGCCGGCGAACTCGGCCAGGGTTACTTCTGCGAGCCGACGATCGCCGAAGCGCCGTTCGAGCACCGGCTGTGGAAGCACGAGATGTTCCTGCCGATCACGCTGGTCGCGGAAGTCGATTCGTTGGACGAAGCGCTGCGCCACGCCAACGCCGTGGACTATGGGCTGACCGCCGGTTTCTACGGCAGCAAGAAAGAACTCCAGTGGTTCTTCGACAACATCGAAGCCGGCGTCAGCTACGCGAATCGGCCGCAGGGCGCGACGACCGGCGCATGGCCGGGCTTCCAGCCGTTCGGCGGTTGGAAAGGTTCGGGCAGCACCGGCAAAGCTGGCGGTTCGCTGTATTACGTGCCGCAATATCTGCACGAGCAATCGCAGACGGTGATTGAATAAACCGCACCTCCTCCCCGGTCTGGCGGCCACCCCTCCCCCGCTCCTTCATCAGATGCGGAGCGGGGGAGGGGCCGGGGAAGGGGGTGAGGTCGGGAGTGTTGCCATGTCATCCGGTGGGCCTGAAGCGGTCATCATCCAAAGTGCGGGCAAGGAATTGCTCGGAGCGCTGTACCTGGGGTCGGGGGCTGGACCGCGTCCTACCGCGATCGTGCTGCACGGCATTCCCGGCATCGAGCGAAACTTCGATATCGCCTATGCTTTGCGCGATGCGGGCTGGAACGCGCTGATCTTCCACTATCGCGGATCGTGGGGCAGCACGGGTGAGTATACGCTGTCGGGCATCCCCGATGACGTGCGCGCGGCAATTGACGAACTCATCTCTGGGACGTATGCGGTCGACGCCGATCGCTTCGCGCTGATCGGCCATAGTCTGGGCGGTTGGGCGGCGATCGTGTGCGCGGCGCGCGATCCGCGTGTGAAAGCGGCGGTGACGATCAGCGGGATCAGCAACATGCGGACCTGGTATCTCTCGCCGGAGCAAGCGATGGAGTACGCGCGCTTCATGAGCGGCGCCAGC
Source organism: Anaerolineae bacterium (assembly GCA_035292585.1). Classification (GTDB taxonomy): domain Bacteria; phylum Chloroflexota; class Anaerolineae; order Fen-1058; family Fen-1058; genus DASSFZ01. The sequence continues at coordinate 9,663 of DATDPU010000154.1, read as the reverse complement.
GGCACACAGCTCCAATCGGAGATTCGCGCGCTGGGCACGACGCGCAATCCGGTCGACGTGATTGCCGACATCCGCTCGATGCCGATCCTGATCGTCCACAGCAACCCCGACGACGTCGTGAACATCGACCAGGCGTACGGGCTGCACAAGGCGTCGAATGGGGCCGCCGATCTGGTGATCATCGACGGCGCGGATCACACCTTCAGCCGTCACCGCCGGCAGCTGGTCGAGACGGTCGGGGGCTGGCTGGCCCGCAAGCTGTAACAACGAGGCGCGCTCGATCGAACACGAAGAAACACAAAGGGAATAGCCCGGCGTGTTTCTTCGTATCGTCTAGTTCAGAAACCAGGTTTCTCGGAGAAAACTCAGAAACCAGGTTTCTTGGAGAAACTCAGAAACCAGGTTTCTTGGAGAAACCTGGTTTCTAGGAAAGCGCCAATCTCTTGAGATATATTGATCGAATAACCCGTGAATGAAGGACAAAGCATGAGAATGATTCGTCTGCTGCTGTTGGTGATACTCGCCGCCGTGACCGCCGCGTGCGCCACGCCCAACCCGATCGTCACCGGCGACCCGGTTGATTTTAGACACCGCTCCGGCGTTTTTTCACTGCAAGCGCCCAAGGATTGGCAACCGTCGCAGTCGGAGGTGGAAACAGAAGCCCTCGCTTCGTTTACCGAGCCGGAAGAGCGCGCCCTGCTGATCGGGTATGCGGGCCTGCTCGATCGGCGTCTGCCTGACGCAGAAGGTCTGAAGATCGTCTCCGATCTGACGCTGACGTTGCTCGGCGTATCAAACGATTATCAAGTGATCAGCCAGCAGCGCCGGCCGGACGGCGCGTTTGAAGTATCGTTTTCACTGACGAATCGCGATCAGAAGTGGGAAGGGCAGTCAATCTTCCGCGACACCGACCTGGCGCTTTCCGGTGTGATCGCCGCGGGCGAGGAGAAAACCTGGGCTGAAACCCACGCGGCTTTGCAGCCGTACATCGATTCATTCCAGGTCAACGCCGAATCGGTGCAAGGCACGTACTTCAAGGCGCTGGAGGGCGGCGCCTGGGCGATGGCCGTCCCGCTCGACTGGCCGCAACAGATTAGACCGGGCGGGGCGCAGATTACCGCCCGCAACGGCCGCATGTCTATCCTCGTGGCGCAGGCAGAACTTGCGCAACCGCTCGACGACGCCGGGCTGACCAGCCAGGCGGTTGCGGCGTTAGGCCAGTTCGGGATCAATGCTCAGGTCGCCGCGAGCGCGAGACTGCCCGATGGACGTCTGAAGGTGATGCTCGAACGCAGCGATCGGCGCATCATCGGTTACCTGGAGCAGGGCAACAGTACTTTCGTCGGGCTGTTCTTCAACGTGCCCGCCGATCGCGTGCAGGACTATCAAGCCTTTATCGACTTCGAGTACTCCGTGTTCGTGACCTTCCTGTCGTAAGGCGCACCCCAGCAAATGCCTTTTGATTCGTGTTAATTCGTGTAGAGGCGTGGATCAAAAGGAGGTCATGCATGTCGAAAGTCATGCCGCTCAACCAGGCCATCGCGGAATTCGTCCACGACGGCGATACGGTCTACGCCGCCGGTTTCACGCACCTCATCCCCTTTGCCGCCGGACACGAGCTCATCCGGCAGCGCAAACGCGACCTGACGCTGGCGCGCGCGACACCGGACCTGATCTACGATCAGCTGGCGGCAGCGGGGTGCGCGCGCAAATTGATCTTCTCCTACAGCGGCAACCCCGGCGTGGGTTCGCTGCGCATCATCCGCCGGGAGCTCGAAGCCGGGCGCCTGGCGTATGAAGAGTATTCGCACTTTGCGATGATCGCGCGTTTGACGGCGGGCGCCTCGGGGTTGCCGTTCTTGCCGATGCAGCCGACCGGCTCCGACGATCTGGCGCGGGCGAATCCGCAGTATCGGAAAGTGCGCTGCCCGTACACCGAGGTCGAGCTGGTGACCGTGCCGGCGCTCAACCCCGATGTGGCGATCATCCACGCGCAGCGGGCGGATCGGCAGGGCAACGCGCAGTTCTGGGGCATCATCGGCGAGCAGAAAGAAGCGGCGTTCGCCAGCCGGCGCGTGATTCTGACGGTCGAAGAGATCGTCGACGAGTCGATCATCCGCTCCGATCCGAACCGCACACTCATCCCCGATTTCATCGTCAGCGCCGTCTGCGAAGTCCCCTTCGCGGCCCACCCCTCCTACACGCAAGGCTACTACGATCGGGATAACCACTTTTATCTGGAGTGGGACCAGATCAGCGCGAGCCGCGCAGCGGCACAAGACTGGCTGGACGAGTGGGTATTCGGCGTGAAGGATCGCGCCGAGTATTGGGCCAAGCGGGGCGCCGAGACTCATTCGCAGTTACAGGTGCAGCCGAGGTTGAGCCAGCCGGTGAACTACGGCGCGTTCTAAGTAGGAGTCGGCTCTCGAAGATCCCCGCAGCGCAGCGAAGGGGACAGACGACGACCAGGAACCAGGCAACGAATGGCCTCACGCATCCGAGTATTCACGAGCGCGTTATATCTGACGACGAGCGGCGTGGTGCGCGGTTCGAGCGGCACACTGGTGATCGACCCGAATCTCTTGCCGCGCGAGATCGAAACGCTCCGCTGGTACGTCGAGCAGTCCGGCACGCCGGCGAAATACCTGGTGTACACGCACCATCACTGGGATCACATCCTAGGCGGACAAGCTTTCCCCGGAGCACGGCGGCTGGCGCAGCGCGGTTTCCCCGCTGCGGTGCGGGCGGCTCAAGCCGAAGCGGCCATACACCGCTTCGACGCCGAATACTACCTCTTCCGCGAACCGCCGTTCGAGTTTCAGCCGCCGCACGAGCTGGTCGACGACGGCTGGGCCGGCGAGCTGGGCGACGTCGAGTTCAGATTGCTCCACCTGCCCGGCCACGCGCCCGATATGTTAGGCGTTCACCTCCCCGCCGAGCAGACGCTGTTCGCCGCCGACATGCTCTCGGACATCGAGCTGCCGATGATCGAGGGCGATGGGGGCGACTACCTGGCTTCGTTGCGTAAGGTCGATGCGCTGGTCGCATCGGGGCAGGTTGAGACGCTGATACCGGGACACGGGCGCGTCACGCACGGCGCAGACGCGATTCGCGCCCGAATCGCCGAAGACATCGCGTACCTCGATCGGCTGCGTATCGTGATCGGCGGCCAGCTGGGCGAAGGCGTGGACGAGGCATCCACCGTAGCAGCCTGTCAGTCGATGGACTATCGCGGCAAAGCCGGTTGGCCGCCGATGCAGCGAGCGCACGAAGAAAATGTGCGGGAGATCTACAAGGCCCTGGCGGTTGGTTAGTTGGGTGGTTGGAGAGAGCGAGAATAACATGACAGAGCTGGCGCCTAACGGACTGCCTCGGTCAAGCCAATGGCTTTTTCCCGAGTATGACTTTTCACACATGAACCCGGATGATTACGCAGCCGTGGTGATCGAGCGAGTGTTGAATCGCGGGTCTTGGGATGAAATTCAGTGGCTTCTCGAACGCTACGGCAAGCGCGGCGTGGCGCAGTGGGTGCGGCAGCACGGTTATCGCCGTCTCGACCGGCGTGCGTTTGAGTACTGGCGCTGGATGTTAGGCATCAAACGCTACAAGGTCCCTCCGTGGGAGCGCCTCAGCGAGAAAAAACAGTCCAGAGGCGCTCGATGACAGCTGCCATTTTCTGGAATGTTCTAGCCGCTGATACGTATGGCGCGCTGAAAGCTCTGGCAGCCCTACCGCTGCCCCGTGATTTCTACCTGGCTGGTGGTACGGCCTTGGCCTTACAGATCGGCCATCGCATATCGTACGATTTGGACTTTTTCTCGGCTACTAACCAGCTCGGAATAGAAGAGCGCACCGCATTGGCGCACCAGTTGCAGCGCATCGGAGAGGTTACGATCCGGCGCGAGTCAGACTTGCAAATCTATGCAACGATCAATGGAGTAGAAGTTAGTTTCGTCTACCAGCATCACCCGCTGTTGCTCCCAACCGTCGATGCTGACGGTATATTTCTGGCCCAACCGATCGATATCGGTTTGATGAAGCTATCGGCAATTAAGGATCGCGGCGCGCGCCGTGACTTTGTCGATTTGTACTGCCTCCGAAATATTGCTCCGCTAAAAACCCTGTTCCAACTGCTCTCGCGGAAGTACCCCGATCAGCCTGATTTCTCAGTTCACCTGGCGTACGCGCTGCGCTACTTTGACGACGCGGAAGCCGATCCACGTGAATTGCAGCTACGGCGAAAGGTGAGCTGGGGCGCGGTTAAGAAATACTGTACCGAAGGCGCGCGTCTTCTATCGAAGCTCAACGCCGGACTGGAGCCGCCAGAGTGACAGACTACTCTTCCTCCGAAATGATGGCGGTGGCCGCCGCGCGACTGCTGCGCGATGGCGACGTGGTCTTCGTGGGCATCGGCCTGCCCAACCTGGCCTGCAACCTGGCCCGGCGCACCCACGCGCCAAATCTCAACCTGGTTTACGAGGCCGGCGTCATCGGCGCGCAACCGGCGCGGCTGCCGCTGTCGATCGGCGATCCGACGCTGGTCAGCGGCGCGGCGGCGGTGTGCTCGATGTACGAAATCTTCGCGTTCTACTTGCAGAATGGAAAGATCGACGTGGGGTTCCTGGGCGGGGCGCAGATCGATCGGTTCGGGAACGTCAACGCGACGGTGATCGGGTCGTACGCGAAGCCGAAGGTGCGCCTGCCCGGCAGCGGCGGCAGCGCCGAGATCGCCGCCTGGGCCAATCGCACCTACTACATCACACCGCACCAGGCGCGGCGCTTTCCTGAGAAGTGCGACTTCGTCACCGGCGCGGGCTTTCTAGGCGGACGCGCCGAGCGAGTTGCGCAGGGCTTGCGCGGCGGCGGGCCACAGGCGGTGGTGACCGATCTCGGCATCCTCACCCCCGACGCCGAAACCGGCGAGCTGGTATTGACGGCGCTGCACGCTGCGCGCGGCGCGACGGTCGAGCAGGCGCTGAAGAACACCGGCTGGCCGTTGAAGGTGGCCGACGATTTGAAAACGACCGAGCCGCCGACGGACGAGGAGCTGCGGCTGCTGCGCGAAGAATTGGACCCGGATGGCATCTACTTGAAGTAAGCTGGGGTGCGGTGTGCGCCACACGTCAAGCTGCCAGACCTCCGAGGTCTACCAGCGCAGCTCGCCGAGGCGGCAAACAGCGTTCAGACAAATTGCTTGAAGAGACTGCTCACGGGAGACCTTGGAGGTCTCGCCGGTTTCAGACAGAAGGGAGTTCAACGATGGTCAGGATCAGAATCGAGTACTGCGCGGTTTGACACTACACGCCGCGCGCTGTGAGTCTCACAGCCGACATCCTGAAAGACTTCGAAGCGCAGATCGAAGCGCTGGAGCTGAGCCCGTCGAGCGGCGGCCGCTTCGAGGTTGCGGTGGACGGGGAGCTGATCTATTCCAAGCTGGCGACCGGGCGGCACGCCGAACCCGGCGAGATACGAAAGCTGCTCCAGACCCGGCTCAAGACGTGAGCACACCCTCACGCGTCTCTATTGCGCCCACGGGCAACCAGACGCGAAAGGTCGAGCCGACGCCGACCTGGCTCTCCACTTCCGTCCGGCCGCCGTGCATCTCAACAATCTGGTTGACGAGCGCCAGGCCCAACCCATTGCCGGGAATGTGGCTCACGTTCTGACCCCGATAGAAGCGCTCAAACAGGTGCGGCAGGTCCTCAGGCTCAATCCCGCGACCGGTATCCTGGACCTCCAGATAGACGCGATCCGGCGTGTGACGAGTGCTCACCCGCACCTGGCCCTGCGCGGTGTAACTGAGGGCATTCATCACCAGGCTCGCCGCCGCGCGGCTCAGCTGCTCGCGGGCCGCCCGCACGAGCGGCAGGTTCGCAGCCGGCTCGAAGGTCAAGGTGAGGCCGGCGGCGCTGGCGTGGGATTGCAGTTGGGTGACGACCTGATCGACGACCGCGTTCAGATCGACCTGTCCCGCCGCCGCCGAGAGGATGTCGAGTTCCAGATGCGACAGCTCGGTGATATCTTCGATCAGGTTGACCAGCCGAGCCACCTGCTCGCCGAGGATGCTCTGATACTGTTCCCGCTTGTCGGGCCTGCCGCGCTCCAGCAAATTCAAGTACAGGTGAATGTTCGTCGCGGGGGTGCGCAGCTCGTGCGAGACATCCGACACGAACTTAGACTTGAGCCGGTCCAGATGCCGCAGCCGCTCGTTGGCTGCGGCGAGCTGGGCGGTGCGTTCGGTGACGCGCTGTTCCAGAGCGGCGTTCAGGCGGTGGATTTCTTCTTCCGCGCACCTGCGCTCCGTGATGTCGCGGATGACGCTGATGAGGGTGTGTGCGCCGCCGATGATCGCGCCTTGCGAGCTGACCTCCGCCGGAAACGTGCTGCCGTCTTTGCGCCGATGGACGGTCTCGAACAGAATGCCTTGGCTGTCCGCCTCGCTCATCTGATCGGCGGTCAACGCCAGCGCGTCCGGCGCGCGCAGGTCCTTAATCGTAAGCGCCAACAGCTCTTCGCGGCTGTAACCATAAGCGGCTAGGGCGGCGTCATTCGCCTCCAGAATGCGGCCGTCGTCACGCCGCATGAACAGAATGATGTCCCGGCTGTGACTGGCTAAGAGATCATAGCGGCGCAGCACTTCCTCGGTCTGCTTGCGCTCGGTGATGTCCTGGACGGCCCCAAACCCACCGAGCAGTGTTCCCTGCGGGTCGAACTCCAGCTCCGCTCGTTCGTGGACCCACCTCACCGTGTCGGCCACGAGGATGCGGTGTTCGATGTCGTAAAGTTCGCCGCGGAGGGCCGTTTGCCACGCTCGATCCACCACATCCCGGTCATCCGGGTGAACGGCGGCGAGAAACGTCGCATACGTCAGAGGCGCGCCCTTGGGAATTCCGAACATGCGGTGGGTCTCGTCGGACCACAGCAATTCGTCCCGCCCGACATCCAGGCGCCAGCTCCCGGTATGCGCGACAGCCTGCGCGTGGTTCAGATCCTCCTGGCTCGTGCGCAACGTTTCCTCGGCGCGCCGCTTCTCGGCGACGTCGTGGAACACCAGCACGACGCCGGACACGTTGCCAGAGCCGTCCCTGATGGGTGCAGCGCTGTCCTCGATCGGCGCCAGGCCGCCGTCACGGGTGACCAGGGCGGTGTGGTTCGCCAGGTTCACGATGCAGCCCTCGCGCAGCACACGCTCCACGATGTTCTCAGCCGGTTGAGCGGTCTGCTCATCGACGACGTGGAACACGGCCTCGACCGCCTGGCCCTGCGCTGCGTCCGCCGACCAGCCGGTCAGCGCCTCGGCCACCGGATTGAGGAAGGTAATCCGGCCGGCCGTGTCGGTGGCGAGCACCGCGTCGCCGATGCTGGTAAGCGTGACCCGCAGCCACTCGCGCTGCTGGCGCAGCGCAGCCGTCCGTTCTTCGACCCGGCGTTCGAGCTCGATAGCATGGGCGCGGAGCTGCCGCTCGTTCTCGGCGAGGGAGGCGGCCATCTGGTTGAAGGCGTGCGCGAGCCTTCCCAGCTCATCCTGCCTGGCCTCCGGCAACCGCACCTGCCAGTCGCCCCGGCCCAGGCGTTCGGCCCCGGCCTGCAAGGTCCGGACGGGCCGGGTAATCAGTTGCGACAGGCCGACCGCCAAGAGCGCTCCGAGCAACAAGACGAGACCGCCCACCAGCAGCAACGTCTGACCCAAGGCGTGCGTGGGTGCGAGGGCCTCCTGTTGCTCAACCTTGACGATGAGACACAGCTGCCGCTCGGCCAGCCACCGATAGACGGCAATCACGGGTATGCCGCGATAATCGTCGGCCAGGATGCTCCCGGTCTCACCCGCCAAACAGCGCCGGATCGGCTCGGTGCGTACTTCATACTGGAGCACGGCCGGGTCCGGGACCAGGCGGGGCTGGGTGACAAATCGGTTCGCGGTATTGACGAGAAAGAAATCATCCGTCTGATGCAGACCGGTGCGGCGTTGAATGATGGCATTCAACTCATCCAGCTTTAAGTGCCCCACCAGCACCCCGAGCAACTGGCCGTTGGGCGAAACCAGCGGCGTGGCGACCGTGGTCAGGACGACCTGTTCCTCCGGTAAGGTGTACACGTCAGTCAGGTAGGAGCTATGCTGGCCGTTGATGAAATAGGCAGAACTCGCGTGCGATATCCCCTCAGCCTGAGGGTCGGTAGAGGCTATGGCGCGGCCCGTGTGCGGATCGAGCACGAACACGGCGCGATACGCTCCGTCAGCTGTGGTCAATACCTGCAGTTCGTTCACGAGGTGGTCATGCGCCAGGCGGGCTTCGGCTGAACCCGGCCGGGTGGCGTTGAGGTCCGCCGCGAACCCGAGCACGCTGGGAGAAGAAGCCAACACCGTCAAGTGCGATTGCTGGTGTTCAAGCCAGGCCTCAAACGCCGCCTGCTTTTCGAGCGAGGTGGAAACCAGGTCTGAGACGGTGGCCGCTTGCAAGGCGGCCTGGCCGCTCTGATAGGCCAGGAGGCCCACGCCGGCCAGCAGTAGCGCCGCAAAGAGAACGAAGACCAGCGCGAGTTTATGTGTGATACTCAGCCGGTATAGTTGCCGCATGTTTACCCTCCCCCGTCACCACTCCTGACACATTCTTCTATTGCTTCTCAAGCAGGGTGTTCAACGGTCTCGAACCAGCCATATACTCAACACGGGCATGATTTGCGCTTTTGCTCACCGACCGCGCGGATGCGGGCTTCGAGCGGTCGCGGTGTCTGCAGGCAACCCACGGCTTTTCCAAAGTCATTCCGAGCCGCATAGCGGCGAGGAATCTCAAGGACTCAGCGCAAAGATTCCTCGGCCTGCGGCCTCGGAAGGACAACGGCGAGGGCGGGTTATCCCACTCGATGGACTTTGGAAAAGCCCTGCAGGCAACCTATTGAAAAGCGCAATCCGTGACCGCGCGCAGTATAGCAAGATACGGTTGCGTATTCCTTCCCAACTTTATTGTGCTAGTTTGAACCATTTGCGGTTTTCGGGCAGTTGGAGGTGTGTTGGGCAAGCGGTTGATATTGGTTGTAGTCGTTGTTGTGGTTTTGAGAGCCGACCCCTCCCCCAGCCCCTCCCCGACACGGAGAGGGGTACGTTGCCTGCTTAGCTTCTTGGCGGGTCTCCCGACCCGCCGATTAGCAGCTCGCAAAGAAACCGGGGTTCGCGAAGGAAACCCGGATTCTTAGCTTCTGAGGCTCACGCCTGTCCCTGCTTCGCCGAACGTTGTTCGCACCTGCGATTCGGCTCACCCTCACGGCGCCCAACTAGTACCTCGACAATTTGAAGTTGCATAGTTCCCGCCGCATGACCGCCGCCTTTCACTGCCTTCTTAAAGAGGGCGGCGGCCAGCACTGCGGCGGACGGCAGTCCAACTGCCGTCCGAACCCCGCAGAATTAAATGGTCGGGGTACTAGTATTACAACGCAAAGTTGCCGCATTCTGGCCCACATCTGGTGCTCTCGCGTTGCCGGACACGCCAGATATGGTGGCAATTAGCCCGACTTTGCGCTGTAATACTAGTACTTCGACAACTTGAAGTTGCATAGTTCCTGCCGCATGACCGCCGCCTTTCACTGCCTTCTTAAAGAGGGCGGCGGCCAGCACTGCGGCGGACGGCAGTGCAACTGCCGTCCCAACCCCGCAGAATTAGGCGGTCG
>DATDPU010000153.1:0-8041 GCA_035292585.1 Anaerolineae bacterium | reverse complement strand
TGAACCGGCGGTGGCTCGTTCTGCGCATTTGCCGTCTGAAACGGCTGACGGCGCTCGACCACCCAGCGCGTTAGTGGCCCGATCGGCCGCCCTGGCTGTCGAACGAGTCTGCCTCGGTCGACAGCGAAGAGATCGACCAGGGCGGGATTGGCCAGCAGCAGTGAAAGCGCGAACACATCGGCGGGGATGGCCTCATCGGTTTGCTTGTAGATCTCCAAAATGAGCGCGCTCGGATCGAGGCCGGCATTGATGGCCTGGCCGATACGGCGCATCACGTCGAGACCCTGCAGGAAGGCCGGAAGATCAAGGGTTACAGACCTATCAGCACTGCTCATTTGGCCCAGTACCTCTTCCCTTGCTACTGTTGACGATTGCCGCTTTCACCCTCGGTGATATCTCGCCTGCGCTACCAGCACAGGCGAGGCCCAGCCGGGATCATCGCGGTGATACTTCGACTCACGAATAACCGCCTGCCGCGCCTCGAACAGCGCGTCTTCAACAGACCAGGTTGAGAACAGATTCGTGTAGAAGGCCAATGCCAGATCGGTGGCCGCGCCGTCGCTGACGCTCCAGCGATGGCCGAGGACCATCGGAACATCGGCCTGCACCAGGCCATCCATCAGGCCGTACAGGTCTCCGCGCTCCGGGTGATCGGCGGTGCGCGCGCCCAGACAGCCGCTGAGGAAGAATAACAGCGCGGCCGAATTCTTCATCAGATCGCTTAAGACACTCGCGGGCATAGCGCGTGGGCCGCCATTGTGCCGGAAGACTAACGCGCTGTCCTCCGGGAGGGTATGGTTCCACAGGCCATGACCGGCATAGTGAATCACATGCCATTTCTTTTCGCGCAACAAAGACTCGACCCGCGTGTAGCTCGCTTCGGCCGTTGAGAGAGCGAGTATCGCGCGCCGTATTCCCGCTTCGGCCAGTTGCTCATCGAGGAGCGTTTTGAGCCGGACGACTTCCCGATCAGCCGCCTCGATGTTCGGCCCTACGTTCGAGGCCAGCAGCAGCACGTTCAGCGTTTCGCCGCGTTCTTCCAGCTGAGCCAGCAAATTTCGGAAGGATAGGGCCTTGCGGCCGGAGGCTTCGCCTGACGTGATTTGCCGGACAAGCGGGTAGTTCAGCGCCAGATATTCGGATTTGTCGTGGAGGAGCTCGAAAGGCACAGCGAGTGATTTGCGGGCGCCTCGAAAGCACAGCCGCAGATCGCGCGGCTGCTGCGGTCCAAAGTTCGCGGCGCTCAGGATGTTGCCGAGCGCCGGGTTGCCGAACAGGCTTTGGTAGAGCGCCACACCGGTATCGTGCACATCCGTTCGCCATTCGTCGATCAGCGCGCGCCGGAGCTCGCCCGTCACGAACCGCTCAATCCGGTTCGCGCGGCGGATGGCCTCCTCCGCCTCGAAGGGCATCGGCTGCTCAGGAATAACATCCCGAAATCGTTCCGGGCCGGATAACTGCGCAAAAACGCAGTGCGTGTTCGTCAGCACAAAGGTCAGATCGAATTTGCGTGCTTCGATCCGCTCGACATGGCTACGCGCTGCTGCAAATAAGGCCCTACGTGTGAGTTCAACGACCTGGCTCTTGGCGAATTTACTCTTATCAAGAAAATCCTGAATATTGAGTTCCTTCAGCGCCTCGCGGGTCTGCCGGCTGGTGCCATGCGCGGTCATCACCAGACAAGCGGCTTCGCGATTGAGTTTGTCGGCGCGCAGCTCTTGCAGCACAGTCATTCCATTGTCGTCCGATTCTTCCCGGTCGCCGTCCTGTAAAGGAATGCTCAGGTCGACGAAAATGAGGGCGAAGGCATGGTCGGCGATCAGCCGGCGGGCGGCTTGCAGACTGGCGGCTATAAGGCATTCAACCTGCCGGAAGGTGGCCTGTTCCGCCACCCGCTTCAGCTCCGCCTGCCACTCAGGTTCATCTTCAATAATCAGGATACGCATGGCCGGCCTGGGCTAAGGACTCAGCTTCAGTTTCTCGCACAGCAGCCCCGCCGCGAACAGGGCATGCAGGCGATTGACCTTGGGCACTGAGTAAAAACGCTGCGTGTTAAGGCTGCAATACAGCAGCCCGATCTCATACTCCGAGAAGTCATCGTTGGGCCGCACCAGATCGCGCGCGATCTGCCGCAGCTGGCGGCAGGCGGCAAACGCTTTGGCCAGAGCCTCGTTCGGCGCAGTATAGCTCAGCGCGTCGGCGTCTTTGAAGCGGCTCATGCCAACCAGCGCCTGCTCCAGATCCCAGCGCGCCGCCAGATCTTTTTCTTCCAGCAGGATGAACTTCACCACCGTTTCCAGCTCCACACAATCTCTGAGGATGTGACCCGGGCCGGTTCGGTAGAAATCGATCAACCAGGGATGACCGTCGGCGTCGATCAGGATGTTGCCGCTGTTGAGGTCGCCGTGCGTCGTGCACAGGAAAGTGGAGCGCGACAACGTTTTTCCCTGCGTGGCGTAGACCGGGTTGGTCAGGTGCACGCCGGGCAAGTCGCGGAAGGTGAGCGCGGTCTGATTGAGAAAGGTGGGGAAGTTATCCTCAAGCGCATCCAGGAGATGCTTATGCTCACAGCGCAGCGTGGCGCGGTATAGTTCGCTCAACGCGGCATACTGCACCATGCCCCGGTCGGCGTACCAGTTGGCGCAAGTCTCCTTGAACAGCTCGTCGAGGACGGTGTGGATATCCGCGCTGGAGTGGCTATGGTAAAACTCGGTGAAGTCTACCACGCCTTCGACGCCGGTATCGATGAACGAGTAGATAATGCCTCCCAGCAGCGGGGTACGGCGCAGTTCACGCACGGCGGTCGCGCGCGTGCCGATCTTGTCCTTGACGAACGCCTCATAGTTCCGATATTCGCGGTCGATCTCTTTATGATCGCCGAACTTGGCGATCACGGTCTCGTCGCGTCCATCTTTCGAGAAAGGCTCGACCTTCACCACGCCGGACCGGCTGTGGCCGGAACTGACGCGCTTCAAGACGATGCGCGTGCGCGAATAAAACAATCGGCGGAATAAGTCTTCGAGTTCGGCGACCAATCGCGCGAAGTCTGGATCGCTCGACCGGACCCGCCGTCCGTCCCGCGCAATGCCGCCGACTATGTTCTCGAAGGTGAGCCCGTCTTCCAGCACAATGTCAAGCGTTGGGTTCATCCGGACCGTGCGCTCGAAGGCTTCGCGGACCACAGCTAGAAATTCGTGCTTGTCAAATGTCTGCTTGACGATGAAATCATGAACCTTATGCCGCTTGAAGGCCTGGCGCATCTGCTCGGCGGTGCTGTAAGCCGAGATCATGATCTTGGCAATGGCTTCGGTGTCGCCGTAACGGCGATCCAACTCGTCCAGAATCGTCATCCCCTCGACGTTCGTCTCGTCCCAATCCTGCAAGCGGATATCGATGATCGCCAGGTGATACATACGTGCGTTCAATTGCTGGATCGCTTGGGATAGGCTGTCCGCCACGTCGGCCTGATAACCCTCGGCGCGTAACAGCCGGCTTAATGTCTCCTGCCATTCGGTCAGGTCGTCGACAAGCAAAATCCACTGGTCAGCCATCAGTCTGCTCCAAACAGTCGGAACCGGGCGTAGCTGGACAAAGAGCCGAGTTCGTCATTTTTGATCGCTAGTTCCTGCTCGATCAAGCGGATGAGCTCATCGCTATTGCCGGGGCGTCCACCCACATCGGCGACGCCGAGTTTCATCAACTGCCGCCGGGTGGACTGCGTGATCAGCCAGGACGTCGAGAACACTAAGATGACACTCTTCGGGCAGGCCTCGAGTGTGGACTGGACGATGTCTGCTTCGTGCGGGCCGATGATGGGAAAGCCCAGCAAGATGATATCCGGATTCTTCGACAAGGCTTTGCGCAAATCGGCGTAATCGTCCAGCGCATCCACCTGATATCCTTTCTCCTCCAAAATGGCCTGGGTCGTTTCGCGCCAGAACTTCTCGGCATCGGCTACCAGCACTCTCGTCACGTATCACCTCCACGCACGGCCGAGGGCAATCGGATAATAAAGGTCGTTCCTTCTCCCGGCATGCTATTGAGGTCGATTTGTCCGCCGCTGGCCAGCACCCGCTGCTTGGCGCTAAACAGTCCGAAGCCCAAACCATCTTTCTTCGTCGAATAGAACAGGCTGAAGATTTTTTCCTGCTGCCGCTCTTCGATCCCCGGCCCATCGTCCGAAATCTGAAACTCGACCCAGCCGTTCTGCCCCTCGCATGCACTCATCCGTATGACGCCACCGCCTTTCTGTTCGAGCGCTTCGAGCGCGTTCATGTAGATGTTCGCGAAGGCGTCGAAGATACGCTCGTCGGCCAGCACGTCGAGCGGGGAGTCAGGCAGGTCTATCAGCACCTGAATGCCGGGCGGCGGCTGGCGCAGCCGGCTCGCCTCGGACAGGATCACCCGCGCCGGGAAAATCTGTCGGGGTCGATCGAGGCCGCTCGCTCGGTCGCTCCACTCCTGTTTCAATCTCTCGGTCAGCGACAGGATGTACTTCACGTTGGCCAGCATGAAATTCAGGCGCTGATTGATTTCCGGGTGGCCCGGCCCAATCTCCTCCCAGATCGCGTTGATGTGCGTTGCAAACAGCCCGAACTTGTTGCCGATGCGATGCCCCAGCTCGCCGGCCGTCAACCCGAGCGCGGCCATGGCCTGGGCGTCGCGCTCGCGCTGCCGGGTGGCTTCCAGCTCGCGCTGGTCGCGCACCTGGCGGATCGCGCTCGTCGCCTGCCCGGTGAGGCCCTCGATCAGCGCGACCTCCTCAGGTTTGAACCCGTGCGCCTCGCGATGCCGAAAGTCCAAGTTGCCGAAATACTCGCCGCCGGCAAGCATGGGCACGACCAGAATGGAACGATGATCGGTGTAGCCAGGTCGGTACTGCGCGGCCTCGACCGGATCGCGGGTATCTTCGACGAGAATTCGGCGCCCCTCTTGCCAGGCCAGGCCGTTGATGAACTGGCCGAACGCGACCGGCTCGTGGAGCACATCGCTTTGCTCACCTTGCGCCAGCCGCGCTTTCAACAGGTTGTCTGTGCTATCCAGCAGCCAGGCTACGGCATGAAACGCCCCGGTCCGCTCCAGCCCGATGGTCAGTACAACCTCTAGGATCGGCTGCTCATCCAGCGGCGCGTTGATGATGCCCGTCCCGGCTTCGGTCAGCGCCTCGAACCGTTCGCGCGCCTGTCGCAGTTCTTCCAGCGTGCGCGCGTTGCGCACGGCGATCGCCGCCGCCGCGCTGATGTCCTTCAGGCGGTCCAGATCATCTTCGTCAAAGGCGTTCTCCCGCTCGCTCTCCAGGTTCAAGACGCCCACCAGCTCTTGTCCCACCAGCAGCGGCACCGCCATTTCCGACCGAATCTCCAGGCCGACGTGCCCTCGAAAGCGCGGATCGTCCTGTACATTCCCCACTGAACGGTAGGGCTGGCGCTGGCGTGCGACCCAGCCCACAATTCCGTCCGCGCCGGTGTCCTCGACATCCGGCTGCGGCGGGCGCCGCACCTGAATGTCTGGTTCGGCGCTGAAGGCGGACTGCACTAGCACATAATCCCGCGTGGGATGACCGGCCGGGTCATACAACGCCAGGTTGCCCCACTCGGCCTCGATGAAGATACACGCATACAGTAAGATCGACTTGATCACCTCCTCGGCGTCGTAGCCGGACGCCAGCAGCTGGTTGATGTCGCGCAGCGTTTGTAATACCTGATAGCGCTCGGCATTCTGATAGGCGATGACGGCCTGCCCGGCCAATGTCTCGAACAGCTCCCGATCTTCCGGTCCGAAGGCGCCGGCGTGGGGGCTTTCGGCGTTCAACACGCCGACCAGCCGGCCGTTCCGCAGCAGCGGCGTGGCCAGTTCCGACCGGATGTGGGGGATGAACGACTGATAAATAGCGTCCCAGGGCGGCATGGTCACGTCGGAGATGAGCAAGGTCTGCCGCTCGCGCGCCACTCTTCCTACGACCCCTTCGCCTAGTCTTTGGCGCGCCTGCCTGTGTTCGGGTCTCACCCCGCGCTCGACCGCCATATACAGGTCGCCTTGCGTCTCGTCGTATAGCATGATATTCCCGGTCGGGGCGTTGATGGCATCCAATCCCAGGTTGAGAATCAGCTCCAGCACATTGCTCAGGCTGGCTCTAAGTTCCACCGGCCGATCGTCCTGGCGAGAGACGGCCTGGGTAATGATCGCTTGATCGACCTTGCCCAGGATGCCGAGCACCTTGCGCGCGCGCTGCTCGGCCTCGAACTGGCGCTGATTGCGGATGGCGATGTAGGCTTGCTCGGCCAGCGCCACCAGCAGCCGCTCGTCGTCCGCCAAGAAGGCATTGGCGGCGCGGCTTTCGAGGTTGATGACGCCCACGAGCACCCCGTGCTCATCGAGGATCGGCACGGCCAGCTCGGATTGCACGCCGGGCAGCACCTCGACGTACAAGTCTTTCCACGGCGCTTCCGTCCGTACATTGCCAATTCGCGCCGGCTGCTTGTGCTGCGCCACCCAGCCGGTGACCCCCAACGCACCGATCTTGAATTGCTCCGGCGAACCGGTCTGCCACGCTTCGCCGTGGGTCGCCGCCGGGTACAAGTATTGGCCCTCCTCGATCGCCAGCATGATATTGCCGTTGCTCACTCCGACGATCTGACATGCCGAACGGATGATGGTATCCAGCACCTCTTGCAGGCTGCCACCGGTGATCACCTTGTCGATCGCGGCCAGCGCGCGCAGCTCGTCCACCCGGCGACTCATCAACCGCACGCGCTGAATCGCCGTGGCCGCATATGTGGCGAAGGTATTGATCAACAGCCGCTGATGCGAGCCGAAGCGCTGCGGGACGCGATAGTTGAAGAACAATGCCCCCACCACCTCGTCCTCAGCCCGGAGCGGCAAAGCCGCCGAGGACTCAATCTTCTCGCGTCCCACAAAGCGAGTCGGCCGACGCTCAACATCCAGGCCGGCGGAGCGCGCATCGGTTTGGGCCGTCCGCGTGAAGAATCCTTCAGGCGCTGCGATGATCTGCCATACGACATCATCCGACTCGACGTCGCCATAGTTCGTAAGCATGTCCGGTTGATAGACCTGGCCGGAGTAAAGCGGCGGCGTATCGAACTTATGGGCGGCAGCATGGTAAGAAAACAAGACGATGATGTCCGCGCCGAGGATGGTGTGTCCATACTCGAACAGTTTCTCGATGACCGGCTTCATATCGGCCTGCCCGGTCAGCGCCTGGCCGGCCTGGTGCAGCGCGTGAATCTGGTCGTAGACGTTGGCGCGCTGGATGGCCGTGGCAGCGTGCTGCGCCAGCCGCGCGATGGTGCGCAAATCCTCCCAGCGGAACTCGTGCGGGTGCGTGTAGCTGATGTAAAGCACGCCGACCATATCCATACCGGCGGTGAGCGGAAAGCCGATCGACAGGTGGATGTTGCGCTCCCGGATCAAGGCGATAGTTTCCGAGTCGGTGAGCTCAAACGGTTGGCGCAACTCCGGGTCAATACCTTGTTCTAAGGGGATTTCTTCAAAACCGATCGCGCCGCCGGGTAGGGCGCGGGTGATGATCGCGCTCCGCCGCTGCACGATACGACTCGTCACCCCTCGGAGGCGTGGAGGCTTTGACCGTTGGGATGGCTGTGCGTCGCCCGCCGCGATCGTGAACGCCTGCGGCCGGAACTTCCCTTGGCGTTCATCGTAGGTGTAGATCGAAACCGAGTCGGCTTCGAGCAGGTCGCGCGTTTCGGTGATGATTTCTTTGAGGGCGGTGGACAGGTCGGTGATACGCGCGAGTTCGTATCCGATCCGCTCCAGGAGGGTGAGTTCACTGCTGCGCCGCCGCTCCTGGGCAAACAGGCGCGTATTGTCCAATGCCACCGCCGATTGGCTAGCGATGGCCGAGAGCATAGCAACGTGTATTTCGTTGAAGGCGTTGGGCGTATAGCTCTGAACCGAGATGACGCCCAGCACCTTGTCGCGCGTGATGATGGGGATGAGGATATACGCGAGTGGCTCATCCGGGATTCCGGTGTCGATCACTTGTGGTTGAACCGGCGGTGGC
>DATDPU010000152.1:0-52184 GCA_035292585.1 Anaerolineae bacterium | reverse complement strand
TCTAAATTCTTGCACAGCGCAAATACAGGCGTGATGGCTCACCGTCCGCGTCCCCGCGGACGGCCCGCGCGGACGCGGGCCGAGAGCAGTGGCCCATTTTCGGGGCCGATCGGGTATTGACATATTAGATGCGATTGCCCTATCCCGCTGCGTAACCTCCGTTCGTCCGCAGTTGCAGTGCGAAGCCGCCCCGTGGGCCTGCGGCTGTTGGGCGACAGTGCAACTGTCGCCCAAGCAGATGGCGGCGTGGGGCCAGGCCCCACGCCAACGCCCACCAGGGGCTAAACTACGAGGTAGCGCGGGTTATGCCCCCGGCAGCACGCTGGTGGGAGTGAACGTCGGCGTTGCGGTCGGCGTGGGGGTGTGGGTCGGGGTTGGCGTAAAGGTATTTGTCGGGATGGGAGTTGGCGTGTTCGTCGGGGTGGGTGTGGGAGTGAAGGTGGGTGTATGTGTCGGCGTCCAGGTTGGCGTATCGGTAGGAGTCGGTAGCCGGCACGGATCCGGATCGACGTTATCGCGCAGGCCGTCGCCATCGGTATCAGCGTTGCGCGGGCTGCTGCAGCCAAACGCTTCCTGCCCGTCGAGCAGGGTATCGCCATCGCTGTCGATGACGGTGGGGGAGGTCCCGCGTCTGATTTCTTCAAAGTCGGGCAGCCCATCGGCGTCGGTATCTGGGTTCTGTGGATTCGTGCCAAGCCGGGCTTCCTCGGCGTCGGTCAGCCCGTCGCCATCGCTATCGATAGCGACGACGGTGAGGGTAATGGTTCCGGTGATCGTCGGGGTCAACGTGGGCGTAGGCCCGCCGATGATCAAGGCTGTCACCCCGATGCACCCCAGCGCTAACAGGAGCAGCAGCGCGGGAACCCAGGGCGGCAGCAACCCGCTCGTGGCGATTTGCCCGGTGTGGGTCTGAGTCTGTCCATCTTCTGAGCTGACGTTGACCGAATAGATGTCGGTTCTAGGCCCGCCGATCCAGCGCCGGCGGAACGGCACGGCGCGAAACTCGGCCGAAGCCGTTTGACCCGGGGCCAGCGTCAGTTGCAGCTCAGCCGGCCGAAACTCGTAGCGTTCTTCGGGATCGAACCACGCCAGCGCAAATAACTGTTGCGTGTTCCCCGCATTGTGGACGATGACCTGAGCGGTGTCATGGGCGCCGATGCGCGGCGGCTGAAGCGCGCTGCTAAACTCGGTGTAGGGCGCCAGGGTCAAAGCGGCCCGCACTTCGGCCACTTCCGTCGGTAGGCTCTGACTGGCGACTTGAATCAGCAGCGTGTAGCGCCCGGCCCGGCTTTCCGGCGCGCGGGGTGGTTGAATGGTCAAGTTCACTTCTTGACGCGCGGCGGGCGGCAGTTCGATGAGCGGGGGCGGCGCCGGTAACCAGTTGTCGGGGATGCCGGAGAGCGCGACCTTGAACCGATCGTCGCCGGGGCCTTGGTTGATGACGATGATCGAGACGTTGGTGCTGCTGCCGGGAGCGACGGTCAGCTGCGGGGTCTTCAACAGCATGCCGACTCGCCCATTGGGGCTAGACTCGATCAGGCGGGGGTCGATCGGCGGTTGAGCGACGCTGACGGCGCGGCGAACTTGCGCCGCGCCGGAACCCACGGGCGCAAAGCGCGCGGTATCTTCCTCGGCGAAAGCGCGCAAGGACGGCGCGCCGGACGTCGGATCGAGCCGCAGGCGGTACGACCCGATTTGAAAGATTTCGTCGTAGTGGAGCACGCGCGGCTCGTTGGCGGCGAGCCGGGTTCCCCCAAGCCACGTGCCATTTTCGCTGCCCAGATCGACCAGCAGAAACTGATCGCCTTCAAAGCGCAGGCAGGCGTGGCGGCGCGAGATCAACTGATCGGCCAGCGGCAGTTCGTTGTCGGTGGTACGGCCGATACAGAACGGCGTATCAGTTACTGGGACCGCGCGCTCGGAACCATCGGGAGCAGTCACACGCAGCACCGCTAAAGCACGTTCAGAATTCATCTCGATACTTCACATCGTCTCAACACCATCCCCGTCAGCACAATAAGCACTGTTGCTACCGCAGCCAGTTTACACTGGGGCGCGCCGAAGGTAAAATGGCTTTATCCTGGGTCTTGCGCACAACACTGTTATCAAGTTGGAGTGTTATAACGTGAAAATTGATACACTCGACCTGAATTTCCTCGATATTCCGAACGCGATCGCCGCTTATCTCGTCGTCGGACCCGATGGGCCTGCCCTGGTCGAGACCGGGCCGAGCTCGACCCTGGGAACTTTGCAGGCGCGTCTAGCCGAGCATGGCTACGCGCCGCCGGATATCCGGCACGTCCTGGTGACCCACATGCATCTCGATCATGCCGGCGCCGCCGGTTGGTGGGCGCGCGAACACGACGCGCAAGTCTACGTCCATCACGTCGGCGCGCCGCATCTGATCGATCCGGCAAAGCTGCTCAACAGCGCCCGACGCATCTACGGCGAGAGGATGGATACTTTGTGGGGCGAGGTGTTACCGGTCCCAGCCGAGCGCGTAACGGCGCTGTATGACAATCAAACGATTTCCGTGGCCGGGTTGAAATTCACCGCGCTCGACACGCCGGGCCATGCCCGGCATCATCACGTCTTCCGGCTGGGCGACATCGCGTTCGCCGGCGATGCAGCGGGTATTCGCCTGCCGGGCAGCCCGCTGATCTTCCTGCCTTCCCCGCCGCCCGAGTTCGATCTCGAAGTCTGGGAGAATACGCTCGCGCGCCTGCAAGGTGAGAACTTTGCGACGATCTATCCGACCCACTTCGGGCCGATCGAGGACGTTCCGGCGCACCTGGAAACCTTCAATACGTTGCTCCGCGAATCGGCGGAGTTCGTGCACGATCGGATGCAGGGCGGGGTCGAGCGAGATGCGCTGGTCGAGCAGTATACGGCGTGGAACCGTGTGCGCGCCGACGCGCTGGAGGTGTCCGAAGAAACGTTTCAGCACTACCAGGCGACCAACCCGATTTTCATGGCGGTCGATGGGATCAGGCGGTATTGGCGGAAGAAGGCAACGGATAAAAACGGATAAACGGATACGGTACCGTATCCGTTTACCCGTTTGCTCTCGCACACAACGCGAGGGTGCGCTAACCGCTATCCGTTGCTCACACCCAACCGCGCAGCTTCATCGCCTCGGCCACGCGGCTCACCGCCACCAAATATGCCGCCAGCCGGTTGTGGGCGCGATGCTCCTGAGCTGCCTTGTGCACGGCGTGGAAGGCCGCAGTCATCTTCTTGTCCAGCCGCTCGTGCACCAGTTCCGTATCCCAGTAATAGCCATACGAGTTCTGCACCATCTCGAAGTACGAGACCGTCACCCCGCCGGCGTTAGCCAGGAAGTCGGGCACCACGTAGACGTCTTTATCGGCCAGGATGGCGTCGGCTTCCGGCGTGGTCGGGCCGTTCGCCAGCTCCAGGATCATCTTCGCCTGTACGCGCTCGGCATTGCGCTCCGTGATCTGGCTTTCGATCGCGGCCGGGATGAGTACGTCGCAGGGCAGTTCCAGGCAATCCGTGGAATTGGGGAGATACTCCACGCCGGGGAAACTTTTCAAGCCGCGCGTATTCAGGAAGTGCCGATGCAGAGCATCCACGTCGATTCCGTTTGGATCGTACACGGTCCCATCCAGCTCGCCAACGGCGACGACCTTACCGCCGAGCTCGTTCTGGATGATCTTGGCGGCGTGGGAGCCGGCATTGCCAAAGCCTTGAATCGCGTACGTGGCGCGTCTTAAATCCAGCTCGATCATCTTGGCCGCTTCGCGCATGACGTAGACGCCGCCGCGCGCCGTGGCATCACCCCGACCCGCCGACCCGCCCAGCGCCAGCGGCTTACCCGTGATGGCCCCAAACTCGTTGTAGCCTTTCAAGAACGAGTACTCGTCCATCATCCAGGCCATGATCTGCGGCGTGGTGTACACGTCCGGCGCCGGCACGTCCTTTTCTAAGCCGATGATGCGCCCGATCTGCCGAATGTAGGCGCGGCTCAACCGCTCCAACTCCCCGGCCGACAACTCTTTGGGGTTGCACACGATGCCGCCTTTGCCGCCCCCCAGCGGGATGTCCACCACCGCCGTCTTCCAGGTCATCCAGGCCGCCAGTGCGCGCACCGTATCGATGGTCTCGTCGGGATGGAAGCGGATGCCGCCCTTGCACGGGCCGCGCGCGTCGTTGTATTGGACGCGGAAGCCGTGGAAGACCTGCACGTGGCCGTCGTCCATCTTGACGGGCAGGGTGACGTGCAGCTCGCGGGTGGGCCAGCGCAGCATCTGGTGGGTGGCCGGATCGAGTTCCAAGATGCGCGCTGCCTCGTCCAACTGTCGTTGGGCGATCATGAATGGGTTGGCGGCCAAATCGATAGACGACACGCCTACGGTATGATAATCGACGGACTTAAGCGGGGTTGGCCCCTTGACTGTTGACGCCATAGATCGGTTCTCCTTGTTTTGAACGGTAGTGTACACCAGAACGCACCTGAGGCGAGTACGGGGATGAACTTGTCTACGTTTAGAATTTTAGGCGAGCGGCCAAGGATCGGCCAGTGTTGAATTACATCAGGGGGAGGTGATAGATCGCGGGTGCGCATGAAAACCCGTGGCAAGGCCGCTCACGCAGCGCCTCAACAAAATTGCCTCTTGACCCCCACGTAACGTCAGGGTTTATAATCGCCTCCTGGAGGCAAGCGTGGCCGTTTACACCGTGAACCAACTGGCCAAACTCGCGGGGGTGAGTGTCCGGACGCTTCACCACTACGATCACATCGGGCTGCTCAAGCCATCCGCCCGAACCGCGGCGGGCTATCGACTGTATGGCGAGGCGGATCTGCTCCGTCTGCAGCAGATTCTATTCTTCAAACAGTTCGACATGGCCCTGGTAGAAATCCAGGCCATTTTGGACCAGCCCGATTTTGACCAGGTGCGGGCGCTGCAGAGTCACCGGCGCTTACTCGAACAGCACGGCGAACGGCTGGCGCGCCTCATCCGGACAATCGACCGGACGATCCTGCGACTGACGGAGGTTGAAATGAGTTTGACCGATGAAGAACTATTCGAGGGCTTCACACCCGAGCAGGCCGAGCGCTACGGGCGCGAGGCGCGTGAACGCTGGGGCGCGGAGCAAGTGGAAGCGACCGAGCAGCGGATACGGAAGATGACGAAACAGCAGTGGCAGGGGATCAAGGCCGAAGGCGAACAGGTCACGCTGCTGTTGGCGAGCCTGATGGATCGCGCGTCTGACGACGCCGAAGTGCAGCAGGCCATTGCACGGCATCACGCCTGGATCGAGAACTTCTGGACTCCATCAGCCGAGTCATATCGGGCGCTGGGCCAGGGATACGTGGAGCACCCCGAGTTCCGAGCGTTCTACGAGAAGGTCCGCCCCGGCCTGGCCGAGTTCATGAGAGCCGCGATGGAGGTGTATTGCGACCAGACGCTGGCATAAATGAAGACCTCCCAGGTCTTTTCGAAGTTGCAGTATAGAGACCTGGGAGGTCTGAGCTAGATTGAGATTGAAGTCGCTACGAATGGCGCCAGTTCGGTTTTCCGCGTAGCCTAGCGCCTTGTGCGCGTCTGGCCCCGCTCCAGCGCCCACCACCCCACACGGGGGCGCAAGCAGGGGGCTAAACTACCTCGCAGTTTAGCTTAAACTAGCACCCCGACCGCCTAATTCTGCGGGGTTGGGACGGCACA
This sequence comes from Anaerolineae bacterium, assembly GCA_035292585.1. GTDB lineage: Bacteria > Chloroflexota > Anaerolineae > Fen-1058 > Fen-1058 > DASSFZ01. The sequence goes on along the minus strand of DATDPU010000152.1, from coordinate 46,494 downwards.
ACCCTCTTCGCTGCGCTCGTGGGCAGGCCGCCGCCCTCTTTAAGAAGGCAGTGAAAGGCGGCGGCGGGCACTGCCGTCCGCCGCAGGCCCACGGGGCGGCTTCGCACTGCAACTGCGGCAGGAACTATGCAAGATTGATATTGAGGTCGCTACGAATGGCGCCAGTTCGGTTTTCCGCGTAGCCTAGCGCCTTGTGCGCGTCTGGCCCCGCTCCAGCGCCCACAACCCCACAAGGGAGCGCAAGCAGGGGGCTAAACTACCTCGCAGTTTAGCTTAAACTAGCGCCAATGGTTACTACTCTGCGTGCGGCGCGACTCGGATCGCGGGTTGTTTAAGGGAACAGGCCGCGCATCCGGAAGGCGCTGGCCACGCGCTCGACGCCCAGCATGTACGCCGCGGTGCGCAGGCTGCTGCGTTCTTTTTCGGCCAAAGCCCACACCTCGTCAAACGCGCTGGTCATCGCGCGCCTCAACTGCTTGCGCACTTCGTCCATATCCCAGAAGAACGATTGCAGGTCCTGCACCCATTCGAAGTACGAGACGATGACGCCGCCGGCATTGGCCAGGATGTCCGGCACGATCGTGACGCCGCGATCGCTCAGGATCGCGTCGGCCTCGAACGTGGTCGGCCCGTTCGCGCCTTCTACGATCACGCTGGCGCGGATCTGGTTCGCGTTCTCCAGGGTGAGCTGATCCTGGAGCGCCGCCGGGATCAACACGTCCAGGTCGAGCGTGAGCAGCTCGGTGTTGCTGATGTACTCGGCCTCGCCGTAGCCGGTCAGGAGATGGTATGGGCTGGAGCGCACGTATTCGAGGAGCGCCGGAATGTCGAGGCCGCGCGGGTTATACAAGCCGCCGCTCACATCGCTGACGGCGACGATCGCGCTGCCGTACTCCGAGGCCAGGATACTGGCGACGTGCTGACCGACGTTGCCGAAGCCCTGCACGGCCGCGCGCATCTTCCCCGGATCGCGTCCTTTCCGGCGCAGCACTTCCACGGCGGCGATGACGGCGCCACGCCCGGTCGCCTCGCTTCGACCAACGGACCCGCCGAGCGAGATCGGCTTGCCGGTCGTGATCTCGGTGATGAGGTGGCCCTGCAACATCGAGATGGTGTCCATCAGCCAGGCCATCGTCTGTTCATCGGTGTTGACATCGGGCGCGGGGATGTCGCGCTTGCCGCCGATCAGCGGCAGGATCATCGAGGCGTAGCGGCGGGTCAACCGTTCGCGCTCGTAATCCGACAACTGATTCGGATCGACCGATACGCCGCCCTTCGCCCCGCCGAAAGGCAGGTTGGCGACGGCGCACTTGAGCGTCATCAAGGTCGCCAGCGCGCGCACTTCGCTCATGTTCACGCTGGGATGGAAGCGGATACCGCCCTTGCACGGCCCGCGCGCCGACGAGTGTTGCACGCGGTAGCCGGTGTACACGGCGTAGGCGCCGTCGTCGCGCCGAATGGGCACGGCGACGGTCAGCTCGCGCTCGGGTTGCCGGATGATGGCGCGGATGCCGTCGGGCAAGCCGAGGCGTTCAAAGGCCACGTCGAGCTGGGCCAGCGCCGTCGCCAGCATGCCACTGTGCGCCGGCGCGGCCGAGGCTAAAGTTGGAGTTTTCGCGTTCATAGTCCATTCCCTACAGACGTTCGGCCTGCGCGAGCTCATCGGGACTGTTCACGTTGATCAACGAGCGCAGCGCGGGATCGTGCGCGCGAATTTCAAGCGCATCGAAATAGCGCACTTTGACCGCGTTGAAGAAAGCGTTGAGCCGCCGGTCGCCGCGCTCGAGCGCCGCCGCGATCGGCGGCAGGCAGGTGCGGCGATACACGGCGTGCAGCGGGTGCATGTCCAGGTCTTTCGCTCGATGGCGCTTCACGTCCTCGGCGCTCACCTCCGCCGTCAGCGCAGGAATCACCGCATCCCAACCCTCAGCGGCGGCGATCAGCGCGCGCAGCAAGGCCGGGCTGAGGAATGGCATATCGACCGCGACCACCACGCCCAGCTCGGCGCGCATTGCGCGCAATCCGGCATGCAGCCCGGCCAGCGGCCCGAAATCGGGCGGTGTGTCGGGCACGACCCGCGCCGCGAAGCGCGCGTAGGGTTGCGCATCGTTCGCGACGATTACGATCTCCTCGCACGTCGCCCGGAGTACGTCGAGCACGCGCTCGATGAGCGTTTGTCCCTGAAACACGATGAAGGCTTTGTCGACGCCCATGCGCCGGCTTTGCCCGCCGGCCAGGATAATGCCGCTGCTTCCCGCGCTCACACCTGCCGTCCCAACCCGCGCGCCTTGAGCACCGGCACGACGAACAGAAACCCGGTATCCGGTTCGTCAAAGTTGCCGATTAACGCTTCGGTCTTGCGGATCAGCTCGTCCACGTCAAATCCATCGGGGACTACGCTGAAGAGCGTGCGGTGGTTGAATTCTTCGCTCTCCAGCAGATTGCGCAGCGACGGCATCAGCGGCAGATCATCGCGGTGCACATGCTGGGTCATGTGGCGCATGCCGATGCTGTCCAGAATCGTAGCGCCGGTCACCCCCGCCTCTTCCCAGACGTGGATCACGTCGTGGCACACTTGAATGTCCACCAGAACGGCCACGATTAAGCTCGGCATTCTAATCCTCCCGTGCGGGCGCGCTGTTTGTGCGCGGAATCTTGCGCGCAGACACAACGGCGTCGCAGAACAAAAACGAGTTGCACCGCTTTGATATACTGCGCGCGGGCACAAGTTGCGCTGTTTGCTGCTCCAAGCCCGCGTCCGCGCGGGCGTCTAGCCTGATCGACCGCGCGGACGCGGTCGGTGAGCACAACCGCAGATTGTTCCCGCGCCGAGTATAGTTTATAGGACTTACGCAGTTGGTGCGGCAGTTGCACTGCCGCCGCCCCATCTGCCGCAGTACAACTGCGGCAGCAACATGCAACTGCGTAAGTCCTGGTTTACCCTCACGGTTATTGTACCGCTAAACTATTCAGCGGGTTCAGAGGTTGGCCGAACACCTTGGGGTGAGCGCGGGAAAGCGGCGCGCAGCAGGAGCGGAGTTACGAGCGTCGTCAGCAACACCAGGATCACGACGACGGAAAAAACCTCCGGCGTGATGATCCCGTCGCGGATGCCCACCGAGGCGACGATCAGCCCGACCTCGCCGCGCGACACCATGCCGATGCCGACCCGCAGCGCTTCCCGGTTGCTGAACCCGCTCAGCCGCGCGCCCAGCCCGCTGCCGATCAGCTTCGAGAGGACGGCGACGACGAACAGCACGATCAGGAACGGCGCCAGCGGGCCGGCGATCTCGCGGGCATTGGCTTGCAGCCCGATGCTGACGAAAAAGATCGGCACCAAGAACGCATACGTGATCGTGTGCATCTTCGCTTCGATCTCGTTGCGCAACGGCGTGCGGCCCAACCCAACCCCGGCGATGAACGCGCCCGTGATCGCCGCCAGTCCCCCCACCACTTCGGCGGCCCAGGCAAACGCGAGTGCGCTGACCAGCACCGTCGCGGCCAGCCCTTCGCTGATCGGCTGCCGATCGACCCAGTGCACCAGGCGCGGCAGCACGAACCAGCCGATCGCCACTGCGCACACCAGGTACAGCAGCATGTTCAGGATCACGCCGAGCACCGCGCCGAGAGCCGCTGCGCTGCCGATGAGCGCCAGGAAGATCGACAGCAACACGATCACCAGGACATCGTCGACCACGGCCGCGCCGAGCAGCGCGATGCCTTCGCGCGTACGCAGCACGCCAAGTTCGAGCAGCGTCTGCGCGGAGATGCTGACGCTGGTGGCGGTGAGGATGATGCCGACAAACACCGCCGCGTTGCCCTGGAAGCCGAACGGCAGCGCCGCCAACGCGCCCAGGATCAGCGGCGCGAGCACGCCCAGCACGCCGGCCAGCAGCGCCACCCGTCCGGCGCGCCGCATCTCCCTGAGATCGACTTCCATGCCGGCGACGAACATCAAGAACACCACGCCGATCTCCGCCAGGTTGAAGATCGTCTCCTCAAGCGTGTGCTGGTCGAACAGCGGCTGGCCGAGCAGGTCGATCACCGTCGGGCCGAGCACCAGGCCGGCCAACAATTCGCCCAGCACGGCCGGCTGCCGCAGCTGCACGCTGATCCAGCCGCCAGCCTTTGCCGCCAGAATGATGATTACCAACGCGAGCGAGAGTTGAAGGAAGGGACTCACGACATGTCCTCGGTAAGAATGAAAGATGAAGGCGGAAGGATGAAGAAGTGCTTCATCCCTCACCCCTCACTCTGCCACCAGCCGCACCAGCGTCACACCGTCGCCGCCTTCGCCATCTTGCCCGGCCTCGACCGTGCTCACCACCGGGTTAGCGCGCAGCGCTTCGCGCACTGCCTTGCGCAGGCTGCCCGTGCCTTTGCCGTGAATGATGCGTGTGAACGGCAGCCCGGCCAGGTAAGCCGCTTCCACGTGTTTCTCCAGCTCGCGCAGCGCCTCTTCCGCGCGCAGCCCGCGCAGATCCAGTTCGAGCTTGGGCGCGGTCGCGAGTTGAACCGCAGGCCGATACTCGCGCTCGCTGCGCGGCGCAGGCGAGGCGCGCCATTCGAGAGCGTCGAGCCGCGCGCGGGTGCGCAACGCCCCGACCGCGATCTCGGCGGCCCGCCCCACAATCGACAATACCTCGCCGGGCGCGTTCAGCGGGCGCACCCACACGGTATCGCCCACGCGGATCGGCGGCAGCGCCGGAAGCCGCGGCGCTTCGAGCGGGGCAAGTTGTTCCGGTTCGATCGCGGCGGCGGCTTCGAGTTCGGCCGCGCGCGCCTGGGCCGCATCGAGCTCGGCCTGCTGCGCCGCGCCCACCCGCTGGCGCAGCGCTTCGATCTCAGCGTTCAGCGCGGCGATGCGCCGGGCCGCTTCGTCGCGCGCCGACTCCAGGATCACGGCGCGCTCGTCTTCGATCTGCGCGAGCCGCTGCCGCAAATCGCGCGCCAGCCGGTGCGCCTCGGCCTGCGCCGCTTCCGCACTCTGCCGCGCCGCTTGCGCCGCTTCGCGTTGGCGATGAATATCGGCCAGCAGGTCTTCGGTCTTCAGGTCGCCCTCGGCCACCATCGACCGCGCGTGCGCCACGATCGCGGCGGGCAGGCCCAGGCGCGTGGCGATCGCGAAGGCGTTGCTACGGCCGGGCAGGCCGATCGTGAGTTTGTAGGTGGGTTGCAGCGTCTCCGGGTCGAACTCGACCGAGGCGTTGACGGCGCCAGGCGTGCCGTGCGCCCAGGCTTTCAATTCCGGATAGTGCGTGGCGACGAACGTCGCCGCTCCCCGCGTCCGGAGTTCGTCGAGCAGCGCGCGCGCCAACGCCGAGCCTTCGGCCGGGTCGGTTCCCGCGCCCAGTTCGTCGAGCAACACCAGCGACCGATCGTCCACCTGATCGAGGAATGACCTGATGTTGACGAGGTGCGACGAGAAAGTGGACAGGCTTTGCTCGATGGACTGCTCGTCGCCAATATCGGCGAAGACCTGCTCAAAGCTCGTCAATATCGACCCGGCTTCGGCGGGGATGTGCAGTCCGCACTGCGCCATCAGCGTCAGCAGCCCCACGGTCTTCAGCGCCACCGTCTTGCCGCCTGTATTGGGGCCGGTGATGACGACGATGCGCGTGTCCGGCGCGAGCACGATGTCGAGCGGGACGACGGTGGCCGGGTCGAGCAACGGGTGCCGGGCCTGCCGCAGATCGATCGGGCTGCCCGCGCCTGCGCCAGGCGGCCGCACCCCGGGTTCGCTACAGCGCGTCGCATCGGCGTACTTGGCGCGGGCGAAGATCAGGTCGAGTTCGGCCAGCGCATCGATCGTATTGGCAATCAGCAGCACTTCTGCGCCGACGCGCTGCGACAGCTCGTACAGCACCTTCTGCACTTCGCGTTCTTCTTTCAGCTGCAACTCGCGCCAGGCGTTGTTGAGTTCGACCGTCGCCAGCGGCTCGATGAACAGCGTCGCGCCGGAGGACGATTGATCGTGAACGATGCCGGGGATGCGACCTTTGAACTCGGCTTTGATCGGGATGACGTAGCGCCCGCTGCGCTGGGTGAGGATGGCTTCTTGCAAGTACGGCCCGTGGCGCGGGTTGGCCAGGATGCGCTGGAGCTTGTCTTGCAACCGGTTGAACGAATCGCGCAGGTCGCGCCGGGCGGCGGCCAACGCCGGGCTGGCGTGATCGTATACCTCGGCGCGATCCGTATCGATGCAGCGCCCGATCTCATTGATCAGACCCGGCAGATCGGCGATGCGCGCGGCGATCGCGGCCAGGCTTGGGAACGAGTTGTCCAACCGGGTCAGCGTGCGCCGCAAGTCGCGGGCGGCGGTCAGCGTGCCGCGCACGTCGAGCAGCTCTTGGGGCAAGAGTGTGCCATTGCGCGCGGCTGCCTCGGCCAGTGGGCGCACGTCGTGGACGCCGCCCAGGCTTACGTCGGCCTTGCTATCGAGCAGGCGGCGCGCCTCGCCCGTTTCCCGCAGCCGTCGAAGAACGATGTCGGGATTGGAGCTGGGCGTCAGCGCGCGCGCCAACGCGCCCCCGGCGGAGAAAGAGGCGTAATTCGCCAGGCGCAACAGCACCTTGGGCAATTCGAGCGTGATCGAGTGTTTGGGATTCATATGATGACGCAATAAAAATGCGGCTATGCCAGCGGGCACGCCGCACGGTGAGTGTCGCGGCGCCGCCGCGACCGCGTTCAGACCACGGCAAAAAACGCCAGGGGCTGCGGCAGTCCGGCCGGGAACAGAAAACGCATCAAGTTCACCGGTAGCGCGAAAAAGGTCTTCAACAACGGCACCAAACTCGATGAACTCGTCCAGCCGCCAATCAGGCCGGCGCTGCTCGAACCGGTCACCGCGAAATTGGTGTAGGCCAGCACCAGCACGAACAGCGACAGCGCCAGCAGCGTCCAGCCCGGCGCGACCAGGAAGCCCAACACGTTATCCAGCGTGCCGATCGCGTGGATGCGAGTATTGGGAAACGAGCTGCGGAACAGCCGCTCCAGCAAGGCGTAAATCGCCAACAACAGCCCGGCAAAGACGATGCCGATCGGCGTCTCGGCCTGGCTGCCCGACCGCTCCACGAAGATGCGCACGACCGGCGTGGCGAACAGCGCGGCAAACGCCGTCGCCAGCAGCAGCGCGATCGTGCTCAAAACCATCTGCCAGAAACCGCGCCTCAACCCGAGGAGCAAGCCACCGAGACCGCCCAGCAACAGCAGGAAATCGAAGATGAGATTGAGCAGCATCGAGTTTCCCTCGTGAAACAGAATCAGCGCGACCGACGTGCCAGGCCGAGTATAACATATCCAGCGTCGCGCGCAAAGCAGAAAAACCGCCGATGTCCGCCGTTTCTTGACAGTCCCTATCAAGTCAGGTACAATCCTCGGCATTCTAGTACCCCGACCACTTAATTTTGCGGGGTTCGGACGGCAGTTCAACTGCCGTCCGCCGCAGTTCAACTGCGGCGGGAACTATGCAACTTCAGATTGTTGAAGCACTAGGGCCTGTAGCGCAGCTGGGAGCGCGCCTCAATCGCACTGAGGAGGTCAAGGGTTCGAATCCCTTCAGGTCCACTTTGGATTGATGAATGCGGATTGCTGATTGCAGATTTAAAATCATCATTCAGCAATCCGCAATCTACAATTCCTGGGCCCATAGCGCAGTTGGGAGCGCGTCTCAATGGCATTGAGAAGGTCGAGGGTTCGAATCCCTCTGGGTCCACTTTTAATTGTTGATTGATGATTTCTGATTGTGGATTGAAAATCATCAATCCGAAATCTAAAATCGTAAATGCCTTGATCGGGAGTAGTAGACCGCCCTCGCAGAGAGCCGCGTGAAATGGTGTAAGCGCGGCAGCGCGCCGACGAGGGGCGCGACAGGTCGAACTCGCCCGGGAGCACTGTCGATGACAGCATAGCTGAGTCGGCGGCGGGTGGTCCCGTTATAGACGATTGAGCGGCTTCGATCATGGATCGAGGCAAGCAGGGTGGTACCACGGAATCTCCTTCGTCCCTGAAGCGGTGAAGGAGATTTTTGTTTACCTCACCCCTACCCCCGGCCCCTCCCCCTCTCCTCCAGAGGAGAGGGGGAGGGGTGGCGAAGCCGGGGAGGGGGTGAGGTCAAGGAGAAGTACTCATGACAGACAAATACATTCCCCAAGAAATAGAGCCTAAATGGCAGCGGAAGTGGGAAGCGGATCAGCTGCATCGGGCTGTCATCGATCCGGCGCGCGCCAAGTATTATGCGTTGACGATGTTGCCCTATCCTTCGGGCGATTTGCACATCGGCCACTGGTACGCGATGACGCCGTCGGACGCGCGCGCGCGTTGGCTGCGCATGCGCGGCTATAACGTCATGTTCCCGATCGGCTTCGATGCGTTCGGCCTGCCGGCGGAAAACGCCGCCATCCAACGCGGCATTCATCCCAAGACCTGGACTTACGCCAACATCGACCGAATGCGCCAGCAGCTGCGTACGATGGGCGCGATGTGGGATTGGGAGCGCGAGGCGCTCAGCAGCGACCCCGAATACTACAAGTGGACGCAGTGGTTCTTCGCCCAGTTATTCAAGCACGGGCTGGCGTACAAGAAGCTGTCGCCGGTCGATTGGTGCCCGCACTGCAACACGACGCTGGCGCGCGAGCAGGTGTGGGGCGAGGACCGCCACTGCGAGCGCTGCGGCACGCCGGTGATCAAGAAGAACCTGGCGCAGTGGTTTTTTCGCATCACGTCTTACGCCGAAGAGCTGCTGGACTTTTCTCAGATCGATTGGCCGGAGCGGGTGAAGGTCTTGCAGACGAACTGGATCGGCCGAAGCGAGGGCGCGGAGGTCGTTTTCCCCCTCCCCTCCACCCCTCCCCCGCCTAGCGGGGGAGGGGAAGGGGGTGGGGGTATCACGGTCTTCACCACCCGACCCGATACGTTGTGGGGCGCGACGTTCATGGTGTTGGCGCCGGAGCACCCGCTGGTCGAGCAGCTGACCCCGCCGGATCGCCAGACCGAAGTGCGGGCGTACGTGGCCGAGGCGACGCGGCGCACCGACATCGAACGCGAGGCCGCCGATAAAGAGAAGACCGGAGCCTTCATCGGCGCGTATGCCGCCAACCCGGTCAACGGCGAGAAGATTCCGATCTGGATCGCCGACTACGTGTTGATGACCTACGGCGCCGGTGCGATCATGGCGGTGCCGGCGCATGACGAGCGCGACTTCGCGTTCGCGCAGAAGTACGGCCTGCCGATCCCGGTGGTGATCGCGCCGCCCGATTGGGATGGTCAGCCGCTCTCGGCAGCTTACGATGGCCCCGGCGCGATGGTGAACTCCGGGCCATTCGACGGGACGCCGGCGCCGGAAAGCAAGCATAAGGTCATTCGCTGGCTGGAAGAGCAAGGCATCGGCAAGGGCGCGGTGACGTATCGTTTGCGCGACTGGCTGATCAGCCGCCAGCGTTACTGGGGCGCGCCGATCCCGATCGTCTACTGCCCCGAACACGGCCAGGTATCCGTGCCCGAAGATCAGCTGCCGGTGTTGTTGCCCGATGACGTGGAATGGAAGCCGACCGGCGAAAGCCCGTTGAAGCTGCACCCGACCTGGGCGCAGACGATTTGCCCCATCTGCGGCCAGCCGGCAACGCGCGACACCGATACGATGGACACGTTCATGTGCTCGTCCTGGTATCACTTGCGCTATCTGAGTCCGCACTACGCTCGCGGCCCGTTCGATCCACAGGAGTACGACTACTGGATGCCGGTCGATACGTACACCGGCGGCGTGGAGCACGCGACGATGCACCTGATCTACACGCGCTTCTTCCACAAAGCATGTCGCGACATGGGGATCGTCAAGGGCGACGAGCCGATGACGCAGCTGCGCAACCAGGGCATCATCCTGGGCGAGGATTCGGAGAAGATGTCGAAGAGCCGGGGCAACGTCGTCGCGCCGGACGAGTTGGTGCAGCGCTACGGAGCCGATGCGGTGCGCGCTTACCTGATGTTCTTCGCGCGTTGGGATCAGGGCGCGCCGTGGAGCAGCACCGGCATCGAGGGCACGGTGCGCTGGCTGAATCGGGTCTGGAATATCGCGCTGCCGCTGGAAGACGACACCTTACGGAATACGCAACACGAAGACATCAAAGCTTTGCGCCGTATCACGCATCAAACGATCAAGCGCGTCACCGACGACTTCGAGGCGTTTGAGTTCAACACGATCGTCTCAGCCTTGATGGGGCTGACGAACGCGCTGTACAAATATCGCGCGACGACCGCCGTTACACCGGCCTGGGAAGAGGCGATCACGACGCTGTTGAAACTGATCGCGCCGATCACGCCGCACCTGGCGGAAGAGCTGTGGGCGCGGCGCGGGCTGCCGTACTCGATCCATCAGCAAGCGTGGCCGGTCTACGAGACCGCAGCTGCAGCCGAGGAAATGATCACGCTGGTGGTGCAGGTCAACGGCAAAGTGCGCGACCGTATCGAGGCGCCGGCGGATATCACCGAGGAGCAGGCGAAAGCGCGCGCGTTGGCGACCGAAGGCGCAATGCGTTACCTGAACGGCCAGGCGCCGCGTCAGGTGGTCTATGTGCCCCGGCGTTTAGTGAATATCGTCATGTAAGCTTCCAGCGCTCCTGCCCATCAACCTCGCGGCAGGAGCGTCGTTTCAGAACTCGAATTCACCGTCGAAACCGGCAAAGTGATGGAGAAATGAAAACTCGATCAAGCAAAAGCAAAAAGTTCGATTGGACTCTTTGGTGGAAATGGGTGGTCGGCAGCGCCCTGGGTCTCGTCTTTGGGTACATCATTGGCCCATTAGCGGGGCTGTCGATTGGTTACGTGGTCGCATCCGTCGCGGGTCAAAATGCGGGCGCTTTGGTAGCGTTCATCGTGGTGGGCGCGGTGATCGGCGCCGCGATCAGCCTGGCGCAGGGGTTGCTGTTAAGAAATGAAATGGGCAAGCTCAAGCGCTGGGTGCTGATGAGCAGCCTGGGTTGGGCCGCCGGTCACGGCGCGGTGGCGTTGATCGGAGCGCTGCCGATCGACGCGCTGGCGAGCGATGCGCTGGGGCGTGCGGCCACCGGGGCGCTGTTCGGGCTGGCGCAGTGGGTGGTCTTGCGGCAGAGTATGCCACAGGCCAGCTGGTGGGTGTGGGCGAATATTGTCGGCTGGTTGATCGGGCCTTTTTTAGCCGGTTTCCTCATCGCCCCGCTGACGCAAGGCCCCGGCGAGAGCGTGGTGATCTTTTTAGTGCCGGCGCTAACCGGCGCGCTGGGGGCCGTATTAACCGGGCTACTGATGGAGCGGTTTGTTCGACAATCGCTCGAAGCCGAGCTAATTAAATCAGGCCCGCCGGATCGAACGGGAAGAAGGTGAGTGGAGGGCAGGCTCACCTCCCGCTATAGCGACACTTGCGACGCGCGAATCGGCTAAAACGAGAGGCTTCGACGCTCCCGCTCCGCTTCGCGTCGGGGACTATAGTGCGCACACCTGCCCCGCTCTGCGGGGTCAGCCTGACCGGGCAATGGCCCCAAGTGACACAGTAGTACTAAGCAGTGCAAGTGTCCCAGAGACCGCACTCCGGCAGCCGTCGTTCCGGCCGCAGTCGCAGTGCGGCTGGAGCAGACAGTCAAGCCCCACATTCCGCCGAGGAGAATTACACATGCCAGCCAACATCGAAGACACGGCTGAGGCGGCAAAACTGTTCCGTTGCCCAGCGTGCGGCGCATCCCTAGAAGTCGTCGACGCGCCGTCGGTCAAGTGCAAATATTGCGGCAACAGTGTGCCGGCGCCGGCCCACCTGCGGCCGCGCCGGCCGGAGCCGCCGGTCGTCATTCAAACCACGACCGTCGATCTCTCCTCGCAATACGGCGAAGCGATGCGCACCAGCCAGCGCGCCGGCTGCATCGTCTCGATCCTCGTGCTGCTGATCATCGTCGGCGTGACGGCAGTCGTTTTATTCAGCACGCAGAACACGATTACGACTGCGCTTGACCAGGTGGGACAGGTGGTGAACGATTTGCCCATCGGCGCGACGCCGGAGCCGGCGGTCTCGCCAACCCCGGCCTTCGCCGAAGCGGTGCTGGAGTTCGGCGGCGAAGGCAGCGGCCCCGGCTTGTTCGATGACCCGCGCTACATCGGGGTCGATGCCGACGGCAACATCTACGTCGCCGATTTCGACGACGGGCGGGTGCAGAAGTTCGATTCGACCGGCAAGTTCGAGTGGCTGACGACGGTTGAACCGGACGAAAGCGGCTACAACACTATCGAAGGTCTGGCGGTCGATTTCAAAGGCAAGCTGTACATATCGCGTCGGGGCGATATCCTGGTGCTGAACACCGCCGACGGCGAGCTGTCCACTATCTTCCCCGGTCAGTTCGCGGACACCTGGTACACCACGCTGGTGATCGATGCGAACGACACGCTGTATGCCTTGCACGCGAGCGCAGGCCAGGACGATTTACTGGTGCTGAACGCCGCAGGCAAGCTGCAAGCGCGCTGGGAGAACTTCGTCAGCAGCTTGAACAAAGACGATCCGGCGCTCTCGCTCGATCTGGCGGTCGATGGGACCGGAAATCTGTACGTCAGCAGCAGTTTTGGAGAGCAGGTGTACATCTTCGACGCGCAGGGCAAATTCATCGACCGCTTTGGGCAAACGGGCGATCAGCCGGGCGGGATGAACAGCCCCGGCGCGATCGCCGTCGATGGCCGCAAGCGGGTGTACGTGATCAATTTTGGCGGCATCGACGTGTACACGGCCCAGGGTGGTTACCTCAACACCATCAATCCGGACTATGGTAAAGGCGCGATTCGGGACATCGCCATCGATATCCAGGGCAACCTGTATCTGATCATCTCCAGCGGGTCGGTGGTGAAGTATCGACCGAACCCGCTAGGGTAGTAACGGCCGAATCCTGCCGCTTGATTCTACGACGGACAAAGCGTTGCCGCGCCTATTTTCGGCCCTTTGTCCGTCGTCGTGATCGGCCCCTAGTCCGTTGACGCGCCGCCCCAATCGGTCTCATACTCAACGTGACACTTTTGAGTATGAAGGGAATGCGCTATGAACACCTGGTCTCCACGCCCCAACCTGTTCTGGCCGATTGTCCTGATCGGCGTTGGGGTAATTTTCCTGCTGTCAAATACGGGCGTCATCACCGGCAACCCCTGGCCGATCATCTTCAACCTGTGGCCGGTGTTGCTGATCATCGCCGGATTGGACCTCTTGTTCGGACGTCGAACGGCGGCGGGCGCGCTCGTCGGCGCGGTGCTCGGCTTGGCGCTGGTCGGTTTCGTGCTGTGGATATTGCTGGCCCGACCCAACCTGCCGGGTTTGAACCTCTCCAGTCCTGAGTTGAAATCCGAACACGTCGCATCGGCGTTGCAGGATATCCAGTCGGCCGGCGTGAGCATTGACTTTCCCAGCGGCGATAACCAGCTGCATGCGCTGGGCGACTCGAACAACCTGATCGAAGGCGATCTGACCTATTACGGCGAACTCGAGTTCACCGCCACCGATTCCGGTGGGCGGGCGGAGGTGCGGGTCGATTCCTCCTTCTCCTGTTTCTTCTGCTCGTTTGGCGGCGGCGAACGGTGGGACATCGGGCTGAACACCCGACCCGAATATGCGCTGAGTATCGATCTCGGTTCAGGCGGCGCCGATCTCGACTTGAGCCGGTTGAAACTAAGCGACTCGCAGCTCGACATCGGCTCCGGCTCCACCCACGTCGTGCTGCCCGAGGCGGATAGCTTCACGCTGCGCATCGACGGCGGGTCGGGCAGCCTGAACATCCGCCTGCCGCGCGCGCTGGCGCTGCGCGTCGAGATCGATCGGGGCAGCGGCAGCTTCGATCCCGGATCGCGCCTGCAGCGGATCGGCGAGCCGAGCCGGGACAACGAGGTCTACGAAACCGAAAATTTCGGCTCCGCCGCCAACGCCGCCACGCTGATTATCGACGGCGGATCGGGTTCGATCAGCATTGAAGAGTAGTGTCGTCATGAGCAGACAGCAGTACAACTGCTGTCCAAACTCCCGTGCGCTACGCAGTGCAACTGCGTAGCGCAGACAGCAGCACAACGATTGTCCGAACTTCTGACTTGATCTTCCTAACCGAATCGAAAGGAAACTACGCTATGAACCACGCCTATCGCCGCCCCAGCCTGTTCTGGCCCATTGTGCTGATCGGGGTCGGCATCATCTTCCTGCTCAATAATGCGGGCCTGATCCGGGGCAATCCGTGGGCCATCATCTGGCAGTTCTGGCCGGTCCTGCTGATCGTGATCGGTCTCGACATCCTGTTCGGGCGCCGCTCGGCGGTGGGCAGTGTCATCAGCGCCGTGCTGGCGCTGGCGCTGGTCGGCTTCGTGATCTGGCTGCTCGTCGCCGGGCCGACACTGAACATCCCCGGCATCAACTTCGGCGGCGACCTGCAAGAGCGGCACGTCGAGCACCCGCTGGGCGAGACGCGCACGGCGGATATCGACATCGGTTTCTCCACCGGCGAAAATCGGTTGTATGCTTTGAGCGATTCCCAGAATCTGATCGAAGGCGACCTGCGCTATTACGGCGGCCTGACCTGGAACGTGAGCGGATCGGGCGACCGGGTGCGCGTGCGGCTCGATCACAGTTCGGTCAACCTCGGCGTCTTTCAATCGCCGGAAAACTGGGAAATCGGGTTGAATCCCAGGGCCACTTACAACCTCGACCTCAGCCTGGGGGTGGGCCGGGCGACGCTCGACCTGAGCGAGTTGACGCTGGGCGATAGCCAGCTCGACGCCGACGTCGGCGCCGGCGATGTGCAACTGCCGGACTCGGGCAAGTTCCGGCTGCGCATCAACGGCGGCGTCGGCACGCTGCGCATCAGCGCCCCGCGCGAGATCGCGCTGCGCGCCGAAGTCGATACCGGCATCGGCACGTTCAACGCCGGTTCGCGCCTGCGCCAGATCAGCGACCGAATGTATGAGACGGAAGGTTTTGAATCGGCTGAGAACGCGATCACGCTGGATATCGATATGGGTATTGGTACGGTGACGATTGTCGACGAGTGAGGCGTGAAACGTAGAGCGTAAAACGTGAAGCGTAGCAGTTACGTTTCACGTTTTACGTTTTGGGGGGAGAGTGATGAGTGCAGTGACGGAGTATGACGCTCACGCCATCGAGGCCAAATGGCGAAAGCGTTGGACCGAGGCCGAGCTGTATCGAGTCGATCTCGATCGCGCCGAGCGGCCCTTTTACAATTTGATGGAGTTCCCCTATCCCTCCGGCGAAGGGCTGCACGTCGGCCATTTCTATACCTACAGCGGCGCGGACACGTATGGCCGCTATCAGCGCATGCAGGGCGGCGCCGTGTTCCAGCCGATGGGCTTCGACGCCTTCGGCATCCACGGCGAGAATTACGCGCTGAAGATCGGCGAGAACCCGGCGAGCGTCATGCCGCGCAACGTCGCGCGCTTTCGCGAGGAGCAGATCAAGCCGATGGGCGCAGCCTTCGACTGGTCGCGCGAAGTGAACACGACCGACCCGCGCTACTACAAGTGGACGCAGTGGATCTTCATTCAGCTGTACACAGCCGGGCTGGCCTATCGCGCCACGGGCCGGGTCAATTGGTGCCCTAAAGACTTGACGGTGTTGGCCGACGAGCAGGTGATCAACGGTTGCTGCGAGCGCTGCGGCACGCCGGTCGTTAAGCGCGAGCTGGAGCAATGGTTCTTTCGCATCACGCAGTATGCCGAGCAGCTGCTCGATCACTCTCAAGCCAGCTTCACCGAGATCACCCAAACGCTCCAGCGCAACTGGATCGGGCGGAGCGAGGGAGCGGAAGTCAGTTTTGCAGTGGGCAGTGAACAGTTATCAGTGAAGGGCGATGCAGGATCGCCGGTTGCTGCCTCACTGTTCACTGATCACTCGCTCACTATCTATACCACCCGTCCCGACACGCTGTGGGGCGCAACCTTCATGGTACTCGCGCCAGAGCATCCGCTGATCCCTCAATTGACCACGCCCGATCGCAAAGCGGAGGTGGAGGCGTATATCGAAACAGCGGCGCGGAAAAGCGAGATCGAGCGCGAGGACGTCGCGCGTGAGAAAACCGGAGCCTTCACCGGCGCGTATGCCGTCAATCCCGTTAATGACGAGCGCATCCCGATCTGGGTGGCCGATTACGTGCTGATGACGTACGGCACGGGCGCGATCATGGCCGTACCCGCACACGATCAGCGTGACTTTGAATTTGCGCGCAAGTACAACTTGCCGCTTCGCATCGTGATCCAGCCGCCGGAGCGTGAGCTTGATCCCGACATGTTGACCGAAGCCTGGCCGCACGACGGCCGCATGATCCATTCCGGCCCGCTCGACGGGACGCCCGCCGATCAAGCGGTTCCGAAAACAATCGCGTGGCTGGAAGCGCAGGGCATTGGTCAGCGGGCGGTGCGTTATCGGTTGCGCGATTGGTTGATCTCGCGACAGCGCTACTGGGGGCCGCCTATCCCGATGATCTATTGTGCGAAAGACGGCTGGCAGCCCGCGCCCGAAGACCAGCTGCCGGTGCGGTTGCCGCTGACCGAGAACTTCCGCCCGACCGGCACGGGTCAATCGCCGCTGGCCTCCATCCCCGAATTTGTGAACACGACCTGCCCGGTCTGCGGCGGCGCGGCGCGGCGCGAGACCGACGTGAGCGACAACTTCCTCGACTCGGCCTGGTACTTCTTGCGCTACCTGTCGACCGAGTTCGACGATCGGGCCTGGGATGCGGATCGGGTTAAGCGCTGGCTGCCGGTCGATCATTACATGGGCGGCATCGAACACTCGACGCTGCATCACCTGTACGCGCGCTTCCTCTGGAAAGCGCTGGTCGACCTGGGCCACTTGCCGCGCGAGGTCGGCGCGGAACCATTCAAGCAGCTGCGGCTGCACGGCTGGATCACGCGCGACGGCGCGAAGATGAGCAAGAGCCGGGGCAACGTCGTCAACCCCGATGCCTACGTGCAGGAATACGGCGCCGATGTGACGCGCGGGCACGTGCTGTTCATGGGGTCGTACACCGAGGGCGGCGACTGGCGCGACTCGACGATCACCGGCGTGGTGCGCTTCTACAAGCGGGTATGGGAGTGGGTCACGAACCCGTCAGCAGTGAACAGTGAGCAGTTAGCAGTGGACGAGGATAAGGTCCGGCGCGCGCTGCACAAGGCGATCAAGAAGGTGAGCGAGGATATCCCGGCGCTCGGCTTCAACACAGCGATCGCGGTGTTGATGGAAGCGTTGAGCGTGCTGCGCCAATGCCGATTGTCCGCAGCCGTGCACAACGCGATCGCCCGAAGCTACGTGCTGCTGCTCGCGCCGTTCGCGCCGTTCCTGGCCGAGGAGCTGTGGGAACGGCTGGGCGGTCCGTTCAGCGTGCACCAACAGCCGTGGCCTGTCTTCGATCCGGCGTTGGTCGTCGAGGCGACAATCGTGATCCCGATCCAGGTCAACGGCAAGCTGCGCGATCGGATCGAGGTGGCGGCGGGCGCAAGCGAGGCAGAGGTCACGCAGCAGGCGCTGGCGACGCCGGGCGTGCAGCGGCACACGGAAGGAAAGCAGATCGTTAAGACCGTTTACGCGATCGGACGGCTGCTAAACATTGTAGTGAAATAGAGCATTCGTTAGAAACAAGATGGAAAAGTCTTCTTCGTGATGACAACATCTTGACACGGCGCTCCGGCCGTCCTACAATGCACGTAGGTAGAATCTCAAGAAGATCAATGGACGATAATCTTTCACTCGATCCCGATCATAAACAGAGACCACACTCCTCTTCCGCCCCACAGACGCGGCTCAGGCTGGCGTTAGCTTGAACCGTTAGGCTCCGGCGCACCTGCCCGCCCCCGCGTCCTGTCGGCGCGGGGGTTTGTGTTTGTCCCTGGCACGCGAGGCAGGCATGCGCCACACCCTTACATCACTCCACAAGCGAATTCGTCCGATCGCCGGCCGAGGCGTTGCGCGCCCTCGGCTTTGCTCCTCGATTCAGTTTATAACTCTACCGAGCGCCGGATGGGGACCGGCTCGGCAGTTGAGGCAACCCGCTCATCGCCCGCGCGATCAGGCGCCGTGAGAACACGCTAGCCATTTTCCGCCCTGGAGCAAGAGGTGTCCAGACGCTTCTGGATCATCGCGCCAGCGGATCCGCATCACACTGCCTGAATGGAGGTTCTCATGATCACCATCCTGAAGAACACCGAACTCGGCCTCGAAACGCTGCAAGAGCTGATCCCCGGCAGCTGGGTCAGCGTGGTCGATCCCAACCCGGCTGAAGTCGCGCGCCTGCAACAGGAGCTGGGCGCGCCGGCCGACTTTGTCACCTATCCGCTCGATCTGGATGAACGCCCGCGCACCGAGAAGGAAAACGGCGCGATCCTGATCGTGCTGCGCGTGCCCACCTTTCAAGGCGCCGCCGCCGATATCCCCTACACTACCGTCCCGCTCGGCATTATCCTGACCGATAAGCTGATCGCGACCGTGTGCAAGACCGCGAACGGCGTGATGGGCGAGATGATCGGCGGGCGCGTGCGCGGGCTGTCCACGGCCAAGCGTAACCGCTTCGTCTTGCACCTGCTCCTGGTCACCTCACAGAAATACCTGAGTTATCTGCGGGAAATCAACCGGACGGTCGATGGCCTTGAAGACCAGCTGCAGCGTTCGCTGAAGAACCGGGAAGTGTTGGAGTTGCTCAAGTATCAAAAGAGCCTGACGTATTTCACTACCGCGCTGAAGTCCAACGAGCTGATGTTGCAGCGCTTGCAGCGCAGCCACCTGTTCGAGATGTACCCCGACGACGAAGACCTGCTGGAAGACGTGCTCACCGAAGTGCAGCAGGCGATCGAGATGACCAACATTTCCAGCAACATCTTGAGCCAGATGATGGACGCCTTCGCGTCGATTATCTCGAACAACCTCAACGCGGTGATGAAATTCCTGGCGTCGGTCACCATCGTGCTCAGCATCCCGACCATCGTCGCCAGCCTGTACGGCATGAATGTCGACTTGCCGTTTGGCGCTCACGCTTTGGCTTTTTGGCTGGTGCTCGGCGTGTCCGCCGTCATTGCGCTGCTCGTCGTCGTCATCTTTTGGCGGAAAGACTGGTTCTAGTACTTCGACAACTTGAAGTTGCGTAGTTCCCGCCGCAGTTGAACTGCGGCGGACGGCAGTGCCAGCCGCCGCCTTTCATTGCCAGCTATAAGGACGGGCGGCGGTTGTGCCGTCCCAACCCCGCAGAATGAGGCGGTCGGAGCACTAGTCGGTTCCGCTTCCTGTGTTACAATCGCGCCGATGAAACTCGTCGTCCAAATCCCGGCTTACAACGAGGAGAGCACGATCGGCGCGGTGCTCGACGCGATCCCGCGCCAGATCGACGGCATCGCGTGCGTCGAAGTGCTGGTGCTCGACGATGGATCGTGCGACCGCACGATCGCGGTGGCGCAGGCGCACGGCGCCGATCACATCCTCGGCCACAACCATAACCGGGGGTTGGCCGCGACCTTTCAGACCGCGCTCGACGCCTCGCTGCGGCTGGGCGCCGATCTCATCGTCAACCTCGACGCCGATCTGCAATACCCGCCCGACCAGATTCCCGCGCTCATCGCGCCGATCGTATCGGGCCAGGCCGATCTCGTCGTGGGCGATCGGCAGGTGCAGCAGCTGGAGCACTTCTCGCCGTTCAAACGCTTCCTGGAAAAGGTCGGCTCGTGGGTGGTGCGCCAGGCTTCGGGCACGCAGGTGCCCGACGCGCCGAGCGGCTTTCGGGCGTACAGTCGTGAAGCGGCGCTGCGCCTGTTCGTCCTGACCGACTTTTCGTACACGCTTGACAATCTGATCCAGGCGGGCCGGCGCGGTTTAACCGTCGCGCACGTGCCCGTTCGCACCAATCCCACCCGCCCCTCGCGCCTGCATCGCGGTAACTGGAATTTTGTCAAGCGGCAAGGCGCGACCATTGTCCGCGCTTACGCCACTTACGAGCCGCTCAAAACGTTCTTCTACCTGTCGCTGCCCTTCTTCCTCGTCAGCGCCGCGCTGCTCGTCCGGATCGTCATCCGGTACATCGAGAACGGCTTCACGCTGCCCGGCAATCTCCAATCGCTGGTGATCGGCGTGACCTCGGCGATCATTGGTTTCTTGATCATGATCTTCGGCCTGATCGCCGATCGCATCGGCGACAACCGCCGCTTGATGGAAGAAATCCTGTACCGGCTGCGCGCGCAAGAGATCGACAAAGCCGCACCCCCGCCGCAACCTGAAGATAAATGACTGAGTACGTTCGCTGGCTGCGCCGCTACATCGGACGGGCGAAGACCCCGCTGGTCTACGCCTCGATGCTCATTCCCGACGAGCGGGGCGCGCTCCTGTTTCAGCGCCGCGCCGATTTTGGAGATGCCTGGTGGGGCTTGCCCGGCGGATTGCTGGAGCTGGGCGAGAGCATCACGCAAACGGCGATTCGGGAAGCGCGCGAAGAGACCGGCCTGATCGTCAACCCGACCCGACTCGTCGGCCTGTACACTTCGCCCGATTTCGACGTGACCTACCCTAATGGGGATCAGGTGCAGCAGATCACCGCGTGTTTCGCCTGCCAGCAGATCGGCGGGCAACTGCGGGCGCAAGCGGATGAAATCCTCGAACTCCGTTACTTCCCGCTCGACGCGCTGCCGCCGCTGCCGTCATGGTATGCCGCGATGGTCGCCGACTTTGCCGCCGGCCGCGCCGAAGCTTCATTCCAGTCCGGTTCAGCCGGCCGCGACGCCGATCCCGATAATCGAACCTATGCCGAAATCCGGCAGGTGGTCGGCCCCGAGCCGTTGATCGTCGTCGCGGCCACGGCGTTTGTGCAGCACGAAGGCCGCATCCTGATGCAACAACGCGGCGATAATGGACGCTGGGGACTGCCGGGCGGATCGCTGGAGCTGGGTGAACGGATCGATCAGACGGCCGTGCGCGAGGCGCGTGAGGAAACCGGCGTCGCGGTTGAGCCGGTGCGCTTGATCGGGATATACTCTGCGCCCCGACCGATCGTTCCGCCCGCACAGCGGCCAGGTTCGCAAATCTTCCTGGCGTATCTGGAGTGCCGGCCGATCGGCGGCGCGCCGCGCGCCGACGGCGTCGAATCGATCGACGCGCGTTACTTCACGCCGCGCGCGCTGCCGCTGGAGATATCGAATCTCTGGCGCATGTACATTGCCGACGCGCTCGCCGGACGGCGCGAGGCGATTGTGAGGTAAAGCGTGAAACGTGCTGCGTAAAACGTTAGCTGGCCCAAGTGAGCCAGATCGGCAAAGAGCAGCGCCGCGCAAAACCGCCGGGTCGTAGAGGCACTGTCTTTCACGCGCCGGTATCGGGCGCAGCCGGCTCGCTTGCTCCGGTTGGCGGCGGCGTGGGCGGCAGGCTGGGCGCGGGTGGAGTCGCCAGCGGGGCGCGCGATACAACGGGCGCGTAGCGCCGCTCCGACGGCGTCGCTGCACCCCACATGATGAGCGCCACTGCGATTGCGGCGGAGACCGCGCCGCTTGCCAGGAAACCGTTGGCGATCGTATCCAGGGCGTTCTGCGAGATGTCCAGCAGCGCTTGCCGGAACTCCGCGCTGTACGCGAACCCATCGAAGCGCGCCTCGTTCAACCCGAAGCGCACCCAGCCGGCTGAGAGCTCGCTGGTGATCGCCAGGCCGATCAGGAACATCAGGCCGGCCGGCACGAGCAGCGACCAGCCCAGCCATTGCAAGCGCTCGCGGCGATCTTCGCCGGCGACGAGGGCGGCGACCAGCCAGAAACTCCCTGCCAGGAAAATGAGGAAACCAAGCGCCAGGTTCAGCCCGCTCTGTCCCGCCAGGCCGAACCAGGCATCGGCCCCGCGCATTTCGCGGCGCAGGTCGATCGGGCCGTCGTCGAGTTGAATCCGATCGGGAAATTCATCGAGAAAAGTGGGCAGTGCGGCAGTGATCAAGCCGGCGGCATCTTCGACCGAGACGTCTGAGGGGCGGCAGCGGATAATGCTGCCCTCGGGGACCAGCGACTCCTGACCGGCTGCACAGATGGGCAGGGCCGCCGCCAAGGCGCGGGCAAAGCGCGGCCCGTCTTCACCCCGGAGCCGATCCTTAATCGGCGCAATGTCCAGGTACAGCTCGAGCGTGCTATCGCGCCCCTCGATGAAGTCAAAGACATCGTCGACCAGGCGCAGCGCCTGGCTGCGCAAATAGTCCGGCGTGAGCACTTCGCGCAGCGCGCTGCTCAACGCCTGGGCCGACACGCTATCGACCTCGCGGACGACCCGCCGGCCGAAGTAGTTGGGCAGGTCTTCGGACAACAGGCCCTCGTACAAGCGCGAGTCATCTAGCAGGTCTTCATAAAAGTTGCGGTCGAGTACCCAGGAACTGATCGAGATCACACTCAGCGTGGCCAACAGCAAGGGGAACACGAGAACGACGATGAGAAACACGGCGAGGAGCTTACGCATGGCGGATTCCTTTCGACGCGCCTGAAACCGGAAGCGGGCTTGGGTTGATTCTCAGGGTTCTATCGCGAGCCAGTATAAGGCTAACTCAACCTGAGTGTCATCCGACTCCGGTCTCACTCCGGCTGCGTACTAAGGCGGAAAAAAAAACCTGGTTTCCCAAACATAGACCTGCCAGGTTTCTGCCCTTTCGCTACACTATCGAGGTCTGCGAAAACCTGGCAGGTCTTCCGCTACAGCCCGTAAATCGCGCCGTATTTCGTCTTGAGATAGCGCAGGTACGATCGCGATTGGATGCTCTCGCCCGTGACGCGCCGGACGAGCTCGTCCGGCATGTACTTGCGGCCATACTGATGCACGTGCTGGCGCAGCCACTCGCGCAGCGGGCCGAACTCGCCCCGCTCGATCTGCGCCGGGATGTCCGGCACGTCCGCCACCGCCCGATCCCATAACTGCACCGAGATCAAATTGCCCAGCGCGTAAGTCGCGAAGTAACCCAACAGGCCGCTCGACCAATGCACGTCTTGCAGCACGCCCAGCGCATCGGTGGGCGGGGTGATACCCAGGTAAGCGCGCATGCGGGCGTTCCACACTTCGGGCAGGTCGGCGACTTTCACCTTGCCGTCGAGCAATTCCTGCTCCAGTTCGAAGCGCAGCATGATGTGCAGATTGTAGGTCACTTCGTCCGCTTCGACGCGGATGAAGGAGGGCTGCACCTTGTTGATCGCGCGGTAGAAAGTATCCAGGCTAACCGGGCCGAGCGGGGTTGGGAAGGTCCGCTGCAAAGCCGGATAGAAGTGTTTCCAGAAGCCGCGACTGCGCCCGACGATGTTTTCCCACAAGCGCGATTGTGATTCGTGAACGCCGAGCGAGGCGCCGGCGGCCAGCGGGGTCCGCTCCAGCGCAGAATCGACGCCCAGCTCGTACAGCGCGTGCCCGGTCTCGTGCATGGCGCCGAAGAGCGCGGTGTTGAAGAAGTTGCGGTCGTAGCGCGTGGTGATGCGCACATCGTTGATCGAGAAATTGGTCTGGAACGGATGCACGGCGCGATCGACCCGGCCGCGCGTGAAATCGTAGCCGAACTGCTTGATCACCTCATAACTGAAATCGCGCTGCCGATCCTCGTCGAACTCCCGGTGCAGCACCGTATCGTCCACTGCGCCGAGCCGCTCGGAAATCGCCTGCACCAGCGGCGCCAGCCCCTGTTTCAGCTCGGCGAAGATCGCGCGCACCTGCGCCGTTTTCATGCCCGGCTCGAACCGATCGAGCAGCGCATCGTAAATGTGATCGGTGTAGCCCAGGTATTCGGCCAGCCGGCGGGTCAGGCCGAGGATTTTTTCGAGTGTGGGCGCAAAGTTCTGGAACTTATTTTCGGCGCGAGCTTTGGCCCACACCGCGTGCGCGAGCGTGGTGGCCTGGGCAAACTCGGCGACGAAGTCAGACGGCAGCCGGGCCTCCTGATCGTAATCGCGCCGGGCGACGCGCAGCAGGCTGGCCTCTTCGGAATCGTAGCCGGCGCCATTCACCTCCGCCGCCGTGGCCTCGATCAACCGGCGCGTCTCGTCGGCCACCAGCATGTCATGCGCAATCCGGCTCAACGTGCCGAGTTGATAGGCGCGCGCTTCGGCCCCGGCCGGCGGCATGTGCGTCTGCTGATCCCAGCCCAGCAGCTGCGCGGCGCGCAACACATCGCCGATCTCGGCCAGCCGCGCTTTGAGTTGTCGATAGTTTTCCATAACGTCCCTTTGGAGCGAGAGTTGCGAGTGAGAGTTTGGAGTGGAGTCGGAGTTTGTGCGCGGTAGTGTAAACGAGTTGCGAGCGAGTGTCAACTGTTTCTTTCTGGATTGCATGCATGTTTGGGCGATAGTTGAACTGTCGCCCAACGTCCGCAGTGCAACTGCGGACGAACGGAGAGTTGGATGTGAGTGTCAACTGATCGGCGGGGCCTTCACTGCGCTGCTCAACTCCGCGCCGATCCGCTGCACGAACTCGACGGTATCGACCAACAGGCGCACCGGTCGATCGGGGCGATTGTGCACCCCGTCCAGGACGATCGAGAAATGGTCGGTGCGATCGTATTCATATAACATGACCGATGCGCCGGCGGCCTTCAGCGTCGCCGCAAAATTGCGCGCGATCTCGATCGGCACCAGCTTGTCCCGATCGCCGTGCAGCAGGAGCAGCGGCGGCGCGTCGGGCCGGGCATGGCGGATCGGATCGGCAGCCGGTAGCCGGTCGGGGCCGCCCATCACAGCCTGAAGACCGGCCGCCGCTTC
This sequence comes from Anaerolineae bacterium, assembly GCA_035292585.1. GTDB lineage: Bacteria > Chloroflexota > Anaerolineae > Fen-1058 > Fen-1058 > DASSFZ01. The sequence goes on along the minus strand of DATDPU010000152.1, from coordinate 21,771 downwards.
GGTCGCTAGGTTCGCTTTGAGATGTCGCTGCAACGCGCTGAGATCGGTTGGAGCGCTGATGAGGACGACGCCGCGCAGCACAGCGCGCGCCAGGCCGTGCGCGGCCAGATAGCGATCGTCGAGCGCGACCAGCGACAGGATGTGCCCGCCGGCCGAATGTCCCCCGGCGAACAACCGCTCGGGGTCGCCGTGGTAGGCGTCGATATGATTGACCGTCCAGGCAATCGCCGCCGCGGCATCTTCGACGAACGCCGGGAAGGTCACCTCGGGAAAGTGCGAATAGTTGATCACCACGGTGACGAAGCCCTGGCCGGTGAACCGCGCGCCGGCCAGCGAGTACAGGCTTTTGTCGCCCCAATTCCACGAGCCGCCGTGGACGAACAACAGCACGGGCAAGCGCTCACCGTGCGGCGGCCAGTACACGTCGAGTTTCTGCCAGGGCCGGTCGCCGTAGGCCAGGTCTTTGGCGAGGTGCGGATAGACCTGGTAGAACTTTCGTCCGGCGCGGAAAGCGCGGACAAACTGGAGATGACGTTTGCCAGCCGGCCATTTGCGGGCCAGATAAACCGCCGCGACGGCCAGCGCCATGACGGGACGAACAGAGCGCGCAGTACGATAAATCGCGGAGCTGCGTTTCATGGACTCTCCTCGCTTGGCGTGCGTGGGATGAGAGAAAAGGTACCCGTACCCCGCCGAGAAGTTTAACACACTCTCGCCGGGCCGACGCCATGACTCAGGGAGGCTCAGAAGACTGCCAGACCTCGGTTGGATTTGGTCTGCGCTCAGGCTATAATCTTCTTGAACATCCATAGCGCCATACGCTTGTGCTCGTAATGAGGTGCGCATGACCCGCATGACCAGCCGCGCCGCGCGTTTGCGTCAAATCGAAGAACTGTTGTACCGCAGCAGCCGTGGCTTGAGCGCGATCGAGATCGCCGAAGCGACCGGCGTCGATCGGCGCACCGCTTACCGCGACATCGAGCTGCTCAGCGAAAGCGGCGTGCCGGTCTGGCAGGACGAGGGGCGCTTCGGCCTCGTGCGCGAAGACTATCTCTCGACCGTGCGGCTGACGCTGCAGGAGTCGGTGTCGTTGTTTATCGCCGGACGGCTGTTGTCGCGCTTCGCCGACGAGCACGATCCGCACATCGTCTCGGCGTTGACCAAGCTGGCCGGGTCGATGCCCGAACCGCTGGCTTCATCGCTCACGCGCACGGCGGAATCGATTGCGCGCCAGCCCGTCAACGACCACTACGTGCAGGTGCGCGAGGCGATCACGCTGGCCTGGGCGCAACGGCGCAAGGTGCGGCTGTGGTATCGCTCGCCGCGCAGCGGTGAAGTGCACCCGCGCGACTTCGCGCCATATTTTATCGAGGCGGCCGGGGCGGGCTACTCCGCTTACGTGATCGGCTTCGACGATCAATCGGGCGCGATGCGCACCTTCAAGCTGGACCGGCTGGAGCGTGCGCAGATGCTCGATCAAGCTTACGAGATACCGGGCGACTTCGACCCACAGTCGTACCTGGCGACGGCGTGGGGGATCATGACGGGCGAAAACCGGTTGGACGTGGTGCTGGAGTTCAGTCCGAGAATGGCGTCGATCGTCAAGGAGCGGCGCTGGCACGCCTCACAAGAAATCGACGAGTTGGAAGGCGGCGGTTTGTTGTTGACGGTGAAGGTGAGCGCGCCGCGCGAGATGTTGCCGTGGATCCGATCGTGGGGCGGTGAAGTGGAAGTGCTGGAGCCGCCGGAGCTGCGCGCCGAGATCGGCGCAGATGCCTGGCGGGCCGCTTTGCGCTACGAGCGAGAGGCGTAGGCCTCACTCCCACCCGGTTTCACGCGGGATACACATCAGCGTCAGACCCTCGCCGACAAAGTGAGCGATACTCAAGCGATACGCGGGCACGCGCACCATCCGCCCGAAGACGAGCTGGCGAACCTGATCGAAATGGCAAGGCAGGAGCTGCGGGATTTGATGGGCGACATCCCGATGCGAGAAAGGGATGCCCCGGCGAGTGAACTCAGCCAGAACTTGATCGATTTGTGCGGCGAACATGCGCGTCTCCATTCGCCCCGGCGATCGGGTTCGAGTCGCTGCGTGTTGCATCCAGCCGGGGAAGCAGATTTGCCGCCAGACTAACACGCCCGTGTGTCAGATACGATCACATAAAGAACTGGAATCGGGCGATGCACCCGGGTTCAATTTCGGTTTTGCTGCGCCGGGAAGTTGTCGCGCTCCGCTCCACAGGACTTTTTCTGAACGGCGCTGCTGATTGCCCCGGATCGGGCCGGGCAGGCGTTGGCAAGTGTGGTATATTATTTCTGGTTTATAGTCAGCCCGTATGCAACGTGGATATATCTAATACGATGAACCGCTCGAACGAAGATTGGCTGCTGGCGCTCTCCGAACAGCCCGGCGAAGCACAGGCCGAGGCCTTGCAAGACCTGCGCGATTATCTCTTGCGCGCCGTCCTGGTCTATCTGTCTGTCCATCGCAGCGATCTGGCAGGCTGGAGCCGGCTAGCGGTTCGCCATCTGGCCGAGGACCTGGCCCAAGATGCGCTCATGGACATTCGAGCCAGCCTGAGTAGATTCCGGGGCGAGTCCAAGTTCACGACCTGGGCTTATCGGTTCGTCATCAACCGGGCGGCGACTGAACTGCGCCGGCAGCGCTACCAGAACATCTCGCTCGACCAGTTGCGCGAGGAAGAGCCGGCCACTTTCAAGGCGATACTCAACGACCGGGAAGCCGGACGGGTCGAACCTGAACTCTTGGCCGAGCAGCGCTACTACATTGCGCTGTTGCGCCAGATCGTCGAGACTGAATTGAGCGAACGCCAACGGCTAGCGATGATCGGCGTCCATTGGCAGGGCCGCTCGCTGGACGAGGTTGCCGCGGGCTTGGGCCTGACGCGGAATGCGCTCTATAAGTTGCTGCACGATGCACGCAAGAGCCTGAGAGCGCGCCTGTTGGCCCGCCACTTGACCGAGGGCGACATCCTGTCCGCTTTCCAGGAATAATCGTAAGAAATGCGCTGTTCAGCGCGTCTTACCTATTGGCAAGTGTTAGGAGGCCATTTTGGATCGCAAAGACTTGATACAGTGGCTTGAGCAGATTTACGCGACTGCCGAAGCGGAGATCGACTGCGAACAACTCCAGGCGATCGTGCCTGCTTACGTCGAGTTCGAGTTGGCCGGGGGCGATCCGTTAGCACGCTTCCCCCAGGTTCTCGCTCACCTGGTCCAATGCCGGGATTGTGGTGAAGAGTACGAAGGTCTACGCAATGTGGCCGATCTCGAAGCGCGTGGACGGTTGCCGCAAGTTGAAGAAAGCCTGGCGCAGTTCGCAGAACTGCCGGTGTCCGAACCGGACGAAATGATTAGACTTTCCGGCTCTGACAAAATTCCTACCAGCGCCCCGTAAGAACAACCCCCTCTCAGCACGTCTCACTATCAAGACTAATTTAGCGGGTCGTGATCGGCTACGACTTGCGAGTTGCCCGTCGCCAAGTCTTCCTAGCGTGCGGCATGGGCCGCATTGAGCAGATTTGCCAAGCACGAATCGGACTGTTCAGCTTCAGATTCGAGGAGCGGTGAGCGCAACCTTCGGTTCCGTTCAACCCAAACGTCCAGCGTGACTTGCCACCCCTGACATCGGGAAGGGCGATCAGTTGTAAAAGGTCAGCCCTTTCTTCTTTGAAAGGCAGCTGCCCACAGCTACTCTCGGAGGAGAACATGAACGCGCGGGATACGCTTCTCACCAAGATCGAGCATTTGCAGGACACCATCGGTTTTCGGGGGCTGCACTGGGAAGGCGACTTTGAGGACTACCTCGAAGTAGTGCGCCAAGACCCTCGAGTCGCACGGACGGCCTACCAGCGCCTGTACGACATGATTGTCTCCTACGGATACGAGGAGTACACCCGCTACCGCGAGACGCTGATCCACTACCAGTTCTTCGATGACCCCTTCGAAAACGGCAAGGACGCCGTCTTCGGGCTTGACAAACCCTTGATGGAGCTCGTTCGCATCTTTCAGTCGGCGGCCCGCCGCTACGGCACGGAACGCCGGGTGCTCCTGCTGCATGGCCCGGTCGGCACGGCCAAAAGCACCATCGTGCGTTTGCTGAAGAAGGGCCTGGAAGCGTACACCCGCACCGCGGAAGGTCGCCTGTACTCCTTCTACTGGCAGCCCGACGACGGCGAGCGGATGGATTGCCCGATGCACGAAGAGCCGTTGCACCTGGTCCCGCTGGAGTTTCGACCGGCCGTCCTGGCAGAGATCAACGCGGGCCGCACCGGGTTGCAGCGGGTCGAGATCGAAGGCGATTTGTGTCCCGCCTGCCGCTACGTCTTCAAGCGCCTGCTCGAAAAGGCCGGCGGCAACTGGCTCGACGTCGTTCGGCAGGTGCGCGTCAAGCGACTGCTGCTCTCCGAAAAAGATCGCATCGGCATCGGCACCTTCCAGCCCAAGGACGAAAAGAACCAGGACTCGACCGAGCTGACCGGCGACATCAACTACCGCAAGATCGCCGAGTACGGCTCCGATTCGGACCCGCGCGCGTTCAACTTCGACGGCGAATTGAACATCGCCAACCGGGGCCTGGTGGAGTTCATCGAGATTCTCAAGCTCGACGTGGCCTTCCTGTACGACCTGCTCACCGCCTCGCAAGAACACAAGATCAAGCCCAAGAAGTTCGCCCACACCGACATCGACGAAGTGATCCTCGGCCACACCAACGAGGCCGAGTACCGCCGCCTGCTCAACAACGAGTACATGGAGGCGCTGCGCGACCGCACGATCAAGATCGACATCCCGTACGTCATCCGCTACGGCGACGAAGTGCAGATTTACAAGCGCGACTTCAACGACCGGCGCGTGGTCGGCAAGCACATCGCGCCGCACACGCTGGAGATCGCCGCGCTGTGGGCGGTGCTCTCGCGGCTGGAGGAGCCGAAGCACGCCGGGCTGAACCTGCTGCAGAAGCTCAAGCTGTACGATGGCCGCACGCTGCCCGGCTTCACCGAGGACAGCGTGATGGAGTTGCAGGCCGAGGCCCGGCAAGAAGGCATGGTCGGCATCTCGCCGCGCTACATTCAGGACAAGTTGTCCAACGCGCTGGTCAGCGACCAGAGCCGCACCTGCGTCAATCCCTTCTTGTTGATGCGCGAATTAGAAACCGGCTTGCGGCACCACTCGCTCATCACCAGCGACGAGCAGCGCAAGCGCTTCCGCGAGCTGCTGGCCGTGGCGCGCGCCGAGTACGACGAGATCGTCAAGAACGAAGTGCAGCGCGCCATCACCGCCGACGAGGCTGCCATCAAGCGGCTGTGCGCCAATTACATCGACAACATCAAGGCCTATACGCAGAAACAGAAAGTGCGCAACCCGTACACCGGCCAGGACGAGCCGCCGGATGAGCGGTTGATGCGTTCGATCGAAGAGAAGATCGAGATTTCCGAGAGCCGCAAAGACGATTTCCGGCGCGAGATCATGAACTACATCGGCGCGTTGGCGCTGGACGGCAAGACCTTCGCCTGGGACTCGAACGATCGCCTGCGCCGCGCGCTCGAGCTGAAGCTGTTCGAAGACCAGAAAGACTCGATCAAGCTGACCAGCCTGGTCTCGAACGTGCTCGACAACGAAACGCAAGAGAAGATCGAAGTCGTCAAGAGCCGCCTGATCAAGAACATGGGTTACTGCGACGTGTGCGCCAGCGATGTGCTCAACTACGTGGCGAGCATCTTCGCGCGCGGCGATACGGCGCGTAGATAAAACGTGCGATTTACGTTTCACGCTGCCAGGAGGATCCGTATGATTCTCTCCATCGAACAAGACACCAGCCGCTTCCGGCAGATCATTCGCGGTCAAGTCAGGCAGAACCTGCGCAAGTATATGTCTAACGGCGAGTTGATCGGTCGGCAGGGCAAGGACCTGGTGAGCATCCCCATCCCCGAAATCGATCTGCCGCGCTTTCGGTTCGGCGGCAAGCAGGGCGGCGTCGGGCAAGGCGAAGGCGAGGTGGGCACGTCGCTGGGGCCGGCGCAGCCGGGCAATGGCAGCGGCCCGGCGGGCGACCAACCGGGCGCGCACATCCTCGAGGTCGAGTTGACGCTGGCAGAGTTGGTCGAGTTGCTGGGCGAGGAACTCGGCCTGCCGCGCATCCAGCCCAAGAGCAAGCATCGGGTCGAGGGCGAGATCACGCGCTACACCGGCATCCGGCGCGTCGGGCCGGAAGGGCTGCGCCACTTCAAGCGCACGTATCGCGAGGCGCTCAAGCGGCAGCTCGTCTCCGGCACGTACGATCACGAGCGCCCGGCGATCATCCCGATTCGCGACGACAAGCGCTATCGCTCCTGGAAGATTTATCCTCGCCCCGATAATAACGCCGTCATCTTTTACATGATGGACGTCTCGGGCAGCATGACGCAGCGCAAGAAGCACCTGGTGCGGCTGGCGGCCTTTTGGATCGACAGCTGGCTGCGCGCGCACTACAAGAACCTGGTGACGCGCTACCTCGTCCATGATGCCGTCGCCCACGAAGTGGATCAGCGCACCTTCTACCACGTCCGGGAAAGCGGCGGCACGCGCATCTCTTCGGCCTACGAGCTGTGCCGCGCCGTGATGCGCCGTGAGTACTCGCCCGAGGATTGGAACTTATACGGCTTTCATTTTTCCGATGGTGAGAACTTCGGCGACGACGACGACCGCCGCTGTGTCTTCTTGCTCGAACAAGAGCTGTTGCCGGTCTTCAACCTGTTCTGCTACGGCCAGGTGCAGAGTTCGATGGGACGCCAGTTCATGGATACGCTGTCGAATATCCAGGACGATAAACTCGCCACGGCCAAGATCGACGACGACGAAGACATTTATGCGGCGATTAAGACGTTTTTGGGGAAAGGAGTGTGAGCGCGAATACGCCATACGGAATACCGTGCGTGGATTGCGTATGGCGTAGCGCGTATTATTATGGCGCCCCTCGCTCCTGATCTGCTAGAACTTCAAACCGTCATGGAAGGTCATGCCCGCGACTTCGGCCTCGACTTCTTCGAGGTGCGCTTCGAGATGCTCGACTATCGCATGCTGAATCAGGTCGCGGCGTACGATGGCTTCCCGACCCGCTATCCCCATTGGCGCTTCGGGATGGAATACGAGCGCCTATCCAAGTCTTACGCTTACGGGCTGCACCGCATCTACGAAATGGTGATCAATACCAACCCGTGCTACGCCTATCTCCTGGCGAGCAACGAGCGGGTCGATCAGAAACTGGTGATGGCGCACGTGTACGGTCACTGCGATTTCTTCAAGACGAACCTGTGGTTCGCGCACACCAATCGCAAGATGCTGGACGAGATGGCGAACCACGCCTCGCGCATCCGGCGGCACGTCGAGCGGCACGGGCTGGATCGGGTCGAGGATTTCATCGATGCCTGCCTCTCGCTCGACAACTTGATCGACGCCCACGCCGCCGGGATCCGCCGCCGGCCGCTCCCGTCGGTCGAAGCGGAAGAACCCGAAACCGTGCGCAAGCTGCCGGCCAAGGAATACATGGACAGCTTCATCAACCCGCCAGAGTTCCTGGCCGACCAACAGCGCCGCCTGGAGGAAGCCGAGCAGCAGCGCAAGCATTTCCCCGAAGAACCGGAACGCGATGTGCTGCTGTTCTTGCTGGAGCACGCGCCGCTGGAGAACTGGCAGCACGACGTGCTCGACATTGTGCGCGAGGAAGCGTATTACTTTGCGCCGCAGCGGCAGACCAAGATCATGAACGAGGGTTGGGCCTCCTTCGCGCACACGCACATCATGACCGAGCGCGCCATGGAGCCGAACGAGCTGATCGACTACGCCGAGCATCATTCCGGCACCGTCGCGATTCAGCCCGGTCATGTGAACCCCTACAAGCTGGGCCTGGAGCTCTTCCGCGACGTTGAAGACCGCTGGAACCGGGGCGCATTCGGACCCGAGTACGAGGCGTGCGAGAATATGCAAGCGCGGCGCGAGTGGGATCGCCGGCTGGGGTTGGGCCGCCGGAAGGTGTTCGAAGTCCGGCGCGTCTACAACGACATCGGTTTCATCGACGAGTTCCTGACCGAGGATTTTGCGCGCGAGCAGAAGTTATTCACCTACAGCTACAACGAAGACAGCGAGCAGTATGAGATCGCCAGCCGCGAGTTTCAAGAGGTCAAGCGGCGGTTGTTATTCCAGCTCACCAACTTCGGCCAACCCATCATCGAAGTAACCGACGCCAACTACGACAATCGCGGCGAGCTGTACCTGATCCACCGCCACGAAGGCATCGACCTGGACATCCCCTTCGCGCAGGATACGCTGCGCAACCTCTACACGTTATGGGGCCGCCCGGTCCACATCGAAACGCAGATCGAAGACAAATACCAGGTGTTGTATAGTCACGGGGCGGACGGCAGTTCGCAGCGGCGGCTGGACTGAGGCGGTCTAGCGGATTGAGAAGCGCAAGTAGAAACCCGGGTTCTGTTTTCAAGGCGCGGCCGCGTTCCGCCATACCAGCGGCAGGTAGACCCGCGTCGCCGCCGCCATGATTGATTGAAGCAAGGGTTGTGTGAACTCGTTCGCGTTGAGGTTGAGCGCGTGCCGCCCGGCTTGCGCCGGCGCAAAACGCCACTGGAAAACATAGTCTGGACTGGTGAAGTTAGCGGAGACAAAGGTAACGCTCGGTTGCGCGCCCAGCGAATCGGTCACGACCGCCGCCGCGCCGGTGAGTGAGATGGGCGAGCGCAACGTGATCGTGATCAGGGCCGGCTCGGTGATTGGAACGCCGGGCGGCGGCAGTAGCCGGTCTTGATAAATCTCGACCGGCAATCCCTCAACGTCGATCGACAAACTCAACGGCTCGGCTAACTCGTAAGCAGCCAACGTGAAAACGTACCGGCCAGCCGATACGGGATTGAAGCGCCAACGCGAGGTGATCGCCGGACTGCTGCCGCTCGCGCCGAGGAATGTCAAGGGTATGCTTTGCCCGTTCGGGTCGGCCAGCGTGGCTACGGCTTGTGTCAACGACACCGGCGATTGCGCCGTGATCGTCACCGGCGCGGGCAGCGGCCAGGGGCGCCCTTGCTGGGCGCTGGCGCTCAACGGGAAATTGTACGTCAGGCGCGCGGTATCGAAGTAGATGTTGTCGTGCTTGGCCGGCGTGGTCGTCACTCCGCGCAGGAAGAACGTCACCGTGTGCGCCTGCGCCGTGACGACGACCGGCAGCGTCGAAGAATAAGTGTCGTATGGCCCCCACCACGCGGGGTTGGCGGCGTTCCAGTTCCACACCACCGTCGCGGCGCGCGGGTTGGTTCCGCCATACGGATCGATCCCGACCAGTACGCGGCTCGATTCGATCGGCCAATAGTGATCGGGACAGCCGTCTTTGGTCGGGCCTTGCAGAGAAACGACCGGGGTGATGCTCGCCGTCACATCACAGCTGCTGACCCAGACATGCGCCCAGGCCGATCCGGTCACGACCGCGCCGATCGGAATACCACCTACCTGCTGGTAAAACGACGTATCCTGGTTCGCGAAGAGCGTGAACGATTCGATCGCATACCGGCCGGTGTGAATGCGCGGCGGGAGCAGGAGTTGGCAGCAGAACGGCCAGACCGTCGCATCGATGATTTTGACTTCGGGCTGCTTGAACTTGTAATCGGTGTAACCGGAAGACGGCGTATCGGTGTACCAACGGATATTCCAGCCGACCGGCACGGCGATGTTGTTGCAGCAGGGCAGTGGGTAGCTGTAGCCCGCTTCGAAATCGGGGTTGACCAGCAGGTTGTCCGTTTCGAGTGCGGAGGAAACGCTCGCCGCTGGAAGCCCGGCGGCCTGAGCCGGCGCCTGGCGGACAAAGCCGATCAGCGCGGCAATCAGGATGCTGCCGATCCCGATCGGAACCAGCAGCGCGAGCAGTTTTGGCAGCTGGGAGTCAAGCGCGGGTTGGGTCTGATCTTCACCTGGCACAGTTCTCCTTTGTAGAAACAACGTGTGACTTCAGTGTAACGCATTGGAGAACGCGGGCAAGGGGAAGATCGGGGGAATTACCAGTTCGGGCGCGGTCGGGCCCACTACGCTGCGCTCCGGGGTGCTACGCTAAGACCTTCGCCGAACATGGTCATCGCCGGATTCAAGCCGCCAGCAGCAGCGAATGTTTCACCGCCTGGGCGATGGCTGCAATGTGCGCGGGCGTGGCGCCGCAGCAGCCGCCGACGATCTGCGCTCCGGCGCAGCCGTAACGTACAGCGTAAGCGGCCATCTCCTCCGGGCCGACTGCGTAGGTCGCAACACCGCCGACGAGCTGCGGCAGGCCGGCGTTGGGCTTCACCCAGATCGGCAGACCGGCAGAAGCGGCGGCGAGCTCCTGCACGATCTCTTCCATCGCCTCCAGCGTCTTGCCGCAATTCGCGCCAATGGCCGCGATCCCCAACGGCGCGAGCGCTTTCACGGCTTGCGCCGGGCGTAGCCCCATCAGCGTGCGCGTGCCTTTATCGTAGCTGAGGGAAACGACCCGGGGTAGGTTGCTGACTTTTCGGACACCCTCGATGGCCGCCGTCACTTCTTCCAGCGCGAAGAATGTTTCGAGCAGCAGCAAGTCCACACCCCCGCTGGCGAGCGCGGCGGCTTGTTCGGCGTAATTCGTAACGGCCTCGGTATAGGTCAGCGGGCCGAAGGGCGCGCACAGCAACCCGGTCGGCCCCATCGAGCCGGCGACGAACACACCCGCGCGCGCGTCGGCAGCTGCACGCGCCAGTTCCGCCGCGCGCCGGTTCAGCTCGGGTGCGCGATCGGCATACTGGGAATCGCGCAGGCGCAAGCGTGTGCCGCCGAAGCTGTCAGTCAGAATGATATCGGCGCCTGCTGCGATGAACGCCCGGTGCAGATTGACCACCTGCTCCGGTTCGTCGAACACCCACTCCTCCGGCGGGATACCGGGCGCCAACCCCTCGGCCTGATAGTTCGTGCCGGTTGCGCCATCGGCGACCAGGACATCACCTGCCTGCAAGCGTTCGAGAAAAGATTGCGTCATGCTGACTGAGCTCCTGAAGTGAGAGTTGGGGGCCGCTGACGGAATCGCTCATGCACCGAATAAGCGCGCCGCAGCGTAGGGCCTCGTGCCCGTTGCGCATTCTACCAATTTCACGACCGCGCTGACCAGTCTCGAACCGCAGGCGGCAACCGGACAAATGTCACACGCATTCCCCATAGATGAGGCTGCATTTTGATCAATACGCCAAATGTTCTAAAATTCCGGGTGTCTGAAGCATCCCGCCTGCCCGGCAAACCAGTCTTAGAGCCTGTCTGAAAACGAACTACCAAGTCACCCCAACCGAATTGAAGCGATGTAGATAAACGCTTCACTCGACTCAGAACTTGAAGTTTCGCTTCTCCGTTGTAAACTATTTGTCATGGACTTCCCGGCGTCTGCGGCTACACTGTGGCAGCCTGATCCGCGCGAACTACCGCTCACGTTCCGCGCAGAGATCGCGCCCGATATTTTTCGCGCGCTGTTGGGAGGGTGGTCGGTGGCGCTGGTCGGTCTGCGCGGCTGTGGCAAGTCCAACCTGCTGCGCTTTGTATGCGAAGCGCGCGTGGTCAAGCAGTATGCGGGCGACGTGGCGCACGGCTACCTGTTCGTTTACGTGGACGGCAACCTGCTGCGCGACGTGGGCGAGGCGAACCTGTGCCACGCCGTGCTGGATGCGCTCGCGCAGGCGGCCCGCGCGAGCAAATGGCCCGAACCGGAAATAGGCCCGGTGCTCGATGCCGTGCGGCACTATCAAGCGTACGAGCGGCAGATGCTGGGCCTGGGCGTGCTGGCGCGCGTGCTGGACATTCTCTGCCGCGAGAAGCGTAAGCGCGTCGTCTTGGTCTTCGATGAGTTCGACGCGGCGTTCGCGCAGTTGGACCGCGCCGTGTTGCGGGGCCTGCGCGCGGTGCGTGACGATCACAAAGGTGAGCTGCTGTTCCTTGCCGGTACGCGGGTCGAGTTGAGCCGGCTGGCGGCTCGGCGCAAGGCGCAAGATTGGGAATCGGGCGCGCGGCAGTTCGCGACGCTCTTCGAGCACCGCCGCTTTCACGTTGGGCCTTATCGCCACGCCGACGCGGTCGATCTGATCGCGCGCAAAACGACCGACCTGGCTCAACCGCTCTCCGGTGAGCAGGTCGAAATCCTGATCCGGCTCACCGGCGGTTACGCCAGCTTGCTGCTGGCCGGTATCGACTATGTCCGGGCGCGCCCGGAGTTGCCGCCGGCGGACCTGGCGCGCGGTCTCAGCCGCGTCCGCGAAGTTGAGCAATGCTGCCAGGACATCTGGGACGATCTCGATCCGAGTGAGCGCGGCGCGTTGATCGAGCTGGCCGCGAGCCGCCGCAGTCAAGTCGCGCCCGACGACGTGGAGAATCTGCGCTGGCGCAGCTTGGTGGTGGGTTATCCGCCGTCGTTGTTCTGTGACGTGTGGGAAGCGTTTGTTGTGCGACAGACCTCGGAGCGATTGTAGCAAGGATGGTGTGCCATGCAGGACCTTGAACTTCCGATCGGGTTTCGCAGTGAAATTATTGGCCCGCTGCTGCAGGTCCTCGCCGCCGGCGAATCCAGTTCGTTGGTGGGTGTGGGCAGCGCGGGTAAATCGAACATCGTGCGGCACCTGATTCGGCGCGACGTGCTTCAGGCGCATCTCGGCGACGCGGCTCGATCGGTGCTGGTGTTGTACATCGATTGTCAGAAGCTGGCGGATTACACGGCGCAGGCGCTGCACTCTTTGATCCTGGAAGAGCTGCCCCGGGCTGCGCAGCTCGCCGGATCGGAAGTGGCCTTGCTCTCCCCGAACTTAGCGACGCTCTGGGAACAGGCCGCCGGAGCAGGTTCACCCGATCGGGTACGGCACGTCCTAGAGGAATCGGTGGCGGCTGTGCTGCAGGCGGGCATCCAGCAACTCTTCATCCTCCTCGACGATTTCGATCCAGTGGTTCAGCAAGCGCCGGCGCGCGTGCTCAACAGCCTGCGCGCCTTGCGCGATCAGTACAAGTCGCAGATCGTGTACGTCACGGTCACGCGACGCGAACTGGCCTTCCTGCGGAATGAAAACGAGTATCAGGATTTTTACGAGCTGGTTACGGCGGCGACGTTTGCGATCGGCCCGTACCGCGAAGACGATGCGACGTTCATGATCGATCGGTTGAGCAGCCGCTGGAACCTGCCCCGGCGATTGGGCGACGCTGAAATTCAACGCGTACTCGAACTGTCAGGCCGCCATCCCGGACTGATCCTGGCGCTGCTCCGGGCGCTGCGACACGACGAAAAGTTGAGCTTGATCGCGCCCGACTCACACGAGCAGCTGGCGCGGCACCCGGATGTCGAGCCGGAGTGCGCCAAGATTTGGGAGAGCCTGGAGAAAGAAGAAACGGCCGACCTGATCACGTTGGTCAGCCAGGGCTGGCCGATTGGCGCAGGAATCCGGCCATTAGAGCGCAAGGGACTGATCCGAAAGCGGTTGGACGATACGTATGACGTGTTTTCGCCGATCTTCGTCGAGTTCGTTTGGGACAACCTGCCCGACGGGCGTTACGCCATCAAGTTCGTCCCGGAACAGCGTGAAGTCGGCCTTCACGGCCGGGTCATCCAGCTCGCCGACGAGACGGAGTTCCGATTGTTTTCGACGCTGTTCGAGCAGCGGCCAAAGGCCGTGGCGCGCGAGGAGTTGATCCGGTCGATGGTGGAGACGGAACCCACGCCGCGTCGCTTCCCTGGCCCGCCCGATCAGCGCCTTGAGAGTTACCTGGCCGAGCTCAAGCACAAGATCGACTCGATCAGACAGGCGTTCATCCTGGCCGAGCCGGACGGCAGTTATCGGCTCATCGGTTCGGAGGGACAGTAGTATTGATCGTCCAGAGTTCGCATGGATAGAAAGCACACAGCCTATGGAAAACAGACGCACGCAAAAACGCCAAGCCGCATACGATACCGATCCGCCGCTGGCCTATCGCCTGTCACGGGCGCTGGGCCGGCCGCTGGGTCTGCGCTGGGTGGGCGATAACCAGCTGGCCATCATTTATCAAATGGAGCAGTACCACGCCGCCAAAGGCCCCGGCTTCTTCTGGATCAACCCGTTCACCCAGACCGTGCAAGCCACGATCAGCATCGCCCCGGATTTTATTTCGAACCCTATTCCCAACATTCAGACGCGGGATGCTTTGCAGCTCGGACTGTCGATCGCGCTGGCTTACACGTTTGACCCGCGCCGCGTACCGCGCGAGCGGGCAGCCCAGTTTGTGAAGTGGCCGCTCGAAGTGCGGCGGGCGATTGTCACCGATAATTCACAACGGGCGCTCCAGGCTATCGTGCCCCAGTTCTACGCCGAGCAGATTTGCCGGGGTCAAGTGTTCGCGCAGCTCGAGCAGGAGTTCATCAGCACGCTGTCGCAACGCCTGCAGATGCTGGGGCTGGAGCCGATATTTGCGATGGTGCTGAAAGTGGTCGTGCCCGACGCTCTCAAAAATCGCTTCGAAGCGATTGTGCAGCGGTCGATCAACGTGGACGATATCAGTCACTACGAACACTACGAGCTGACGCAGGCCATGCGCACCGAGATGATTGAGACGCTGCGGCACATGGGCGGCGGCAAACAGTATATCGACCTGCCGGATCTGAAGGAGATGGCGCCGCCCCAGGGAACGGGTCGACCGCAGCCGCGCCGCATTACCCCGCCCGCGCCTCCGGCGCCCGAAGAGCCGCCCGCCGACACGAAACCCAAGCGACCCAAAAGCCGGCTGTAAGCAAAACAGAAACCGGGTTTCTTTTGAAAAAACCCGGTTCCTCCGGCGACCTGCGGCCATCCCAATCAATCTGTATCTGAAGTGTCGGCGGCAAACCGGAAGCCGCGCCCCCAGACGGTGGCGATGAGATTCGGGTCCCCGCCGACACTCTTGATCCGCGCCCGCAGCCGGCTGACCAGCGTATCCACGCGATTGTCGGCAATCCCAGAGTCTGGATTGGAGTGCTCGTCGGGATAGACGTGCTGGATGATATCGTCCCGCGTACAGACGATGCCCTGACGCTGACACAAAAACTCCAGCAGCTTGAACTCGCTCGGCGAGAGCTGGATTTCGCGTTTGCCCAGCCAGGCCGCACCGGCATCGATGCGCAGCCCTGCTCCCGATTTTGCTCCGGCAGCCTCCACGAGTTTCGCATCGGGCTTGCCGGGCCGGCGCGCGACGAACGCGGCGAAGAGTGGGCAGAAGATTTCAGGCCGCGCGCCCGCGCTTCGCACCAGGTGCTTGCGCTTCAACCGTTCGAAGTCTTCACCGGCGAGCGACGGCAGCACCGCGCCCTCGGTCAACTGCGCCAAGACCGCCTGCTCCTCCGGGCTGACGCTCTTCCACAGCTTGACGCACTCCGTCTTCACGTCCGGATCGTCGAGCAACTGTGCGGCGTGATCCGCGCCCGATAAGCGAACCCGGCCGTCGCCGACGGCCTGATAGGCGGCTTTGAGCAGCCCCGGATGCCCGTGCGTGAGCGCGATCAACCGATCGCCGATAGCCGCGTCGACCTCATCCCCATACCGAGCCGCGATCCGCCGCAGCAGCGTCCAGGCATCGTCGAGTTGATACGGCCCCAGCCACAGCAGGCCGGGCGAGAGCAATTCATTGAATTCTTCGCTGTCCTGCCCATCGCTCAGGCGCGAGAGTTCTTCGCGCGTGAAGACCAGGTAAGATAGCCGGTACTTGAGGCTGTCGCGCAGGTGGCGCAGCGTCGCAAGGCAGCGCACTTGCAAATGCGGGTAGACCTCGTCGAACTGATCGAACAGGATGACGAAATGCAAATCGGGGTGGGTCGCCAGCAGCTCCATTGCCGAGAGGAAGGTGCGCTGGATGAGAGATGGCTCGTTGCTCGACAACAGCAGGCCCAGCTGGCCGCTATAGTGTTGCGTTTGCGGCGCAAGGTCGTCGCCCAGCACGCCCCGGCTGCGGCCATCCTCCAGCAACTTGCGCACGATCAGTTCATACAGGTTGGCCTCGTCCACCTTAGGCAACGCGTGCGTATCGATCGACGCGAACAAGTACGACTGCCAGGCCGGGCCAAGAAATTGCTCCCGGACTTCACGTCTGAGCAAGTGTCGAAACAGGTTCGACTTCGCCATGCCGCTCGCGGCGACGATCAGGCACGAATCGCCGGCCTTCACGCGTCGGAAAATCTGCCGAACTTCGGTCTCTCGATACGCGGTGGTGAGGGGGACTTCGTTCGTCATCTTGAACGCTTGAATGTGAAGCGCAGGCCGCCGGTCAGTTCGCCCTTCGCGCCGCCGAAGCCGATCAACGCAACTTCCAGGCCGGCCGTGATGCCCGCCGATACTTCGATCTCGTCGAGCTGCAAGCCGCCGACCTCGGCAGGTGTTTCCTTAAGGGCCTCACCCATCTGGATCAAGAAGACGTTGATCTGCTGCTGCAGCTTCGTGGCCGAAACAGTCACTGGCTTCGGGCGGCCGAACCAGCCCCGCGTCTGATCGGTGTCGCCGCGCACGCGATCGTAGTCGCCCGGCTCGGCGGCGGGTTCGGGCAAAGTGTAGACAATGAGGTCGGTGGGAAGTTGATCGTCAGGCATTTGAGCCTCCCGGATTAAGAATTTTGGACGACAAGGATAGGTGAAACCCAGGTTTCATCCCAGCCACCCTTCGGCGAATCGTAAATGCTCTTGCGAGTAAGCCAGGTTGCCTGCTCTAGCGACTGTGTTTCGAACAGGTAACTGTAAAACCGGCTGGCAAATATCATGGCCGCGCGATTGGTCACGCTCCAACGGTAGCCCAACACCGCAGGCACCCCGGCGACGACTGCTGCATCAATCAAGCCAAAGTAGTCGTTTTCCTTGAGTTGAACGGGCCTACCCACCTGTGCCCCGGCACAAGAGTTTAAGAACAGGAAGCGAGCAGCTGAACCACGTAGTAGATCATACAGGTGGCTAACCGTAATCAAGTCTTCGTCATTGGAACCGAAGACTAGCCCGCTGCGATCGGGGCGAGATGCATCGAACCGGCTATGGCCGGCATAATGAATAAGATGATAAGACTTCTCCTGCAACAAAACTACTGCCTCTTGATAGGAAAACGCGACTAAAGGATCAGGCGTTATGACGATCTCCTCGCCGAATTCTTGCCGTAGCAATTGGTGAAGGTGTTGTATTTCTTCTAGCGGTGTTCCATCATCCGAAGCGAGCAGAAGGACTCGTAAGGGTTTGGATTCCCGCCCACGTATAAACTCACTCCAAGTTCCGTGCTTGTTCCGTGACGGAATACCGGTGACGGCGCGGCACATCGGGTGCAGGATAGCCAAGGGGACACGCTCACCATCGTGCAGTAGTTCCCACGGCATACCGAGATGCGCGCGTGGCCCGATCAGTCGGATAAGAAGCCGGTCCGCTTCGACCCCTTCACTGGCTATCCCCAAGCGTTTAGCGAGATCGGGATGACCGACGATAAAACGGTCATACAGGTCGAGCCCCATCTTCTTGGCTTGCTTCTTCCAGTCGTCTCGCTTTTGGCGATAGCGCTGGCGTTGCTCCGAGGATGAACTGTCTGCCTGTAGTTCCTGAAAACCCGTGATCCAGTCGCCAATCCTTTCCAGGTCGCTGTTCAATTCCTCAACCTGCGTCGATATATGCCGCCCATCGCCACGGTAATCCATAGTGCCTGTTACGCGGAATGATAACGTCTGCTGGCTGTCATAAGTGATATCGAACTCACACCGATAACGTCGTGATTGGCGACGAAGCAAGGCTCGAATCTGTGCACGCAACTCGACAATGGAGTACGGCTTGGTCATGTAATAATCCGCGCCCAGGTTGAGGCCGTCCACCTTGTCGTGCCGCTCGATGCGAGCGGTCAACATTAGGATCGGAATAGCCGCCGTAGTCGATTTCGATCGTAGCATTCGGCATACGGAGAATCCGTCCATGCCGGGCATCATCACATCGAGTATGATGAGATCAGGAGTTGCTTCCTCGGCCAATCGAATGCCATCCACACCATTCGAGGCTGTGATGACCGAATAGCCTGTATATTCTAGCGCCTTCTTAAGCGCTTCCGTCCCTATCGGCTCATCGTCGATGAGCAGAATCGTGTATTTCTTCGACATAGACGCTCGTTGTTACGTTATGAGCTTTGGCGAACCGGCAACATCACCGAGAAGGTACTGCCTTTGCCTTCCTCACTATCCACGGTTACCGCCCCGCCATGCATTTCAACATAAGCTCGGACGATATATAAGCCAAGCCCCAGCCCTTCAACTGAGCGGGTCAATGAAGGCTCGACCTGATGAAACTTATCAAAGATACGCTTCAGCTGATCCTCTGGAATTCCTTTACCGGCGTCGCTAACAGCAATCCGAATCTCGCTATCTTCACAAGCGCATACGACTGAAATGCTGCCCGCTTCCCCTGTATGCTTTACTGCATTTTCAAGTAAGTTATCCAACACCTGTTTGATCATGTTAGGATCTAGTTCTGCGGATATAGGTGTCGCAAACATCCTGGTCGTCAACCTGATTCCTTTGCCATCTACCGCGTGCTGAATATCTCGGATTGAGCCTTGAACCAAATCCAATACGTTGTAGTGCAAGAACTCTGGCTTGACTTTGCCAGCCTCGATCCGCGCAACATCCAACAGCCGATTGACGAGCCTCGTCAGATGCTCCGTGCGCTCAAAAGCAGTTTTCAATTCGTCCAACAGTTCACGAGAAGATAGTTCGCCCAACGTGGCCCGCTCCAAAATGAGATGGAGCGGGGTGAGTGGCTTGCGTAATTCATGTGAGGCGATCGCCAGAAATTCCAGCTTCTGTTGGTCGGCGAACTTCAGTTCCTTGTAAGCTTCTTGCAGTTCCGAATACTGTTTCTGTAGAGTCGATATCAATTCATTAATCTGTGCTTGAGATTGCTGGATTTCCTCATAATTACGAGCGTTAAGCACGGCGATTGCCGCCTGCGCAGCCAGTCTTTCCAAGAGACGTTGGTCATGTTCAACGAAGGCACCTACTTCAGGGCTTTCTAGATTGAGCACCCCGATCAATTTGCCATCTTGGAGCAAGGGAACAGCAAGCTCCGAACGAGTATCCGTTTCCAATTGGGCATAGATTGCGTTCCACGGTGGGCGGGTCACATCACTGACTCGTATAGCCTGCCTTATTCGTGCCGCTCTACCAGGGATACCTTCGTCCACAGATAGTCGGAAGTCGCCCAATTCGCCGGACATACCCCGCCCCGCTGCCAAATACAGGTCACCTCGAAGCTCGTCGTACAGCATCACATGGAACACTGGCGCCTGGATCAAGGTGACACTCTGCTCAACGATAAAGTTCAAGACCTCTTTCAAGTTTAGTGTCGAGCTAATCGCCCTATTGATGTCGTTGAGTAACTCCAGTTCCTTGCGCAACCGTCGCTCGACCTCGAACAACCGGGCATTTACGATCGCAATGCTCACCTGATCAGCGAGCGTGCTCAAAAGAATCACATCCCCTTCCGTGAAGGCGTTCTCCGTTGTGCTCTGAACATCAAGCGCGCCGATGACCTGGTCCTTCACTTTGAGCGGTACGGCCATTTCCGAGCGCGTCAAGGGCAGGTCTGGGTTAGCGAAGAACAAAGGGTCATCGACCACATCCATTGTGATGTGCGGCTGACCCGTGGCTATAGCATATCCCACCACACCCGCCCCACCTACTTTGAACCGGTGACCTCTTGCCAACATGCGCTGCCCGTCTTCACCGTTAGCGGCGCGCAAGACGGCATACTCGGCTAGCTCGCCCAGTAGGAAAATGCCGACATGGTAAAAGCCGAAACGTTCAGTAATAGCATGAACCACCTGATTCAACAGGTCGTCAAGAGTACGCAGGTCAGCCACGTCGCGAGCGACTTCAGCGGCTGTTACCAGTTGTTTTGCGCGGCGTTCGAGATCGAGACGAGCCTGTCTTTCCGCCTCGAAGAGACGTTGGTTGCGGATGGCGATGTAGGCTTGCTCGGCCAGCGCCGCCAGCAGCCGCTCATCATCGGCTAAGAAGGCATTAGCGGCGCGGCTTTCGAGGTTTATGACGCCTATGAGTGCCCCGTGCTCATCGAGGATCGGCACGGCCAGCTCGGATTGCACGCCGGGCAGCACCTCGACGTACAGGTCTTTCCACGGCAATTCTGCGTCCACGTCACCGATCCGCGCCGGTCGCTTATGCTGCGCCACCCAACCTTGCACCCCCAACGCGCCGATCTTGAATTGCTCCGGCGAACCGGTCTGCCACGCTTCGCCGTAAGTTGCCGCCCGATACAAATACTCGCCATCCTCGCCCGCCAGAAAGATGCTCCCATCATCCACGCCGACGATCTGACACGCCGAACGGATGATGGTGTCCAGCACCTCTTGCAGGCTGCCACCGGTGATCACCTTGTCGATCGCGGCCAGCGCGCGCAGTTCGTCCACCCGGCGACCCATCAACCGCGCACGCTGAATCGCCGTGGCCGCGTAGGCGGCGAAGGTATTGATCAACAGCCGCTGGTGCGAGCCGAAGCGCTGCGGGACGCGATAGTTGAAGAACAATGCCCCAACCACCTCGCCTTCAGCCCGGAGCGGCACAGCCGCCGACGATTCAATCTTCTCGCGTCCTACAAAGCGCGTCGGCCGGCGATCCATATCCGGGCCGGCGGAGTGTACATCGGTTTGTGCATTCCGGGTGAAGAATCCTTCAGACGACTTGACGATCTGCCACACCACATCATCCGGATCGACGTCGCCATAGTTTGTCAGCATATCCGGTTGATACACCTGGCCTGAGTATAGCGGCGGCGTCTCGAGCTTATGGGCGGCAGCATGGTAAGAAAACAAGACAATGATGTCCGCGCCGAGGATGGTGTGTCCATACTCGAACAGTTTCTCGATGACCGGCTTCATATCGGCCTGCCCGGTCAGCGCCTGGCCGGCCTGGTGCAGCGCGTGAATCTCGTCGTAGACGTTGGCGCGCTGGATGGCCGTGGCGGCGTGCTGCGCCAGCCGCGCGATAGTGCGCAGATCATCCCAGCGGAACTCGTGCGGGCGGGTGTAGCTGATGTAGAGCGCGCCCATCACATCCACGCCAGCAATGAGCGGAAAGCCGATCGACAGGTGGATGTCGCGCTCCCGGATCAAGGCGACGGTTTCCGGGTCGGTGAACTCGAAGCGGCGCAGCTGCTCCGGGTCGACGCCTTGCTCCAAGTCGATTTCTTCAAAACCGATCTCGTTGCCAGGCAGGGCGCGGGTGATGATGGCGCGCCGCCGACCCACGATACGACTCGTCAGCCCACGGAGGCGTGGCGGCTTTGAGCGTTGGGACGGCTGCACGTCGCCGGCCGCGATAGTGAACGCTTGCGGCCGGAACTGCCCTTGGCGTTCATCGTAGGTGTAGATCGAAACCGAGTCGGCTTCGAGCAGGTCGCGCGTTTCGGTGATGATTTCTTTGAGGGCGGTGGACAGGTCGGTGATACGCGCGAGTTCGTATCCGATCCGCTCCAGGAGCGTGAGTTCACTGCTGCGCCGCCGCTCCTGGGCAAACAGGCGCGTATTGTCCAATGCCACCGCCGACTGGCTAGCGATGGCCGAGAGCATGGCAACGTGCATCTCGTTGAAGGCGTTGGGCGTATAGCTCTGAACCGAGATGACGCCCAGCACCTTGTCGCGCGTGATGATGGGGATGAGGATATACGCGAGTGGCTCATCCGGGATTCCGGTGTCGATCACTTGTGGTTGAACCGGCGGTGGC
>DATDPU010000151.1:0-26217 GCA_035292585.1 Anaerolineae bacterium | reverse complement strand
GACGTCCAGCTTGATCTTGCGCCGAGGCATGATGGCACTCCTTTATTGAAATATGCATAATCATGCCTGCCTCGGCAAAATTGTCAAGAAAATTCACTGCATATAATTCGGGCCAAGATGGCCCAATGTACCGATGTCCAGCCCAGAGGAGTTTGGCATGAAAAAAGCCGGCAGCCGGTTCGGCTGTGCCCTGATCATTCCGGCGGTAGTTGTGATCCTGCTGGTGTACCTGGTTCCCCTGGCGCAAATCGTGTACCTGTCGTTCCTGGACCTGCGGCTGGAGACGATGTTGCAATACCTGGGCGCACCCTTCATTGGCTTCGAAAACTACGCGTGGATACTCGAGGGTTTGTTCAGGGCGGACAGCCGGTTGTTTACCAGCCTGACTCAGGCGACGGCGAATACGTTCTGGTACACCTTTTGGGTCGAACTCGGGACGATCGGCTTTGGGCTGGTGATCGCCCTGGTGCTCGCGCGCCGGGCGCGTTGGCGCGGCCCCGCGTTGAGCATTCTACTTGTACCCTGGGTTGTGCCGAGCGCAGCGACCGGCATGCTGTGGGGGCTGATCTGGCGTCAACAGGGAGGACTCGCCAACGAAGTCCTGGTATCGTGGCTGCACGTGACGGACCAGCCGGTGAGTTGGCTGATCCTGGAAAACGCGCGCACCGCTTTGATCCTGCCGTCGATCTGGCACTGGCTGCCGTTTACGACGGTGATTCTCCTGGTTGCGCTGCGGTTCATCCCCGCCGAAATTTACGAGGCTGCCTCTATCGACGGCGCCAACGGCTGGCAGAAGTTTCGTTACCTCACCTGGCCTCATCTGACGCCGGTCGTGATCGCCCTGAGCCTATTCGGAATCATTTACAACTTCTTCGGCCTGAACGGGTACAACATCGGCTACATGCTTTTCTCGAATGACAACTTCGGCAGGTACGCCGATCTGTTTGTCCCAATGTTGGTACGCCAGACCTTTGTCAACAACCTCTACGGCGCCGGCTCGGCGCTGTCCGTGCTGATCATCCTGGCGGCATTAGCCCTGCTCGTCGTATGTTACCGCCTCTACCGCGTTTTTTCCGAAAGGATATAGATCGTGCGCCCATCCGTGCAGACGCACCCCGCCGTGCAGACTCGCTGGAGCAGATGGCCGCTGCTGGGTCGCCGGCCGCTCTCGCATTGGCTGTCTATTTTGATCGACAATCTGATCCTGATCGCGGCTCTAGGGTTTGCGCTGATGCCGCTGTTGTATGGACTGTTGCTCTCGCTGCTGGGACCGGCTCAGGGTCCTGGTGGTGGAGCGGATGCGGACCTGGCCCAGGTCGGGCGTTTGCCGCTTGAGTTCTATGTCTTTGCGCCGGCGTTTTTAGGCGACGCTTTCATGAATAGCCTGCTGATCAGTGTTACCGTGACGATCTGCGGGGTGACGCTGGCGGCCCTGAGCGCGTATGCGCTGGCGCGCTTTCGGTTTCCCGGCGATAACCTGTACATGGTCGGGTTGGCCGGAACGCAATTCCTGCCGGTCGCCGCGCTGTACATCCCGTTGTATTTGACCTACCTCTTCATTCGTAGAAGTATCGGCGTGCCGTTGGACAGCGGCGTGGGTGTCATCGTGGTGTATATCGGCTTGTCCCTGCCGCTGGCTATTTGGATCTTGCGCGGGTTCTTTCAAACAACGCCGGTCGAGTTGGAGGAGCAGGCGCTGATCGATGGCGCCAGCCGGTTTCAGGCCTTTCGCTACATCGTCCTGCCGCTGGTTTCGTCAGGCTTGTTCGCCACGGGTGTATACATCTTCATGGTGGCCTGGGACGAAATGCTGTTCGGTTCGTTGTTGAACGCGAATACGCTTGCGCCCTCTTTGCGCTCCCCATTCGGCGCCACGCCGTTCGCGGCGGTGATTGCGATCGTGACGACGCTGCCGATTGCCTTCCTGTTTTACGCGCTGCAAAAGCGATTCATCGCGAACCTGACTGGCCTGGGGACAGGTGAAGAAGAAACGGCGGAAAAGACCGGCCGGGGTATTTGGAAGGGTGTTTGGGTCATCCTGCCGATTATCGGAGGGTTGCTGTTTCTCTTTCGAAACACGCATGAAAGCCTGTGGATGGATGAGTCTTTTTCGATGCTGCTCACCAATCATTCGCTGGGAGAGGTCTGGAACCTGGCCTCCGCCGACGTACACCCGCCGCTGTATTACATTTTGCTGTGGGTGTTTCGATCTCTATTCGGCGATTCGATCGTGGTGGCGAGGACCTTCTCCGCTCTGGGCGCGCTTGGGTTGGTGCTCTTGGGCGTCGGGCCGCTGCGCCGAGCAGCTGGAGATAGAATGGCCCTGTTCTTCACGCTATTTTCGATCTTCATGCCCATCTCGATTATCTATGCGCAGGAAATTCGGATGTATAGCTGGGCGGCCTTCTTCGTCACCGGGATGGCCGTTTACCTCTACCTGGCCGTCCGCGACGGGCGGCGGGCCGATTGGGTCTTCACGGCGGGCTTCACGCTGGCGGCGACGTACTTCCACTTGTTCAGCCTGATGGCCGCCTTCTTCATGGGCCTCTTTACGCTGGGATATCTC
Organism: Anaerolineae bacterium; assembly: GCA_035292585.1. Classification (GTDB taxonomy): domain Bacteria; phylum Chloroflexota; class Anaerolineae; order Fen-1058; family Fen-1058; genus DASSFZ01. The sequence goes on along the minus strand of DATDPU010000151.1, from coordinate 23,651 downwards.
TTGCTCAAAAACCGCCAGCGGTTGCCGGCTTTCTTCCTGGCGATGGGTGTGCCTGTGCTGCTGTTACTGCCCTGGCTGTTCAATCTCTACCAGCAGGCCCAAAGGGTGTCCGGAAATTTCTGGATTCCAGAAGTGACCGACACGGTGATTCGAGAGACGCTGACGTACCCTTTCTCACTCCAGTTCTTTAACAGCCCAACGGGCGAGATTACCGCCTGGTTCATGTACCCGTTCATTGGGATTGGACTTTACCTGGGGTTGAGGCGAAAGACCGACTTCCGCCTGCCGTTGCTGGCGGTGATCACGTTTGTGGCGACGCTCGGCGCCGCCATTATCGTGTCTCACCTGGTCCGCCCGATCCTGGTGAGCCGCTACATCATGCCAGTCGCGGGGCTGTTGATTCTTGGTCTGGCTTATGGTTTTGCGCAGCTGAGAAAAGGCTCGCTGACGACCCTCCTGCTGCTGTTACTCATTCTGCAACTACCCCAATTCGGGTTGATCTACCAGGATCGGTTCAAAGGCCCCATGACCGAGGTGGCCGACTATCTCCGCCCCAACCTGGGCGCAGACGATATCTTCCTACACACCGAAGAGCACACCTTCCACAGTTTTGCGTATTACTTTCCGGACCATCTGCAGGTGATGTATCTGCCGCTTGGCTCGGCCGTATACTCCAATCTGGAAGTGGCCCCGAACCGTCTCGTCGTCTCGAATCTGGACGAAGCGCCCTTGGCCGGCAAGCAGACCTGGCTGGTCACCCGCACGGATGCGGCGAACCGGCCGGCCTATCGGGAAGCGGCCCAACGATTGGGCCTCAGGCCGATCCGAGAGGTGCAGTCCCAGGACGATTCCTCGCAAGTGAATTACGGGCAGGCGCTCTACTTTGGCCAACCGTTTTCATGGTTTGCCGTGATTTTAGATCATACCCCATAGCGCCGCCTGCGCGGCCTGCCGCAACTAAAGAGGTTGATCCACGAATGAACACGAATGAACACGAATAGAACAGTATTCGCGCCGATTCGTGTAATTCGTGGATCGAAATCTTCGCGGTCGGTATATTTCTTGCGGGGGAATACTGGAACCCTACGCGGATCATATACATCCAATGCAACCTGGAAAAGCGACGGCTCAGGCGTTCCCCAACATTGCCCTGGCGAAGTAATCACAACCTGCCCGACTTGGTTATCACCGCCCGGCTTGTAGTTGAGAAATCAACTCCTGACAAAACATCATCGCTGGCCGCGTCTTTCTTCGCCAGTGTTTCGGTGAAACTGGCAGAGGTGACACGATGAACGCTCTTAGAGAATCGTGACAGCCCCACAATCGCATTAGCCTCAAACTCAGAGCGCCCCGTCAGTGCCGGGCGTTTTGTTTCCCGCGCAACGTTTGCCCCATCTCCGCTCCGATCATATACTGCGCGCGGGCATAGATTCCACTTTTTCTGCTCCCGCTGGATTGCCAAATCCAGCGGCGGATTTGACAATCCGCCGCGAGCGGGGGTGCACAAAAAATGCGCATTTGTGACCGTGTCGAGTATATAATCCCGCCGTATTCCGCCGCTGGAAAGGCCAGCATGACCGAACTCATTTGGGAAGGCAAATACGACGAAAACGGCAAGCGCGTTGCGCCGCTGCTGCCACAGATGCCGGGCAGGGCGTGAGTGGAGCGCATCGTGAGGCCGGTGATTGAGAAGGGGTATAATAAGCGTCTAGGAGGCCGGAGATGTCTTACAAAGAAGTTGTGACACAGGCTGTGCGACTGCCACTGAAGGAACGATTGCTACTGCTGGAATCGCTGACGCGCTCTGTCCGTGAGGAGCTCATGGAACGGCCTCGCACGGAAGCCCACACACTGCCCCAGCTTGTCCGTGGCATGCTCAAACCAAATGGGCCTATGCCAACCGACGACGAGTTGAAAGAAGACTACATCGATCATTTGATTGAGAAATACTTATGACGCGTGTTCTGCTGGACACCAATGTAATTCTCGACTTCTTGTTGGATCGTGAGCCGTTCGCAGAGGCCGCGACCCAGCTATGGCAGGCGAATGAACAAGGACGTTTTGAAGGATATATTTCGGCGATTACACCGATCAACGTGTTTTACATTGCGCGCAAGCTGAAAGGCCCTGAGACCGCCCGGCGAATTATGGCGGGGCTTCTTGCCGCCTGTCGGATATGCCGGCTAGATGTGAGCGTGTTGCAGTTAGCTTTAACACTCCAGATTGACGATTACGAAGATGCTGTGCAGTGTGTCAGCGCTACAACCAACCAGTTGGATGCGATCGTGACTCGTGACGTGAAAGACTATGCGGGCGTTGCACTCCCTGTTTACTCTCCAGTCGATTTCCTCAAACAGCTCATCCCTCACACCGAACAATGATCGGCGGCAAAAGGCGGCCCACGCTAAATGCAATTTGGAAAAGCTACAGCCCAGGCACATCCCAACATCGCGTTCATCAAATACTGGGGTAACCGCGATCACGCGCTGCGCATCCCGGCCAATTCGTCCCTCTCGATGAACATGGCCGGCCTGAGCACGACGACGACGGTTGCTTTCGATGCCGCGCTTGGGGGCGATGTCGTGGTGCTGGGTGAGGTAGAGCGATCGGGTGCGCCGAAAGAGCGTGTGGTGAAGATACTCGATCGGGTGCGCGCGCGGGCCGGCTTCGATCTGCGCGCGCGCATGCACAGTCGCAACAATTTCCCGTCGGGTGCAGGGTTGGCTTCGTCGGCCTCCGGTTTCGCCGCCCTAGCCATCGCCTCGGCGGCAGCCGCCGGACTCGATCTGGATGAGCCGGCGCTGTCGCGCCTGGCGCGCCTCGGGTCGGGTTCAGCGTGCCGCAGCGTCCCGGCCGGCTACGTCGAATGGCAGGCGGGAAGTGATGATGCCTCGTCCTACGCCTTCAGCATCGCGCCGCCGGAGCATTGGGACCTGCGCGACGTGATCGCGGTGGTTGACGTCAAGCACAAGGCGGTCGGCTCGACGCAGGGCCACGCGCTGGCCGATACCAGCCCGCTGCATGCCGGGCGTGTGGCGACGATCCCCGATCGTTTAAGCCGGGTCAAGGCGGCCGTGCTCGATCGCGATTTCGCGACGCTGGCGCCAATCGTCGAAGACGATGCACTGGCGATGCACGCCGTGATGCTGACCTCACAGCCGCCCCTGATCTACTGGCAACCGGCGACCGTGGCGATCATTCACGCTGTGCGAGCCTGGCGCGCCGATGGCGTGCCCGCGTGTTTCACCATCGACGCAGGCGCGAACGTGCATTGTCTGTGCGAGCCGGCGGCGGCAACCGAGGTGAAACGCCGCCTGCTGGCGATCGCCGGTGTGCAGGACGCGCTCACGGTAACGCCGGGTGGCGCCGCGCGCCTGATCGAGACGCATCTCTTTTAATCGGTCCGGTGCTATCCGTGTGTTCGGCGCTACCGGGTTCGAATAGTTGCCGGCCCCGTACCAGCTCCTATTGTCATTCGCATCCGCGAAGGGTATAATCTCCCACGTAGTGAGGGGGATGAATCGAGGAGAGATGGACGACTTCTTAAAACAAGCTATTGCCTTTCTGATTGTGCTCGGCCCGCTGGTGATGTTGCACGAGCTCGGCCACTTTCTGATAGCCAAGCGCGCCGGTATCCGCGTGCTGGAGTTTGGGTTGGGCTTCCCGCCCCGCGCCCGCAGGTTGTGGCGGGGCATGGGACGGCTGCGGATTGGATCGGAATGGGTGCATACGCCGCGCAACTTTAAATTCCCGGCTGCGCTGGCCGAAGGCGCCAGCGTGGAGGTGCGCGCCGCCGAGGCCAAAGGCCGATTGATGCTTACGGCGCTTGAGGTCGTCGATCCGGATCGGCCTGGCGCCATCACCACGCCGCTCAAGCAAGGAGCAGGAAGTGACGTGAGCCTACGCGGCGAAGTCGCTTACTTCGACCCCGGCACCGAGTACACCTTGAACTGGTTGCCGATCGGCGGCTTTGTGCGGATGCTGGGTGAAGAGGATCCGTCGGCGCCCGATAGTTTCGCCGCCGCGCCCAAGCGCTCGCGTATCGCGGTGTTGCTCGCCGGGCCGGGCATGAACGTCATCGCCGCGTTTGTGATCTTCACGGCGGCGTTCATGTTGGGGCAGCTCGTCGTCGACGACTTCGACGTCGCGATCGGCGCGGTCGTACCCGGCTCGCCGGCAGAACAGGCCGGTCTCGTACCGGGCATGGTCGTGCTCGCCGTCGAGGGCATACCCGTCGATGCGCCGGATGCGCTGACCGATTACACCCATGCGCATCTCGGCCAGGTCATCGAGCTGACGGTGCGCGATGCGGAGGGCGCGGTACGCCAGATCGGGGTACTCGCGCGCGCTCAACCGCCGGACGGGCAAGGCCCGATGGGCGTCACGATCGGCGCGCAAGCGATTTCCTACCGGGTAGTGTATAACTCGCTGCCGGAAGCTGCGAGCAAAGGGCTGAATATGACGGGCGATGCGGTTTACCGCCTGGTCTCGCTGCCGAGCCAGCTGATGGCCGGGACGATCGCGCCCAGCGAGGCGCGCCCGGTCGGCCCTGCCGGTATTGCACAGCTGGCGTCTTATGCGTTTGAAGCGAGCGTCGAGCAGCAAGTCTGGTTCCCGCTGTTGAACATGGCCGGTGTAATCAGTATTGCGCTGGCGGTGACCAACCTGTTGCCGCTGCCGGCGCTGGACGGCGGCCGGCTGGTGTTCGTGCTGATCGAGGCGATCCGGGGCAAGCGCATCGCGCCGGAGAAAGAAGCCCTGGTGCACTTCGCGGGGATGATGTTCCTGCTGGCGCTGGCCGTGTTGATCACGATTCAGGACGTCAGCAACCCAATCCCGAATCCGTTCTAACTCTATAGCTTAGAAACCCGGTTTCTCACCCCCTGCGCTGCGTTCCGGGGGCCTTTGGGAAACCGGGTTTCTGACTTGGCAGGCGGGGCAGATGCTCCGCCTGTTGTGCTTTCGCGACAAGTTCGGGTAAAATAGCTTGCGCTTGAGTTGTGGGAACTGCCTGCTTGGCGCGTTAGAAAGCTGAGGATGGTTTCATGGATGCATTGGATGTTCTGTTGCAGAACCTTACCGACGACGAGCAAATGTTGTCGATTGCCCGCTTGTATGTTCTATCCGGCCTGGAGCCGACCGACCTCGAACGGGTGCGCGTCGCCTGGCCGTTGATTTCAGCCGAGCGGCGGCAGGCCGTCGTGCGCCACCTGGCCGATATCTCCGAAGCCAACTTCGAGGTCGATTTCGGATTGGTCTTTCGCCTCGGGTTGACGGACGACGATCCGGACGTGCGCGCCGCCGCGATCGATGGCTTATGGGAGGAAGACGACGTCAAGCTGATCCCGACGCTGATCGACCTGGTGCAAAACGACGCCGTCGAAACCGTGCGAGCCACCGCGGCCGGGTCGCTGGGTCGGTTTGTGCTGGCCGGCGAGCTGGAAGAAATACCCGTCGCTAAACTGGAGCAAGTGGTCGAGGTGTTGCGCGAGATCATCGCGGATGCAAGCGAGACGCTCGAAGTGCGCCGCCGCGCCGTGGAAGCCATCGGCTATTCGAGCGCCGAGGGCGTGTCGGAGATCATCGCGGACGCTTACGACGATCCCGACGAGCTGATGCGGGTCAGCGCCGTGTTCGCCATGGGCCGCTCGGCCGATGTCCAGTGGGCGGAGGTGGCGCTGCGCGAAACCGAATCGCCCAACCCGGAGATGCGCTTTGAGGCCGCGCGCGCTTCCGGGGAGTTGCAGAATCGCGACGCGGTCCCGGTGCTGGCGCGTCTGCTGGAAGACCCCGACGATCAGGTGCGCGAGGCCGCGGTATGGGCGCTGGGCCAGATCGGCGGCAACGAATCGCGCCGGCTGCTCACCGCGATTCTGGAAGACGAGGACTCCGACCTGCACGAGCCGGCCGAGGTCGCGTTGGAAGAGTTGGAGTTTATTACGGGCGACAACCTGGACTTGACGCTGTTTGAGCTGTACGAGGACGACGACGACGACAACGACGACGCGGACCCGGACGCTTGAGCGATCTGCTGAGTATTCTGGCTGATGACATCCTGCCCATCTTCGTCGTCATTGGGCTGGGAGTTGCTTTTGGTCTGCGCTTTAAGCCTGACGTGCAGGTCTTAGCGCGCCTGACCTTTTACATTTTCAGCCCGGCGCTGGTTTTCAGCTCGCTGGTGAGTTCGAGCCTGAAGAGCGACGAGTTGGTCCAGATTGCCGTCTTCACCATCGGCACGGTAGCGGTGATGGGCGTGTTGGGCTGGCTCGTGGCCCGCGTGCTCCGGCTCGACCCGCAGACGCTGGCCGGCTTCGTGCTGGTGTGCATGTTCGTGAACGGCGGCAATTACGGCCTGGGCGTGAATCAGCGCGCGTTTGGCGACGAAGGTCTGGCCCGCGCCGTCATTTACTTCACGACCAGCACCATCCTGGTGTATACGCTGGGCGTATCGATCGCCGCCGGCAACGATGGCAGTGGATGGCGCGGCGCAGTGCGGCGTGTGTTCCAGGTGCCGCCGATCTACGCCGTGATCGCCGCCTTTCTCGTGCGCGCTTTGGCGATCAATCCGGCGCATCCGGCGCTGGAGCCGTGGCTGGCCGGGATCGAAATTGCCGGCCGCGCGGCCATTCCAACTATGCTGGTGATCCTGGGCATGCAGTTGGCGCAGACCTCGCTGGCAGACAATTTGCAGCCCGCGCTGGCCGCCAGCGGGTTGCGCCTGGTCGTCGCGCCGGCCATTGCGTGGATAGTCGCCGGCTTGATCGGGCTGAGCGGGGTGGCGCGCCAGGCCTCGATCACCGAAGCCAGCATGCCCGCCGCCGTGATCAACATCATCCTGGCGACCGAGTACCGTGCTGCGCCGGCCGTAGTCACCGGCGCGGTGCTCCTGTCTACTCTGATCAGTCCGATCACGCTGGCTGTGATCATTTCACTGCTCAAATGACGATCGCCGTGCGCCGCTCAATTCTCGCCGCTTTCAGTCTCGGACTGAGTTTTTTCCTCAACCCGATGCCGCTCCCGGCTGCCCACCCCGCTGCGATCGACGCCACGGCCACGCACACTTACCTGTTTGCCCAGCAGATTACCTTCGTCCTCGATGCGACCGGCGAGGCCGCGCTCAATCGCGCCACGGTGTTCTTTCAGTCCGATCGCTCGGCGTTGCAGCAGATCGACGTCGACTTCGAGCCGAACAGGGCGGTTCACCTCGAAGCGCCCTACGAACTGCGCGGCGGCGCAATCCCACCGTTTAGCCAGGTGAGCTATTGGTGGGAGCTTGGCGACGAGGCCGGCCAGACGTTGACCACCTCGCGCGTGACGTTCAGCTATAGTGATAATCGTTTCGAATGGCAGCGCGTTTCGGATGGCGGCGTCACGGTGTATTGGACGGAGGGCAACGCGGCCTTTGGCGAAGCGGTGCTCGACACCGCGCTCGAGGCATTGCCGGGCATTGCGGATGAAATCGGTGTGGCCCCGCCGTCCACGATCGAGGTGTACGTATATCCCAGTCGTGAAGATTTGATCGGTGCGCTGCGTCTGGGCGGGCGCGATTGGGCCGGCGGGCAGGCGCGCCCCGATCTCGGCGTGGTGTTGATCGATCAGCCGTCGACGGATACCGCGACAATCGAGTTGCGGCGGGCGATCCCGCACGAGCTCACACACCTCCTGGTATACGCGGCCACCCAACCCAACTACGATCGCGTTCCGCCATGGCTCGACGAAGGCTTGGCCACGGCCAACGAAGTCTCCCCCGATCCGGGGCAGGTGGTGGCGTTGGCTTCGGCGGTGAAGGCGGATCGGTTGCTCTCGTTCGAAGCGCTGTGCGCGCCCTTCCCGGCGGAAGCCGGCCAGGCCCTGCTGGCCTATGCGCAGAGCGGCGACTTTATGCAGTTCATCCGCGACCGGTACGGACGGCAAGGGATGCGCGGCCTGTTGGCGGCTTATCGCGAGAACGCGGCGTGCGCGCCGGGCGTCGAGCGCGCATTGAACGTGACGCTCTCCGCGCTGGAGAGCGAGTGGCGCGCGCAATTTGCATCGGGCGGTGAAACGGTCACGGCCGTGGCCGAAGCCAGCGCACCTTGGCTGGTCTTGCTCGCCATTATCGGCCTGGCCCTGTTGCCCATCCTCGGTGGGCTGCTCGCGCGCCGCAGCTAATGCGATGTTGAGCGGGTTTGCAGTCTGGACCGCTCTCGCGTACGATTATCCGCATGGCTCCAAAGACTCAATTCGACCGCGAACGACATGTTTTCCGTTCGCCAGAAACTAGAGTGGTTGACGATGCCATTGAATTCCTATTTCGATCTCCCGTCTACAAGTTACCTCTACCAATAAACTTTGATGGGCCTGGGATATACGTCCTCTACTACAAGGGGAGTTTCGAACCTTACGTTAAGCTGGCGGCAGCTAATCGGGTCAGATACACGCCCCATTTATATAGGGAAAGCGGTTCCACCAGGTTGGCGACTGGGACGCAGAACAGATATAGCAGCTACCTCGCTTTATGGCCGTCTCAAAGAACATGCAGAGAGCATAGCGTCAACGGGGAATTTGGCGTTGGGTGACTTTGCTTGCCGGTTTATGATACTAGAGGGTCAAGAGAGCAAAAGGTTCAAAAAGCTATAGGCGCTTTCTAAGATGCACGACTGACTCATACAGCCGATGAGCCTCCCCGGCTTTTTCGACTCGCACATCTGACTGTATGATGCTATTGCCAACACGCGTTCGGCGAGGTATTTGAATATCGACCAATTGCAAACCTGCACGCGCGGCAATCTCGCCCAAATACTCATCGGTTGGGATCATCACGCCTTGTAAGATGCTATTGCCCATGACGACAAAGGCTCGCGCTCCTGGCTTAAGCATATAGGACTTACGCAGTTGGCGCGGCAGTTGCACTGCCGCCGCCTCAGCTGCCGCAGTACAACTGCGGCAGCAACATGCAACTGCGTAAGTCCTGAATACATCTCCTGACTTAGCACGGATGGCGCGCGAGGAAAGGCAGAAGCGCGATCTGACCCAAGAACAAGTTGCCAAGCTAATCTCCAAGCGGGCCGATACTCGAAGCTGTACGAGGCAGGCAATCAATCAAGCCGAAAACACAGAAATAGGTTCGAGAATGGATGGGCTTAGAATAAAGATCATCGAGTCGCTCACAGGCCGAAAGCTAGTAGGTCCACTTTGGCGCTTTGAGAGAGCGTGAAAAGGTATTCCTGTCAATGAACACCCTGTTTTTCGATCTGGAAACGCAGAACTCCATCGACGACGTCGGCGGCCGGCACAACCTGCGGCTTCTCAAGATGTCGATCGGCGTGACGCTCGCCACGGCGCGCGACGGGTTTCGCCGCTATTCGGAGGCCGAGGTCGCCGAGCTGATCGCCGAGCTGCGTTCGGCCGATAAGGTCGTCGGCTTCAACCTGCTGAACTTCGATTACGAAGTGTTGCGCGCCTACACGCCCGATCCCCTGCACGATGTGCCCACCGTCGATCTGCTCGAGCACGTTAAACGTGTAACCGGTTTTCGCGTGGGGTTGGATGCGCTGGCTGCGGCGACGCTCAACGTGCGCAAGAGCGCTCACGGCTTGCAGGCGATCCAGTGGTGGCGCGAAGGCCAGCTCGAAGAGCTGTGCGCTTACTGTGAGCAGGACGTCGACGTGACGCGCCGATTGTACGAATTCGGTCAGGCGAACAAGTACGTGCAGTTTTACGATCGGAACTACCGGCTGAAGCGCGTTCCGGTAAACTGGTAGTTGGAGATTAGAGCTTGGCGCGATTGGTCTTCATGGGCTCGCCGGCGTTCGCGGTTCCAACGCTCGCTGCGCTGGCGCGCGATCACGATATCCTGGCGGTGTTCACGCAGCCCGATAAACCGGCCGGGCGCGGCCGGCAGCTGGCGCGTGTACCGGCGGCGACCTGGGCCGAGGCGCAGCGGGCGCCGATCCATCAGCCTCGTTCACTCCGCAAAGAACCCGCCGCGATCGAGACGCTGCGCGCGCTCCAACCCGAGGCGATCGTCGTCGCCGCTTACGGGCTGATCCTGCCGCAGGCGGTGCTCGACCTGCCGCCGCACGGCTGTCTCAACGTGCACGCTTCGCTGCTGCCCAAGTATCGCGGCGCTGCGCCGATCCCGGCCGCGATCCTGGCCGGTGAAACCGAAACCGGCGTGACGATCATGCGCATGGATGCCGGCGTGGATACCGGGCCGATCCTGGCGCACGCGCGCGAGCCGATTCACCCCGACGATACGACGGCCACGCTCGGCACGCGCCTGGCCGAGCTCGGCGCACGCTTGATGGCGGAAACACTGCCGAAGGTAGTGCGCGGTGAAATCAGGCCGATCGCGCAAGATGAAGCCCAGGCTTCGTTCAGTCCAAAAATCGAAAAGGAGGATGGCCGCATCGACTGGTCGAAGCCGGCGATCGCCATCGACCGGACCATCCGCGCTTACACCCCCTGGCCGGGCGCGTTTACGCAGTGGGAGCGCCAAACGCTCAAAATCGTCCGGGCGCGCGCAATCGGACAGACTGTCGCGAGGCCCCTGCAAAACATCGGTCAGGTGATTCGGTTCGAGCCAGAGCGGATCGGCGTGGTGACCGGCGATGGTATCCTCGAATTGCTCGAAGTCCAGCTCGCCGGAAAGAAGGCGCTGCCGGTCGAGGAGTTCGTGCGCGGTCAGCCGAAGCTGATCGGCGCGGTGCTTGAGAGTAGAGAGTAGAGAGTGGAAGCGAATCGCCACTCCCCATTCTCCAATGGAGGAGGAAGTTCGTATGAGACTCGCAAATAAAAGGATAGCCGTTTTACTCGAAGAAGGCTTTGAAGACCTGGAGTTCTGGGTGACGGTGATGCGTCTGCGCGAAGAGGGCGCGCGGGTCGCCATCATCGGGACCGAGGCGAATAAAACGGTCAAAGGCAAGAACGCCTTGACGGCCACCAGCCATTTCGCGGCGCGCGACGTGCAGGCAGCGGACTACGATGCGCTGGTCGTGCCAGGCGGTTGGGCGCCGGATAAACTGCGTCGCTACGACGAGGTGAAGCGGCTGGTGAAAGAGACTTACGCTGCGGGCAAGATCGTCGGGCTGATCTGCCACGCCGGGTTGGTCGGCATTTCGGCGGGCATCGTCAAGGGGCATCGAGCGACGGGAAGCAAAGGCATCAAAGACGATCTGATCAACGCCGGGGCCGAGTGGGTCGATGAGCCGGCCTTCCGCGACGGCAACCTGGTGTGGGGGCGCGTCGTCGAGGACATCCCCGATTTTTGCCGCGAGCTGGTCGCCGCGCTCGAAAGCCAGAAGTGATGTCAGAGGTTAGATATTAGAGCTTGGAGACAATAGTCTCTCATCTCCAATCTCCGAATGAGCAGTTGATCCCGGTGAATGTACTTGTTGTCGGCGCGGGTGCGATTGGCGGCTATGTCGGCGCGCGGTTGGCCTTGGCCGGTCATGCGGTCACCTTCGTGGGTCGCCTGCCCTTGGCCGACGCCGTCGCCGCGCACGGTCTGCGCTTGATCGAACCGGATGCTCGGCATGTGATTACAGACTGCCGTGCCGTGACCACACTGGAGACGGCCTTTGCCGGGGCGCCACACTTCGATCTGGCGTTGTTCACGGTGAAGACCTACGACACCCAAGCGGCGATCGATGGGCTGCGTCCGTATGCGCAACACATCGATCGTTTTTTATCGCTTCAGAACGGGGTGAGCAGCGAGGAATGGCTGGGCGCGGCGTTTGGCCGGGATAGAATCCTCGCGGGCACGATCCTGAACCCGATCTCGATCCGCGAGCCGGGCGTGGTGGTGTTGGAGAAACGCCAAGGCGGGATCGGGTTGAGCGCCTTGACGAAGCAACCCACTGACCAACTCGCCAACCCCCTTCGCCAGGCCGGGTTCAAAGTCCGCACCTATGCCGACTATCGCTCGATGAAGTGGAGCAAGCTGTTGCTGAACCTGATCGGCAACGCCACCTCGGCGATCCTCGACTTGAACACAATGCAGGTGTTCGCCGACAAGCGCCTGTTCACGATCGAGATGGCAGCGTTGCGCGAGGCGCTGCAGGTTGGGCGTGCGTGCGGCATTCGCTTTGTCAGCCTGCCGGGTTATCCCGTGCCGCTGCTCGTCGTGGCGGTCCGGCTCTTGCCGCTGCCTGTGCTGCAACCCCTCTTGATCCCACTGGTTGCTAAGGGACGCGGCAGCAAGATGCCGTCGCTACACATCGACCTGCACGGCGACAAGCGCCGCTCGGAGATCGACGAACTGAACGGCGCGGTGGCGCGGGCGGGCGCGCAACGCAACCTCTCGACGCCAGCGAATAACCTGCTGCTTTCGACCTTTCAGGAGGTTCAGGCGGGACCGGCGAGCCGTTCGTCCTGGCGGCATCGGGCGGATCGGCTGTGGCTGGCGTATGTGACGCAGTCGGCCAAATCTGCATAAGTGGTTACCGCAGCGGCCTCTTCAGCCAAGTTCTGAGAGATTGACGTAATGGCTGCTTTCGAGACCACGCGACGGAACCTGTTTGCGCCTGCGTTTTGGGCATCCATCTGCCAAAGCGGTACATCCTGGCGTGCTCGGCTTGCGTATAGATAAGTTGACCGGACATTATGGCGGCGTTATACTTCGCTCACTTCTTGCTAAGGAGCATAAGATGACGACGCTTGCAGAGATGATTCAGAAAATGCCGTCTGCATTTGTACCGGAGAAGGCAGAGGGCGTGAATGCCAAGGTCCAGTTCGATTTTACCGGGGACGATGGTGGGCAGTACGTCGTCAATATCCACGACGGCGTGTGCGAGGTGAGCGCAGGCGCTGCGCCCGATGCCCGAACGACGGTGATCGTGGGGGCCGCCGATTACCAGGACATGATCGAAGGGCGCTTGGACCCGATGAAGGCTTTCATGGGCGGCAAGCTTAAAGTCAAGGGCGACATGATGTTCATGATGAAGTTCCAGCAGATGTTCGACCCGAAGCGAGCGCAGACGTAATGTAACATCTTTCACTCTAACCTATGTACAAGCGAATGGAGCCTGCTTCATTCGCTTGTTTGTTACTATGCTTTCGAGGCAGCAGGCGAGTCGTTCCCGAAAGGCGAGATCATGCTCTGGCCCGAGTCTGAATGATGAAGACCCGCACAAACGCCGACTGGTTGCAGGAGCTGGCGGTGCATGGCGAGCAGCAAGAGGCCGCGATCGCGGATCTGCGCCTTTACCTCTTGCGGGCTGCGCTCTACACGATTCATCGCTATCGCGGCGAGCGGACGCAGCTGGCGGCAGCCGAGATCGAGCGCCTGGCCGAAGACTGCGCCCAGGATGCTTTGCTGGCGATCCTGAAACGCCTGCCGGAGTTCCGTGGCGATAGCCGGTTTACTACCTGGGCATACAAGTTCGGCGTCAACATCGCCCTGGTCGCCGCGCGGCGCGAGGGCTGGAAACGTGTCTCGCTCGATAGCCTCCTGGCCGATTCCGATCTGTCCGAGTGGCCGTTCGCCGAGGTCACGCCGGTTGGCGATCCCGCTCGGGCGGCTTTGCAAGGCGAAGTCTGGTCGGTGATCCTCGATGTGATCGAGCACCAGTTGACGGAGCATCAGCGCCTGGTGCTCAAGGCGATGGTCTTTGACGGCGTCCCGATGGATGAAATGGCGCGCCATCTGGGATCGAATCGCAATGCGCTTTACAAGCTACTGCACGATGCGCGGCGCAAACTGAGAGCGCATCTTGAAGCGCGCGGTTTCCAGGTGCAAGAAATCCTCGATCTGTTCAGCGCGAAAACGTAAGATTTCAGGTGTTTGTGCAACTCAAGGGTAGAGGTTAAAGCGTGGATCGCGTGCAATTCGCCCAGTGGCTGCGGCGGATTTTTGAGACCCAGGTAGAGGAGATCTGCTGCTCCGAGTGTTTTGATCTCGTCTCACAGTTCGTCGACCTCGAAGTGGCGCGCCAGCCCGCCGAGCTGAAACTACCCGGCCTGCGGCAGCATCTCGATCAGTGTCGCGTGTGTCGTGAAGAATATGAGCTGCTGCTTGACCTTGCCCGCCTGGAGGTTGAAGGACGCGCGCCATCTATCGGCGATTTGCTTCGATCGCTCTGAATGCGGTGTCGGCAGGCAAGCCTCGCGGGCTATCCGAAAGGACCGGGTCGCTTTTGGTTTGGTAAGAATCAGCGAGTTTCTGCAACTTATAGAGTGAAGGGTAACTGCGAAGCAGAAACCCCTCGCATCTGTGGCCTGCTGTCCGATTAGGTTAGCAGGCCACTCTCATTGGGTTAAACATTCCCGGTGCTATAGCGGTTTCCACGGCAGCCGCGCGTTACTCGCAAACCAAACTGGTATTTGCTCTAGTGGTCAGTCCAGTTGAAAGCGATGGGCCGTAGCATAGCCCCTTGTGGGCGTTGGACGGGCACAAGGCCCTAGGCTACCCATCAAAACTTGAAAGCGATGGGCCGTAGCATAGCCCCTTGTGGGCGTTGGACGGGCACAAGGCCCTAGGCTACCCATCAAAATCAACTGGACTGACCACTAGAGCTCGCGTAGGTCGACCGGTTGCAGATCGGGATTATGACCGACCCCTCGCCCAACTTTCGCCAGGTCGATCCACTCGCCCCGAACTTTGACGCGCACCACGTCGGCGGTGAAATCAGTTTGAGTGCCCTGCAATTCGCTATTGCTGAACAAAGACGATCCGACCCCGTAGATGTCGGCCGGCACACTCAATTTCTCAAAGCGTTCGATCTTTTGCGGATTGAACCCGCCGGTCACGACGATCTTCACCGCGCGGCAGTATGCCTGCGCGCGCTCGATCCATTCGGGCGGCAAGTCCCAACGTTCCCAGGCATGGTCGAGCGCCAGGCGCACGGTGAATACCAGCCGGGGCGTGACTCCTAGATCGAGCGCCGGATCGCCCAACGGCGGCACATTGACATCGCGCACCGATCCGCTGGTATCGAGCCGCACGCCGTACAGCACGTAGTGCTGCGCTTCTTCCGCGCTCCCGGCGTCGAGATACGCGCGATACTTTTCAAACATCGCGTCGAGCGCGCGCAGCGAATCGGTGACGGAATCATTGTTGAAGTCGACGAGCGCGATGCGCGGAATGGAAGCGGGTCGTGCCCGCGCGAAGGCCAGCATGGCCTCGGCGGTATCGCCGAAGAAGCAGGCGATCGCCGCGTGCGCCACCGTGCCGCCGCCCGCGCCGCCCCACCAGTCGCCTTGCGCATCGGTGCTGATGAAGAAACCCAGGCGCTGGCTGTGATCCAGGTTGAAGCGCTGCACGGCGATGTTGTAGGCGTAGCCGTCGGCAGCCTGCGCCTCGTGCAGGTCGAAGCGCGCCGGGAAGAACAACACGGGCTTGCCGCGCGCGGCGACGAGCGTATGGTACACGTTGGTCGCCACGCGGCTGGCGCGGGTGAGAATGCCCAGCGTCGGCGTTTCGAGCAGGGCGAAGTCGCGATAGCGCCCGCGCACGCGCAACACGGGCATGACGCGCAGCGGATCGCCGTGGTAGAAGACGACGTTGCCGTCATGCACCGCCTGCACTTCGAGCCGGTCCCACGTCTCGACAAAGCGCTCACCGTCGAATGCCCCGGTGCAGTGGCGCAGCATCGACAGCGCCTTGTCCACGCCGACGACGACGGTCGCGCCGGGCCGGCGCGTGAACCACTGCAGCTCCACTTCCATGTTGCCGATGTCCGCGCCGGTGACATCGACATCGGACAGCGCGGGGAAGGCGCCGTGGTAACCGAAGCGCGCGTCGGCCAGCTGCTGCAGCATCGCCTCGATGTTCTCGAAGTACTTGTCGCTGTACCAGCCCTGGCGCATGCGCTCGACGTCGAGCTTGAAAACGGCGTTGGTCAGACGCGTGTGGTTGAAGAGGCTCATAGAAGTTAGTTGGATGGTTGGTCGATTACTGAGAGAGGAGCGCCAGGAACAGCGCCAGCGCGGCGAGCATCAACGCCGGCGCGCCCAGGTCGCGCTTCTTTTCCGGCTTGGGCACGATGATCGCCGATTTTTGAAACGACTGGATGACCTTGCCGTTGAGCCACAGTTCGATCCGCAAGTAGACAATGTACAGAAACAGCAACATCACAATCGACAATTCGATGCTCATGGGATGCCTCCCACCACTTCACCGTAAGAGATCTACAAAGAAGCTGCTGCGACTTGCTCAACCTCGGAGACGACGATACGCTTGACGACCTCGATCCGGTTGAGCGCCAGGTGATACAAGAAGACCCGATGCAGCAGATCGCCGTCGTGCGGCAGCGCTCCGATCTGCCGCGCCACATCGACCGGCGTATCGAACGTAGCGACGCAGTCTGCCGGCACGATCACGCGCACGCCGCGCTGCTGGAACGCATTGGCGCGAAGGCGCAGATGCATCGCCAGCTGATAGACGCACAGGTCGGTGCAGTCGCCGGTAACGATGCAGGTGTCTACTTCGGGATGCGCGTCGAGCCAGGTATCGAGTCCAGTACCGATAGACGCGCTGATGCTGTTCTTGCGCATCACGACGAACTCGTTCCAGAAGGGCAGCGCCTTGAGCTCAGGCGCAGCCGCACTCTGCTCGGTGCCGTGAATGCCGTGCGGCGGATAAGCTTCGAATTCGACGGCCTCGGGATGATGATCTTCCTGGATGGAAATGAAGTGGCGCACACCGGCCGCGTGCGCGGCTGTGGCAAGTTTCGCAATCGGTGCGACGATGCCGTTGATGCGCGGGCTGGCCAGCGGGCCAATGCAGCAGAAAGCGTTGATCACATCCACTATGAGAAACGCCGTCCGGCGCGGATCGCGCACGACGGTTTGGAGATCGGGTTGGGGCAGGGCCGCATGCCAATCGGCCAGCCAGTCCAGAAATGCCTGGCCAAGCCGGGCGAGGTCTTGAGTGTTCATCGTTCCTCCTGCGCCTATATTGGTGTGTTTCATACACTAATAGGCTCCCAATAAAACCGGCCGGCGCCGTAGTGTATTTACGACACTAAGTATATCCCGATCAGGCGGCTTGTCAAGCTCCAGTTTGGGAGGATGGTCGGATCGTCAGATAGTTGGTTGATCGGTTAGCCAACCAGTCAACCGACAAACCATCCAACCAGCCAACTAGGGAAACAGCCTTCGGGCGCGCGTCTCGGCCACCGCATCGGGCCGGAAGCGATACAACATCGCCGGGCGGCCTTCGCCGGTGCGATACTCGTCGGTCTCTTCGATGACTTGTGCTTCGAGGATCTTGCGCCGGAAGTTGCGCTTGTCCAACTGAACGCCCAGAATGATTTGGTAGGCCTGCTGCAATTCGGACAGGGTGAAGGTCGCGGGCAGGAGCTGGAACCCAACCGCCGTGTATTCGAGCTTGTAGCGCAGGCGCGTCAGCGCGTAGTCGAGGATTTTGGCGTGGTCGAAGGCGAGCGCCGGCAAAGCGTACATCGACCACCAGCACGCTGCCGAAGCATCGCTGCCGGCTTGCAGCGCCAGCGGCGCGGGCACGAGCGCGAAGTAGGCGACGGTGATCACGCGCCCGCGCGGGTCGCGTTTGGGATCGCCAAACGTGTAGAGCTGCTCCAGATACACAT
This sequence comes from Anaerolineae bacterium, assembly GCA_035292585.1. Taxonomy (GTDB): domain Bacteria; phylum Chloroflexota; class Anaerolineae; order Fen-1058; family Fen-1058; genus DASSFZ01. Next base: position 6,120 of record DATDPU010000151.1, on the reverse strand, counting down.
CGCGCACGCCGGTCTCTTCCTCCAACTCGCGGCGGGCGGCGGCTTCGAGCGGCTCGTCGCCGCCGAGGAAGCCGCCGGGAATGGCCCAGCGGCCGGCGTACGGCGCGAGCTTGCGCTTGACGAGCAGGACTTGCAGGTCGTCATCTTTCAGCGTGAAAATCACGACGTCGACGGTGACAGCGGGTTGAGGGGACTCTTTCGCCATAAGTCTTCCAATGGTTTGTGTAGGACTAACACGAATGTAATCTGGAAGCGGCGGGATGTCAAGTGCGCGTGAGAGTTGGAGTTGGGGGTTTTTGTTTTACGATGTTAGACTTAAGGAAATCTATAATCGGGGTAAGCGATGCGCACGATTCTGGTTGAACGCGCTCTGCCCAAAATGCTCGCGGTGAAAACGCTCCGGCGCGTCTGGCCGGACGTGTGCTGGTCGCCGCTCAGCCCGGCGCGGGTTATCGATCTGCCCGAGCCGGCGTTGCCCGGCCCGCGATGGGTCAAGGTGAAGAATCGGCAGTGCGGCATCTGCGCGACCGATCTCTCGTTGCTGTACGTCAAAGTCGATCCATCGGTGGGGCCGGCGGCGTTGCCCGGCAATAGCCGCTTCTACCTGGGACACGAGGTCGTCAGCACGGTCACGGAAGTCGGTTCCGCCGTCACGCGCTTCAAGGCGGGCGATCGCGTGATCATGGATACGCGCTTCCACGGCGCGAACTGCCTGAGCCAGGAGATCGATCCGCCGTGCGAGTTTTGCGCGCGCGATGAGCGCAACCTGTGCATCAACGTCTCGGCCAACGCCGGCCCGCGCGGCGCCGGCGGCGGTTGGGGCGATGGCTACACCGCGCACGAGAGCGAAGTCTATCCGCTCCCGAACGATCTGGATGACGATTGCGGCACGCTGATCGAGCCGATGGCGGTGGCCGTGCACGCGGTCCTCCGCCAGCCACCCCGATCTGGTGATCGCGTGCTCATCGCGGGGGCGGGCATCATCGGGTTGCTGACGTTGCAGACCGCCTGCGCCGTGTGTCCCGATTGCCACATCACCGTCCTGGCGCGGCATCCCTATCAGGCGGAGGCTGCCCGGCGGTTCGGGGCGCGTGAAGTCGTTACGGGGTCCGCTGGATACCCAGCCATGGCGCGCATCACCGGCGCAAAATTCTACACCGCACCGCTAAACAAGGGGATGCTGCTCGGCGGCTTCGATGTGATCTATGATTGTGTCGGATCAGGTAAGACGATCGAGAACAACCTGCGCTGGGCGCGAGCGGGCGGCACGGTCGTCCTCGTCGGCATCGATCTGACGCCGGCGAAAGTTGACCTGAACCCAATCTGGTATCAAGAAGTCGATCTGATCGGCTCCAAGGGGCACGGCGCCGACACCTGGCGTGGCGAGCGCCGGCATACTTACGCCTGGGTGATTCAACTGCTGAAGGAAGGCAGGCTGCAAGGCGATGGGCTGATCACGCATCGCTTCCGCTTCGAGGACTACAGGCAAGCGGTTGCCGCGAGTGTGAACAAAGCCCACACGCGATCGATTAAGGTGGTCTTCGATTACAATTAACCTTCCTCATGCATAGAATGGCTTCTAGGCGCAGTCAAAGGAGTTTGATCCACGAATCCACACGAACACACGCCTTCGGCGGGTGCAGTGCTCCCGTGAACACGAATGAGTCATTTATGTTGGGGCGACAGTTGTACTGTCGCCCGACATCCGCAGTGCAACTGCGGGCGAACAGACTTGTGGAGAATCAACGCTGATAATGGTAAACACCATGATGAAACAAGCAGATGTTGTCGTGGTTGGCTCCGGCCCCGGCGGGGCGACGGTAGCCCGTCAACTGGCGCGCGCGGGTAAGAAAGTGATTTTGCTTGAACGCGGCAAAGACTATCGCGACTGGGCGCTGTACGGGACGTACCTGGGCGCGATGACCTACACCGACCGGCTGGCGCTGCTCTTCACCCGCGAAGGGCTTAACATCGTCCGGCCGTTGATGGCCGGCGGCGCGACGAGTATGTATTGCGGTTGCGCGGCCCGCCCGCCGGAGTGGTTCAAAGACAAGTACGCGATCGATCTCGATCGGTACGTGGACGAGACGATCGACGAGCTGCTGATCGCGCCATTGTCGCCCGAGTTGCGCGGCGCGGCTTCCACGCGCCTGGCCGAAGCGGCGAGCGAGTTGGGTCATGCGTGGGAGCCGTTGCCGAAGTTTATGAATCCGGCGCGCACATCACACTTCGATTGCGGCGCAAAGTGTATGTTGGGTTGTCGCTGCGGCGCGAAGTGGAACGCGGCGGAGTGGGTGGATGAAGCGGTGGCGACCGGCTGCTGTGAGTTTCTGACCGAGGCTCGGGTTGACGAGGTGCTGCTCGAGAATCGAAGAGCAGTCGGCGTGCGGGGGAAATGGCGCGGGCGAAAATTAGAGATCGCGGCGCAGGCGGTTGTGTTGGCGGCCGGCGGGATCGGCACACCGATCTTGCTCAAGCGGGCCGGGCTGAAACACGCCGGGCAGGGCATCGCGATGGATACGACCTTCATCCTATACGGCGCGTCGCGCTTCCCTGGCAACGGCAAAGAGCCGCCGATGACCTATGCCTGGACGAATGACGACGTGGGTTACATGTTGAGCACACTGATCGACCCGTGGCTGATGTATCCGATCATCACGGCGCTCAAGGGGTTGCGTTATCCGCTGACCTGGCCGCGCTGGGGCAACACATTGGGGATCCTGATCAAGTTGAAGGATGACGTGTCGGGCCGCGTCGAGTCGGAACGCTGGATCAGCAAGCCCTTGACGGCGGCTGATCAAACGAAACTCGATCAGGCCAGCTCGATCGCGCGGCAAGTTCTGATCAAGGCGGGTGCAGAACCCGATTCCATCTTCCTCACACCGGCGCGCGGCACGCATCCGTGCGCCACGGTGCGGATTGGGCACTTGCTCGATCGCGATTTGCAAACGGAGATCGAGAACCTGTACGTGTGCGATGCCAGCGCGTTCCCCGAAGCGCTCGACCGCCCGACGGTGTTGACGATCATCGGGTTGGGTAAGCGGTTGAGCGCACACCTGCTGTCCTCAATCACCAATTACCAATCTCCAAACTCCAACAGCCAGTAATTAGAGATTGGACATTAGCGATTCGGCATTGAACGCCCACAGCGCCGGCGCGCCGCCCGTATGCAGAAAGACGACGTGCTGATCCCGTCCCCACCGGCCCTGTTTGACGAGATCGATCAACCCGGCCATCGCCTTGGCGGTATAAACCGGATCGAGCAACACGCCTTCCTGGCGTGCGACGAAGCGCAATGCTGCCGCCGCTGAGGGGGTGAGCTGCGCGTATCCCGCGCCGACATATGTGCGCTCCACGATCGGCGCATCTTCGGCGTGAAACGTGTGTGGCTCACCGAGCCGCGCGCAAATTTCAGACGCCAGCGCCGCGATCGAATGTGGAAACGCGCGCCACAGTTTGCCGACATCGATGCCGAGCACCGTGTGCTGACTCCGCATCAAGTGCAGCCCGGCCATCAGCCCGGCCAATGTCCCACCGGTGCCTGCCGCGGTGACGATCGTCGCTTGAGAAATCCCTTGCTCACGCAATTGATCTTCGATCTCCAGCGCCGCCAGCACGTACCCCAGGCAGCCGATCGCCGTGTGCCCGCCGACGGGCATGAAGTATAGGCGGCGTCCCCAGCAGGCCGGCGTCAATCGGGCAACCCCGCGCACCAGTCGCGTGGACTGTTCGAGCGTCATCGCTGCATCGCCGCTCCCGCCGAAGGGGATGAAGTGCAGGTGCGCGCCCATCAACTGGGCGAGCAACAGGTTGCCTTCAAGCTGAGGTGGGCGTTTGGCGAAATAGAAGCAGTGCGCCTGCATATCCAGCGCGCGAGCGGCCGCGCACATTTGCCGCGCGAAATTGGATTGCAACCCGCCGAACGTCGCGACGATCTGCGCTCGCCGCGCCTGCGCCTCGCCGAACAGGAATTCCAGCTTGCGCGTCTTGTTGCCGCCCAGCGCTGGGCCGACGACATCGTCGCGCTTGATCCAGAGCGTCGGCCCGGCGAGCGTCTGCGTGAGATGCGGCAGGGGTTGCAGCGGGGTGGGGAATTGGCCGAGCGACACGCGCGGAAAGGCGGAGATGCGCCAAGCGATGTTCATAGAACTCACAACATTTTTACCGCAGAGATCGCGGAGAGCGCAGAGAGGTTGAAACGGTCCATGTTCTCAGTATCGAACCCTCTGCGTTCTTTGCGGTTCAATATCATTGCGGTGCGATCTGCCCGCCGTCCAGCTCAAGCGCGTTCGGGCCGCGCGGCAGATCGGGAAAGTGCCGGGCGTAAATCTCCCCATAGTTGCCGACATGCCGGATCGCGCGAGCAACGAAGTCGTGGGTCAAGCCGAGACCCGATCCAATATCATCCTCCTCGCCGAATAGCTGAAGGACAGCCGGATCGTCGCCGGCGAGCGCGTCGTCGAGGTTGGCCGAATTCACGTCGAGTTCTTCGGCCTGAATGAGACCGTTTCCGATCGCCGCGATAACCTCAGACCAGTTCGCATCGCGCGAGACGGTGAGCAGGCCGCGCCGCCCGATCAGCAAGGCAACATCGAGCACACCCTGCTCGCGCGGTGCGCTGAGTATTGGTAGCTGCAATCCCAACCGGACACGATTATCGACGATGGCATCGCAGCGACCCTGGTCGTAGGTCGCGTACATGGCGTCGTAATCGCTCGCGCTGAACAGGAATGCTTGGACTCTTACACGCGCGGCGGCAAGCGCTGCGTCGAAGAGGCGCTCGTCGATCGAGTCTTGCAGCAGACACACGGTGGTGAACTTGAGATCGGTGAGTGTGCGGATGTTGACATCGTTGCGGGCCATGACGCCGGTTGCATCGATAAACAGCGCCGGGCCGGCAACAACATCGGGCGGCGGGTTATCGATCGGGCCGAGGTACACGTCGATTTCGCCAGAGCGGAGCGCGGCCAGCCCGGCCCCGGCGTCGAGCGGGCGCGCATCGATCGCAGCGGGAGTGTCGAACAGCGCGGCAGCGATCGCGCGGCACACATCGATGTCGAAGTTGATGCCGTCGGGAGTGTAGTCGGGTCGAGCTGGATCGACGCCGCAGATCACGTTCCCGCGCTCGAGCACGAGCGCGCGGTACGGAACAGGCGTGGCGGTCGGTTCAGGCGTTGGCGTCGGCGTCTCGGTCGGTGGGGGCGGCGTAGGCGTATCGGTAACTATCGGCGTCGAGGTGGCGACGATCGTTTGCGGCGCGGGCGCCGAGCAAGCGGTCAAGGTCAATATCAAACAGGCGAGCACGAGGGGCTTTGCCGTCACACGCTGCTCCAACGACCTGGCAAATTTGATCGGTATGGATTATACCGGACGCGCCCAAACGGTCAATGTGTATATGACATGAATATTGCGGAGTTGGAGATGCCCTCTTTTGTCAAAGCTCAGCGGGCGCACTCTCATGTGCAGGGCTTTCGCTCAGTAGGCTTGAAGCCCGAACATGTGGCGGTTAGTGTGGCGACTTGACCCCACATATCGCGGTCAAGCGAAAGTCCTGATGTGTTATAAATAGCAAAACTCGCTCTTCAGCCCAGGGGGAAGGCTAGAGAGCGAGTAAATGGATCTTGAGTATTGTGTTGGTCAGGCTTTTGTGTAGTTGCGTTAAGCGGCAACTTTCTCAAGGAACTCTCAGCTGGACACTCCAGGCATCGGAACCGAATAGATCCCACCAATTCTTAGTGCAAAGGTGTACGTTGCATAGACCACCATTGCACTCGAAGAAACCATCCAGCCCGTTGTGCTGATTGATGTGGGTCTGATTGAGCCCATTAGTGGCCCAGACTCCCAATCCTCCCAACTTGTTTTCAGGAACATAATGGAAGTCAGCCCAAGTGTCGTTGCAGCCATGGTCATTTGCATCGCGAACGCTATTGGGGCCGCGGTTCGCATTGTAGTCTATCGGTACATGAATGGAACCGCTCTCTGTAGTGCGCCCCAAAAGCTGGACAGCGGGCTAAGACAACATATACTGTTCAGCAAAGGAGCGCAGCATGAATCACCGTCGTCAGTTCAGTCCCGAATTCAAGGCGCGTGTGGTGCTCGAAGTAGTCAGCGGTGCGAAGA
>DATDPU010000150.1:0-25777 GCA_035292585.1 Anaerolineae bacterium | reverse complement strand
GATGTTTTCCGCAACACCCAGACGGGCTTCTCCGATTTGGTCATGGGCGTCGCTTGCGCCTTGCACAATTGGCGCGTCAGTTTTCGTCAACCCTCAGCCGGTCAGCCCGCCCTGCTCGATTATTTCCGATAAGGTCTATTGTGCGGTTGGAGGCTCGCTTCGCATGCATGCGGCCTAGTACCCCGACCGCCTAATTCTGCGGGGTTGGGACGGCAGTTGCACTGCCGTCCGCCGCAGGCCCACGGGGCGGCTTCGCACTGCAACTGCGGCAGGAACTACGCAACTTCAAGTTCTCGAAGTACTAGTGGTCAGTCTACTTGATTTTGATGGGTAGCATAGGGCCTTGTGCCCGCCGAAGGCGCCCACGACGCGTACACACTGGCGCTCGCTGTCGAGTTGATGCGGTAGCATAGGGCCTTGTGCCCGCCGCAGGCACCCACGACCCTGCAAGGGGCGCAAGCAGAGGGCTACGCTACGGCCATCAATTTCACATGAACTGACTACCAGGCTACTGCGGATGTGTGCGATGCCTCGAATGTTGATAGAACAACTGTGCCGATGCTCAATTTGAACAATCAGGACCATAAGATTTACAGGGGATTTTAAGGCGCTAGGCCAGAAAGGCCAGTATTTGCGCATTTTTAAGAGTGTGGTAATGTTGGGCCTAGCGGGGAGGCTGGCAATCCCTAAAATCGGGCAAAACACTCATCACTCGCATACAGGAGGCTTAAATGGGTAAAGGCATGACGAAATCCCAGATTGCTGATCATCTGGCAGAAAAGACTCAATTGAGCAAGAAACAGGTGCTGCAGGTGTTGGAGGAATTGTCGCAGCTGGCCTACAGCGAGGCCCAGAATGGCTTCACGGTTCCCGGCCTGGGTAAACTCGTGGTGGTGGACCGGGCCGCCCGCATGGGTCGAAATCCGGCGACTGGCGAGCCGATTCAGATCCCGGCCAAGCGGGCGCTGAAATTCCGGCTTTCAAAGGAAGCCAAGGACGCCGTGGTCGGCCCCAGCAAGCAGGCTGAAGCCATCCCTGCTTCCTAAAAGACCACGCAGCGAACTGGACCGAGGCCCGCTATTACGGGCTTTCAAACTGTTCGGGTCACCGCCTAAAGCGCCAGGCGGGCTTGTATCCCGGTCGATTTAGGCAATTCCTGCGTTTTATTCGGTTGGAGGCCAACCGGATACTTGATTGTGCATAAAACCGGCCCGGCGAGATCGTTGGTACGATACTCCCGGGCCGGTCTGACTTCTACCCTGACTGCCCTTTCGATTTCCACCTTACGCCGGCACGGCTTCCATCGCCTCCAGCTCGTCGATCATGCCCTTGATGACGTCGAAACCGCCTTGCCAGAATTCCGGCGAGGTGATGTCGATCCCCGCCTCGGACAGAATCCTGGCCGGGCTTTCCGATCCCCCGTACGACAGCAGCTTGATATACTTCGGCTTGAACGACTCGCCCTCAGCCTTATAACGCTGGTACAACGAAAGCACCAGCAGTTGCCCGAATGAATAGGCGTAGCAATAGAAGGGCGTATGGTAAATGTGGGGAATGCTCACCCACTCCCAGCGGAATTCGTCGCTCAGTTCGACGGCCTCGCCAAACTGTTCGCGGAGGTTTGCCAAATAGCGCTCGGCCAGCTCGTCCGCCGTCGCATTCTTCAAGATCAGATCGTGCGCCTCGCGCTCGAACAGCGTGAAATACGCCTGGCGCTGGACGGTCGCGTAAGCATCGTCGATCTTAGTGGCCAGGATATCCCGGCGCACCGACGGGTCGGTTTCCTGGGACAAGAGCTGGTCGGTCAAGATCATCTCGCTGAAAACGGAGGCGGTTTCGGCCAACGGCAACGAGGAGTGGAACGTGAGCGCGCTATGGCTCTCGGCCAGCATGGCGTGAATGGCGTGACCCAATTCGTGGGCCATCGTCGCCACATCCCGTGCATGACCGGTGTAATTGAGCAAGACGTAGGGCGTCAGCCGGGGCAGGACGCTATAGCAGAAGGCGCCCGACTGTTTGCCGGGCCGGACTTCCGAGTCGATGTGCCTGTCGGCGAACACCCGGCGGGCGCGATCGGCCAGCTGCGGCGAGAAGGCGTGCAGGCTGTCCAGCACCATCTGGACGGCGTCGGGGTAGGCGTACTCCTTATCCGAGGAAACGACCGGCGCGTAGATATCGTAGCGCCGCAGTTTGCCCGATGAAAGGCCCAGCCAGCGTGCTTTAAGCGTGAAATAGCGCTGGAACAGGTCCACGTTGCGACGGCACACGTCGAGCAGCGCGTCGGTCGCCGCATCGGGGATATCGTTCGCCAGGTTGCGCACGGAGAGCGGCGCGGTATGATGCCGCAACTGAACGTTTTCGGTGAACCAGTCACGGACGCGGTAACTGTAAATCTGGCCGAGGGTGTTCGCGTGCTCCCGGTACACCCGGCCCAGCATCTCCTGGTAAACCGCCGCCCGGACATCGGGGCTGGGATGGCGCACATAGCTGGTCAGCTCGCCGCGCGTCATCGTCTTCTTCGCGCCATCCACTTCGATCTCGAACATGAAGCGGTTAGTGATCACATCATACAAGGTGATCAGGCCGTTCATGCCGTTCACGTCTTTGAGGTTGACCACCTTCTCTTCGGCTTCGGACAGGGTATGGGGCTTGAAGCGGCGCATGCTTTCCAGGAAGTAGCGATAGTCGCCTGACGCACGCATCAGCCGGGCGGCGGGCGCATCGTCAAGACTCTTCCACCACAGGCCAAAAAACAAGGTGCGATTCTCGGCCTCGGCGCTGAGCTGATCGATCCGGCCCAGGAAACTGAGCGCCGCTTGAGATTGCGTGTCTTCGGCAAACCACAACCGCGCATACGCGGCCAGCCGTCGGTTGGTCGCCGCCAACGTCTCATATCCCTGCACGATTTCGACGAATTCAGCCGCGCTCAAATCGGGCCGGAGCTGCGGCCGAATCTCTTCAAAGTCTTTAACCTGTCGTTCCAACTCGGCCAGGGCCTGATCCAGTTCAGGGCCTTCAGTGGCCGAGAGCAACTCCGTCAATGTCCAGCGCGCAAGATCGAAATGAGAGTTATTCACGCTAACCAGCCTCCAGGTTGATCGTCTGCCTGTCTGATTGTTTGTTCATTGGGTCGTCGATGATCAATGATACCACATTGCTCAGGGGTTTTTCCACACGAGCGGCAAGTAAAACTTGCTATCGAGGCTCGGGGGGATAAGGAGTCCAAGAGCAGCTCTGCCGCCCCAATCCGCTATCTGCACGACAGCTGATGGGAAGAGCAGATCGGATGTGCCGGTAACCATTTTATTGAAAGACCAGGGAGTATCCCACACCCCATCGCCGCCAAAGTCCCAGCGCACCAGCAAATCGGCGGATGGCGTCTCCGGGTCGGTCGATGCGGAAGCGTCGAGAACGAACGAATCGCTTGAAATCTGAGTGAAGGTCAGCACAGCGGTCGGTGTCAGGCTCAGCGTCGCGCTCACCGCCGCGAACGCATTTACTTTGCCCCAGCCCCACACGTTGTTCGGGTGGGACGCCGCCGTATCCGCGCCGCAATTCTGCGACTGCAAAGTCGGCGTCGCGCTCAGGCGCAACACCCACTCGGTCAGCTCAACTTCGCCGATCAAGTATGGCGCGGCATCCCACAGCAGCGCCGCCGCCCCGGCGACGTGCGGCCCGGCCATCGACGTACCGCTGAAAGATGCGTAGCTGTTCGTAGAGCCATTGGTCGCAGACCGCACACCCACGCCGGGCGCGGCGATGTCCGGCTTTTGGCGACCGCTGCCATCCAGCGTCACCGGCCCCCGGCTGCTGAACGAGGCGATGCTTCCACCGGAAGCATACGCGCCGACGCTAAACGATTCGGCATAGATGCCGGGCGCATCATTCACGCTCGAACAGCCAGGCCCGGCATTGCCCGCCGAAACAACGGTCAAGATGCCTGCCGCGCGCATCGCCTGCACGCCGCTAATCACTTCCTGGCCGGTGATGCAGCCCTCGAAATCCGGACAGCCCCACGAGTTGTTGAGGATGTGCGGCGCTTTGGCCGGGTCGCCCTCGGCGACCGTCCCCGTGATCGGATACGGCGCCAGGAACCACTCGAAACATTCCAGGTAGGTCGATGGCCGGCCGACGCCCGCATCCATGTTGCGGCAGGCGATCCACTGCGCGCCCGGCGCGACGCCGATCTGATTGCCCGCGCTATCATCGCCGACAACCGTGCCGACGGTATGCGTGCCGTGGCTGTCATCATCGCAGGGGGCCGGGCTGTCATCACCGCAGACATTGCCCGGTGCAGTATGGATGGAATCGTGCCAGTTGAAATTGTGATTGACGCTCGCGCCGTTCCAGCCGCGATACTTATTCTTCAACGCAGTATGATCCCAGCGCACGCCGGTATCCTGCCCGCCGATGACGATGCCCGCGCCGGTGTAACCCAGCGTCCAGACGGCCGGTGCGTTGATGTTGCTCACGCCCCATTCGACGGCGAAAGGCTGAAGGCTGAGGGATGAAGGATGAGGTTGAACATCAGGCGAAGGCAGATCGGCGCGAACCGGTGTATCGGCGACGATGCGCGCGACGTGAGGCGATTCGGCGGCGACGAGCAGCGATTGGAGATTGCCGCGCACACCGATCGCGTTGACGATGATGAAGGGGCGCACCTGGGCGCCCAGCGTGCGGAGCGCGGCGATCAACGCCGGCTGCGTGCGCGCGGCCACGGCGCGCAGCGCGTCGAACACAAAATGGCCTTTGGCGCTCTTGTCCTGGAGGGCGGATGCCGCGCGCAGGTCGGCTTGCTCATCGAGGATAATCAGGAACGACGCCTCGCCGTCGAGGAGCAGCTGGTTCAGCAGCGCGGCGCGATCCGTCGCATCGATTTTCGCCAGCTCGGTTAACCGGCGCGCCAGATCGGAGCGAGACGGCGTCGAGGCGACCGAACCGATGGCCGCGCCCAATAGAATTACGGCGATCAAAACAGACGCGCCGACAGCTGACTTGCCCACTCTCATGGTGACGACATTGTAGGCTGAAGCCCACGCGGTTGTCAACTGCGTTTGCGTAGGGGGAGTAAGCTTGCCCCTGTGCACGACTGTGAAAAAGATCAGAACTTACGCAGTTGCATGTTGCTGCCGCAGTTGTACTGCGGCAGATGAGGCGACGGCAGTACAACTGCCGCGCCAACTGCGTAAGTCCTAAGATTATACTATCCGGCATTCTGTGCCTGCTGCTCTAAAATCAAGCAGGAGATTCCACTATGCTCAAATAATTCAAAGAATTCGCCATGCGCGGCCATGTGATCGACCTGGCCGTGGGGGTGATCATCGGCGCGGCCTTCGGCAAGATCGTCACGTCGCTGGTCAACGACATCCTCATGCCGCCGCTCGGGCGGGTGTTGGGCCAGGTCGATTTTTCCAACCTGTACCTCAACCTCTCCACGCAACCGTATGCGTCGTTGGCCGAGGCGCAGGCTGCTTCTCGAACATCCCAATCAAAGCCACGCGCTGCCCCAACTGCACTTCGGACCTGGCAGCGGCGTGAAGCCGACCCTGGACCATGTCCGAATAGCTTGATCCACGAAGACACACGAAGAAACACAGCGCATGTGTGAAACAAGTGCATGCACGTAGTTTAGCCCCTTGCTAACGTCCCCTGGTGGGATTGTGGGCGCGCCTCGGGCCCGAGGCCCTGGACTACTCCGTAGTTGTTCAGCACATGGGTGAGAAATACTAACTCACCTTACGCAGTTTGCCCCCCGACCGCGCGGTCGGGTGAATGGCTGGAAACGCCCGCGAGGACGCGGGCTTCGAGCGAAGTTGAACGGCGGCTGCGTAAGGTGAGATACTAAGTTATCCGTCGTTTTCGTGCTACTCGCCGTTCCCGACTCTCCGATGGAGAGTCGGCGGCGCGCCGGGCGTCGTGTAACTTCGTGGATAGCTCTTACTAAGTTATCCGTCGTTTTCGTGCTACTCGCCGTTCCCGACTCTCCGATGGAGAGTCGGCGGCGCGCCGGGCGTCGTGTAACTTCGTGGATAGCTCTTACTTGAAACTAGCGGTGCGCTTCGCGTCTCCGCTCCGTGGTTCGCCTTAACCCTTAGAAGTGCTATAATCCCGCGTGCCGACCCACGCCACCTCTTGCGGCCGGCATCTTCAGTGATTGAGGTCAGGCATGTCATTCGGTCTGAGGACGGCTTCGCCGCGTGCGTCAGTCCGGTTGTGGGTTGCGATCGTTGCGGTTTTCCTCGTGTTGAGCGGTGCAGCCTCGTGCGCCGTGTTCAACGCCGTGCGCGGCACGGTGCGCGAGTTTCAAGGCTTCGATCTGCCCGCCGTGCGCCCCGCCGTCACCGGCGCCCCTAGCCCGATCATCCTCCCGGAGTGGGATGGCGTAGAGCGCGTCAACATTCTGTTATTGGGAATCGACGAGCGCGCCGTCGAAGAGGGCCCGTGGCGCACCGACACGATGATCCTGCTTACGATCGATCCGGCCACACGCAGCGCCGGGATGCTCTCCATCCCGCGCGATCTGTGGGTGCCCATCCCCGGCTACGATGTCGAAGGCAAGATCAACACTGCCCACTTCATCGGCGACGCCGGCGGTTATCCGGGCGGCGGGCCGGCGCTGGCGCTGGCAACCGTGCAGTATAACCTCGGCCTCCCGCTTCAATACTACGTTCGACTCAACTTCGGCGCGTTCGAGAAATTGATCGACCTCATCGGCGGTCTCGACCTCTGTCTCGATAAGCCTATCGACGATCCGCAGTATCCCGATTCGGGCTTCGGCTACGAACCGCTCTACCTCCCCGCCGGTTGCCAGCACATGGATGGCCGGCTCGCGCTCAAGTATGCGCGCACCCGGCACACCGAGCTGGGCGACTTCGACCGCGCCCGCCGCCAGCAGCAGGTGATCCTGGCCGTGCGCGACAAAGTGACCCAGGCCAACATGCTCCCCACGTTGATCGGGCAGGCCGGGCCGCTGCTGGAGACGTTAGGCGCTTCGGTGCAGACGAACTTCACACTCGATCAGCTGATCCGGCTGGCGAACCTCGGTTCGCAGATCGACCTCGATAAGATTCAGAGCCTGACAATCGAGCCGTCGATGACGCTGGCCTACGTCGCCCCAACCAATCCACCGCAAGACGTGCTGATCCCGATCCGCGAGGAGATCCGCAAGCTGCGCGACCGGCTGCTCAATACCGGCGCCAATGCCAGTCTCCCGGCCGATGCCGACGACGCCACCCGGCTGGCCGCCGAAGCCGCCGCCATCCGCGTCGAGAACGGCACCCAAACCATCGGGCTGGCGGCGCGGACGCGCGACTTTCTGAGCGCGCAGGGTTTCGTCATCACCGGTCTCGGCGATGCGTACGATGGGTTGACCGATCACGCCTCGACCCTGATCATCGATCACGCCAGCAAGCCCTTCACGGCCGCCAAGCTGGCCGAGGCGCTGCATCTGCCCCCGACCGCCATCCGCACCGCGGCCGCCAACGGCGACGGCGTCGACATCCGCCTGGTGCTGGGCAATGACTTTGGCGCCGCGCTAGGCGCGCAGCTGTTGCTGACGCCCATGCCGACACCCAGCCCGACGCCCTAGATGGAAAGGTCACCGAGTGATGAAGAAGCTTTGGACGATTGAGCTCGTGGATGGTAAACACACGGTTGAACTTCAGCGCAGTTGGTTTACCGGGCGACATCGTCTGCAGGTCGATGACAGCCCGGTCGAGCTCCAACGGCCGCGGTTTTTCGATCTGGGCGGTGACCATCCTTTCTCAATCGGTGGACACGCTGGCGTGCTTCACATTCGGACCAATGGCTTGACTTTCAGCTACGACCTTTCGATCGACAACCGCTCCGCGCAGACCGGTCAGGCCGTGGCGCCGCTCGCGCCGATACCCAAGTGGGCCTGGCTATTCGTCGCCCTGTGCGTGGCAGTTCCTCTCGTCACACTGGGAGGCGCCGTGCCGGCTCTAGTCGGCGCGTTGGGCGCAGTCGCCTGCACCGCCATTGCGCGCAACGCCACCAGAAGCACATTGACCCGAGTGGCGCTGAATGTCGGCGTGACCGCACTAACCTGGGTAGCGACGGTGCTGTTCGTCGGTGCGATTACAGGCAGCCTGCCTCAGTTGATTACCAATCGGCCAGCGAGCGCCTGGAAAGAATTCAGCACCGCTGTCGGCGGTTTCTCGATCCTGATGCCGGGCACGCCTCAAGAACAAAAGCAATCGCTGGATTCGGAAATAGGGCCGATCGATTATTACACCTTCTCATCGGAAGATCGAGCCAGCGCTTATGTGGTCGGCTATGCCGATTACCCGGCCGACCTCATCCGACAGGCCGATCCCGACGCCATGCTGGATGGCGCGCGCGACGGCGCAGTATCGAACGTCAAGGGAAAACTCGTCAATGAACGCGAGATGTCGTTACGCGATTACCCCGGTAAGGAGCTTGAAATCGAAGCGCCCATCGGCGGCGTTTCGCAAAATGGCACAATCATCACCCGGCTGTATTTAGTGGATCAGCGGCTCTATCAACTCATTACTGTGACACCCCAGGGCCGCGATTCTTCTGAGGACGTGCAGAAATTCCTCGATTCATTCAAACTGCTGGACAGGTAATACGGGGGCTCCCTGCGGAGAAACTGCTATGAACCTCTCCGGCCACATTCTGGGCGACTACAAACTGGAAAGCGTCATCGGCCGAGGCCCGCGCGCCACCGTCTACCGCGCGCGTCATATCCGCGACAAACGCCTCGTCGCCGTCAAGGTCTACGACGATTCCGTTGACCCCGACACCATCCGGCACGCCGCCGAAGCGGCGCAAACGTTGACGTACGCCCACGTGCTCCCCGTCGACGACTTTGGCGTCTATCGCGGTCTGGCCTTCGTCGTGATGCGCTATATGCCAATCGGATCGCTCCAGTCGCGCCGCCGGGGCGCAACGCCGTTGCCCGACATTCAACGCATCCTGCCGCAAATCGCCTCGGCGCTCGAACACGCGCGCGCCCACGGCCTGTTGGCTCTCAATCTCAAACCGGCGAATCTTCTGCTCGATCATCCGGGCAACGCCTTCATCGCCGATTTCGGCATTCCGCCGGCGCCCGACTCGCCGTTCTCCGCGCCCGAAGTCAATGGACGCGGCGGACAAGTCGATGCTCGCGCCGACGTGTATTCGCTAGGCGGCGTGTTGTATCTCATGCTCACCGGCCGGTCGCCCACGCTGCGCCGCCCGCGCGACGATTCCGCCAACACGCGCATGGCCAATCTGCCTTCGCCCCGTTCACTCCGGGCCGGTATCCCGCCAGGGATCGAAGCGGTCGTGCTGCGCGCCTTATCGATCGACCCTGAATCGCGCTATGCCACACCCGACGCACTCGCTCAAGCCTTTGCCGAGGCGGCGTCGAGTGAACCGGCTCAGGCCGCGCCTTCGCCCCGGCTGCCGTGGGCGCGTTGGGCAGCCTTCGGCCTCGTCGGTCTGGCGATCGTCGTCGGCGCAATTATCGCCGCGAGTGGACCAGGCGCGCCTGCCGCCGTTGCAACGCCCTCACCCACACTCGCCGTAACCGAACCTGCTTCGGGGACGACGCCTTCGCCTGCCGCAGCTTTCACGGACACCCCTACTCCCACACGCACGCGCACGCGCCCCGCGTCTCCCGCGCCGCGCACCCGAACGCCCGCTCCAACCGCTACCGCGTCCGCTACTCCGGCCCTGCCAGTCGCCAGCTTGCCTAGCCTCACGCCGGTATCGGCCTTCACCGTCGTCTCGCTCACGCTCAAGCCGCCGCCGGCGCGCGTCGAGCGGGTCGATCGGCTGGAGCTGCTCTTCGACGCCACGGTGCAGTCCTCGACCGGCGGCCCGTTCGGCCAGCTGTTCGCCTACCTGCCCATCATCGATTCGCTCGTGACGACGCGCATCGGCGCGCAGGTCACGTCGGGCGAACAGGTCCTCAGCCTGACTTTAATCGTCGATTGCTTGCAGGCGCCGGAACCGGTCACGACCGATCGCATCTTCCTGGAAATCCGACCCACCGATCGCGGCCCGACGCTGTATGCCACAGCCATCCCCTATCTCAAGACGTGGTGCCGTTAAGACCGATGAAGAGCCAGGCGGGACGAGAGGCTGCCTCCGTCGTCACCCGTCTTTCGGGCGTTGAGCGCATGCACCGAATGTCGAGGAGTAGTCATGCCCTACGAAACCATCCTGACCGAGACTCATGAGCGCGCCGGCCTGGTCCGGCTCAACCGGCCGCAACAACTCAATGCGCTGAACGCGCAGCTCATGGAAGAGCTCGCAACGGCGCTCGAAGCGTTCGATCGCGATCCGAACGTGGGTTGCATGGTGATCACCGGCATGGAGCGCGCGTTTGCCGCCGGGGCCGATATCAAAGAGCTGGCCGGCGCAACCGCCGCCGAGATGCTGGCGCGCGACGCCATCAGCCGTTGGGATCGCATCCGGCAGATCAAGAAACCCCTCATCGCCGCCGTCTCGGGCTGGTGCCTGGGCGGCGGCTGTGAGCTGGCGATGAGTTGCGATATCATTCTCGCCGCCGAGTCGGCGCAGTTCGGCCAGCCGGAGATCAACATCGGCGTGATACCGGGCGCGGGCGGCACGCAGCGCCTGACCCGCGCGATCGGCAAGAGCAAGGCGATGGAGCTGGTGCTGACCGGCCGCTACCTGTCCGCGCGCGAAGCGGAGCAGGCCGGGCTGGTGAGCCGGGTGGTCCCGGTTGAAGTCTTGCTCGACGAGGCGCTCAAGCTGGCCGACGCGATCGCGGCGAAAGCGCCGATCGCCGTGCGGTTGGCGAAGGAGGCGGTCAACAAAGTGTACGAGATGCCGCTGGCCGACGGGCTGGATTACGAGCGCCGCCTGTTCTATTTCCTCTTTGCGACCGAAGACCAAACAGAGGGCATGCAGGCGTTTATCGAGAAGCGTCAGGCCGAGTGGCAGGGGAAGTAGGACGGGTAAGCAGGTAGCCAGGTAGCAGGTAGATTGGTAGTTGGGCGGATGGTTGGCTATAGGAGGCGTCTCCCGCCGCCGATGACTGTGACAAGGTTCGAGCATGAGTGATTCCAATGTGGGCGTGCGAGACATCGTTCGTGGGCTGCGCGAGATCGGGCTGACGCAGGATAGTCGCGTCATCGTGCATGCCTCGCTCTCATCGTTCGGCCCCGTGCGGGGCGGCGCTGTGGCCGTCCTGGCCGGACTGCTCTCGACCTGCGATACCGTGGTCATGCCCGCTTTCACGTATCAAGCCCTGGTCTGGCCGCTCACCGGTCCACCGGATAACGGCGTCAGCTACGGCCAGGCCGATCACGTCGAGAGCAATCGTAACGCGATCTTCTTTCATCTCCGCCTGCCGATCCACCGCGATGTCGGCGTGATCCCCGAAAGGCTACGGCAGCATCCGGCCACGCTGCGCAGCGCGCACCCGGCGTTATCGTTCGTCGCCGTCGGGTCGCAGGCCCAGGCGGCGCTCGCCGGGCAAACGCTCGACCAGCCACTCGCGCCGATCGAGTGGCTGCAACATCACGACGGCGACGTGTTGCTGATCGGGGTGGGACACACGCGCAACACCAGCATCCACTTCGCAGAGAAGCTGGCCAATCGCAAGCAGTTCGTGCGCTGGGCCATCATCCGCGACGGCGACTCGGTCACCGTGCGCGCCGTGCGCTTGCCCAACTTTCCCGGCTGTTCCGACGGCTTCGATGCGATCGAGCCTGAGATTGCTTCGAAGACAACGCAGGTTACGATCGGCAACGCGCTCGTGCGGCGCGTCCCGCTGCGGATGCTGATCCCGATCGTCGTCGGCTGGATCAGCGACGAACCTGAAGCGCTGCTATGTACGCGCCCCGGCTGCGAGCGCTGCAACGCCGTGCGGCATGCCGGCCGTCCGGGCTGATCGGGATTCGATCTCATCGCAGACGGCGCAGCGAACAGAACACCTAAACAAGAGGTGAGTTTTATGCCCGTTCCGCAAGTCGGCGAGCCGGCGCCGGATTTCGAATTGGATGCGACCGGTGATCGCCTGATCCGGCTCGGCGACTTTCGCGATCGTCAAAACGTGGTGCTGGTCTTCTATCCATTCGATTGGAGTCCCGTGTGCAGCTTGCAACTCCCCAACTTGCAGGCACACTTGAACGAGTTTCACGCGCTGAACGCCGAGGTGTTGGGGATCAGCGTCGATTCACGGCACAGCCATCGCGCCTTTGCCGAGCACCTGGGACTGAGCTTTCCACTGTTGAGCGACTACGATCGGGAGGTCACGCAGACCTATGGCGTGCAGCGCGACGGCGCGTTCGCCGAGCGCGCGCTGTTTGTGATCGATAAACGCGGCATCATCCGCTACGTGCACGTCAACCCGCAGGGCGAAATACCGGACAACGAGCCGGTGTTCGAGGTGCTGCGGCAGATCGAGGAGCAGGCGTAAAGCGTAGACCGGGGTGGCTTGCCGGAGAGACACATGCTGACGATCATCGAAAAGATACTCTTCACCTTGCTGGCGCTCGGCTCGCTGTACTATGCCTATCGCAGCTTCGATCGCATCCGGCGTATCATCCGGCGCGGCGCAGGTCGCTTGGCGACCGACCACCTCTTCCGCCGCATCGTCAACGCCGGTATCGTCTTTGTCACGCAATATCCCACTTTCAAGCGGCGGCTGTTAGTCGATCTGGCGCACGCCGGTGTGGCCGGGGCGTTCGTCTTCTACCTGCTCGTCAACATCGGCGATGGGTTGCAAGGTTTCATCCCCGCTTTCGTGTTCCTGGGCGAAGGCACGCTTGGGAACGTGTACCGGCTCAGCGCCGATCTCATCAGCGTGGCCGGGCTGGCCGGCATGGCGACGCTGCTACTGCGGCGCGCGCTCGTCGGTCACCAGGTATGGTGGTTTCACCCTGAGACGACGCTTCATCCGAAGGTCAAGCCCGGCATTCGGCGCGATTCGTTGATCGTGGGCGCTTTCATCCTGGTTCACGTCGGCTCGCGCTTCCTGGGCAATAGCTTCCATCTGGCCGCCACCCGTCCCGATGCCTGGCAGCCGTTCGCCAGCGCCGTGAGCGGGTTGTGGTCGAGTCTGTCGCCGGACGCTATCATCTTGATGCAGCACGTCTTCTTCTGGGGTGCGCTCGGCTCGATCTTGCTGTTCATCCCGTACTTCCTGTACTCCAAGCACGTCCATCTGTTCATGGCGCCGCTCAATTTCCTGTTGAAGCCGCAACGCAAGTCGATCGGCCAGCTCGACAAAATCGATTTCGAGGACGAGAGCCTTCAACAGTTCGGCGCGGCCAGGCTAGAACACTTATCACAGGCCCAGCTCTTCGATGCTTATGCCTGCATCATGTGCAATCGCTGCCAGGATGTCTGCCCGGCCAACGCGACCGGCAAGGTGCTGTCGCCGTCGGCGCTGGAGATCAACAAGCGTTACCAAATCAACGCGGAAGGCGCGGCGCTTGCCGCCGGGCAGGAATCGAAATATCCGCTGACGGAGTTCGCGATCAGCGCCGAAGCGATCTGGGCCTGCACGACCTGCGGCGCGTGCGTCGAGGTTTGCCCGGTCAACGATGAGCCGATGCGCGATATTCTCGACATCCGCCGCAACCTGGTGTTGATGGAAAACCGTTTCCCCAACCAGTTGCAGCAAGCCTTCCGAGGCATGGAACGCGCGGGCAACCCGTGGGGCATCGCGCCCGATGCGCGGCTCGATTGGGCCAGGGGCCTGGACGCGCCGACGATCGAACAGAATCCCGAACCCGACCTCTTGTGGTGGGTCGGCTGCGCCCCGGCGACCGATGCGCGCGCGCAGAAGACGGCGCGCGACTTCGCGAAGATTCTCAACGCCGCCGGCGTCAACTTCGCCGTGCTGGGCAAATTGGAACGCTGCACCGGCGACTCGGCGCGGCGCGCAGGCAACGAGGCCTTGTTCTTCGAGCTGGCCTCGGCCAACGTCGAAGTATTGAACGAGGTGAAGCCGAAGCGGATCGTCACGACTTGCCCGCACTGTCTGCACACGCTGGGCAACGAGTATCCGGCGTTCGGCGGAAACTATACCGTAATCCATCACACGCAGCTGATCGAAGAGCTGTTGCTGCTGGGTAAGCTGCACGTCGATCCACGCAAGCAGGCCGAGGTCGCCTTCCACGATCCGTGCTACCTGGGTCGTCACAACGGCGTGTACGCTGCGCCGCGCAACGCGCTGACACAGGCGAACGTCGGCGTAGCCGAGTTGTCGCGCAATCGCAATAACTCGTTCTGCTGCGGGGCGGGCGGCGCGCAGATGTGGAAGGAAGAGGAGCCGGGTCGCGAGCGCGTCAGCGCCAATCGTTTCCGCGAGGCGGCGGCGACCGGCCGGAAGACACTCGCCGTCGGCTGCCCGTTCTGCATGATCATGCTCACCGATGCGGCCAAGGCGGAACAGAGCACGATGCAGGTGAAGGATGTGGCTGAGATTGTGGTGGAGGCGATGTGAAGCGTGACCCTGGCGCCGCCCGCCACGCCCTATTCGGCGCTTCGCGCCGGGGGCGCGCAGGCGAGGACAGATATGCGTGAGACGTGATAAGTGACGAGTGACGCCGTTCGCGTGTCGTCCGGAGTGATAAAGGAGTTAACCGCCATGCCTGATAAACGATCCGGCGGCGCTGACTTCGAAGCGGATGAGCTTAATGTCGGCGGTGACATTGCCGGTCGTGACATCGACAAATCGCGCCACGAGCATTACTACGGCCCACCATCCCGCCGATCTGAACTGCCACACCAGCCCTATTTCTTTGGTCGCGAAGAAGAACTCGCCCGCATCGCCGACGCGCTCGATCCGGAGACTACCGGCTGGGGAGTATTGATCGACGGGCCGGGCGGCATGGGCAAGACCGCACTTGCTATCCGCGCTGGACATTTGGCCTCCGATGCGACTTACCCAACTAAAATCTTTCTGTCTGCCAAGGCGCGTGAGCTCACTCCAGAGGGCGAGCAATCGCTCCAGGATTTCCTCATTCCAAACTATCTGTCTCTGCTGACTGAACTTGCGCATGAGTTGGGTGAGGGAAGCATTGAACGTCTCGATCCAAGTGAGCGTACTAGAGCTGTACGTCGCGTTCTCGAAAGTCGCCAAGCATTAATCATTATCGACAACCTGGAGACGTTCGACGAGACTGAGCGTACCCGCCTCTTCCAATTCTTAAAGCGCTTGCCACGCTCCTGTAAAGCGATTATCACTAGTCGCCGACGTGCTGATGTCGCTGCCGAAATCATTCGCTTAGATAGGCTCTCTCGCGTAGCTGCGCACCAACTTATCGCCAAGTTAGCCGAGCGTTACCCTCTGTTGGCACGCTCAACGGAAATTGAACGCCAGCGGCTGTATGAAACCGCTGGAGGTAATCCACTGCTTATCGAATGGATTGCCGGACAACTAGGGAGGCCGGGTAGCCAATGCCGTACTGTTGCGGATGCCTGTGATTACATGCTGGCTGGCACACGCGATAGCGATCCACTTGAGTATATCTTTGGTGATTTGCTGAATACATTTGATGAGCACGAAAGGGTGGTACTAGGTGTACTGTCATATTTCACTGAACCTGTAAAGGGCACATCGATCGCTGAGTTAGCCAAGTTACCGTTACTAAATGCACAGACCATACTAGAGGATTTGACTTACCGGGCTTTGGTCATAAGCGATATTTACGAGGAATCTTATTTTTTAGCACCTTTAGTTACCACGTTGTTACATCGTAGGTGTCCAGAGGTCGTTGCGCAAATTGGCAATTATCTGGTCGATCACGTCTTTACGCTTGCACTCGAGAACGGTTATCAAAACAAAGAACGCTTCCCCGTGCTTGATAGTAACTGGCCGCTGATCGCTGCATCTCTGCCTTTGTTCTTGTTGGGTGATTTTCCGCGTTTACGACGTTTGTATGCGGCACTAAAAACCTTTCTTGACACCGCAGGACGATTAGATGAATGGCTGGCGTGCGCTCGGCGTGTAGAAGCTTGGACGACTAGTGTGAGTGGTGTGCGCAAGCAGGCCCTCAATCTGCGACTTGAGGGGGCCAAGCATCAGCTACAAGAAAACTACTCAGCTGCTATTGAGGCCTACAAACAATCCATTGACTTGTGGCTTACTATAGAGCCAGAAAGCTACGAAGTTGCGAATGGCTTGAGCGATCTTGCTGGAGCTGAAAGACTATCGGGAAACCATATGGCTGCTGAACGTGACTACCGTGAGGCTCTGAGAATTGCCGAGAAAGTTGAAGATCGCGAAGGGCAGGCAATCTATATCGGTAATCTAGCCGAACTTATGATAGAACGCCAACAATGGCTCGCTGCCGAATCACTGGCTAAACAAGCACTGCGACTGTCCGAGACATCTGGGCGCTGGGAGCTAATAGCAGCAAGCTGTGAGTTCATCTCCAGATCTCTCGTCCGCCAGGGTCGCCCAACTGAGGGAATAGAATATGCTCAACGCGCAGTTGACATCTACACTAAATTGCGCTCGCCATACTTGGGAGATGCACAGGCGGTGTTGAGGGAGTGTGAGGAGTAGAGAGGCCCCTACCCTAACCCTCCCCCGCGACGAAAAAGCGCGTCGCAGGGGAAGGAACCTTCACCCTTCCCCTGTCGGTGCTTTTCCCGACGGGGGAAGGGCTGGGGATAGGGGCCTTCTGCCTGCAGGAGCGATGAATGTCTCGACAAGCAAAGCCCTCTCAGAAACGTTGGCGCGCTTCCGTTGAAATGCAAACGCGAGCGCGTGAGCTGCGTCGCGACATGACCCCCGCTGAAAAGGGGCTCTGGGCGCGCATCCGCGACGGGCAACTCAACGGCATGCACTTTCGCAAGCAACATGCGGTCGGCCGCTTCATCTTGGACTTCTACTGCGCCAAAGCGAAACTCGTAATTGAAGTCGACGGCGATTCACATGCGGATCAAGTCGAGTACGATGCGGAGCGCACGCGCTGGCTGAACGAGCAGAAGCACTATTGCGTCATCCGATTCACCAATCGGGATGTGCTGAGCAACATCGACGCCGTGCTGGAACAAATCCTCCAGGCGCTGTCGCCCAGCCACCAGCCAACAAACTAACCAACCATCCCACCTACAATTGGGGCAGATTGGATATCGGTCACAGGTGACTTATGGGCAAAGTAGCGAATAGCAGATGGCTTATCAGATTGACGATCTTCAGTGTGCTGTGGCTAATGGCCTGCCAGCCGGGCACGACACCAAGCGCCAACCCGATCGGTACACCACTCGCAACACAATCGAGTTCCCTGTCAACACCCGCTGTAACTGAAGCGCCGGGTGGAGAGGGGCAAGTGGGTTACCTGGAAGGCAAAGTACGGATCGGGCCGCTGGAACCGGTGGAATCAGTGGACAAGCCGACGGCGAGCGCGCCGCCTGAAGTGTATACCTCGCGCTCGATTAACATCTTTCAGGCAGACGGCCAGACGCTGGTGACCGACGTGTCGATCAACCCGGATGGGACGTATCGCGTCGCGCTCCCGCCGGGCGCGTACGTCGTGGATATCGCGGCCACCGGCATCGATCGCGGGATTGACCTGCCCAAGACGATCACGATCGAGAGCGGCCAGACCGTGACGCTCGATATTGCAATCGATACGGGGATTCGCTGAGAAGCAGCCTGTTAGACCTGCAAGGTCTACCCCGATGAGGTGATGCATGGCGCTCTACGAGTTTGAAGGCAAGCGACCCCAAATCGGCGCAACCTCGTTCGTGCCCGAGAGCGCCGATGTGATCGGCGACGTCGTCATCGGCGAAAGCTGTTTCATCGGCGTCGGCGCGCGCATCCGGGGCGACTACGGCTCAGTCCGTATCGGCGATCGCACGTCGGTGCAGGAAAACGTCGTCATCCACGCCCGCGAGAACGATCGGACCGTCGTCGGGTCGAACGTGCAGCTGGGCCACGGCTGCCTCCTGCACAACTGCACGGTGAAGGACAACGCCGTGATCGGCGTGGGCGCGATCCTCACCGACTACTCGGTCGTCGGCGATTGGGCGATCGTCGGCGAGGGCGCAGTCGTGCGCGGCGAGATTCCCGATGGCGCGATCGCGGTCGGGGTTCCGGCCAAAATCATCGGCCAGGTCGGCGAGGCGCACAAGGTCGAGTGGCAGTATTACAAGGACAAGTACGCCGAGCTGGCCGCGTCGCGCTATCCCAAGGGGCTGAAGCGGATCGGATAGTCGTTGCACACGCCTGGGGCCGCAGTGCAACTGCGGCCCCGCTGGAGGTGCGCACCGGTTCTCGCCGCAATACCACTCAGATCGGCGTAGCGTAGCCCCTTGTGGGCGGGCACAAGGCCCTATACTACTTCTCGCCGCAGTGCAACTACGGCCCAACTGTCTTCGACATTCGTATCAACCTGCGGTATACTCACCGCAGCAATTCAACACAATAGGTAGCCAGGGAACACACCTCGTAGCGCCTCAAATGATTCATGTGCGCCGCCTCGACCTGACGGAGGAGGATCACGATGGCCGTTGTCACGCCGAAAGTTGAGCATACAACGACCGGTGTTGCGACGCTTCCCAAAGAAACGCTCATCGAAATGTATACGACGATGGTGCGCGCCCGCAAGCTCGACGAGCGCTGCTGGCTGCTGCATCGCCAGGGCAAGATCGCCTTCCACATTTCGGGCATGGGACACGAAGCGGCGCAGGTCGCTATTGCCTGCGCCATGCGCCGGGGCCACGACCTGTTTTATCCCTACTATCGCGACATGTCGATGGTGATCGCCCTGGGCATGCCGCTGCGCGGCATCCTGCTCGGCGTGTTCGGCCGCGAAGGCGATCCCAGTTCGGGCGGGCGACAGATGCCGGAACACTACGCGCACCGAGCCAGCAACATCTTCAGCGTCTCCAGCCCGGTCACGACGCAAGTGCCGCAGGCCGCCGGTATGGCGCTGGCGGAAAAACTCAAGGACGGCGATCGCGTCGTCGTCACCTGCCTGGGTGAAGGCTCGACCAGCCAGGGCGATTTCCACGAGGCGCTGTCGTGGGCAGGCGTGCACCAGTTGCCGCTGATCGTCGTGGTGGAGAATAACGAGTACGCCATCTCCGTGCCGATGCGCCTGCAAATGGCGATCGGGCGAGTATCGGATCGGGCCGCGGCGTACGGCATCCGGGGTGTGACGGTCGACGGGCTTGACCCGATCGCGACGTACGAAGCGGCGCGGGAAGCGATCGACAGCGCGCGCTCAGGCGGCGGCGCGACGCTGCTGGAAGTGCGCGTGGTCCGACTCACCCCCCACTCCTCCGACGACGACGACTCTACTTATCGTAAGCCGGAAGATAAAGCGGCGCTCAAGACGCGCGACCCGCTCCCGCCCTTCCGCGCATTGCTGCTCGAACAAGGCGTGCTGACCGAAGCGCAGGCGAAAGAGATCGAAGATCGCGCCCTGGCTGAAGTCGATGCGGCGCAGCGCTTCGCCGAGAGCGCGCCCTTCCCGCCGGTCGAGTGGGCGGCGGGGCCAGTCTTCTGTGACTGATTACTGGTCACTGCTCACTGTCCGGTGAACAGTAATCAGTGAGCAGTGACCAGGGAGAAATCCGATATGGCAGAGAAGACACTGATAGAGGGCATCCGTGAGGCGCTGGACGAAGAGCTGGCGCGCGATTCCACGGTGTTCATCACCGGCGAAGATGTCGGGCCGCGCGGCGGCGTGTTCCGGGCCACGCTCGGCTTGCACGCCAAGTACGGCGCCAGGCGCATCATCGATTCGCCGCTGGCCGAGTCGTCGATCGTGGCGATCGGCATCGGCGCGGCGTTGAACGGCCTGCGCCCGGTGTGCGAGATTCAATTCGCCGATTTCATCCAGCCGGCCTATAACCAGATCGTCAACGAAGCGGCGCGTATGTACTATCGCACTGGCGGGCAGTATTGCGTGCCGCTGGTGATTCGCACGCCGTACGGCGGCGGCATCGGCGGCGGGTTGTATCACTCGCAGTCGATCGAAGCGACATACGCGCACGTGCCCGGTCTCAAGGTCGTCGTGCCGTCGAACCCGCGCGACGCCAAGGGTCTGCTCAAGTCGGCCATCCGCGACAACAACCCGGTCTTGTTCCTCGAACCGAAGAAGGGCTATCGACTGATCAAAGGCGAGATACCGGAAGGCGATTACACGGCGCCGTTGGGGAAGGCGCAGGTCACGCGCGAGGGCGCGGACATCACCGTCTACGCTTACGGCATGATGCACTACTACTGCCGGCAAGCCGCCGACGAAGTCGCTAAAGCGGGCATCAGTGTCGAGTTGGTCGATCTACGCACACTCAACCCGCTCGACACAGAAACCGTGCTCGACTCGTTCAAGAAGACGGGCAAGGCGCTGATCGTGTATGAGGATAATCGTTTCCTGGGTTACGGCGCAGAGGTCGCCGCGCTCCTGGCCGACGAGGCGTTCAATTATATGGATGCGCCGATCATGCGGCTGGCCGGGCCGGATGTGCCGGGTGTGCCGTACAGCCATCCCTTGCAAGACTGGTTTATGCCCAACCCGCAAAAGATCGCAGAGGCGATGCGGAAGCTCGCGGCGTACTGAGAATATTGAGAGGTAAGTGAAACGTGACGAGTGAAGCGTGATGTCGGGAATCACGTTTCACGCCTCACGCCTCACATCAGGCATTCGGATTCTGGAGAAAGCGATGGGTACTCAGATCGTCATGCCGCAGCTCGGCGAGAGCGTCGTCGAGGGAAAGATCAGCAAGTGGCTCAAGCAGATCGGCCAGGCGGTCAAGCTGTACGAGCCGATCCTTGAAGTGGAAACGGATAAGGTGACGACCGAGGTCACCGCGGCCGGCGAGGGCACGCTCTTGAAACTGTACTACAACGAAGGCGAGGTTGTGCAAGCCGGGACGCCAATTGCCTTCATCGGTCAGTCAGGCGAGACGCCGCCGCCGGGCGGCGCGCTGCGCGTGGATACGCACACTGCCGAACCGCTGCACGCGCAAACCGCAGGCGCCGGCGGCAACGGGCCGGCCGCTCAACGTGTCTCGCCCGTCGTCGCGCGCATCGCCGCCGAGCACAACATCGACGTAGCGCAAGTGCCGGGCACGGGCGAAGGCGGGCGCGTCACCAAGAAGGATATTCTGGCATTCGTCGAACGCCAGAAGGTTGCCCCCCCTCTCCCTCTGGGCGAGGGGCCGGGGGTGAGGGACTTGGCGCCCTGGGAGCAACCCGGCCTGGGCGAACTGTTCCGACCGAGCGAAGAAGTGTTCGGCGCGGCCGCGACCCAACCGGCCCCGACCGCGCCTGCCCCTGCGCCCACGCTTTCGGCCATGCCGGGCGAAACGGTTGCGCTCTCGTCCATGCGCAAAGCGATCGCCGAGCACATGCTGCGCTCCAAGCAGACCAGCCCGCACGTGACGACCGTGTTCGAAGTCGATCTGGGGCGCGTCGTCGCGCATCGGGACGCCCACAAAGCGCCGTTCGAGCGGGATGGCGCGAAGCTCACCTTCACGCCTTACTTTGTCGCCGCCGCTGTCGCCGCGTTGAAGCAGCACCCGCTGGTAAACTCCTCCTGGAGCGATAACGGCATCGTGTTGCACCGGCAGGTGAACGTCGGCGTCGCGGTGTCGTTGGGCGCCGAGGGTCTGATCGTCCCGGTGATCAAGCACGCCGACTCGATGAATTTGCTGGGGCTGGCGCGGGCGGTGAACGATTTGGCCGAGCGGGCGCGGCGCAAACAGCTCCAGCCCGACGAGGTGCACGGCGGCACCTTCACCATCACCAATCACGGCGCATCCGGCAGCCTGTTTGCCACGCCGATCATCAATCAGCCGCAGTGTGGTATTCTGGGGGTCGGCAAGATCGAGAAGCGGGTCGTGGTGGTGACAAACGAAGGCGTCGATGCGATTGCCATCAAGCCGATGGTCTTCATCGGCCTGACCTTCGATCATCGCGTCCTCGACGGCAACTCGGCGGATCAATTCGTCGCGGCGATCAAGCAGATATTGGAAAGTTGGGGGTAGACGTGCCAATTCCATTCGACGCGGACAAACTCAAAAAAGTCGCGCGTCGCTACGACCTGGATTTGATCGTGCTGTTCGGGTCACGCGCGAAGGGACGCGCGCGACGGAGCAGTGACGTCGATGTGGCCGTGCGCGCGCTGCGACGGCGTTGGGGAGACGCCGATTGGGAGCTCAACCTTGCGGCCGATCTCGCAGCGGCGCTAGAGTCAAGTGGTGAGCTGGACTTGGTCTTTCTGAACGGGGCTAATCCCGTGCTTCTGTTCGAAGTCGCCAGCGATGGCGTGCCTGTGTTCGAAGCCGAACCTGCCGGGTTCGCCCAGTTTCGATCGTACGCCGCGCGCCGCTACGATGACAACCGGAAGTGGCGCGAGCGCCGCCGCCGCTATCAAGAACGCAAATACGCTTAATGGACACACGCCTCGCCGAAGTCATCCGCCGCAAGTTGGATTATCTCGAACGAACCTTGAGCGAGATCGCGCCCTATTTGCAATCCGACTATATCCACTATGCTCGACAGCCGACTGTCCGGCGCGCGACGGAGCGGCTGGTGCAGATCATCGTTGAAGTCATCGGCGACACGAGCGAATTGATTCTACAGGCCGCCGAGAAACCGGCTCCTGGCAGCCTGCGCGAAGCGTTGAGCGGTATACATGATCTGGGCGTGTTCGACGACCAGTTATGGGAACGTTTCAACCGCGCCCATGTGGGCTTGCGGAATCGTATTGTGCATGACTACGAGACGTTAGATAGTCGAATCCTTTTTGATTCGGCTAAGCGCCTGCACACAGATGCGCAGGCGTTTCTCAAATCGGTGGCGCGCTACCTGGCTTCGACGGATCATCGGAAGTCAAACGATGAACCATAGCGCGGCCTCCCGCCGCAACCAAAGGAGTTGATCCACGAATCACACGCATAAAACTGTATTCGTGCAGATTCGTGTGATTCGTGGATAAAGAAATCTTCGCGATTGGTATAGTTCTTGCGGAGGAATATTATAAACAGGAGGCAGAGTGGCAACGACGTATGATGTTACCGTGATCGGTGGCGGGCCGGCCGGCTACGTGGCCGCGATTCGCGCCGCGCAGAATGGATTGAAGACGGCCATCGTCGAGCGCGAGCACATGGGCGGCGTGTGTCTGAACTGGGGCTGCATCCCCTCGAAGGCGCTGCTGCGCAACGCCGATATCGTGGAGCTGCTGCACCGAGGCAAGGACTTCGGCTTCTCGTTCGAGAATCTGAAAGTCGATTACGCGGTCGCGCAGAAACGCAGCCGGCAGGTCAGCGACCGGCTGGTGAAGGGCGTGCAGTTCCTGATGAAGAAAAACAAGATCGACGTATACCAGGGCAGCGCCAAACTCAAATCGGCTACCCAAATCGAGGTGGCATCCGCGCCCGCTGCGCCCGCCGTCAACGGCCAGAAGTTCGACGGCGTGCTGGATACGAAGAACATCATCCTGGCGACCGGCGCGCGCGCCACGCTGCTGCCGGGCATTCAAGCGGACGGCCAGGCGATCATCACCTACCGGCACGCGCTCGAGCTGACGCAGGCGCCCAAATCGATCGCGATTGTCGGCGCTGGACCAATCGGGTTGGAGTTCGGTTACGTGTTTCGCGCGTACGGCGCAGAAGTCACGCTGATCGAGATGCTGCCTAACATCGCGCCGCTGGAAGATGAAGAGGTCAGCGCCGAGCTGGCGAAGGCGTTCAAGAAGATGGGTATCAGCCTGATGCCCAACACGAAGGTTGAGTCGATCAACAAAGTCGATGGCGGCGTGGAGGTGAAGGCGGGTGGACAGACGATCAAGGCCGAGAAAGCGCTGATCGCGATCGGCTTCACGCCTAATACCGAAAATATCGGGGTGGAGACCGCCGGCGTCAAAGTCGATCGGCGCGCGGTTGCCGTCGATAACCAGCAGCGCACCAATGTGCCCAACATCTATGCCATCGGCGACCTGACCGGGAAGTTGATGCTGGCGCACGTCGGCTCGGCGCAAGGCATCCTGGCCGCCGATGTGATCGCCGGGCAACCGGCGCACGAACTCGACTATATGGCGATGCCCCGCGCAACATATTGCTCGCCGCAGATCGCATCGATGGGCCTCACCGAGAAGCAAGCGAAAGAACAAGGCTATCAAGTAAACGTGGGCAAGTTCCCCTTCCAGCCGAACGGCAAAGCGTTGGGGCTGGGCGAGACGGTCGGGTTCGTCAAGGTCATCGCGGATAAGAAGTACGGCGAGATTCTCGGCGTGCACATGATCGGCCCCGAAGTGACCGAGTTGCTGCCGGAGTGGGTGCTGGCGCGCAATTACGAATTGACGCCGAACGAAGTGGCGCACTCGGTACACGCGCACCCGACGTTGAGCGAGGTGATGCTGGAAGCCGCGCACGCCGTCGAGGGGCAGGCGATTCATATTTAGAGTCAGAGTTGGAGTTTAGAGTTGGAGTTTGGGCCGCGTGAACGCGCGGCCTTTATTTAGCTGCGCCAACAAGATTCATCGTGTTTGCGTTTCAGGCCAAGGAGGAGCGAGGATGACCAGAACCCAATCGCGTTTGACGCGCCGCCAGTTTCTAAAAGCAGCCGGCGCGGCCGCCGGCGCGTATGCCGCCGCACCCTTCTTGAGCGGCTGCGGCGCGACGGCAGGCGGCACGGTGAAGATCGGGGTGTTGTTGCCCTATTCGGCGGTGTATGCCGCGCTGGGCGTGAGCATCGAGAACGGCCTGCGGATGTATTTGGACGGCGTGAACTACGAAGCGGGCGGGCGCAAGATCGAATTGATCGTCGAAGACGAAGGCGCGACGCCGGACGAGGCGACGCCGAAAGCGCACAAGCTGGTCGAGCAGGACGAGGTCGCGTTGCTCACCGGCATCGTCAGTTCGGGTGTGCTGGGCGCGTTGCGCGATTATCTGGACTCTAACCGGAAGCTGCTCATCTGCTCGAATGCCGGATCGAACGAACTCAGCCGGGGCCGGAAGACGCCCTTCATCTGGCGCACCTCGTTCACCAACTGGATGCCGAACTGGCCGATGGGCGCGTGGGCTGCGCAGAATGTGGGCAAGCGCGCCTTCATCAGCGTGCCCGATTACACGGCCGGCGCGAATACGACCTCGTCATTTCAAAACAGCTTTGAAGCGGCCGGCGGCACGGTGATCGGGGTGCAGAAGACGCCCTTCCCCAACATCGGCGATGCCGCGCCGTTCATCACCGAGATCGCGAACGCGGAGGCGGATTTCCTGTACTGCTTCTATAGCGGCGGGCAGGCCGTCACCTTCTTGAAAGCGTATGGCGACTTCGGTCTGGCGAGCCGGCTGCCGCTGTTGTGCTCCGGTTTCATGGTCGAAGAGGACGTGCTGCCCGCGCATGGCGATACCGCACTCGGCGTGCGGAACGGTCTGCATTGGGCGCTGGGGTTGGATAATCCCGATAACAAGACGTTCATCGCTGCCTACCAGTCTCAATACGATGAGACGGCTAACGTCTTCGCGGTGCAGGGTTACGACACCGGCCGCGTGATCGTCGAGATGTTGAATCGAGTGCAGGGCGACACCAGCGATCCCGATAAGCTGATCCAGGCGTTAGATGGCATCAGCTTTAACAGCCCGCGCGGCGCCTTCGCGCTCGATCCCAAGACGCAAGCCCCGCGCCATCACATTTATCTGCGCGAGGTTCAGCAAGTGGACGGCGCGCCGCACAACGTCGTCCTCGCCGATCTAGGCGAGGTGGTCGATCCCGGCGACGATTCGAAAGGGTAACGCCCTCACCCACCCTCACCCCAGCCCTCCCCCTCCCTCTCCCAAATTTGGGAGAGGGAGGGGGAGGGTG
>DATDPU010000149.1:0-40729 GCA_035292585.1 Anaerolineae bacterium | reverse complement strand
CTCCACGAGTTGATCGAATTCGGTCACAGACAGGCCGGTCATTGACCGAAAGACTTTCGGAAATCGCACTAAGCGAGCGTAGTACATGAGCATGCCTGACATCTTAACCGCTATTGCGTTAATTGTGAAGCTTGTCTAGTGTCTAGTGGGTTGGAGCCTAAGTTCTGCAATGAATGGGTGAGGTCATTCTAAGGGCGCGCAGCGCCCGAAGAATCTCGCCGCCTGCAACGGACAGGGCCAGAGACCCTTCGCGGCTGCGCCGCTCAGGGTGACACCTCTGGAATTCCTTACAGTATTTATCCTCCAGGCCATTAGCCGACATTCGCCGATCCGTTTTTTCACAAGCAGGATATAATCCCGACCGCTGGAGCACAGACCTCGATGCGTTTTCGCTGGCCGAGCGACTGCGCGCGGTCGTGAATCTGGTGTTTGAAGGCGCACTTGTAGGAGGCGACTCCAGTCGCCGATATGTAGAAGGCAACTCTAGTCGCCGATATGTAGGAGGCGACTCCAGCCGATATGTAGGAGGCGACTCCAGTCGCCGATATGTAGGAGGCGACTCCAGCCGCCGATATGTAGGAGGCGACTCCAGTCGCCGATATGTAGGAGGCAACTCCAGTCGCCGATATGTAGGAGGCGACTCCAGTCGCCGATATGTAGGAGGCGCCTCCAGTCGCCGATATGTAGGAGGCGACTCCAGTCGCCGATATGTAGGAGGCGCCTCCAGTCGCCGATATGTAGGAGGCGCCTCCAGTCGCCGATATGTAGGAGGCGCCTCCAGCCGCCGATATGTAGGAGGCGACTCCAGTCGCCGATATGTAGGAGGCGACTCCAGTCGCCGATAATACAGGACAAGCATGGCCATTCTACAAACCGATAAAGTAACCAAGCGCTATCGCATGGGCGAGGTGAGCGTCAACGCGCTCGACGCGGTCGATTTCAAAGTCGAGAAGGGCGAGTTCGTCGCGATCATGGGGCCGTCGGGTTCGGGCAAATCGACGTTACTGCACCTGCTCGGCGGGCTGGACAGCTCCAGCGCTGGCGAAGTGACGCTGGCCGGCAAGCCGCTCTCGCAGT
The DNA here is from genome assembly GCA_035292585.1 of Anaerolineae bacterium. Lineage (GTDB taxonomy): Bacteria > Chloroflexota > Anaerolineae > Fen-1058 > Fen-1058 > DASSFZ01. The sequence continues at coordinate 39,652 of DATDPU010000149.1, read as the reverse complement.
TGAACGACAACGACGTGACGCTGGTGCGCCGCCGCAACGTCGGTTTCATCTTCCAGTTCTACAACCTGGTCCCGACCCTGACCGCCGAGGAGAACATCGCCCTGCCCTTGCTGATCGACGGCAAGAAAATCGAAGACTCTCAGGCGCAGCTCGCTGACCTGCTGAACCTGGTCGGTCTGGCCGATCGCAAGCACCATAAACCCGATCAGCTGTCCGGCGGGCAGCAGCAGCGCGTGGCGATCGCTCGCGCACTCGTCACCGACCCGGCCATCGTCCTCGCCGACGAGCCCACCGGCAATCTTGACTCCAAATCGGGCGCGGCCATCCTCGAATTGCTGCGTCACACCTGCGATGAGCTCGGTCACACTATCGTCATGGTCACCCACGATGCGCACGCTGCCTCGTACGCCGACCGCGTCGTCTTTCTGAAAGACGGTCGCATCGTCACCGAATTGAAGCGCGTCGACGGCGATCGACGCCAGACGATGGAAGACATTATCGATGTGATGAGGCGGTTGGATTAGAGCTAGAGATTGGAGATTAGAGGTTGGAAATTGAATCTCCAATCTCCGGTCACCCATCTCCAAACATTCGGCAGACCATGACGACAAAAAGCGCCAGACGACTTCGTAGCCTGAATGCCCTCGCCTTCCGCAACCTGACCTCGCGTAAGACGCGCACGCTGCTGACGACGCTGGGCATCATCCTGGGCGTGGCCGTGATCCTCGCGATCAGCGTGACCAACCAGAGCACGCTCTCGTCGATCAATACCATCTTCGACGAAGCGTCCGGCCTGGCGCACCTGGTCGTCGCGCCTTCGTCCTACACCGGCGTATCGGGCTTTCCCGAAACCACGCTCGCGCGGGTGCGCAGCGTTCCGGGGGTGGCGCAAGCCGTGCCGACGCTCCAGGCGCGCACGCTCCTGGCGCAAGACGCGGACGGCTGGAAGTTCGAGTTCGGCATCGGCGGCACAACCGGCGGCAACGACCTGGTCTTGTTCGGCATCGATCCGGAAATCGATCGCGCGGCCCGCGTTTACAAACTGGACGCCGGCCGTTTCCTCGAAGCGGGTGAGCGCTCGTACTCCGCGCTCTTCACACAAGACTATGCCAACGAGAAAAATATCGCGCGCGACGAAGATGTGGACGTCCTGTTGCCCAACGGCGGCCTGGTCACGTTGCGCGCCGTCGGCTTCCTCCGCAAAGACGGGCCGGGACTGATCAACAGCGGCAGCGTCGCCTTCGTGCCGCTCGAAGCGCTACAAGAGATGTACGCGCGCGTCGGCGAGCTCGATCAAATCGACGTGGTCGCCCAACCCGACCTCGCGGCGTCGGTTGAACAGTTGGCAGACCTCAAGCGCCGCCTCGAAGACAAGCTCGGCTCGAAGTATGTAGTGAACTATCCCGCGCAACGGGGGCAGATTGTCACGCAACAGCTGGCAACCTACCAGCAAGGCTTATCGTTCTTCAGCATGATCGCCTTGTTCGTGGGCGGGTTCCTGATCTACAACGCTTTCACCATGACGATTGTCGAGCGTACCCAGGAGATCGGCCTGCTACGGGCGCTGGGCTTGTCGCGCGCGCAGGTGACGCGCCTGATCTTGATCGAAGCCGTGATCCTGGGCGTGATCGGATCGATCCTGGGTGTGGCGTTTGGGCTGGTGATGGCGCGCGGCATGATGGTGCTGATGAGCGCCGTGACGGCGACCGAGATCATCGCCGTGACGGTGCCGCTCGACGGGCTATTGCTGAGTCTCGGCGTCGGGCTTGGCGTCACGCTTATCTCGGCTTTCCTGCCCGCCTTCAAAGCGAGCCACATCAGCCCCCTGGCTGCGCTGCGCGTCCGAGGCCAGGAGAGCCCCTCGAGCACGCCGGGCCGGCTGGCGTTATTCGCCGGGATCGAGCTGGTCGTCGTAGCGGTCGTCACGATCAACTACGTCCCGCTGCGCTCCTCGGTCGTGTTCCAGCTCGGATCGGCGATGGTGTTCGTGATGTTCCTCGGCGCAACCCTCACCGTCCCCGCCGCCGTGCAGCGACTCGAAAAATTGTTCCGGCCGATCATCGTCCGGCTCTTCGGGACCGAGGGCCGGGTTGGATCGAGCAACATCGAGCGCTCGCGCGGGCGCGTCTCGCTGACGGTGGCCGCCTTGATGACCGGCATCGCGATGGTGATCAGCATTGGCGCGATGGGCCGCTCGTTCCAGACCGATATCGACGGCTGGGTGAATTCGGCCGTCGGCGGCGATTTGCTGGTGCGCTCGCCGGTGCCGATGCGGATCGATTTCGGTTCGCGCCTGGCGGTGATCCCCGGTGTGGCCGCCGTGACGCCCGCGCGCTACTTCGGCGTGAAACCGGCGAACGACGATCTGGGCATCGTCTTTCAGGCGCTCGATCCGGCCACCTATTTCAGCGTGGCCGCCTTCCAATATGCGGAGGACAAAGAAGACGCGGCGCAAATCGAGCGTGATCTGGCCGCCGGCCAGCTGTTGCTCTCCACTACTGTTGCCGACCGGTACGGTTTGAAGCGAGGCGACACGTTCGAGTTGCAGACCCGGCGCGGCGTGCAGGCGTTCCGCGTCGCCGGGTTGGTCAGCGACTTCACCAGCCAGGGCTACGTGATCAACGGCGCGCTCGAAACGATGCGGCGCTACTTCGGCATAAACGACGTGGATCGTTTCACGCTCAAGCTCGCGCCCGGCGCCGACTTGCACGCAGTCAAACAGGCGATCGAGGACAAGTACGGTCAGAGCCGCCACGTGCAGGTGGAGACGACCGAGGACTTTCGCAGCCGCGTGCGCGAGCTGACGAACCGCGCGTTCGGCCTGCTCGATGTGTTGGCGAACATCGGCGTGCTCGTCGCCGCGCTGGGCGTGATCAACACGATGATGATGAACGTGCTGGAGCGCCAGCGCGAGATCGGCTCGCTGCGCAGCATCGGCATGACGCGCGCGCAAGTGATCCGCATGATCCTGGCCGAGTCGGGCGCGATGGGCGCGGTGGGCGCCGTATTCGGCGTTGGGTTCGGCATCCTGCTCTCGCGCGTGTTCGTGGAAGGCATGCGGCAGATGACCGGTTATCGCCTGACGTTTGAGCTGCCGCCGAACGCAGTGCTCAACGGCATTTTGATCGCCTTCCTCGTGTCACAGATCGCGGCGCTGTATCCGGCCTGGCGCGCCTCGCGGGTGAATATCATCGAGGCGATCAAGCACGAATAATGAAGGCAGAATGTAGAATGCGGAATTGATAAAACTTTCTACATTCTACATTCTCAATTCTGCATTCACGGAGAAATCGATGTCTCGCAACAGAGTTCTCATTGGCCTAGTCATTGTGATCGCGCTATCGCTGTTGGGCTTCGCCGGTTACCAGCGATTCCTGGCGCCAACAACCCCGACGCCGACGCTCGCGCCCCAAACGGCTGAATCGGACGTAATCGTGTCGGCGCAGGGCAGCCTGATCCCGCGCCATCACGCCGACCTGGCGTTCCGCGCCGGCGGGCGCGTGGCCGAGGTGCTGGTCGTCGAGGGGCAGCTTGTGAAGCAGGGCGATGCCCTGATCCGGTTGCAGGACGACGAGTTGAGGGCGGGATTGGCGCAAGCGCAAGCAACGCTCGATCTGGCGCAAGCGAACCTGGCGCAGCTCCAAGAAGGCGCGCGGCCCGAAGAAATCGCGCAGGCCGAGGCCGGGCTGCGAACCGCCGCAGCGAACCTATCGGCAGCAATCGCGAACCGCGATCAGCTGACCGGCGGCGCGACGGATGCGCAGGTGGCTGCAGCGCAGGCGAATCTCGCAGCGTCGCAAGTCGATCAAAAGCTGGCGCAGGACGCTTACGATCAAATCGACCAGGCCGGTGTGACAGGCACGCTCGAAGAGCAGGCGCGCTTTCGCTTGAACGCGGCCAATCAAGCCGTGGCGGCGGCGCAAAAGGCGTTGGACGAGGCGCTGTCGGGATCGACGTTATCCGTGCGAGCCGCTCAGGCGAATGTCGCGGCGGCGGTCGCGCAACGTGACCTGGCGCAAGCTCAACTCGATCAGCTGCAGAACGGCGCGACCGAATCGCAGCTCGCGGCGGCGCGCGCGGGCGTAGCCCAGGCCGAAGCGGCCGTGCTGGCCGCGCAAGCCGCGTTGGAGGAAGCGGCCTTGCGCGCGCCGTTTGAGGGAACGATCGCGCAGGTGACGGTCGATGCGGGACAGGTGCTCGCGCCGGGGACAGTCGTGGTCAGCATCGCCGATCTGGAAGCGTGGCAGGTGCAGACCGATGACTTGAGCGAAGTTGATATCGTCAATGTTCAGATCGGCCAGCCGGTGAAGATCACCGTCGATGCAATCCCCGACGCCACACTCAACGGCGCAATTGCTTCCATCACGGCGCGCGCCGAGACCAAGCGCGGTGACGTGACGTATACCGTGAAGGTCGATGTGCAGGGCGACGACCCGCGCGCCTTCTGGGGTATGACGGCGCAAGTCGAGATCGAGATCGGTCCGTAACACTCACACTTCGATAGCAGTGATGCAAGGTTCGGCGAAGGTCTGCTAGAGATTTCTCTGCGCTCTCTGCGTCTCGGCGGTGAAACAGAGGTTTTTTCAGCACTCTCTTGGAGGCGATGCGCCTAGCGCTGGCCGGGCGTTTTTGTTCCTTGAGAGCTTCGTGTAGACTTACTGTCGAACGTTGGGGTTAGCCGCATAGCCAAATCGGGAGGAGGCAACCATGTCGTTCAATGCTGCTGGGCTGCGCCGCTATTGGTTCCCGCTTGCACTGGTGATCGCGGGCCTCGTCGCGGGCGCTGCGCTGGGATATGCTCTGGCCCGCCCGTCGGCAGACCTGCCGGGCAAAGCTAAACCGATCTCACCGGACGCTTCCAGCGCGGAGCAGTTCGTCGTCGCCGATGCGCCTGCGCCATCCCAACTGGCCGAGGGCTTCGACTCCGAACGCCTGTGGAGTGGGCACAACGATTGGGAACCGGCGCTTGCCGCCGATCCTAGTTCATCCTACGTATACCAGCTGACCACGCGCTACGACGGGCCGGCGCCGTGCAACCGCTGCGCCGGGCCGTGGATCATCTTCCGCCGTTCAAGCGACGGCGGCGCAACCTGGGAATCCGATCAGGTCCTCACCGCTTTCAGAAAGTCTCACAACGACCCACAGATCGAAGTTGCGGCCGACGGCGCGATCTACGTCGCCTGGCTGCACGACTACGTCCCCGGCGTCAAGTTCATCCGATCGACGGATCACGGCACGACCTGGTCAACGCCGATCGCGATCGCAGCCGGGGCCAAGCCGCCCAGCTGGTCGGACAAACCGATCCTGGCGATCTCGCCCGACGGCCGCCACGTGTACATCGGCTTCAACGCGAGCGATGCCTACGTAGTGGCTTCACACGATTACGGCGCGACATTCTCCAAGCCGATCAAGACGAATAACGACAAGCGCTACTGGTTTCACTCCGGCGGCGCTGTCGCGCCGAACGGCAACGTGTACTTTGCCGCGACCGACTATAGCCAGGATTACACGGGGAACGCCCACATCAACGTGATCCGATCGACGGACGATGGCGCAGTGTGGACCACCACGCGCATCGATATGTCGCGCGAAGCGCCTGAATGCAGCTGGTCGCCCGGCTGCTATCTCGGATTCTTCGGGCCATCGGCGGCGCTGGCTATCGACCGCGCTGGAACGATCATGATCGCGTACAATGCCGGGGATACATCTGGCGGGCCACAGCGACTATACGTGCGCACTTCGACAGATGGTCGCCACTGGAGCGCGCGGCAGGAGCTATCGAACGGTTCAGCCGGCGTGAAAAATGCCTTCCCCGCTTTGGCGGCCGGCCCAGCAGCCGGTGATTTCCGGCTGGCCTGGCAGGACGATCGCAAAGGCAGCACGAACGCCTGGAACACCTGGTATCGGCGCACCAAGAACGGGGGCGCAGTTTGGAACTCCGCGCAGCGCCTCTCCGACCTGGGTTCGGGCGCGCCTTACAAAGCGGCGGCTGGCTACACTTTCCCCTACGGGGATTACTTCGAGATCGCCGTCGATGCAGCCGGAGTCGCGCATGTGATTTGGGGTGAAGGCGAAAGTTTCACCGGTCCCGGCGGAACCTGGTACACCCGAGGTCGATAGTCCCTCATGATTTTCGGCCAATTTGATTGTTGACAAATTCACAATACAGTTATATAATTCACGATGAATCGGATGGGGTTTATCCAGAACGTCATCACTCTAGTACTTCGACAACTTGAAGTTGCGTAGTTCCTGCCGCAGTTGCAGTGCGAAGCCGCCCCGTGGGCCTGCGGCGGACGGCAGTGCCAGCCGCCGCCTTTCATTACCAGCTATAAGGACGGGCGGCGGCCTGCCCACGAGCGCAGCGAAGAGGGTTGTGCCGTCCCAACCCCGCAGAATGAGGCGGTCGGGGTACTAGCACAAGCGATCGAGAATGAGTGTGCAAGCGGACGGGACGTATCGGGTGTTGGACGAAGATCGATGGGCATGCGATGTGGGAGGGCTGAACGCGCCGCGCGATCGATGAATTGATAGATGCGATTGTGCGACGCGCCTTTTGGCGCCTGGACCAGCCGGCGCGAGGAGCTGTTTGACGAGCGCGGCGGCGCGGGAGGTGGGCATGGTGGACGTACAAACGCTCATCATCGTTGGGCTGGTGGGCTACATCCTGGGACTATTGACCGCGCTTCGCTCCACTTCGAAAGCACGCTGAAGGCCCTGGGCATCGTTTTACCGACGATGCCCGGATACAATCAGGGCGGCGGCCAGGGCGCGCTCATCCGGCCGCCGCCCGCGCCAATATTTACCGCCGAGACCAACATTCTATAGGGGAACTGCCCAACGCGCTCTCCATGTATCGACACACGAGAGGGAAATATGAGTCCGGTCGATTCCGAACACTACGTCGACAAACAAATCAAGCAGGCGCAAGAAGAAGGCGCGTTTGACGACTTGCCGGGTAAAGGCAAGCCCTTGACGCATTTGCATACCGATCCACTGCACCAGGTGCTACAGGCGCAGGGTTTCACCACGCGCTGGCTTGAGCTCGAGCACGAGATCCGGCAGAAGACCGAAGTCGCGGAACAGGGGATCAAGCGCACATACGAGTGGGTGATGCAGACCTGGAGCGGCGGGAGCGCGGATCGACATTTCGCGCAAGACGAGTGGCGCAAAGCCCGGCGCATCTTCCGGGAGCGAGTCGCAGAGATCAACCGGCTGATCCGAAACTACAATCTCCAGGCGCCGCCAACGATCGGCCAAAAGTTTCCTATGCAAGAAGAAGCTTTGTTGGTTGAACGGTTAGGCCCGGACTTTGAGACTTTTCTGGCTGAATAGCACCTCGTTTAACGTTGCACCCGATGCAGGTTGACGTCAACCGATTCACTCGCGTACTTTATCCTCCAGCCGTGGATCGACTCGCAAGGGTTGTGATTCAAAGTCATAGCGAGTGGCCTCTCGTAGCATCTCAAAGGCCGGATTGAGCAACACCGGCAATCCCCACTCTGCCACCGTCTCGCCGCGATAACGCGGCATTTTGCCGATCTGGGGAATGACGCCTGCCAGCACGGCCGGCTTCATGAACGCCACGGCCTTGACGAGCGATGAGAAACCCAGCAGTACTGGCTCGCCCGCGATCGTGTCGTGAACGATCATTGCCTCCCAGGTGATCGATGCTGGATCGGGCTGTTCCCAACCGCGCGCCGGCGGCTCTTGGCGGACGAGCAAATACAGGTAGCGCGGTAAATCACGTCCCGCTCGAACAACCAACTCACTCCCCAGCGCCGCAACTTCGGCTTTCCGATCGGCTACATCCGACGGCGGCTCGCCACGCGCGAGCACGCACGCGCCGTCCAGCACAGGTTCAGTCAGAATGCGTGTAAACCCGGCCTCACGCAAAATCGCCGCTAACTGAGATAACGATCGGGGTTCGTCCGACAGCAGAAAGATTGCCCGGCCGCCCGGCCGAAGTGTGATGGATGAAACCCGATTCAGATCGCTGGCGAGCGCGGCGTCGCACTCGCCTTCAGTGCAGCGCACAACAGAGTAATCTTGCTCCAATGCGGCTGTCCAAGCGAGAGCCGCCGCGTCGAGCGGGCGTAAACGCACGCGATCCGCGCTCGGCGGCAAATGTTTGGCAATGACTTCGGCGATTGCGTTCGATGTGGGCATTAGAAAATCGTCGCCGGGGCAAAAGTCGTCACCGGAGGTGACTCCTACAAGAAGGCTTTGGTGATTTCGTCGCGCGCGAATATCGGCAGAGGCCGGACGCCGGTGGCCTCACGCACCACGACGCCTTGCTCGCGCGCGACCACTCGCCCGATGATCGAGGCTTCGATGCCCACGCCGCGCAGCGCCGCGATGATCTGCTCGGCATCTTCAGCCGCAACGGCCATCAACAGCGAGCCGGATGCGATGACCCCCCACACGTCGATCCCAAAGGCCGCACACAACGCCTGCGTCTCGGGATAGATCGGCGCCGCTTGCGCGTCGATTTCCAGGCCAACGTGCGCTGCGATCGCCAGCTCGTGCAGACCGGTGGCCAATCCCCCCTCGGTGGGATCGTGCATGGCATGGACACGGCCGGCCTGAATGGCAACCTGCGCGTCACGCACCACGCTGATGCCGGGATCGTACAAGAAGCGGCGGGCGTGATGCAGGTACGCCAGATCGAATTTGCCGACAAGGTCGGGCGCTTTCTCGCGCGCCAGGATGGAAGTCGCCTCAACCGCGAGGCGCTTGGTCAGCAGCAGCGCATCGCCCACGCGCGCACCGGCGGGCGTGATCAGCTGCTCGCGCGCCACCTCGCCCAGCATCGCGCCGACGACGATCGGCCGGTCGATGCCATAAGTGATTTCAGTATGCCCGCCGATGGGCGCTACGCCGATCTCGCGGCACGCCTCGCGCACCTGCGTGAAGATCGATTCGACGAGCGCCGCGTCCGACTTGCCCTCCGGCAGTAACAGCGTCGCCAGGAACCAGCGCGGCGCGGCGCCCATCGTGACGATATCGTTCGCGTTGACGTGCACCGCGTACCAGCCGATGGCGTCGCTTGCGAAGGTGATCGGGTCGGATTTGGCGACCAGGCAGTTCCCGTTTTCCAGATCGATCACGGCGCAATCGACGCCCACGCCCGGCCCGACGAGCACGCGCGAGTCGCCGGGCGCAATGTCGGCCAGCAGGCGGGCCAGCACCTCCGAAGGAAGTTTACCGATGGAGAAAGCGGCCATGTTGGGAATTATCGTTCGAATATGCGACGCTGTCGAGAGGAAACAAAAGACCGCTCTTGCGAGCGGCCTTCTGTTTGCGCCGTGGCATACCCAGAGTCTCTAGAAAACCGAAGGTGATGCCACGGCGCTGCGTTTACCACTACTACTCATAAGCATCACCTCCTCCTTTCTATAGGATGGCTTGGAATAAAGGGGCGATGGCGGCGCCATCAATGAACGCCGCAATTATCGCTGAGAGCCGGGTAAGTGTCAAGTGGTTAAAAAGGTAGGGCTGTCAACGGACAGCCTGCGGCGCAGCGGACAAACGGATAAAACGGATGGCTCGCGTGCGTGCTGATCACCAGAACCCGGTTTGCCACGCTATGGCCACCAACTGGCGCAGCCGGGCGGCGCCTCAAAGAAGAGGTCTTTCTGCACCGACTTTCCAGCCGAGCCGACCCGTAGGCTCGTCGGCAGGTTGCGGCAACCGGCTCCATCCCTATTGCCGCGCGCGCGAATCTGGATGAAGAAAGGTGGGCCGAACACCTGCACATCCTGATAGAACACGACGTACGTGCCATCACCGCCACGCGGATCGATTCGGACCGTTTCGACCCAATCGTCGCCGCTGCGCACGGCATCGCCCAACCGCTCCCAGCCGAAATCGACATCTGGAAAGCCAGCCGTTGTTGGTGTGGCCGTAGGCGCGGGCGGCTGAGTGGCGGTCGCTGGCGCGCGAGTAGCAGGCGGTCGAGTCGGGGCGGGTGTGTTGGTCGGCGGTGGCGTTTCGGTCGGGATCGCCGTATCGGTCGGCGCAGGCGTCACCGTCGGCGTGGGCGTCAACGTTGTCAAGGTAACGGCCGGCGGGATGGCGCTCAAAGAGACGTTGCCCAGGTCGACCCCTTCGGCGAGCACCCAGTAGGTCGTGCCATCGCGGAATTGAATCTTCAACAACTTGGAATCAGCCGAGCGGGCGACGACGACGAATTCACCCGAGCCCGCATCCAGCTGGCCGACCACCGGCGAATCAATACTGGGGCCAGAATAAGCGACCACAGCATCCGTCGTAAATCTGCCCACTGGCGGTACGAACGCTGTGGCGCTCGGCGTCACGGCAGCCGTAGGCGCGAGTGTGAGCGTCGGCGTCGGGGTGGGCGAGGCAGTACCGCTGGCGGCGAACAAGGCAATACCGCCACCGCCCAACGCCAGCGCGACCACCACCATCGCCGGCGCCAGCCATTTGGGCCGGCCCACCGTTATCGGTGTAGGCGCTACGGCTGCTTCGCTCGCGCCGGGTGTAGCCGCGCGAGCGACCGTTGACCCGGCGCCTAGCCGCGAAACGGTTGAAGTCGGCGACGCGCCCGGAGGCGGAGGCGTGGCTGCTCCAATCCGACCGATGACCGTCGAGCTCGACAGCTTGATCGCCGAGCCGCCTTTCATCGATTCGGTCGGGGTGATATCGGCGGCCAGGCCCATCGCGTGCTTCAGCTCAGCCGTCATCTCGCCGACGGTCGGGTAGCGATCGTCAGGGTTCTTGGCGAGCGCTTTGAGGATGATGCGCTCGACCTCTTCCGGCAGGTCGGGTTTGAGCGCACGCGGGATCGGCAGTGGCTCGTTGATATGCTTGAGGACAACGGCCAGCGGTGTATCGGCATCGTAGGGCAACCGGCCCACCGCTAACTGATACAACATCACGCCGATCGAGTAAATGTCGCTGCGCTCGTCGCCGGGTTCGCCCATACCCTGCTCGGGCGACATGTAGGAGGGAGTGCCGACCATCGCGCCGGAGACGGTCAGGTTGGTGGCGCTCATGATCTTGGCGATGCCGAAGTCGGTCAGGATGACGTGACCGTCGCGGGTGATCATGACGTTAGCCGGCTTCACATCCCGATGCACCATGTTGCGCTCGTGCGCGTAGCGCAACGCCGAGCCGACCGACAAAATGATGTTCGTGGCGTCGCTCAACGTCAGCCACTCGCCGCGCGCGTGCAGCTGCTCCAGCATGGTCTTGAGCGTGACGCCGTCGATGTATTCCATGACCATGTAATACTGGCCGTTATCGACGTCAAAGTCGTGCACTTGAACGATGTTGGGGTGGCGCAGCGTGGCGACGACTTTGGCTTCGCGCTCGAAACGGGTGAGAAAGTCCTTGTCGTCCGCGAGGAAGGCGTGCATCAACTTGATCGCGACATAGCGGTCGAGGCTGGGCTGATACGCCTTATAGACCTCGGCCATGCCGCCGCGACCCAGATGCTCGGTGACGCGGTAGCGTCCAATCGTCGTTCCGATCAATCCCTGCATCGGTTACACCACCCCATCGCCCTTGAAAATGTGCCACGGCTCTCGGCCCGCGCCCTCGCGGGCCGTCCGCGGGGACGCGGACGGTGAGCCATCACGCCTATATTTGCGCCGGACGAAGATTTAGATGCGACTGCCCTTCTAGTACCCCGACCACTTAATTTTGCGGGGTTCGGACGGCAGTTGGACTGCCGTCCGCCGCAGTTCAACTGCGGCGGGAACTATGCAACTTCAGATTGTTGAAGCACTAGGCCACTTCAAATGCGACGGTCTCCGTTTGCTGGACCTTAGCCTCGTGGACCAGATCGACCTGCGCCGTGTACGACCCGCGCACATCGCCGGCCGGCAAGTGCAGCGTCAACTGCATCTCTGGCTGCATCGCGCCGATGACCGACAATGAGCGCACTTCCTCGCCCGCGCGCAACAAGGTCACGTCAAGATTGGGTTTCTCGAAGAAAGGCGTCAGGTTAACCGTGACCACGACGCGCCGCCGATCCGGCAGGAGATCAGCCCGAACGTCGGTGATGCGGACGGCTTCAGTCGGGTGCGGGCCATCATCCAGGTTGTCGAAGAAATGGATATTACTTGACACAAGTACGACCTCAACCTAAATCAAACGAGATTATACACCGCGCATTAGGCCGTAGCAAGTAAAGAGAGCGTTACAATTTGGAATCAATGAAAAGACCTGCCAGGTTTGTTAGGAGCATCCCAAAGCATAACGCTGGTCGGCTAAACCTGGCAGGTCTGACTTATTTAGCGCCGATGCGCCTGCATTGGCGCAGATACTTCGCTTTCCTCCACGCTACCCCTGAACACCACGCTGGCAAGAAAGGTGGTAATCGGCACCGACGCCATCAACCCCAGGCTGCCCACCAGCGTCCGCACAATTTCTTCGGCGATGAACTCGCGGTTGACGACCTGCCCGAAGGGCTGCGGATAAATCGAAAACAGCAGCAGCAGCGGCAATGACGCGCCGACATAGGCCAGCACCAGCGTGTTGACGGTGGAGGCGATGTGATCACGCCCGATATTCATCGCCCGGCGATATACCTCCAGCGGCGCAAGCGTTGGGTTGGCCTGGGTCAGTTCGGTGACGGCGGACGCCTGGCTGATCGTGATATCGTCCAGGACGCCGAGCGCGCCGATGATGATGCCGCCCAGCAGCAGCCCGCGCAGGTTGATCTGCGCGCCCGACGCCTGTAGAAACAGCGATTCTTCTGCCCCCTGCCCGGTCAGCCGCGTCAGGTTCATGAAGAACGCCGCCAATAGACCGGTCACAATCAAACTGAACAACATGCCGCTGACGGCGGCGTGCGTTTTGCGCGTCCAACCGTAGATCAGATACAGCGTCACCGCCAGCTGCACGAACGCACCAACGATGCTGACCAGCACCGGGTCATTCCCCGCCAGAATCATCGGCAGGATGAACTGGGTGATGATGACCAGGCTCACGAACATGCCCAACAGCGAGCGGACGCCCTGCTTCCGCGCGACGAGCAGAATGAAGACGACGAACGCCAATGACAGCAGCGCCAGCGCATCGAGCCGTACCGCATCGGTGATGATGAAGACGTCGCCGAGGTCGGGGCGTTGGGTGCGCAGCACCATCACCCGCTCCTCAGCCCGATACAGCGCCTCTGGCCCCAACAGCGAATACCGGCCGTGCTCGACGACGACAGCCCGGCCCGCCAGCTCGCCTTCCAGAATCTCCAGCCGCAGCTGTTGATACGGCTGCTGGATGCCCCCCTGATCGAGGACCCCCTCATCGATCACTTCGATGACGCGCGCCTGAACCGTCTCTTCCGCACCGATAGGTGTTGACGATAGCGGCGAATGCGCGGAGCGGCCAATCGCCGCTAATCCGCCGACGAGCACGACGGCGACGGCAATCAGGCTCAACCGTATTCGATCGATTCGCACGAGAAGCCTCCTGCTAGAATTCGCCCGCGCGATTATAGCACTCCCCTGCCCACACACTCCCCAACCCAGTTGACCGGCTCCTGTACCCACAGTACAATCGCGGCATCTCCCAGAAACCCGGTTTCTCACCCCCTTCACTGCGTTCGGGCCTTCGGGAAACCGGGTTTCTTTCAAGGAACACGCATGAGTAGACATTCAGCCTTGCGCCTCGAAACGCTCGCCATCCACGCCGGGCAGTCGCCCGATCCCGCGACCGGCGCGGTGATGACGCCGATCTACCAGACCTCGACCTTCGTGCAAGACGGCGTCGGCCGGCATAAAGGTTACGAGTATGCCCGTACCGGCAACCCCACCCGCGCCGCGCTGGAGGCTTGCCTGGCCGCGCTCGAAGGCGGGCAGTTCGGGTTGTGTTTCGCGTCGGGCATGGCTGCCACCGATACGTTGCTACGCCTGGTCAAACCGGGCGAGCACGTCTTGGCCGGCGATGATGTGTACGGCGGAACGCACCGGCTCTTCGTCCGCGTGCTCGCCGAGTATGGCGTTCAGTTCGATTTCGTCGACCTGAGCGATCTCGACGCGGCCCGCGCCGCGCTGCGCCCCAACACGCGGCTGGTGTGGCTGGAGACGCCGACCAATCCCCTCATGAAAATCGCCGACCTGGCGGCCTTGAGTGAAATCGCCCACGCCCCGCGCGAGCGGGCGCTCGTCAAGACCTGGGTCGCCGTCGATAACACCTTCGCCTCGCCGATTATTCAACGACCGTTGGAGTTAGGCGCGGACTTCGTCGTACACTCGACGACGAAATATCTTAGCGGGCACAGCGACGTCGTCGGCGGCGCGATCGTCACCTCGGATGAGCCGGCTTATGAACGGCTCAAATTCCTGCAGAACGCGGTAGGCGCGGTGCCGGGGCCGATGGACTGCTTCCTCACGTTGCGCGGTCTCAAGACGCTGCCGCTGCGTATCGAACGGCACAGCCAGAACGCGCTGCACATGGCGCAGTTTCTGACCGACCATCCGGCGGTCAAGCAGGTGCTGTATCCCGGATTGGAAGATCACCCGCATCACGCCGTCGCCAAGAAGCAGATGAAGCTCTACGGCGGGATGATCTCGTTCTTGCCGGTCGCGGGCGCGGACGCTGCGCGCCGGATCGCGGAGCGAACGAAGATTTTCGCGCTGGCCGAATCGCTGGGTGGGGTCGAGAGTTTGATCGAGCTGCCTGCGCCGATGACGCACGCCTCGGTCGCCGGGTCGCCGCTAGAAATCGATGCGTCGCTGGTGCGACTCTCGGTGGGGATCGAGCATGTCGACGATCTGATCGAGGATTTGCGGCAGGCGTTGGGCTGATGCTGAGCCGCAGACACCGGAGGCGCGCAGAGAGCGCAGAGGAGGTTGAGAAACCTTCGTGCTCTCTGGCGGAACGGCATCATGCAAATGCGCTCAGAAAAGCCACGGCATTCTCTCCCAACTGCTCCAGCAAGTATCCACCCTCTTGCACGATCAGCGTTGGCACGCGCTGTGTTAGCGCCGCGATCCGCCGCCCGATCTCACGCAGCCCATCTAGCGTGATGTTGAACCCGCCCAGCGGATCGCCCGACACGATATCGAAGCCGGCCGACACGACGAGATAGCGCGGGCCATAATCTCCAATCGCCATTAACGCTTCGTCTAACGTGCGCAGATAGTTCTCATCATCTGTGCCGATCGGCAGCGGCCAGTTTCGATTGAACCCCCTACCCGACCCTTCGCCGTGTTCGTCGGCCGCGCCCCAGTAATACGGGTACTCGGCATCCGGGTCGGCGTGGATCGAGCCGTACAACACGGTCGGGTCGGCGTAAAAGATCTCCTGCGTCCCGTTGCCGTGATGATAATCGATGTCGAGGATCGCAACCTTTTCTCCGAGAGAGCGCGCGGCGATCGCGGCATTGTTCAAGTAACAGAAGCCCCCGTACAGATCGACAGCGGCGTGATGACCGGGCGGCCGGCACAGCGCGTAAGTGGTTTCGCCCGTCGCCCGCACCCGATCGGCTGCCGTCAACGCACACTGCGCGCTCCAGTAAGCCGCCTCCCACGTACCTTCCGCAATCGGGCTGTCGCCGCCGAAGGCGTAATAACCCTTAAAGCCGGCCAATCCGATCGGCTTGCGCCGGGCGTGTCGGGGCGCGCAATAATCTGCAAAAACTGGCGTGCGACTCTCGGCATAAGCGTCGCGCAGAAAATCGAGAAAGCCCGATTCGTGAATCGCGCGAATCGGCTGAAGGCCGTGGTCGTCAGGCGCATCGATCGAGCCAAGCCGCGCGGCCTGTACCGCACGCAGAATGATGTCGGCGCGCGCCGGCGCTTCCTCGCTGCTAAACGGCTGCCCCGCGCGCTCGATTTTGTCTGTGGCGTGCAACCTGTGCTTGTCGGTGTACACGATGCGCATGCGCGTTGCCTCCGCAACTATTGAATGAGTGGAGCACGGCGCGACTATAAGCGGCTTCTCGGTCAGTGTCAATCGCGGAGTTCGAGCTGCCTTCGGATGCCATCCGTTTCTTTCCCGCGCAGCGTGTCCGCTCCCAAGTCCGTTGACGATCACCTGTTATCGCGGGCGTGCTATAATACGGGCAGCCAAGCGAGGTTTATGTTCCCCAGTTATCTTCGTCATCCGAAGCTGATGCTCGTGCTGATCGCCTTGCTGCTCGTCGCGATGCCTGCGCCGGTGCGGGCTGCGTGTTGGGCGCAGCTCGCCGACGTCACGCCGCAGCCGCTGGCCGAGCCGTGTGATTCCGTCCTATTGAGCTACAGCAGTGTGAGCATCAGCATTATCGTCTTCGATATCGCGCTCATCGTAGCGACCCTCGCCGCGCCGCGCCGCGTCGAGTTGAGCTGGTCGGCCTTGCTCGATCAGCGCCTCTTTGCCCGCTCCTTCAACCTCATTCTCGATCCTCCGCCTCCCCGATTGCGTACTGCCTGATTGTCTTCGTCTCGTGTTTCGATTTGATAAATGATCGGGGTGCAGCCTGAGCTGCCTCCATCCGATTCGGGCAGCCCGTGCGAGAGCGCACCTCGCCCTGGTCTGCCGGATTCACACGCAATCGAACACTGCCAAGGAGGACATCTGATGAAACGTTGGTTCATCCCCTGCCTGCTGGTCGTAGCCGGGCTGTTGATCACCGAGACGGCATTCGCGCACGAGCGCGTCGTATCGGGCCAGTATGCGTTTGTGCTCGGCTGGCTCGAGGAGCCGCCGGTCGTCGGGCTGAAGAACGCCGTGACCATCGAAGTGAGTCTCGACGCCGATGGCGCACCTCTCACTGGCGCCGAAGGCTCGCTGACGGCGCAGCTCGAGTTCGGCGGCCAGACGCGCGAATTGATTTTGGCGCCCGTGGAAGACACGCCCGGCCTTTACCTCAGCAGCTTCATCCCGACCCGGCGCGGCACGTACACCGTACGCCTGGGCGGGATCATCGACGGCGAGCCGATCGAGGCTACCGCCGAGATCGAAGAGGTGGGCAGCGCCGCCAGCCTGGAGTTCCCCGAAGCGCAGCCCGCCGCGAGCGATCTCCAGCAGTCGATCGAGGGTTTGCGCGGCGAGATCGGTACGGCGCGCGCGTTCGGCGTCGCGGGGGCGGCGCTCGGCGCGATCGGGCTGGTGCTGGCTGCCGTGTCGTTGGGGCGAAAGAAGTGATGAACGACCGCCACCCATCTTTGATTCTCACAGGAGCACTGTCATGATACTTCGCAAAGCGATTGTTCTAACGACCGGCGCCGGTCTGCTGTTTGCGATCGCGTTTCTCGCCGCCACCCTGCGCGTGTCGGCTGCGCCGCTGGCCCAGGCCACGCCGACTGCCGAGCATGAAGACAGTCACGCCGAAGAAGAAGAACACGGGCACGGCGAACGAATCGAGGCCGGCGCTGCGTCGGTTCGTATCGTCGCGCCAACCGAGGGCCTGACCATCTCGACCAACTCCATCGCGGTCGAGGTCGAAACGACCAACTGGCCGCTAGGCGAGGGCAACCACTGGCATCTGTACGTGGACGGCAACGAACAGGGGATGTCGCAGGGCAACAGTGATACAATGATGGCGCACGATCTGGAACCCGGCGAACACACGCTCGAAGTCGTCTTGTCGACCGAACAGCACCAGGAACTCGACGCAGCGGACCTGGTCACGATTCGCGTCGCGGGCGTGGCCGAAGCGGCAACGGCGCCGACGACCGACAACACACCTGTGCTCGTCGGCGGGATGGTGGTGGCCGTGCTGGCCGTGGCCGGCGTTGCCTACACCTTCGCGCGCCGGAAATAATTTCGGATGTGTGATTTCGGAATGCGGAACGACAGCGCTCGAGTCCGCATTCCGAAACCCGCAATCTCAAATCGGAGCATGTCTTGAACGAATACCCTGCCGACCAATCCATCGTCCTACTCATCACCAACGATGGGATGGGCCAGGCCGACGCCGAGCTGCAGCATAAGCTGCTGAACACGTACTTGCGCCTGCTCGACGAGAACAGCGTGCTGCCGAATGCGATCTGCTTTTATACCGATGGCGTGAAGTTGGTGACCGAAGGTTCGCCGGCGCTCGATGCGCTCCGCTCGCTGCAAGCGAAAGGCGTGCGGCTGATCGTGTGCCAGACCTGCCTGAACTACTTCGGTCTGCTCGACAAAGTTCAGGCCGGTATCGTCGGCGGGATGCCCGATATCATCGAGGCCCTACTGTTCACCAACTAACGGAGTCTGTGTTCACCATGACTCGTACTCTGAGAATCTCCATTCTTCTCGCCATCGTCGCCGCGCTGATCACAGCCGGCCTGGCCTCGGCGCACGCCGATTTCGCGCGTTCCGATCCCGCGCCCAACTCGATGTTGTCCGCTGCGCCGGCCCAGGTCCGCCTCTGGTTCACCGAGCCGATCGAACCGGGCTTCTCATCCATCACCGTGCTGTTCGAAGATGGCGCGACCGTTGACGCAGCCGATAGCCTCGTCTCGCCCGCCGATCCGACGCAGCTCACCGTCTCGCTCGCCGAGCAGCGCGAAGGCACTTACATTGTAGCGTGGCGCGTCTTGAGCGCGGTCGACGGGCATCTCACCTCCGGCTCGTTCGTGTTCGCCGCCGGCAAGCCGCTCAACCGATCGGGCATCAACCGCCCGGCCGGGGGCGCGGTGACCTCGCCGCTCGACATGCTCGCGCGCGCGCTTAACTTCATCGGACAGGCCGCGCTGTTCGGCGTGATCGTGTTCCGTTGGCTGGTCTGGCGTCCCGCGCTCAAGTCGGCTGAATTGGGCGCCGAGGTGGACGCGCGCGCCGTGGCGCTCGGCAAGCGCGTGATCGTCATCGGCCTGGGGCTGGCCGTCGCCGGCACGGTGTTATCGCTCATCGCGCAAACCTCGGCCACTGGCGCATCGATCGGCGCCTGGCTCGGCACGCGCGTCGGCCGGATCTGGATCGGGCGGGCGGCAACCCTGATCGCGCTGGCGGTGCTGGCCGACGAAATCGCATCAGCCGGGCGGCGGACAAAATGGCCGGCGATCCTGCCGGACATCGCCGTCGGCTGGCTGGGGTTGCAGCTGTTGCTCACCACCTCGCTGACCAGTCACAGCGCGGCGATTACCGCGCCGCCGCTCATCCCGCTCGTCGCCGACTGGCTGCACCTCACCGCGACGGCGATCTGGGTGGGCGGGCTGGCGCAGATGGCCTTCGTCGTGCCCTCGATCGCGCGCGCGCTCGACGACGACGATCGCGCCTGGTTGTGGCTGAAAACGGTCGTGCACTTTTCAACCATCGCCGCGCTCGGCCTGGGCGTGCTGCTCGTCACCGGCGTATACCTGTCGACGCTGCACGTCGGCGATTGGCCGTCACTGATCGGCACGATCTACGGCCGCGCGCTGCTCTTCAAGTTGACGCTCGCCGGGATCGCCATGCTGCTCGGCGCGTTCAACCTGTTCGTCGTCAAACCCCGGCTCGACCGGGCCGTCGACGCGCCCGAAGCCGAATCGTCGCGCGCCTTGCAGCGCCGTTTCCGCCGCGTGGTGACGTTCGAAGCCATCGCCGCGCTGGCGGTGCTCGCCTCGGCCGGTATCCTGACCGACCTGCCCCGCTCGAAAGACCCGCAGCCGGTCGCCGCCGGGGGATCGTTGCAGCTCAGCACTCGCGCGGAAGACCTGGCGGTGACGCTGGCGATCGATCCGGCGTTGGAAGGGCCGAATACGTTCGACGTGCGCCTCGAACAAAATGGCGCTTTGATTTCGGACGCGCGGGAGGTCTCGCTGCGCTTCACGTACCTGACGCGCAGCCTCGGCTCGACCAACGCGGCGGCGACGCCGGCAGCGGAGGGCACGTATACCGCCGACGGCGCGTATCTCGCGTTGCCCGGCGACTGGCAGATCGAAGTTGCGGTGCGCCGGCCCGATGCCTTCGACGCCTTCGCGGCCTACCGGGTGAAGGTGGGGCTGGATGGGCGCATCGAACCAACCGGCGGCGCAACGCTCACCGAATCGATCGCGCGCTGGCTGTCGATCTATGGCCTGGCGTTCGGCGGCGCGCTGGCGATCGCGATGGGTGTGCTCTGGCTGATCATCGGGGCGAAGGCGGCGCGCGGTTTGGTCTCGCAAGCCGTGCTGGCGCTGCCGGCGCTGATCGCGCTGCCGATCGGCGCGCTGTCGGTGATCACGTTCTACCGCGAGGCCACGCCCGGCCTGGCCCTGACGAACCCCTATCTGCCCGATGAGCAATCGCTGGCAGCCGGGCAGCTGCTGTTCGCCGCGAATTGCGCCGCGTGTCACGGCGAGGCGGGTCGCGGCGACGGCCCGGCGGGGGAAGACTTGAACCCGAGACCGGCTGACTTTGGCAACGGGCATCTCGACATTCACACCGACGGCGATATCTTTTACTGGATTCAAAACGGCCCGCCAACCGTCAACTCGCCGATGCCGGCGTTCAAAGACAAGTTGAGCGAAGAGGAAACCTGGCACCTGGTCAACTACGTGCGGCGGCTGCGCAACCGGGCCGGCGAGGTGGCCTCGAACGCGCCGCATCCAGTAGAAACGCCAAGCGCACCCTTGCAACCCTTCACGCCGCCTTCGTTCATCGCGCCGGGCGGATCGATTGACAGTACGGCGACGCTGTCTTCCTCTACCCCGGCCACGTCGAGCGACCCGGAAGCGCTGGCCTTGCTTGAACGCGCCGATGCGGCGATGAACGCGCTCAACTCATTGGAGGAAAAGCAGACGCTGCGCGACGACGCCGGCAACCAGCTCTCCGTCATCTTCACGTACGCCGCGCCGGATCGGATGCGCTATCAGATCGTCAACGGCGCGACGGCGATCCAGATCGGGCTGGACGACTATCAGCTCGGCCCCGACGGCAATTGGATCAAGAACCAGCGCGCGATCTCCTTCAAGTGGCCCGAATTTTACTACGCCAATTACGGCCGCATCGCCGGCGATGCGCGGATCGCGGGTGAAGAGCCGGTGGGCGATCGAGCCGCTTCCGTCGTTGCGTTCAAATACAGCGCGTACGACTTCTGGCTGTGGATCGATGTGGAATCGAATCGCATCTTGAAGTTCACGATGGACGGCGCAAACCATCACATGGTGTCTTCCTATCAGAACTTCGATAGCGCAGACCTGATCGAGCCGCCGGCGCCGTGAACCGTGACGAGTGAAACGTAAGGTCTGTCATGTCAGCCGCATTCAATTCTACATTCTTCATTCTGCATTCTACATTCTTCATTCTGCATTCTACATTCTTCATTCTGCATTCTACATTCTCCCCTGCACTACACGGTCAACTCGGCGTCGTAGATGAGCTGCTCTTATTCTGCCTGCCGGGCGTCGTCGCCTTCATCGTGCTGGCGTTCGCAGCGCAGCGCGCGCGGCAGAAGGAAGAACGAGCGCGCTCGCGTTCGAGAGCGCCAGCCGATCGCATGACCGAGCACGGCCCTCCTCCTACCTCCACTCCCTAATCTCCAATCGCTTTTCTCGGAGGCCATTCTGAACGACCTGCTGACGCGCGCGATCGACCTGGCGAGACGCCGGGGCGCGGAGTACACCGACATCCGTATCGTGCACAGCTTGAGCGAAAGCCTGGCGGTGAAGAACGGCGTGGTCGATGCGCTGAATCGGGATGAGAGCATCGGCTTCGGCGTGCGCGCCCTGGCCGGCGGCGCGTGGGGATTCGCCGCCAGCCGCGAACTCACTCCAGCCGAAATCGACCGGGTGACCGAGCTGGCGCTCCAGACCGCGCGCGCGGCGGCTTTCGTCGCCCACGAGCCAGCGATACCGCTGGGGCCGGGGGTGACCAGCCGGGGCGCATACGTCACGCCGATCGAAATCGATCCATTCTCGATCTCGATCGAGGACAAACTCGCCCTGCTGCTGGCGGCGGACGCCGCGATGGGTCGGGTGAAAAAGATCAAGCTGCGGCAGGGCCGCCTGGTCGCGCTGCGCGAGCACAAGCGGTTCGCCAACAGCGAAGGCGCGCTCACCGAGCAGACGATCACCGAAGTGGGCGGCGGCATTTGCGCGACGGCGGTCGGGGGCGACGAGGTGCAGCGTCGATCGTATCCCGCTGCGCTGGGCCGCCAACAAGTGACCGCCGGGTGGGAGGCGGTGGCGGCCTGGGATGTGCCCGGTCATGCCGAATCGATCGCCAGCGAAGCGGTGCGCTTGCTCACCGCCGCGCCGTGCCCGTCAGACGTCCGCACCACCGTCATCCTGGGCGGCGAACAGGTGGCGCTGCAAGTACACGAGTCGTGCGGCCACCCGGCCGAACTCGACCGCGTCTTCGGCGCCGAAGCCGCATTCGCCGGCACGTCCTTCCTCATGCCGGAGATGCTGGGAACATTTCGCTACGGCTCGGACGCGGTGAACTTGACCGCCGACGCCGCCCGGCCTTATGGCTTGGGCACGTTTGGCTGGGACGACGAAGGAGTTCCGGCGCAGACGACGCACCTTGTCAAAGCTGGTTTGTTTGTCGGTTATTTGATGTCGCGGGAGACGGCGGCGCAGCTGGGGCTGGCGTCGAACGGCTGCATGCGCGCTTCGGGCTGGAACCGTATCCCGTTGATCCGCATGACGAACGTGAGTTTAGAGCCGGGGACGTGGACGCTCGACGACTTGATCGCCGATACCGACGACGGCATCTACCTGGACACGAACCGCTCGTGGAGCATCGACGATAAGCGTTACAACTTTCAGTTCGGCACGGAGATCGGCTACGAGATCAAGCGCGGCAAACTGGGGCGACTGCTGCGCAATTGCAGCTATACCGGCGCCACGCCGGAGTTCTGGAATGCATGCGATGCCGTGTGCAACGCGGAGCACTGGTCGATGTGGGGCACGCCCGACTGCGGTAAAGGCCAACCCTTGCAGGTGGCGCATACCGGGCACGGCGCGGCTCCGGCGCGGTTTCGGAACGTGCGCGTGGGGGTGGCGTGAAAAGAATTAGAGATTGGAGATTGGAGATTAGGATACTGTTGGCAACCACACGTTGAAGGTGCTGCCCGCGCCGATCTGACTCTCGACCTCCAGCGTGCCTCGATGCAACTCCACGATCTCTTTGACGATGCCCAACCCCAAACCGGTGCCGGGGATATCCGATTGAGCGACACGCTTCCCCCGGTAAAAACGCTCGAACAGGTGCGCCAGGTCCTCCGGGTCGATGCCGATGCCGGTGTCTTGAACTCGCAAGTAGACCGCCTGTCGCTCCGGGTCTAACCCGGTGGATACCGTTATCGTCCCGGCGGGTGTATAGAGCAACGCATTCGAGATCAGATTCGTCGCCACCTGGCTGAGCTGGCTGCGTTCGCCGCGCACCGCCGGTAACCCTTGTCCCGGTTCGAAGGTCAGCGTCAGGCCGCGCTCTTCCGCCCGCAGCTCGTTGGCGGTCACGACCTGCTCGACGATCGCGTTCAAATCGACCGGCGCGAGCACGATTCGCGCCCGATCGCGCTCCAGTCGGGTCAGGTCGAGGATATCTTCGATCAGCGTCCCCAGCCGGGCGGCCTGTTCGGTCAGCACCATCATGTAGTAGTTGCGCTTCTCGGCCTTGCCCCGTTCGAGCAGGTTCAAGTACAGGATCAAGTTCGTCACCGGCGTGCGCAGCTCGTGCGAAACGTCGGAGACGAACTTCGTTTTAAGCCGATCGAGCTCCAGCAGCCGCTCGTTAGCCTGGGCCAGTTCGCGGGTACGCTCGGTCACGCGTTGTTCCAGTTCGGCCGCGTGGCGCTGGGCCTGCTCGTACAAGGTCGCACGCTGAATCGCCGTCGCGGCCATGTCGGCGATGGCCGTGAGCAGGCGCACGTCTTGCGTCGAGATCGAACTCGCGCGGCCCACCCACAGCGCGCCGATGCCCTGGCCGTCGGCAATCAACGGGACACAGGCAACGGCGCGGCTACCCGCTTCCAGCTCACCGGGCAGCCCCTGTGGATCGGTGCGCACGTCGTCGTTCACGTAGGGTTGGTGAGTGACAACGACCTGACCACCGATGCCAGCGTTGGGCGGCACGCGCCGCCCCAGCCAATGCTGCCAGACGCCGCGCGCGAGTGTGAAGACCATGCCCGCCTGGTCGGGAGTCTGGAGCGATACCGCCGCGCCATCGGCGTTGAGCAAGTTACACGCCTGGTCCAACACGACCACCCACATCGCTGCCCGTGTCGCAGCGGCGCGCAGCGCCATCGCCACGGTGACGAGCGCCTCCAACTCTTGCTCGCGCCGCCGCCGCTCAGACACGTCCTGTTTGATCGCGATGAAATGACTGATCGGCCCGCCCTCATCCCGCACGGGCGTGATCGTCATCTCTTCGGTATACAGCTCGCCCGACTTGCGCCGGTTGATCAACTCGCCCTGCCAGACCGCGCCGCCCAGAATCGTGGCCCACAGCTCGGCGTAGAAGGTCGGCGCCTGTTTTCCCGATTTGAGCAGACGCGATGTCTTCCCGACGATCTCTTCCAGCGGATAGCCGGAGAGGGTCGTGAAGGCCGGGTTGGCCCAGAGGATCAGCCCGTCGCGATCGGTGATGATGATGCCGTTCGCCGCCGCTTCCAACGCCGTCGCTTGCAGGCGGAGTTGCGCTTCGACCTGCTTGCGTTCGGTGATGTCGCGCTGGATCGAAACGTAGTGCGTGATCGTCCCATCCGGGTCGCGCACCGGCGCCACGTGCCATTCGGTATCGAAGGCCGCGCCATCCTTGCGATAGTTCACCGTTTCGCCGGAAAAAGGGCGGCCGTGTAACAGGTGATCCTGCAACCGATCCAGCACGGCGCGCTCGGTGCGCGGGCCTTGCAAAATCCGGGGCGTGTTGCCGACCATCTCTTCGGGGGTATAGCCGGTCATTTCACTGAACGCCTGATTGACAAAGATGATGTGCGGGCCGGGCATTTCCAATTGGGCATCGGTAATGAGGATCGCTTCCTGCGCCTGCTGCACCGCCGATTCGAGCAAGCGCAACGCCTCCTCGGCCTGCCGGCGCTCCACGAGTTCCTGCTGGAGCTGCGCGTTGGCGATCGCGAGTTCGCGCGTCCGGGCTTCAACCCGCGCCTCCAGTTCGGCGTAAGCTTCGCGCAGCGCCGCTTCGCTCTGCTGGAGCCGCTCCGTGGCCGCGCGCAGTTCGGCGGTGCGCAGTTGCACCTGGCGCGCCAGCTCGCCCTGCATCAGCTCCGCAGCGCGCGCGCGCTGGCGCAACAGTTGCTGGAGCGCGAGGAACAGCACCGCGCTGGTGACGAAGACGAAGAGCGCGCCCTTGCTGGTTTGGAGCTGGGTCAGCCAGCGCGCGTCGGTCACCAGCGCCAACAGCACCTGATCCGATAGAGCGATCCACAACCCGGCCACCACGGCATACACCAGCGTAATTCGTAACGCTGCCTGCATGTAAGAGCGAGTCGATCTGCTCATGAGACCCTCACGCGCACCCCGCGTGCAACAACCACACCCGAAAGGTAGAGCCAATGCTCACCCGGCTTTCCACTTCGATTTTGCCGCCGTGCAACTCTACGATCTCTTTAACGATCGCCAGCCCCAGCCCGGTGCCCGGTATGTCGAACCCCGCCACCTGTTTCCCGCGATAGAAGCGATCGAACAGGTGCGGCACGTCTTCCGGATCGATCCCGATACCTGTGTCTTCAACCTGCATGCACGCCCGATCGGCTGTACGAGATGTACTCACCTGCACCTGGCCGGTCTGCGTGTAGTTAATCGAGTTGGCGATCAGGTTGGTGACCACCTGGGCCAGCTGGTTGCGCTCGCCGCGCACGCATTCCAGAGCCGGATCGGGCCGGAAGATCAAGTGGAGGCCGGCCGATTCAGCCAGCGGCCGATGCGCCACGACAATCTGTTCCACCAGCCCGTTCAAATCAACCGGTATGAACTGCACCTTGGCCGCGCCCAGTTCAAGCCGCGATAAATCCAGGATGTTGTTAATCAGCTGCGAGAGCCGGTCGGCCTGCTCCTTGAGGGTGTGCCGGTAATGCGCGTGCTTATCGGGATTGCCGCGTTCGAGCAAATCCAGATACAGCTTCAAGTTGGTCACCGGCGTGCGCAGCTCGTGCGACACATCGGACACGAATTTGGACTTGAGCCGATCCAACTCGTGCAGCTGCTCATTCGCCTGGGCCAGCTCCCGCGTGCGATCGGCCACGCGCTGCTCCAGTTCCGCATTGAGCCGGTGCAACGCCTCTTCGGCCCGCTTGCGCTCGGTGATGTCTTGCGCTGCGCCGAAAATGCGCACGACGCGGCCTTGCGCCTCGTCCCAGATCGGGCAGCTGTAATCGCGCAGCCAGCGCGTCTCGCCGCCGCGCGTGACGATCCGAAACTCGCTCACGTCCGCGCGACTGTTCGCCAGCGCCCTGGCCCGGCGCAACGCAATCGGCTGGTCGGCGGGATGCACCAGGCTGAGCCAGCCGCCATGCGCATCGACGGCGCCGGTCGTATAACCGGTGATGCGCGTGAAGGCTTCCGTGATCCACTCCAGCTCGGTGCCGCCGTCCGGATCGACCCGGTAGGTGTAGGCATAGTCCGAGGTCAGCTCCGAGATGATCCGATAGCGCTCTTCGCTGGCGCGCAGCGCGGCCTGCTCGCGGGCCAGTTGCGCGCGATGAAACGCATTCTCCAGCGCGGTCGGCAGGCGATACAAATAGCCGGGATTCTTGACCAGATAGTCGGCCGCGCCGAGCTTGAGCGCCTGCAGCGCCACGTCTTCATCGCCCTGACCGGTGACTAACACGATCGGCAGGTCCAGCCCGAACACCGGGCGCAACCCTTTCATCACCTCCAGCGCATTCATGCCCGGCAGCTGGTAGTCGAGCAGCAACACGTCGTATTGGTCGATCGGGTTGCCGCCAGACGCCGGATCGAGTACGGCGTGCACGGTGTTCACCGCGTCGAGCTGGATATGTGGCGCGTGGCGCGCCAGGTGGCGGCGCGTCAAATCGATATCCACGTCATTATCTTCCACGTACAGCACGCGCAAGGGACGCATACGCCGGGCCGCTTGTGTGCGATAGTTGTTCACCGCCACTTCGAGCGTCGCCGGCAGCCGCACCAGGTAATCGGCGCGTTTCACCACATAATCGTCGGCCCCGGCTTTCAGCGCCGCGACGACGGCTTCCTCATCGCTCGACCCGGTGACGATGACCACGGCCACCGGCAAATCTTGTTTGCGGATGTGAGACAGCAGGGTCAAGCCGTCGCCGTCGGGTAGGCGCATATCGCTCAAGACGACGTCGTAGCCGGGGCCGGAGGGTTGATTCAGCCGGGCCAGCGCGTCCTGCTGAGTGCTGACCACTTCCAGCGTGATGTGCGGGGCGCGCCGGCGCAGCTCGTGCCGGGTCAAATCCGCGTCAAACGGATTGTCTTCGATATACAACACTTTCACGGCTTACCTCGGCGGCGTGTTCAGCGCACACCAATACACTTCGATCTGCATCGCGACGTCCATAAACTTATCAAAATCAACCGGCTTGACGATGTACGAGTTGACCCCCAGCCGATAGGCCGCCTGCACGTCGCGGTCTTCGGAAGAAGTCGTAAGCACAATGACCGGGATCGTGCTGAACTGCGCGTGCGCTTTCAGGCGGCGCAGGACTTCCAGGCCGTCCACCTTGGGCAACTTCAGATCGAGCAAGATCACCAGCGGCGCCGGCAACCCCGCCTCCCAACGCGGCAGATAGGCCAGCGCTTCTTCGCCGTCGCGGGCAACCTCCACTGGATTGGCGAGCTTGCGTTTGGCGAACGCGCGCCGGGTCAAGTCGATATCCATCGGGTTATCCTCGACGAGCAGGATGGGACGAACAAGGTTAGCCATAGGTCTCCCGCGGCTTGACTGTATCGCATGATTACCGGGGAAGCTGCAGGTAAAACGTCGCGCCGGCATTGGGCGCGCTCTCGGCCCAGACCCGGCCGCCCATCCGTTGCACCGCTTTACGCACGATGCTCAGACCGATGCCGGTGCCGGGGTGATCTTCGACCCGATGCAAGCGCTGAAAGATTTCGAAGATGCGGTCATGATACTGCATGTCAAAGCCGATGCCGTTGTCACGCACCCATAGGATGCAGGCTTCGTCCGTATCGTAGCCGCCGATGTCCAGGCGCGGCTCGGCGATGTCGCGCGTGAACTTGATGGCATTATCGATCAGATTGCGCAGGGCCTGCGACAGACCCTCGGCGTCGGCGAGCACGGATTGACAGGCCAGGTTGAGTGTGAGCCGGGTCTTACCCGCCTGCAATTCCTCGGCGCGCTCGGCGACCAGCGCCTCGATCAAGCCGCGTGGATCGATGCGCCCCAACGCCAGCACCCGCCGTTCCAGGCGCGCATAAACCAACAGATCGTCGATCAGCTGCCGCATCTGATCGACGGCGAACCGGATATTGTTCAGGAAGGCCCGACCTTCTTCGTCTAGCCGGGCGGCGTGGTCTTCAAGCAGCAGGCGGCTGTAACCGTCGATGCCGCGCAACGGCGCCTTGAGATCGTGTGAGACGGAATAGGCAAACGTCTCCAGCTCGTGATTCTTCGCTTCCAGTTCGGCGGTGCGCTCGGCCACGCGCTGTTCCAACTGGGCATTGAGCCGCCGAATCTCTTCCTCGGCGCGCACGCGGGCCGTCACATCGCGCAGGATCACGGTGTACAGCCGGTGGCCCTCCGCTTCGACCTGCGAGAGCGAGGCTTCGATCGGGAATTCTTCGCCGTTCGCGCGCAGACCGCGCAGCGTGCCCAGCGCGCCCATCCGCCGGCTGGTCACGCCGGTCTGGCTGAACGCGCGAATGTGTTCGCGATGCAGCGCCCGAAAAGGCGCGGGGATAAAGCGATCGATGGCTTGGCCCACCACTTCGGCGGCAGAGCACTGAAACATTTTTTCGGCGGCGGCGTTGAACAGCACGATCCGCTGATCGGCGTCGAGCGTGAGGATGGCATCCATCGCCGACTCGAAAATACCGGCGAGATGCGCCTGGCTCGCGCGCGGGATCGCGTTCACCCGATCCGGCTCGATTGTCTCAAACGGTTCTCCCTGGATCATCGTCTGGCCTCGATGCTTTACACACAGGACTTACGCAGTTGGCGCGGCAGTTGCACTGCCGCCGCCTCAGCTGCCGCACAACCCTCTTCGCTACGCTCGTGGGCAGGCCGCCGCCCTTCTTTTGAAGGGCATGTAGGGCGGCGGCAGACACCCCCTGCGGGGTGCGGGCCTGCGGCAGCAACATGCGGCCTCGCTGCTTTACACAAACCTGATCGCAGGCGCGCTGATTATCCGAATTCTGCGATGCAGCGCCGGTGAAACGCCGCGCGCCCCGGACGAGAAGCGTTCGGTCTTGCTTCTCGTAGGGCGCGCTGAGTACGGCTCGTGCGCTTAACCTGGCTCAAATCTCTGCTCGATGGACGGGCGGGTTGGTCATCCGGCAATTTTCCTTTTGGCTAACTACCGGCCAAGCCGAGCCTGGCTACCGGTAATTATGCACAGAAACGGGCGTGAGGCAACAGCGAGTATTTTGGTCGGGGATTGAAGACGAAGGACGAAGGATGAATGAGCACGATTGCCGTTCGTCTTTGGTCACCTGCCACCTGCCCCGCCCGAAGGGCTGGGGTCGCTGCGCAGCGTCGGGGGTTCGTCCTTTATCTGCTTACACTCGGCAATGAAATCCGAGAGCACTTTCCAGGCGCGGGCAAAATCACGCCCGCGGACGAAGATGTGATCGCGCGAGTAGGCTGCCAGCGGCAACAGCGAGAGATCGGCTTCGGCCAGCAAGCGGCTGACAACGGCTATGAAACCGACCGTGTCCAGGTCGAGCACGAGATCGAAGGTGATCAAGCGGAAATCGTTCTCGACGCGCATGCCGGTCAGGCCGCGACTGCCGAGCGACCAATCGAGCTCGTGCATCAGGACGGTGATCTCAGCCTTGTCCACGATCAGCGCGGCGAACGGATCGGCCAACCCGCCGAACAGGATCGTCACCGGGCGCATCTGGTCGCGCGGCAGGCTGACCAGCGCGTACGGTCGATGATCGGTATACAGTTCAACGCCGCTAAACAAACGGCGCAGGTCGGGTGACAGGGTGTTGGGGTCCATGCGAATCGATCTAAACGGCTGAAAGCCGAACAGTCCTCATAGGATTTTCCTGCTCATTCGTCAAACAGGTAAGTCGATTCTTGATAGTAACGCACCTCCTTATTCGCCAATTTGGCGCGAATCCAATCCTGCAACCAGGCATTCTTTCCCTCAAGGGACTGGCGGTGATCGATCAATACCGCCAGCGGGAAGTTGAGACGCAACGCCCGGCCGGGGATGACGTGCCGCGTGACGCCGGTTGGCAGGTACGCGCCCTGCCGGGCCAGTTCGACGATCTCCGACGGCGTATAGCGCGGAAAGACGACCAGCGCGGTGACGTTGTCGTACAGCGGCAGCAATTGATTGAAGTGGTCGGTGCTGACGCGGTTGATGCGGCCGCGCGGCTGGTAGGTGTCGACCAGCCGGGTGAGGATCGCCGTTTTGCCGCGCCGATCGTCGTCAACATACAGCAGGTAAACGCGATGCGCGCCCGGCTTGGCGGCGCGGCTCATGTCGGGTTGGGCGGCGTCCCAAAGGATGACGTAGGCGACGGCCCGGCGGCGGGCCAGCTCGGCGCGCGCGTGCAGCTGATCGCTCGGCTCGAGGCGCAGCTCGTCGAGCGCTTTCACGCCGTCGAAGAATTCGTCGTGCGGCATCTCGGTCACGAGATGCGACCAGGTGTCGAGGATCAGCTGCGGGTCGTCGTAGTCCACCACTTGCACGAGGATGTGCGGCGCCGCCAGCGCCGCCATGGCGACGGCGCGATTGGTGCCGTCGAGGACGACGTAGCGATTATCGCCCTCGATCGAGGCGACGATCGGCGGGTTCTTCAACACACCGTCGCTGAACAAGCGCGCCGCCAGCGGCGCGCTGCGCTGCGCCTCGAACTCCTCGTGCAGCACCAGCGACGCGGTCGGAACGATTTTCAACGGCGGCAGCTCGGCCTCGGGGCGAGCGGACGGCATGGAAGAGGGTTCTCCTGTAGTACCAACCGGTTCGGCGCAGGTCTGAGCGTAGCCCGCCGACCAAGGCCTCGGTCGTGAGACCTTCGGCCATCGGCGTCTACTTCGCGCGCGCAGCCAGATAATCGATCAAATCGATCTTGGTGATGATGCCGACCACCTGCTCCCCGTCGAGGACCACCACCGCCGATCCATCCACGAACAAATTCGTCACGCTTTCCAGGCTGGTGTTGCCGCTGACGGTCGTCACCTGCCGCTGGACGATCGGCGCGATGGCGTCATCGGCCGCCGCGCCGCCTGTCATCAGGTGATTGAGCAGGTTCGTCTCGGTGACCAACCCGATCAACTGGCCCGCACTGAGCACGGGCAGCTGCGACACGTCGTACGCTTGCATCCTGGTGATTACCTCGCGGACTTTGTCCGTCGGCGATACGGCGATCACTTCGCGCCGCCGTTTAGCGCTCAACAGATCGGTCGCCGTCGCCGCGCCCCACGGCCCTTCCAGGAAGCCGTTCTCGCGCATCCACTCGTCGTCAAACACCTTGCTGAGGTAACGCGACCCGGAATCGGGCAAAATCACCACCGCGATCTCGTCGCGTTCGAGTTCGCGCACGAACTTCGACTTGAGCAGCCCGGCCACCGCCGACCCCGACGAGCCGCCGCAAAAAATACCTTCTTCGCGCACCAAGCGGCGCGTCATCAAGAACGATTCTTTATCGCCCGCCTGCACGACCTCGTCACAGACGCTTAAATCTAAGGCGCTCGGCACAAAATCTTCCCCGATGCCTTCGATCTTGTAGGTTTTGAGGAAGGGTTCTTCCGGCACACGCCCCAACCGCCAGGTGTCGTATAACAACGAGCCGACCGGATCAACGCCGACCACTTTCACCTGCGGATTCTGTTCCTTGAGGTACTTGCCGGTGCCGGTGATCGTCCCGCCGGTACCCATGCCGGTGACGAACACTTTCACCTGCCCGCCGCTCTGCTCCCAAATCTCAGGCCCCGTGGTGCGGTAATGCGCCCCCGGGTTCATGGGGTTGTGATACTGGTCGGCCAGAATGCTGTTGGGCGTTTCGGCGACGATGCGCCGGCTGACGCTGTAGTACGAGCGCGGATCGTCGGGTTCGACCGCGGTCGGTGTGATGACGACGCGCGCGCCAAACGCGCGCAGCAACCGGACTTTCTCCTCACTCATCTTGTCCGGCATCACGAACACGCAGCGATAGCCCTTGATCGCCGCGGCGATGGCCAACCCGACGCCGGTGTTGCCCGACGTCGCCTCGACAATCGTGCCGCCGGGTTTCAGCCGGCCGGCGGCTTCCGCTTCTTCGATCATCACCTGCCCGATCCGATCCTTGACCGAGCCGCCAGGGTTGAGGAACTCTAGTTTCGCCAGGACGGTTCCGGACAGGCCATTCACCACGCGATTCAGTTTGACCAACGGTGTTTTGCCAATCGTTTGGAGCACGTTGGCGTGATATTTCAGCGGGGGAGGCGCGGCGCTCATGCTGCTCCTCTCAATAAGAGAGAGTAGAGATTGGAGATTCGTTCAATCCCCAATCTCTATTCTCTAAGCCTGAACGAAGATTAGCATGAAAGGAATGAGCTGTCAAAGACTTGTCTTGCATATTGTGCTCATACGATGTATGATTTCCCGCGTCGGGTCTAACAACATAACGCAATAGTCGTCCATACCACCGGAGGTCTCAATGAGAACTCGCCGCTTGCTATTGTCCCTCGCGTTGGTGCTGGGGCTGCTGGGGGGCGTTTTACCCACCGCCTCGGCGCAGGGCTGTGTTGCGACGTATATCGTGCAGCCCGGCGACAATCTATTTCGCATCGCGCTCAGGTTTGGCATGACGACAGATGTGTTGGCGCGCGCGAACGGCATCTTCAACCCGAATGCGATTTACGTCGGCCAGGTCTTATGCATCCCCGGCGCAGGCACCCCTCCCCCGCCGCCGCCGCCCGCACCTGGAAACTGCACGTATTACACGGTGAAACCGGGTGACACCCTGGGCAAGATTGCAATCGCCTACGGCACCTCGGTCGGGGCGCTGCAACAGGCCAACAATCTCCGCAATCCCAATTTGATCTACGTCGGCATGCGGCTGTGCATACCGGGCAGCGGCAGCCGACCGCCGGCATTTCCACAGTTTAGGGGCGAATACTTCAACAATGCCACGCTCGCCGGCGCGGCCTCGGTCGTGCGCAACGATAGCGCGATCAACTTCAACTGGGGGGTGGGCTGGCCCGACCCGCGCATCAACGCCGACAACTTCTCGGTCCGCTGGACGCGCACGCTGGCCTTCAGGGCCGGCGCCTTCCGGCTGACGGCCCGCGCCGACGATGGCATCCGGGTGTTCGTCGACAACGTGCTGATCATCGACGAGTGGCATGCCGCGAGCAGCGCCACGTATATCAAAGATGTGACGCTGGCAAGCGGCAACCATACGTTCCGCGTCGAGTACTTTGAGGCGACCGGCTCGGCCTCGGCGTTCTTCACCTGGGCGCGCATCGATGGCAGCCCGGCCCCCACGCCGACGCCCGGCGGCCCGACCCCCACGCCCGGCTCCGGCGGCGGCAGTCCCTGGACGGCGTGTTACTTCGCCAACGTCAACCGCGACGTGAGCGGCCAGCCGACGTTGTGTCGCTACGAGCCGGCGATTGCCGTCAATTGGGGCAGCGGCTCGCCCGATCCGCTGATCACGCCCGATCTGTTCGGCGCGCGGTGGACCAGCACCCAATCGTTATCGGCGGGCACGTACCGCTTCTTTGCGCTGGTCGACGACGGGGTACGCATCTACGTTGACGACGAGGCGGTGATCAACGAATGGTTCGAGCACAACGGTACGACGATCTTCGGGGACATCACGCTGGCAGCCGGCACGCACACGGTCAGAGTCGAGTACTTTGAGTTTGCGCACGACGCGCAGATTTACGTGTGGTGGGAGAGGCGCTAACATCAGCCAAGCAGAAACCGGGCTTCTTACAGAAGCCCGGTTTCTATTCACAAGTGCTCCAAGCCCGCGTTCGCGCGGGCCGACCGCGTGGCCGCGGTCGGTGAGCATCCGAAAATTAAACCGACAACTTCGCCGCCGCCCGCGTCAGGATCTCGTGCAACTGTTTGGTCAGGTTGCTGGGCTTGATCGGTTTCGCCAGGTATTCGTCGGCGCCCACCTCCAGCCCCCGCGCCACACTCTCGGGATCGGCCTTGCCGGACAGCATGACCACGGCTATGTGCGCGGTCGCCGGATTGCTGCGCACCCAGCGGCAGACCTCGTACCCATCGACCACCGGCATCATCACATCCAGCAAAATCAGATCGGGCGCGTCCTTTTGCAGCGCCTGGATCGCTTCCTGGCCGCCGGAGGCGGTCGATATTTGAAAGCCGTCAAGTTTTAGAATCAAGCTGAGCACTTTGCGTGCGTCCGGGTCATCTTCTACGATTAAGATTCTCATCCTTAACCTCCTGTGCGCCAGATATGCCAGCTAGCGCCGGCCGCTCCAGTATGTCATTCACCAGCCGGGTCAGCTTCTCCAGCGTCACCGGTTTGGTGAGGTAGTGATCCGCGCCAGCCTCAAAGGCGGCGGTTTGGTCGGCCAGGCTGCTGCGTGCGCTCAGCACCACGATCGGGATGGCGCAGGTGGCAGGGTCCGCGCGCAGACAGCGGCACACCTCCAGCCCATTCAAGTTGGGCATCATCACGTCTACCAGAACCAGGCTGGGGTCGTGCTGGCGCACCAGTTCAAGGCCCACCTTCCCGCTGAAAGCGCCGACCACCAGGAACGACTGCCATTCTAACGCCATCCGCAAGCAGTCGACCGTGTCGACGTCATCGTCAATCACCACGATGCAGGGTCGCATGCCGTGATTCCTTTTCCTTCGCGTGACCCGTCCCATTGTTGTGCGCGCGATGCAGGGCGATGTAGAAGTCGCTGCCGCCTTCCCTGCGGCTTTCGGCCCACGCCTGACCGCCGTGCGCATCGACGATCTGTTTGATCACGGCCAGCCCGACGCCGGTGCCGCCGAAACGCCGCGTGGTCGAACCATCAGCCTGGTAAAAACGATCCCAGATGCGCGGGATTTCCGACGTGGGAATGCCGATGCCCTGATCGGATACTTTCAGATACACCACGTCGCCGCCCTCGCGCACCGCCACGCGGACTTCGCCCCCGTCCGGGCTGAATTTGATGGCGTTATCGATGAGCTCATCGATGACCTGCTCCAGGCGCCGGCGATCGGCCACCAGCGAGGACACGTCGGTGGGTATCTCGTCGATCAGGGTGACCCGGCTTTCGGCCGCGCGCGCCCGCGCCCGTTCGAGCCCCACCCGCGCGAGCTCGGCCAGCGACACCGGTTCCAGGCGCAGATCGGTGTGCTGCAAGCCGCGCAGCAGCAGGATATCGCTAATCCGTTTACCCAGGAGCGTCGCCTTGTCGCTGATCACCTCGACCGCCTGTTGCCGTTCAGCGGCTAAGGCGCCCAGCGCGCCCGTTTTCAACAGATCGGCATAACCCTGGATCACCATCAACGGTAGGCGCAGTTCGTGCGACACATTCTGCACCATTTGATCCTTCACCCGATCGAGTTCCTGAATTTCGGACAGGGCCTCGCTCAGCTTGTCGGCGCGATCCTGTGCAGCCAGCACCAGCTGGCTGGCGTCGATGGCCGACGCGATCAGGCCGGCGAACGTCGCCAATACGTACCCGGTCTCGTCGTCGAAGCGCCCGGCGGCGTCGGCCAGCGCCAGATAACCCAACACGCGCCCCTGGTTGCGCAAAGGCGCGACGACGAGGCTGTCGACATTCCAACGCTCACTGAATTGGCGGCACTCGGCGTCGTCGTTCAACAGGGAATCGCTCAAGAAATAGGAGGGCGCGGTCGAGTGATGCGGCTGGGCTTCCAGTTGATCCCTCAGCGCCGCGGGCAGCGTAAACTCGGCGACTTCCGTTTCGCTTAAACCGTGCGCCGGCGTACGCCCCGTCACTTGACCGGTGGACGGATGCTGCATCAGGATGACGCACACCCGCACGCCGAACAAATAAGCCAGGTGACCGGTGACGCGCCGAAACAGCTCGGTCATGTTGTTAATCGTGCCGATGCTCTGCGCCACCTCGAACAGTCCACGCAGCTCGACGCGCTGTTTCAACGCTTCTTCTTCGTTCAACTTTTGCTGGGTGATATCGGCCAGCATGAACGAAATACCCAGGGCCGCATTCCCCGCGTCAAACAAGGTCCGGGCCGTGAGCTTGATCAGGCGTCCCGCGTCGCGGGTCGGCCAGACAAATTCGATCCAATAACTGGCTTCCTCGCCATCGAGCAGGCGCGCGCAGATTCGGTCAAACTGGTCGCGCTCATCGCCTTGCACAATCAACTGTAGCGACTGGCCGCACAAAGCGCCAGCTTCCAGATCGGGGCGCTCCAGCTGGCGCACCGAGTTATCCCAGGCCCGATTGGCAAACACGACGCGCAGATCGCGATCGACTACGCATACCGCCGCGTCGAGACTATCCAGCGCGCAGCGCCACAGGTCAGCCGACATAGCAGAATCGCGCCTGAGAGTAGCGGCAAACGAAGCTGCCGAAACCTCAACTCCGAACACGGGTGCGCTCAAGGTACGCACGCAGCATATCGGCCGAGTAGCGCCGGTGGCCGCCGGGGGTGCGATAGGGCGTGATCAGGTTGCGCCGCTCCATGCGCCACAGGGTATTGAGGCTCACGTGCAAAAAAGCGGCTGCCTCTTTCGCGGTGAGCAACCCATCCGCGACTTCGCCGTAGGGTCTGAGTCGCACTTCAAGCATCTGTTCATTCACTTTGCACCTCGCACGAAAGTTGCCGGCTGACGCCGGGGTTGGCGCTAGCAGGACCTAGTAAGTTGCGTACAGTATCGCATCTGAGATCGTTTGGTCAAGTTTGATGTCAATTTGCCCCACGTTGGCATTGTGTTGGCTGAACCGGTGCGCCGGTATTCTGGTAAAATCCCCCCATGCAGCTGAGCGATGCCTTTGACTTGCACGAGCCGGAGGTCGTGGCCTGCATCGGGGCGGGCGGCAAGACGACGACGTGCTGGCGCTTATGGAGCGAGTTCCACGCCGCTGGCCAGCCCGCGATCTTCACGACGACGACGCACATTTTGGAACCAAGCCTGCCGCCCGCTAGCGCTCTATTTTTGGCCCCCGATCCCGACGCCCAACGCCTGCGAGACGTTTTGAATGAATCCCGCGCGCTCATCCTCGCCGCATCCCGGCTCGCCGATGCGATCCCCGAAGTCGAGTACAATCCCGTTGCACCGGCGCGCGCCTGTAAACTCGCCGGGTTGCACCCCGCTCAGATTGATCAGTTGGCGCAAACCTTACCCGGCGTCACCTGGCTGATCGAAGCCGACGGCGCGCGTGGTCGGAGCCTGAAGCTGCCGGCGGCGCACGAACCCGCCGTGCCCAGCCGGGCGACGTGTGTGGCCATACTGGCGCACTTGGACGCCCTCGGCGAGCCGCTCGACGCGCGGATCGCGCAGCGGCCGGAGCAGCTAGCCGCGTATTGGAGCCTCAACCTCGGTGAGCGCATCACGGCTGAACATATCGTGCGCTTGCTGTCCGATCCCAATGGCGGGCTGCAGGGTGTTCCGGCCGGCGCGCGCGCCATCGCCGTACTCAACCAACGCGCCGAAACAGCGCTTCACCCGCAGGCGCAATCCATCGCCGGCGCGCTTCTGACAACGGGTCTCTATGAGCGGGTGGTCGTGGCCTCGTTGCGAGCCGAGCGGCCGGTATTGATGGTTGCGAAAGACCGCGCAGCTTTGCGAAGCATGCCGTAACCAAACGGCTGACCACGGATGACACGGATTACACCGATGTTTTAGCAATGGGTATCAGTGACGTCCGTGAAATCCGTGGTTCAACCTCTTTGCGATCACGACAGCTTCTGTCTTTATCGGAAATAGTAGCGTAGCCCCTTGTGGGCGTTGAAATCGTGCGAAAACGCGCACAACCCCACAAGGGGGCGCAGGCAGGGCGCTAGGCTACGCCGTTATTTCCGAAGGAGTCTATTGTAGAGACAGGCAAGGTCTTAGGAGCAATTGATGACCAAGCGCGTAGCCGGAATACTTCTGGCGGCCGGAGCCTCGCAACGGCTGGGGCGGCCCAAACAACTGCTGGAGTGGAACGGCCAGCCCCTGATCGCGCATGCGGCGCGCACGGCGCTCGCCGCCAGGCTCGATCCCGTCATCGCCGTCATCGGCTATCGGGCCGGCGACATGCGCGCGGCGCTTTTGCAGACGCCGGTGACGCTGGTGGAGAATCCGCGCTGGCCGGAAGGGATGAGCACCTCGCTGCACGCCGGGGTGCGCGCGCTGCCTGCCGAGGTGGAGGCGGCGATCATGCTGCTCGTCGATCAGCCGCGTATCAGCCCGGCGCATTTGCGAGCGATCGTCGAGGCGTACCAAACATCGGGCAAGCGCATCGTCTCGCCGGCATTTCAAGGTCGCCGCGCTTCGCCGACCTTATTCGACCGCTCGCTGTTCGAGCAACTCCTGAGCATCACCGGCGATACGGGCGGTCGATCTATCGTCACTGCCAACCCACACCTCGCCGCGACGATCGAAATCGAAAACGAACTGGACGTGCTGGATATCGATACGCTGGAGGACTGGCAGCGGATAGCCAGCAACGGACACTTCAGCGGACAAACGGATTGAAACGGACGCCTCTGTCTCGCTGATTCGCCCAATCGGTTACACCAGATGAATAGGATGAATTCTCTCGCTTCCCTTCAAGCTCTGATCATCGATATGGACGGCGTGCTGTGGCGCGGGAGTGAACCGCTGCCTGGCATTCCAGAGTTCTTCGCCTTCCTGCGCGAACGCGATATCCGTTTCGTGCTGGCGACCAACAACTCCTCGCGCACCGAAGCGCAATACGCCGGGCGGCTGGCTGCGTATGGCGCGCCCGTCGCGCTCGACGAGATCGTCACGTCGGCCAGTGCGACCGCCGACTATCTGACCTCGATCCTGCCGGCTGGCTCGCGCGTCTACGCCATCGGCCTGGAGGGCGTGCGCCAGGCGCTATCGGAACGCGGCTTCACTCTGGCCGAAGAAGACGCCGCGGCGGTCGTCGTCGGCATCGACTGGCACACCACCTACGCGCAGCTCAAACGCGCGGCGCTGCTCATTCGCGCCGGGGCCATTTTCGTCGGCACCAATCCCGATGCGACCTTTCCCGCACCCGAAGGCATCATCCCCGGCAACGGCGCGCTGCTGGCCGCGATCGAGACCGCCACGAGCGTGAAGCCGATCGTCATCGGCAAGCCCGAACCGCTGCTGTACCAGCAGGCCTTACGCCGCCTGAACACACCGCTTGAGCGGACAGCTGCGCTCGGCGACCGGCTGGAAACGGACATCCTGGGCGGCATCCGCGCCGGCCTCAAGACTATCCTCGTGATGGGCGGCGTCACCACACGCGCGCAGCTCGCCGCCAGCGCGTATCAACCCGATTGGGTGTTTGAGGATATTATTGATGTGGTCAGGGAGTGGAATGCGGAATGATGAATGCAGAATGCAGAATGTAGAATGCAGAATGCAGAATGCAGAAGGTAGAAGGTAGAAGGTAGATGTCAACCGCCACGACATCGTGTGTGCATTTTGAGCCAATCTCTAGTCAGGCCAAGCGCCACGACATCGTGTGCGGTTACGTCGGAATTCGGGTAGTAGATCATGCACGGGTTCCTCAATCGGAAACTTGCGGGTGG